>CAXTNK010000001.1:0-378 GCA_964245665.1 uncultured Acidobacteriaceae bacterium
TCCGTACCGCGGCCGGTAGCGCCGAGCATGCCCGAGGCATGGGATTCGTCCATCAGCAGGTAGGCACCGAATTCCTTCTTCAACGCGATGATCTCGGGCAGGCAGGCAATGTCGCCGTCCATGGAAAAGACGCCATCGCTGATGATGAGCGTGCGATTGGCCTGCGGGCCGTTTTCCAGTTCGTGGCGAAGGGAGACGGGATCATTGTGCTGAAAGCGCTGTATTTGCACCCCCGCCATACGGCAGGCGTCCATCAGGCTGCGATGGGAAAGTGAATCGGCAATTACGCGGTCAGGCGCGCCGAAAAGCGACGTGATGACGGCGACATTCGCCAGGTAGCCGGAGCTGAAAGTGATGGCTGCGTCCATGCCCTTGTAG
>CAXTNK010000001.1:388-78127 GCA_964245665.1 uncultured Acidobacteriaceae bacterium
AGGCGGCAACATCAGCTTCCATCTGCTGGTGCAGATCAGTCGATCCAGTCAAAAGTCGAACGCCGCCGGTACCAGTGCCGTACTGGTCGACGGCTGCCTTGGCGGCTTCATTCACGCGGCGGTCGCCGATCAGGCCCAGGTAGTCGTAGGACGACAGCATCATCATCCGGTGGCCAGCGGCCTGTACCCAGGGTCCGGAGCGGGTCTGCAGCGGGATCTGGAACGGGTAGGAATGGTGCTCAACGGCCATGGCGGTGGTCTCGAACAGGCGCCGCCCGCGTGCGTCGATGATGTCATTCTTGCGAAAATTCCATCGCTTGGTTTCGTTGAAGTAGTCGCCGAACAGACTGCCGGAGGAGGAAGGATATTCCTGCACGCCGTCGCGAACCATTGCCAGCTCTTCTGCTTGTTTGCTCATTGGTGTGCCGATTATATAGGTCGGCTGGATGGCCAGTCGTGCAGGAGTTGACAGAAGCAGGCCGCACCGAACCTTTGTATCTGGATCGTCGCCGACACTGCATGGCAGCGCCAGTCCTGTCTCGAGTAAGGTTGGGGGCGGTCTCACGGATTTGGGGACGGCATCACGATTGTTATGTGTGGCTTAGAGCTTTTTGGATTGCATGTCGTGAATCACATCACCTGCGTGGCCGGTCCCATAACGCTGTACAAGAACAGTCTCGATCACGCATGATGATACGTGTCCGAAACATGACAAAGCCAATCGGCACGATCACAGCAAGAGTGTTGCTGTGAGTTCAAGTTTCCCGCGTGAACGGAACTTCGGGCTTGACCTGGCCCGGGCATGCGCCATCGCCGGCGTGTTTGTTGCCCATGGCTTCACGCTTGACGGTCTGCCGCTTTTGGACGACCTGCGAACCGGCGTGGACCTGTTTTTCGTGCTCTCCGGGTTTCTGATCGGGCGCATTTATTTTCGCTCGCACGCCCTCGGCACGTTCGCTCTCGGTCCTTTCTGGATCTCCCGCTGGTGGCGTACTCTGCCGCCATATTTCGTCGCGCTGGGTCTGCATGCGACGCTGTCGCACTGGATCCCGGAGCTGCATGTCCGGTGGTACTACCTGCTGTTCCTGCAAAACCAGGTGGGGATGCATGGCTTCCCGCCTTCCTGGAGTCTGTGCGTCGAAGAGCATTTCTACCTGCTGCTGCCAATTCTCGGCGCGGCGGCCTTAAGCATATTCGGACGCAGACGACTGGTCTGGCTACTCCCTGCAGCTTTTTTCGCGCCGCTCGCAATGCTCTACGGCGCACAGATATGGCCTGATTTTCCGCTATGGCGATCGTCGGTGAGCCAGGGGATCAACCCGGGTTTCATGAGTCAGTTCCGCTGCGAAGGATTAATCGGCGGGGTGTGGCTGTCGCTGGTGTTTGTGGAATGGCCGCACTTATGGATTCGGCTTCGGACGTATGCTCGTTTTCTGTGGGTGCTGCTGCCAATCCTGCTGATTGTGAACCCCATCCACCCGCTCGGCATTGAGCTTGGAACGCTCTATGCGCTGGCATACATGGCGTGCCTGCGCATGCTGTACGACCTGCACTGGCAGCCGCAAACATTCATTCCGAGGACCGTGAAGCGGACCATCACCGGCCTGGCGCTGGCGGCATACAGTACCTACCTCTGCCATTATTTTGGATTTCAGATCCTGCGCAGTCACGTGCTGCAAGGTATGCACCGCGGCGTTGAAAAATCTTTCATTACGCTTACCGGCAGCTTCTGCTTCTGCGTACTGTTTTATTTTGCAGTCGAGCGGCCCAGTATCCGGACGCGCGACCGGTTCATCGGCAGCCGCAAAAATCGAGTGGCTGTGAACGAAGCGGTACCGGAGACAGAGAAGTTGCTTTCACTTCGCTGACTCCAGGTGGCCACGGAGCCGATTATCGGCGGCGGAAAATCCTGATCCATGCCGGGGAGAAGGTCGCGAGGAAGGCGACAATCAGCAGCGTTGCAATGACCTGGTGCGTATGGCTGACCCATGAGCCCATCCAGGCGACGCTGATCCAGAATGCCATGTTGGCAGACGCGGCCAGGTAGACCCAGTTCGAAAACTTGTGCTGGTCCCCGACGAAATTCATCTCTTCGATCACCGGGTACTGCGTTGCCGGTTTGAGGGTCAGGCGGAGCAGCACAACGGGCAGCAGATTCACGATGAGCACGCCGGCAATCCATTGCGCCAGCGGAAAGTAGACGTCGTGTCCACGCGGCTCGAAATGCCAGACAACACTCATGGTGATCAGGATGTTGAGAGTAGCACCGCACAGTACGGGGACGGGGAAGCGTGCCATGTCGCCCAGTCGGTCCATCTGGTTGAGGCGCTTGCGATCGAGCACTGCGGTCAGCTTGGGGCTTGCGTCATTGGCCATGAATGCTCCGGCGAAACCTGCTGCCAGTGATCATACGCGGCCTCGACGGGTACGGTGTTTAGAGCTCAGCGCAGGCGCACGCGGACTTCAGGGCGGATGAGGTAAAGAAAGAAGATACCGTTCACGAAGGTCATCACCAGGGCCTGCGGATAGTGCAGACGCATCAGCATGAAGCTGAAAAAGCACAGCGACAGCAGCGCCATGGCCAGGGTCAGAGCCCAGCCCCAGCGCCGCCGCTGCGACAGGCCGAGGCCGCAGCCCAGAAGGATAGTCGCAATGCCCATCGCCCCATACCGGTTCTGGCCTGAGATCTCGTGGGCATAGACGGCATACGCAGTACGACCCGACTCGACCAGCATGAACAGGGCGATGATCGCCATGCCCGGCAGCAGCTTCGTGCCCACCACGGTTGACTTTCGCTCCCCATCGGCTGCCAATGCTGGTGAGGACACGATGGCTGGCTCCCGGTTCAATTCTTCATGCGACGCGTTCTTCGACAGGACTTTATCTGACCGATCATTCGACACACCTCCAGCATAACGCCTGGGTGTGTTGTCTGCCGCCGCTTGCGACCGGCTCAGAGCGTGTGCAGATATTTCAGGAGAAGCTGCAGGTCTTCATCGCTGATCTTGTTGCCGAAGGCCGGCATCATGCCGCGTCCGTGCAGGATGATGGAGGAGACGCGATCGTCGGTCGCCTTCATGCCGCTGGGCAGGTCGGGCCGGCGAAAGACGCCGTACATGCTTGGGCCATGCGTCGCCTGGGGCGAGTAGGCGGCATGGCAGCGGGCGCACTGCCCTTGAAAGACTTCATGGCCGGCTGCTTCTTCCGGGGTGAGCGCGCTGACAGGCTTGCCCGGCGGCAGGTCCGGCTGGCAGCCAGTCGCGCATAGCACCGCGACCATGGCTAATGACAGGAGCCCCGTCTTTACAGAGACGGCTTTCAGGGGTACGGGCTTCACGGATGAGCCATAGCCGGCGCGACCGTCCGCCGCTCCGGTGCGATCAGGTATTCCTGCAGCTGATAGAGATTATCGATGCGCGTCACGCCTTCAGGAATGTTGGGAATCTCGGGAATGCCCGGCTCCTTGATCGCAAATACCTGCATGCCGGCAGCGACGCCTGCAAGGATGCCCGGCAGACTGTCTTCAATGACTGCGCAATGCTGCGGTGCGATGCCGTAATGCCGCGCGGCGTGGAGGAACAGTTCCGGGTCAGGCTTCCATGAGCCGACTTCGTAGGCGCTGAAAATGTTGTCTTTAAAGAAATGCAGCAGGCCGGTGGTGCCGAGCGTCAGCTCCATCTTGGAGCGCGGACCATTCGACCCCATGCAATACGGCAGGTGCATCGCCTGGAGCAAATCCAGCGCGCCCTCCATCGGCTGCAGACGCTCGACCATGGCCGCATTCTGCCGCTGCTTCGTGTCTTCTGTGAACGTCGCCGGGAGAGGCGAGCCACGCATGACTTCCAGTTCTCGCACACAGTCAGCCATGCGTGCGCCCTTGAAGCGGGTGTGCGCGTCTTCTGCCGTAATGTCGATGCCCTGCTCGCGTGCGCACTCCGCCAGCACGGCGCATGCAAGGGGTTCGCTGTCGACAATGGTCCCGTCGCAATCGAAAATGACAAGTTGAATAGCCGGCAAATTTGCAGCAGCGTCAGAATTCTTCACAGCACAATTGTTTCATGACCCAAGGCATGCACGCCTTGATCGCTATATGCGATAGTGATCGGGCCGCCACTCTGTAATGGCTGCTTTGATCTGCTTACTGTCGAGATTTTCTTCGAGTACGCGCGCGGTCAATGCCATCAGTTGCTTGTCGCTGGCGAAGCGCAGGGCGATCAGCTGCGACTCGCTTAGTTCAGCAATCCGGTGATGCAGCAGCAACGGCAGAATCGTCATCAGCCGCAGACGTTCTTCCAGACGGATGACGCGGTCCTGCACCTTGAGCGGATAAGTCCGCACCTTCGCCGCAATAATCAGCAACGCGAATGTGCCGCTGAGCATTGCGAACGAAAGCAGGTCATGCCGTTTGAACACAAATGCCAGCACAAGCGTCAGCGTGATCAGCAGCAGGACAGTCAGTACGTAGTGATACCAGGGGTCGATGCTGGCATGATTCTCGAGGCTCTGCGGACGGCTTTGCGCCATAGGGAAATCTCCTGATGTGAGCGTAGCATTGCCTCCGGCGGGCCCCGCGCCGGCAGCGATACTCACCGTATTTGACGTAGACCCGCGTGGTGAACTATGCCCGCCGCGCAGGAGCCGCGCGGGCTAATCTGCGCTCACTCAGTCTTTGGCTATGATGGCTTCGACGATGGCGTCCATGACTGGCATCTGGGCGTTGTTTTCGGGGGTATGGTCGTTTACCAGGACGGAGAAGACGAGTGTTTTTCCCGAGGTAGTCTGCGCATAGCCGGAGATGGCATTTGTCTCATTCAAGGTTCCAGTTTTGGCGAAAACGTGGCCCTTCGACAGTGCGCTGGTAAAGCGTCCGGTGAGCGAGCCATCCACGCCGCCGACGGGCAGGGATGCGCGGAACGCTTCGCCCCAGGGCTGCCGGGAGGCGTAGGCGAGTAGCTGTGTGGCGGCGCGCGGGGTGATCAGGTCGCCGGTCGACAATCCTGACCCGTCGTAGAAGGTGAAGTCGCCGCCATCGATGCCGGCATTCAACAGGAACTGCCTGACGACGCGGGTGCCCTGCTCGAAACTGCCATCGCTTCCGTAGAGACGGCCAAGGGCGCGCAGCGTAAGTTCGGCATGCAGGTTCTGGCTCACCTTGTTGGTGACAGTCAGGTCCTCCGCGATCGGCGGCGAGTTGTGCGTGGCCAGTACACGGAAGCCTTTGGTGGGTGCGGTGATCTGCGTCAATGGGACGGGCCGCAGGGTCACCGGCTGATCACGCTCGTTGAAGAAACTCTGCGTGTCGACAGAGGCGCGATGACGCGCACTGGCTTGCCCGTTGACCTTCACGCCACGCGCCTGCAGCATTTCTGTCAGCGACTTTGCCGCATACTCGGCCGGGTCTTCGAGCGCGAGGCCGACATGGTAGCCATCGGCCGGGAGTGTTCCGTAGAGACGAACCGCGAGTGAACCGGGGCTGCGATCGAGGCCGGGATGCGAGGCAGCTGCTGCGGGCGCAAAGGTCGCCGTGTTGTCGACTGTGTAATAGCTGGTCGATGGGTTCCAGACAGAATTCGTCACAGACGAAGTATTAATATGGGCAGCCATTGCGACACTAGGCAGCACATTCAGGAAAACCGCGTTGTCATTCACCGTCAAAGCAGACACCGGTGCGCCATACAGCCACACCAGGTCGTCGACGGCCCAGCCGGTGGCGTAGCGTTCGAGCGGGTAGAGACTGTCATCGCCAATCACGCTGCCATCCACTTCATGCACGCCCGCACGGACGATCTGGTCGGCCATGTCCTCGAGCGCGGCGAGCGGCGGGTTGGGACGGTCATTGTGCTGTGCGTACGGATAGGCCCGGCCGGAGATGGTCGGATCGCCCGCGCCGAGGATAGCGAGTGCTCCATGCAGGGTTCCGGCGCTGTCGACGGTCCCCTCTGCCACGATGTTGGTGGTGTAGACGGCGTCCTGCGGAATCAGCGCAAACGCAGCACTGGTAGTGAAAATTTTGGCGTTCGAGGCCGGCCGGAAAAACTGAGCGTCATTCAGAGTGAAGACCGGCTGGCCATCCGTCGTCATGACAGAGATGCCCCAGTGCGCGTGAGCAACGGCGGGATTCGCCAGCAGGTTTTGGATCGTGTTCGCCAGGCTGCCGGTCGAGTGCTCTGCGGGATGGTGCGTAGCCCGGTGCTGGGCCGGCATAACGGTTGAAACGCAAACAGCGAACAGGAGGAGAGCAGAGCGTCGCAGCCGTGGGTGCGCAAGAGCCATATGAACGCGAGTGTATCGCGGCGGGTAGCCTTCGTCGGCGCTAAAGCGTGGTGCAGGTCTACAACTTACAATCGCCGTATGCCCATCGCCAAACGCACGAAGAAAACGTGGCATCTGCGCACGCGCGCGCTCGTCCTGGGAGAGCGGACGGCGATCATGGGCGTGCTCAACATGACGCCGGATTCGTTCTCCGATGGTGGTCTGCATACCTACCCGGCGGTGGCTGTGCAGGTCGCGCTGCGTATGTTGGACGAGGGCGTGGACGTGATCGACATTGGCGGTGAATCAACGCGGCCCGGCAGCTATGCCAGGCCGTCGGCTGCTGAAGAGGCTGACCGGGTGCTGCCGGTGATCGAGGGGATACTGAAAGCCCGGCCGGAGGCGCTCCTCTCTATCGATACGTATCACGCGAGCACGGCGCGCCTGGCAGTAGCGGCTGGCGTTGAGATTGTGAACGATGTCAGCGGCATGATGTGGGATGACGCAATGGCGGCGACCTGCGCCGAACTGGCCTGTGGCGTGGTCCTGATGCACACGCGCGGGAGGCCGGAAGAGTGGAAATCTCTGCCGCCGCTGAAGCACGACGACGTGGTTGCGATGGTCATCCGCGAACTGGCAGAGCGGGCAGCGGCGGCCAGGCATGCGGGCATCGAGCCACAACGGGCGGTGCTTGATCCAGGCTTCGGCTTCGGCAAGGCGTTTGAAGAGAACTATCCTCTGCTGGGCCATCTCGAAGAGCTGGGGGCGCTGGGGTTCCCTGTTCTTGCCGGCGTGTCACGCAAAGGGTTTCTGGGCCGCACGCTGGCTCGTCTGCATGGAGGGAAGGACGTTCCGGCAGCCGATCGGGGCCATGCGACTCTGGCTGCTATGACGGCTGCAATCCTGAATGGGGCGGATATCGTGCGCGTCCATGATGTGAAAGCTGCGGTTGAGGCTGCGGCGATTGCGGATGCGGTGCTTGCGGCCGGCTAGTATTAGCGGGCTCGCAAATTTGTACGCGTTGGGATGACAATTCCCAAGGTTGTATGTCAGGACGCATCACCGCTGTCCGCGCAGAACCCGCCGGCGGCATACCAGAAATTAGTGCTTACGCTCATTGTCCGGCATGCGGCTCGCTTCGAAGCTGACGATGCGCCACTGGCCATTGCGCCGATTGTAGACGCGGGTGTAGCGATAGCGGCCGCTGATGTCCGTACCGCCGTTCGTCCCGGCAACTTCGGCGCGGCTGGTGACGACGGCGGTGTCGCCGTAGACGCGGACTTTCAGGTCACTGAGATCGAGTTGCGATAATTTGGTGGTGCCGCTGCGCCGCATGGCCAGTAGATCGGCCTTGGTTTCGAGGGTGCCATTGGCGGTGACGCCGAGATAATCGTCGGCCAGCAGGTGATCCAGTTCGGTCACATTTGAGGCTAGAAGGGCCTCGCGCCAGTCCTGCTCCAGCGCTTCAACTTCCTTATGCATGGAGGCGCTGTCATGATGCGTAAAAGGTACTGGGACGGCTGCCAGGAGAGTGCCGGAAGCGGGCCAGGCGATTACGCCGAAGAGTAGAAAACCTGCCGCAAATCCGCGCGCGTGAAGAAGAGACCGCCGGTGATTGCACCATATTGGCATCCGCGTCTGGATGTTAGTCCGCATCCGATTTCCCCGTCAAAGCCAAAGCCTCGAAGCGGCGATTTACGCAGCGAACGGGTGATTGGCGAACCTGAGCTAACATCTTTCGCCGATCAACCGCCATGCCAGCTTCAGAAAAGAATAAGGGCATTCCTCTGCTGAGATGCAATCAAGCTTGATCGCGTAAAGATTAGGCCTGCGACGCAGCAGTCCGGGCAATACCACTTCAGCATAGCCTGGCGTCCAACAGCAAAATGTTCAGGCGACCGCGGTCAGGTTCTCGCTGGCACGTTCCTTCATCAACTGGTAAAGGCCGCCGATGGCGTACTTCTTGAAATGTTCGCTGGCACGGTGGGCTTCGAGCGCCGCCTCGTCCACATATTGTTCGTAGATGAGGACGGTTTCGGGATTTCCCTCAACAAAGTGGGGAATGTAGCTGACGCAACCGGGCTCGGTGCGGGACGCGAGCGCCAGTTCACGCAGCATGTCCGCCAACTGGGCATGATCTTCGGGCGCAAAACGAAAACGAACAGTAAAGCTGACCATGATTCCTCAATCCGCCATGCTGAAGTTTAGAAAGGGCCGACGCAGCTGGTACGTCGACCCGTGGTTGGATGCCTGGGATTGGATGCTTGCATTCTCTCGAAAGCCAAAACAGGTGCTCAGGCGTGGAGTTCGTTAAGAGCTGCTGCGAACTCCGGCAGATCCATTGTCTGGTCGCGATCGGGCCCAGTCGAAACCATGCCAATCTTCGCGCCGGATTCCTTCTCGATAAACCGTAGATAGGCCTGCGCCTCGGCAGGCAGGTCCTCGAACTTCCTGATGCCTTCAGTCGATGTATGCCAGCCTTTCAGCTTCGTATACTGCGGCTCGATCGACTCGATGCCCCGCACATCAGCCGGAATGACATCGGTTGTCTTGCCGTCGATCTTGTAGCTGGTACAGACCGGGATTTCATCGAAGGCGTCGAGGACATCCATCTTGGTGACCACCAGCCACTCGGTGCCATTGATGCGATTGGAGTAGCGGAGGAGCGGCAGGTCCAGCCAGCCGCAGCGCCGCGGACGGCCGGTGACGGCGCCGAACTCTGCACCGCGTTTGCGAAGTAATTCGCCCTCGGCATTGTCGAGCTCAGTCGGAAACGGGCCTTCGCCAACGCGTGTCACGTAGGCCTTGGTGACGCCGATCACGGTGCCTATCTTCGTCGGTCCGACGCCTGTTCCAGTAACCGCGCCGCCTGCCGTCGCAGACGAAGATGTGACAAACGGGTAGGTGCCGTGGTCGATATCGAGCAGCGTGCCTTGCGCGCCTTCGAACATCACGCTCTTGCCGGCATCGATCGCGTCATTGAGCAGCACAGCCGTATCGGTCACGAACGGCCGGATACGTTCGGCGGCGGCGGCGTAGTCGTCGAACATCCGCGCCGGATCGATCGGCTCGCTGCCGAAAAGCGCCTTCACGATAGCGTTCTTCTCCGTGCAGGCGGCTTCGATGTGCTTCTTGAGGATCTTCGTATTCAGGAGGTCGACGACGCGCAGCCCGCTGCGGTGCATCTTGTCTTCATACGCCGGCCCGATGCCGCGGCTGGTGGTGCCGATCTTCTGGCGTCCGGGCGCGCTCTCTGAAGCCAGTTCGATCATCCGGTGATACGGCAGAATGACCTGCGCGCGGTTCGAGATGAAAAGTTGCCCGCGCACATCGACGCCGAGTGTCTTGAGCTTGTCGATTTCGTTCAGGAAGGCCATGGGATCAAGGACCACGCCATTGCCGATGACCGCCTGGCAGTCCGGCCGAAGAACACCGCAGGGCACCAGCTGCAGAACGAACTTCTGCCCCTTGATGATGACCGTATGGCCGGCATTATGGCCGCCCGCATACCGGGCTACGACCGCGAAATTGCCTGAAAGGACATCGACGATCTTGCCCTTGCCTTCATCGCCCCACTGGGCACCGAGAATGACTGCAGTTTTTGCGCGCATCTGGTCCGAAAGTGCTCTTCTCTTTAGAAAATGGTCGCAGCACACATCTCCCCGGCCCGTAAGCTTTCGAAGCACAGGTCTGGAAGATTTTGCGTGGAGGTATGTACCGTCGCCGTCCTTGATTCTATAACGTTGAAGCCGCCCGCGAAAATTGAGCGGACGGCGCTACGAGTTGCGGCTTCAACTGCTCTAAATCTGCGAGCAATCCAGTGGTTTCAGGATGAGGCTGGTGATGTTGCTGACGATCTCCTCGTAGTTGTAGCGCGAAGAACCGGAGAGCTTCTTCCAATCCGGATCGGCGGCGAACGCCGTCCAGTATTCGAGCAGGTGCGCCGTATCCGGGCCGCTCAGCATGTAGGTGAGATTCGGCAGACGCGGGCCGATAAGCGTGTCGGCGTAGAAGACAGAGTGAAAGCCGGCCTTCTCAAAAATTGCCGGCTCGCCATGATTGAACATCTCCACTTTGCGGCCATGAGCGGCCATGCTGGGGCTCTCATACTGGCGGAGTTGAAACACGCGTTTTTCCTTGTTACCTGAGCCCGGCGGAGGCGTGAGCTTGGGCCAGCAGGCGAAGGCGGACAGCAGCGAGCTTTCGACACGCTGAAAGGCGGGCTGTTGTGCCGGCGCACCCCAGAACGGCTCAGCTGCTTTCATAAAGGCCGCGTCGTCGGCGAGATGGAAGTCGACGTTCACCAGCGTGTCCAGAGAGGGGCTCGGGATCAGCAGGTAATAGCCAGGCTCTTCGGGACCGATGTCGATTGAAAATGCACCAACCGGCCCCATGCCCATGCGGGACAGCGCGGGGATGAGAGCGTCAGCAAAATAGGCCTGGGTCAGCTTGGTCTGCGGGCCGTTCTGCAGCTGGTAGCGGCGCAACTGGTAGTATTCGCCAGCCTTGGCCGGCGTCGCAGCCTGCGCATTCGACTGGCGCGTGACGGCTAGGGCGGAAGCGGCAAGAGAACTGGCGAGAAATTGGCGACGCTGCATGAGTATCCTCCGGGTCTTGCGGGATTCTATCGCAATAGCGAGGCCAGCGGGTCAGCGCAGAGCCTGGAGTTTTCAGGGGAACGACAACCCGCGTGCCAGTCCGGGGCGCCCTGGTTACAATGAGAGATAGATGCGGCTCCGAGCCATCCTCGCCTTCATCACGCTGTTGCTTCTTATCGCTGCGCCCATGCAGGCAGAGAGGTGCGCCATGCATTGTGCATCCGCCATGAATGGTGCCGGCAGTTATCCGGCGGAGAAACATGGGATGACCGGCCCCCATGCACATTGCACGATGAGCATCGCAGCATCCGGTTCGACGACCAGCTTTGCAAAGGCTCCAGGGTCGCAATGCCATGAGGATTGCGGCATTGCTGCTAAGTCAATCTGTCCGCGCGATGACGGACAACTGACCGCTCTTCCGTCCGCAAACTACCCTGAGGATTCCGCGACTGCCGGCAGTGCCTCAACGGTGAATCTGCCGGCGTTCTCGCCGCCTATCGGTAAGGCGATGTACCGTGTCAGATCATCTTCTGGACGCCTGCCTTTACCTGCGCAGTCTCTATCCATCAGTTTCCGAGTCTAGATTTTCCTGGACCCGTCCGGCGCCGCTCGTCTGCGAGCGCCATCCATTCCCAGCACGATCCATTCTTAGACCCGCGCCTGCGCGCGCGAAGGAAATTGATCCATGCCCTATTGTTCCGTCGCCCTGGCGCTCATGCTTGCCGCCGGATCTGCGTATGCCCAGCAGCAAAGTATGCCCGGCATGCAGATGCAGTCAGATGATCCCATGATGCAGCAGATGCATCCCCAGACATTCCTCGAGCAGATTCTGCATCACGCCGCATCTGGAACAAGTGCGGAACCCAACTCCACGCCTGCGCCTATGCTGATGGAGATGAAGGGACCGTGGATACTGATGTTCCACGCGAATGCGTTTGTAGTTGATTTGCAGCAGACCAGCCCGTCTTCTATCGAAAGCAGGGGTGGGGACAAACTGTTCTCCACCAACTGGTTCATGCCCATGGCGGAACGCGAACTTGGTCCGGGACAGCTGACCCTGCGCGCCATGTTTTCGCTCGAGCCGGCGACCATTACCGATCGCCGCTACCCGCTGCTTTTCCAGCAGGGAGAAACGGCATTCGGCAAGCCGATTGTCGATGGACAGCACCCGCATAACCTCTTCATGGAACTGGCCGCGCTCTACGATTTGAAGCTGGGCAGCCGCGCGCTGCTGTCGTTCTATGCTGCGCCTGTAGGTGATCCGGCGATCGGACCGACAGCTTATCCGCATCGCGCGTCGGCAATGGAAAACCCGGTTGCCGCGCTCGGCCACCACCAGGAGGACTCAACGCACATTGCCTATGATGTCGTAACTGTTGGAGCGACGTATCAGTGGCCAAAGCTGGGGCCGAAGCTGGGCGCGCGTATCGAAGCCAGCGGCTTTCATGGACGCGAGCCCGGCGAGAACCGTTGGACCATCGAAGCCGGCGCGATGGATTCATGGTCAATGCGCCTGACCCTGCAGCCCGCGCAGAACTGGAGTGGGCAGTATTCCTACGCGCGCATCGCAAGCCCTGAGGCGTTGTTTCCGACCGAGGACCAGGCGCGCACGACTGCGTCCATCCTGTACAACCGGCCGTTCAGGCATGGCAACCTGGCCAGCACTGCTTTGTGGGGCCGCACCCGCTCCCTGCAGGATGACGACAAAGAGAACAGCTACCTTTTCGAGAGCACGGTGAATTTCGGCACGCACAATTATGCTTTCACGCGGATCGAGAATGCCGGGCGCTCGAATGAATTGCTCAATGGCGAAAATCCTCTGCCAGCCGGATTTACGGAGCGAGCGATCGGCCACGTGGCTGCTTATACGTTTGGCTATGATCGCGATGTGAAACTGCTGCCGCATGTCTCATCCGCGCTGGGAGCACAGGTTACGACGTATGGCTTACCAGGCGTCCTGCAGCCGATTTATGGGACCGACCCAGTTGGTGTCGCCGTGTTCCTGCGCCTGCGACCCATGTCCAAAGACAATCCTTAGAGAAGATGCCGAAGGTGGTGGGTATCGGGCTGGCGGAGTCTCAACCATGTGCTTCGCTCACCTCTGCGTTCCTAGACCTGTGGAACTTTAAGGGGGACAGATGCGTAAGCCAATTCATTCCAGTTATGAAAAGAGCTACCGATGAAAATTCTCCGGCTTGTGATGCTGATGATTGTCATTGCCGCGCCGCCAGGCCAGGCGCAGGCTACTGTCCCAAAGGCTGAGCAGGACTCTCTGAACGAGACAGTGACCGCCCTGGATGCGAAGCTCTTTACGGCCTATAACGAATGCGACCTGAAGACTCTGGGCAGCATGGTTTCCGACGACCTGGAGTTTTATCATGACCAGACCGGGCTGATGAACGGCAGGCAGGCCTTTCTGGACGCGACCCGGAAGTATATATGCGGCAAGGTGCAGCGCACGATTGTTCCCGGCACCATGGAGGTCGACGTGCTGCACCACTATGGTGCGGTGGAGCAGGTCACGCACCGTTTCCATCATCCCGGAGATAGCGGTCCGGGCGGCGAAGCGCGCACCGTAATGCTCTGGCATGAGATAGATGGACACTGGCTGCTGACGCGGGTCATCAGCTACGATCATCACTCGCTGTAGAGGATTACTCCATGCCCCTGCGGATGGAGCGGCAGGGCCTTGGACGCGGTCCGTGCGGACGCCAAACCGCAACAGCACACGACTCTTTCTGAAAACATCTGTAATTGTTCATCGAACTTCCTGAATACTCGCGGCATTCTGTAACATCGCATCACCATGACCATTCAGAAGGCGCGGCTCAACGGCAAATACTTCCTGAACCCGGTGCCGACGAGTGTCGGCGACTTCTCCATCATGCTCAAGGTCATCCCCCGTTACTTTCTTGAGAGCAAGGCAAGGCGCTCGCCGGGCAAGCCAATCGGTCCGTTCCGCACGAATCCCGCTATCTATCAACAGCCTCCGGCTTCGGGTCTGCGCGTGACATGGTTTGGTCATTCGTCCTCGCTCGTTGAAATTGATGGCGTGCGTGTCCTGATCGATCCGATCTGGGACGAGCGTGCTTCACCCCAGCAATGGTTTGGCCCGAAGCGATTCTTTCCGCCGACGATTCCCTTGCGCGATCTGCCACCGATCGACGTCGTTCTTATCTCGCATGACCATTTCGACCACCTGGGCGAGGGCACAACGCGCCAATTGGCAAAGCTGCCGAACCTGGCCAATGCGCGATGGATTACGACTCTCGGTGTCGGTTCGATTCTTGCCAGTTTTGGCGTACCGCCCGACAGGTGGACGGAGCTCAACTGGACGGACTGTGTCGAAGTTGCGGGGACCGCCGGCACCGTAAGTTTTACGGCGCTTCCTTCGAGGCACTTTTCCGGTCGTAGTCTTTTCAATCGCTTCGAGACACTCTGGGCGTCGTTCGCGATTGTCGGTCCGACGCACCGGGTATATTACGGTTCGGATTCCGGCGAGTGGCCGGGCTTTGCAGAGATTGCTGCCGACCTCGGACCATTCGATCTGACGATGCTCGAGATCGGCGCCTTCGATCCACTGTGGGCAGACATTCACATGGGGCCTGACGGCGCAGCGCGCAGCTTCAAGGCAATGGGCAGCCAAGGTCTTCTCATGCCAATCCATTGGGGACTTTTCGACCTTGCGCTTCACGCATGGCGTCAGCCTATCCAGCGGATACTTACTCTCGCCGATGAAGATGCGTCGTTGAAGATCTGGTCTCCTCTGCCAGGCGTGCCGACTGATGTGCAGGCGGATCGTCCGCTTCGTCAAGACTGGTGGAGCTGAGTACAAGAGCTGTTATCACTACAGTCGACTCTTGTCATTTCAACTCAACAATATTGTCATCTCGAACCGAGGTGCAGAGACTGCATGTCCATCGCCCGAACCACGTAGCCGAGCGAATGAGATACCAATGCACCACGAACTATTTATCCTGTAGCTGCCTGCATGCAACACGCCACGCCATCCCGAACTGCTTTGCGCGTAGCCATGCGCCGGGCGGCGCACCAACTGTTCGACCGTCCGCTGGTTTTTGAGGACCCCATCGCAGTCCCGATCCTGGGCGCGCGGTATATGGAAGAAATCAAGCGCACACCGCTTCACCCCGACCGCGCTGCCTCTACATCGCTGCGTGCCGCCATCATCGCGCGCAGCCGGTATGCCGAAGACAATCTTCGACAGGCGGTGCATACGGGGGTTACGCAGTACGTCCTTTTGGGTGCAGGACTCGATACGCTTGCGTATCGTAATACGTATCCATCACTGCATGTATTTGAGGTGGACCATCCCGCTACGCAACGGTGGAAGCGCGAACTGCTCGCAGAAAACAAGATTCCTCGTCCGGCCAGCCTCACGTATGTACCAGTCGATTTCGAGCAGCATTCACTGGCTGACCAGTTAAAGGCTTCGGGCTTCGAAACCGGCCGGCCAGCCTTCTTTGCCTGGCTTGGGGTGATTCCGTATCTGACGCTGTCTGCATTCCACGGAACCATTGCCTTCATCGCGGATCAGGCCCCCGGCAGCGGCGTTGTATTTGACTATGCCCAGCCACGCGAGGTACTTCCCACTATGGAACAACGCGAGTTCGATTCGCTCGCAGCGCGCGTGAAACTTGCCGGTGAACCATTCCAGCTTTTTTTTACACCAGCACAGATGGCAGAAGAACTGTCGGCTTTCGGGGCAATCGAAGACATCGGCGCGGCAGAGATTACGGCTCGCTACTTCACCGGAAGGCCTGATAATCTCCTCATGCGCGGGACTGCCGGCCGTCTTCTATGCGCGTGGTTATAGCGGCAGGCTTTGCGTCCTGGTGATTGCCGCCGATACTCCACTGCTGACCGCATAGGTGCCACGTTCATGGGATGGTAGCAACGGCTGAATTCCCATACAACTGGAGCAGTCAGGGAGCACTCGCATGGCAAACTCCACCGAAGTCAGTACGGCCTGTCTCGATGTCACGCTCCAGGTAAACAAGGCCTGGATGAAACGCGCTATACCGGTGCACACTGAGTCCGGCGCGAATACAGCCGAAGATGAAACCATGCTGTTGTGCAGTGACATCATCACAGTCGATGACGAACTACGGGCCAAGCCACAATTCGACATCACGAGTTATGTTATGGAACATGGCATCGCACATACTCTCCGCTTCTGTAATAGTCAAGGTGCCAATATTCGGGCATTCAGGTCGGCAGAGGTTCTGCGCCTGATGCAACCCGGCTTGCCGGTGTCATTCCTGTTTATCTTCGAAGCGATCATGGCAGCCCGGACCCTCTAACCCGTCTTACCCCGCAACCGCTGTTTCAGCAGGATCAACGAACGGCGTCCAGGCGTGGACGCCGTCTGCATTTGCGACCATCCTGGCCGACTTTCAGGCAATCTATAGCAATATGCCGGAACTACCCGAAGTGGAAACTGTCGCACGTGGCGTGCATGATCGTATTCATGGTGAACAAATCGCCGGCACCTGGTTCAGCGAAAAGCCTGAACCGTTCAAGACGCCGCCAGCCGAAATGGCAGAAGTACTGACAGGTCGCCTGATCGAGCGGGTGCGCAGGGTGGGCAAGCACATCGTCTTCGACCTGAGGGCCGACGATGGCCAGGGGAACGACCATTCTGCTACGAACAATGAGACTGTCCAGTGGATCGTGCATCTCGGCATGACCGGCCGGTTGCTGGTTTCGGAGGCGTCGGTTCCAGTCCCGCTCCATACCCACGGCATTCTGCAGCTGGGTTCCGGCCGGGAACTGCGGTTTGTGGACGCACGGCGTTTTGGCAGGATGGGCCTGCACCGTTCGCCAGCCGCACTGGTCGAAGATGCTCAAGACATCAGTCGTCCAACCCGCCCGGAGCCGGGTGATGCGCATGGATTTGCCGGCACGGGACGTGAGCCTTTGACTATCGCAGCCGAAGACTTTCGCGCACTCTTTCGCGGCCGCAGGACGTCGATTAAGGCAGCCCTTCTGAACCAAAGGCTGCTACACGGAGTCGGGAACATCTACGCGGATGAGTCGCTCTTTCGTGCCGGCATCCGCCCCCGCAGGATGGCTGCCCGCCTTTCCCGCGCAGAACTTGGCCGGTTGCATGGAAGCCTGGTTGCGGTGCTGAAAGCAGCCATTGCCCTCGGCGGATCCTCAGTCTCCGACTACGTGGACGCAGACGGCGTGCGGGGGTTTTTCCAGCTGGAGCACCGCGTCTACATGCGGACCGGCGAGCCCTGCCTGGCTTGCGGGACGCCGATCCGAAGGATTGTGGTGGCTGGCCGGGGTACGCACTACTGCAGCAAATGCCAGCGCTGACCTCCCGCCAAACCGGCTTCTACGGTTTACAGGAGTAACCTCCCTAAGACCAATCCATAAATCCGTAGACTCAAGGTTGATGGTATGGCTAAGTTGCTCATTCTTCTCGCCATCGCTTTGGCCCCTGAAATGCAACTAAATAAGTAACCAGAGACGCCCGAGAACCTGGCAAACAGGTCCGGCATAGAATCTTCCGGTTTGTGTAGAGCAGATACCTAAGGGTGTCTGCCACCTCCCGGCTTAAACCGCAGAACAAAGCTGCGGCCTTCAGGAGGCCAGTGACTGGCCATAGTGCAAAAGCCACCTTCGCGGGTGGCTTTTGTCATTGCGCGGGCTCTCGCTTTCTAAATAAAAAAGCCCCAGGATCAGGTGAGGCTTTCGACGAATGAGTGGGCTCAGCTATTCGCCGCCCGGCCGGCCACCGTTTGCTGTCTGCGCCAGGGCCAGGTCGGTCATCGTCTCTCGCAGATATTTGTGCGGATTGACCGGTGTCTCGTGGATGAGTACCTCGTAGTGAAGATGGGGTCCGGTGCTGCGGCCCGAAGAACCGACATACCCAATGATCTCGCCACGCTTTACGTCTTCGCCTGTCGTGACGGCAAAGCCCGACATGTGGCCATAAATCGTCTGAATGCCATGGCCATGATCAATGCGGACTTCCCGCCCGTAGCCGTTTGCCATGGCCGCGATAATGACGGTGCCGTCTGCGGTAGCGTGGACCGGTTGCCCCATGGTCGTGGCAATATCGATGCCTTTGTGGAAGGCGCCTTCGCCGTTGAACGGGTCTTCGCGTTCACCGAAAGAACTGGTCACGATGCCCTGTACTGGCCATAGGCTGGGCGCGGAAGCTACATCAAAGAGCGAATCGGCGTTGACCAGTCCACCAAAGGAAGAACTGATCGCCCGTGACATATGGCCGGACATTGCTGTATCCCGCAAAGTGTAAAACTGATCCAGCGACTGGTGATATTGCTGTTGACTGAAGGAGTCTGTCGAATCTGCGGACTCGATAACGGCAGTCGCGGCCTGTCCCTTCGAAGCGATCAGCGCGTTTTTTGTCACCTTATTCTGGCGCAGGCCATAGAGGGCGGTGATCTGGTTCGCCAGCGAACCAAGCGAAGCCGCCTGGATGTCCTTCTCCTTCGCCACCTGCTCCATATGGAGGTAATCGTGGCGCAATGCAGCCTGCTGCGAGCGGACTTCATTGAAGCGCGCTGTCTTAAGCAGCATGCGGCTGTACGAACCGGCCATGCCCGTAATGCTGAAAAGTCCTACGATGGCGGCAGCCACGAACACGTAGGCATAGTGGAGCGGCACCGGGATCTTACGCAGGCGGCCGTCCTTCTCACGTGCAACAAAAATAATGTAGTAACGCTGACGCAATGCAGATTCTCAATTCAGGAGCAAAAAGATGGCGGAGAAATGGGTAATCTCCAGAAGTTAGGGATACTTACCGCACTTTAACCGCTGTAGGTATTGACGGCCCGACATGCAATGTTGTTTCTACTCTGCATCTCGCAGGCTAACAAACGTAATTCTGCGGGTCAAGCAGGCGAAATTGTATAGGCTGGCCAAGTCAAACAAAATAATGAGCTTAGGCCGCCCCTTGTATAGGGCAGGGGTGATGCGTGGCCTGCAGGGAGCTCGAAGTTCAAAGATTCGGTTGCAACCTCCTCAAACCCCCCACGCAGCCGCCGAGCGATGCGAGCGGATGGTGTGGGCAAGAGTCAGGGTCTGAATCGTGACTCTGTAACGCAGCATCCGCTCGCTCCATGGCCGGAGCGCTTCCACCTTCTAAAACAACCTCGCGCGCTTTTATGCAGCAAAGCATACGGTGAGCTGTTCATCGTACGACTCAGTTCTTGTTGAGTGGTTCACAAAGTTCTCGCACTCGAGTCATCCGGAACAAACCATCGCAGGCGGGTGTCTATGTAGCTCAGTAAGTGACAATTCACAACTGAGTCATCCGGAGATAGTTATGTTTCAGGACGCATGAGTGGGATCCAGCGGAAGCTTGAAGACTAAGAAACACTATCTGAATGTTCTCGCGGCGTTGCTCAATGTTGCTCTCTTAGTTGGATTGGTCCTCTGGCCTCTTCTTCATCTGCTTGCTTTACCGCGACAGACCCTCACGCGCCTGCTCGTTGTGCCTGCGCCTCCAGGCGCACCTGCTCCGCCTGCGACAGCATCAAGGAAATTTCTGCAGAAGACTGCACCGCTGCTTGCGCAGATGGAAGCTCCTAGCGTGAATCGTCTGCGTCTGCCTGGACCATTCGACCGGATAAGGAAACCGGATGCGCCCAGGGTGGCATCGCTTTTGTATACGCCCGTGTTTACATGGGTGGCAGCAACAATTATTGTTAATTAACAGCTTTTATTGCGACGGGACCCTATCCGAAGCGGTCCCTGTCTGCCGAAATCAACATCGTGTCCGCTGTTCAGGCTGACGAACCGGCCCGGACCGCTCTTATCCATTGCCAACCCAGCATGACTCGCGAGGAAATCACTTATGGCTAACGAAAACGGCCACAGCACCAACGGCAATCATCCTACCTCCCCAACGATGACCACGAACAGTGGGCGACCGGTCGGCGACAACCAGAATTCGCTTACAGCCGGCGCGCGCGGACCCGTGCTTATGCAGGATTACCTGCTCTTCGAAAAGATGGCCCAGTTCAACCGGGAGCGCGTCCCGGAACGCGTGGTGCATGCCAAGGGTTCGGGTGCCTATGGAAAATTTACGGTCACGAACGACATCAGCAAGTACACCACGGCGAAGATTTTCTCGAAGGTTGGAAATACGTGCGAGACCTTTGCACGCTTCTCGACGGTCGGCGGTGAAAAGGGTTCGGCGGACACGGCCCGTGATCCTCGCGGCTTCTCGGTGAAGTTCTACACCGAAGAGGGCAACTGGGATATGACTGGCAACAATACCCCGGTGTTTTTCATCCGTGATCCTCTGAAGTTCGGCGACTTCATTCATACACAGAAGCGCTGCCCGCAGACTAATCTGAAGTCGCCGACCATGATGTGGGATTACTGGACGCTGTCTCACGAAGCATTGCACCAGGTCACCATCCTGTTCAGCGATCGCGGCATACCCGACGGCTATCGCCACATGAATGGCTACTCCAGTCATACCTTTTCGCTCTATAACGCGAAGAATGAACTGTTCTATGTGAAGTGGCATTTCATCACCAAGCAGGGCATTAAGAATCTGCCGGCTGACGTAGCCGAAAAGCTGGCTGGCTCCGATCCTGATTATTCGCAGCGCGATCTTTTCCACTCGATTGAAACGGGCAATTTTCCAAAGTGGCGCGTCGCTATCCAGGTGATGCCAGAAGCGGAAGCGGCCAATTACAAGGTCAATCCATTCGATCTGACCAAGGTCTGGACGCACAAGGATTATCCCCTTGTCGAAGTCGGCGAACTGGAACTGAATCGCAATCCCGAAAACTATCACCAGGATGTCGAGCAGGCGGCTTTCAACCCCGTCAACATTGTGCCGGGCATGGGCTTCTCGCCGGACAAGGTTCTGCAGGCCCGTCTCGTTTCCTATCCTGACGCGCATCGCTATCGCATCGGCACCAACTACGAGACGCTGCCGGTGAATGCGCCGAAGTGCCCTGTACAAACCTATAACCGCGACGGCGCCATGCGCTTTGATGGCAATGGCGGCAGCACGCCCAACTACGAGCCGAACAGTTTTGGCGGCCCAGTTGAAAATCACAGCTACCGGGAGCAGCCGATCGGCCTTTCGGGACAGCCGGCCGACCGCTATGACCATCACGCCGGTAACGATGACTTCGCACAGGCTGGTGATCTATTCCGCCTTATGTCGGAGGAGCAGAAACAGATCCTGGCGACGAATATTGCCGGTGGTCTGGGACAAACGCCCGAGCGCATCCAGAAGGCTGCGATCGAGATGTTTGCCAGGGCTGATCAGGATTACGCTGCGCGTGTCCAAAAGGCACTGACGAAGCCGGGCGTGGAAAAACCGCAGATGGAGCACGAGCCCGTCGGCGCAACGTCGGCGCCCTCAGAGCGTCGGCCGGAAAAGTAACTTTGTTGTTTTAGCAAGGAGGGTTGCCGCCAGGCAGCCCTTTTTTGCGCGTTTCCGAGAATTTGATTGTCGTCGAGTCGCACATACCTGGCGCGTAACACGCAGTATCCTCAACGCATGGCAATCAAAACGTCTGATAGCGAGAGAGAACTGCTGCGCGCAATTCGCGCAAGATCAAAGGACGGTAATGGGGTCCGCGTCGGAATAGGGGATGACTGCGCTGTCCTTCAATCGCGGAGAGGCGAAGAGATTCTCGTTACGACCGACTTTTCGATAGAAGGCCGGCACTTTCATCTGAACACGCATCCGCCGGAGGCGATCGGCCACAAGTGCCTGGCGCGTGGGTTGAGTGATATCGCGTCTATGGGCGGACGGCCGATGGCTGCGTTTATCTCTCTGGCAGTCCCGCGCCGTCTGACGGAGCTACAGAAGCCGGTGGCCCATGCCTCAAATCTGAGACATGGGATGAACATGAAACCGCAATCGTGGATGGAACGCTTTTACGATGGCCTGCTGGCCCTGGCCGACAACGAGCATGTGATCCTGGCCGGGGGCGACCTCTCCGAATCGCCGACTGCGGTCGCGGACATCATCGTGATTGGAGCAGCCCCAAAAGGCCGGGCGATCCTTCGTTCGACCGCACGCGCAGGCGACATACTCTACGTTACTGGCGCAGTCGGCGGCGCGGCAGCAGAGCTTGCGACCCTGCAATCGCGCACAAGGAAAATGCCGAACAATAGTCCGGAGAATCCACATTTTTATCCGCAGCCGCGCCTGGCTGTGGGACAAGCTTTGCTCCGGCGCAAGCTTGCGACTGCCTGCATCGATATCAGCGACGGGCTTTCAGTGGATCTCCTGCATCTTTGTGAAGAGTCGGCGCTCAATGCCGAAGTGGATGCTGCTGCTGTGCCGATCCATCCAAAGGCTACGCTCGAAGATGCCCTGCACGGCGGCGACGATTACGAGCTGCTATTTACGGCGTCACCACGCACGCGCCTGCCAGGAAAGCTGGGCGGCGTTGCGATTCATCCCATCGGGCGCATGGCTGCCCGTGCGCCCCGGTCGCGTGCCAATCGGATGGTTCTCATGTCATCATCCGGGCGCAAAACGCCGCTAAAGCCGCAAGGCTGGCAGCATTTCTGACGGTACCTCTTACAGGCGAATGGTACGGCCGGTCTTTACGCTGGCATATGCGGCATCGAGCACCTGCTGGGTCCGGAGCGCATCCGTACCAGGCGACAGGTATTGGGGACCGCCCTGCGTCCATCCAGAAAACCCATCGAGCATCCGGCTATACGAACCTTCATTTGAAATATTTTCAACGGCGTCAGCATTGCCGTTCCGCAGGAGCGTCACCGGCACTGTCCAGTCGGAGGACAGGCCGTTTTCGGCGCTGATTTGTCCTGTCTCACCGGAGATTTCGACTGCCGTCCGATACGCTCCACGGAAGCTCACCGTCACTGCCGCAAACGATCCGCGGTTGAAGCTCAATGACAGGGCAGCGCCTGCTTCAAGCGGACCAGAGAGCGTATCGCCGTGAGCGACAGCAGCGACGTGTGTGACCTCATCGTCGAGCAGAAAGCGCAGCAGGTCAATGCAGTGTGAGCCGATATCGCCGATCGGGCCACCGAGAGCGAGTGACGGATCATAGACCCATTGCCGCGGGCTCGTCTTCGCATCGAAGGTGAACTGGCAATGCGCAAGTTGAGGCGTCCCAATGCGGCCTTCCGCTACCCACGAGCGTATGCGGTCGGAACTCGGGTTATAGCGAAAATTCTGCGCTGCTCCAAAGCACAGGCCACGTTTCTCAGCCGCGGCCATCATGCTCTCGACGTCTGCCGCCGACATGGCCAGCGGCTTCTCGCACAGCACATGCTTGCCGTGTTCAAGGGCAAGAAGAGTATGTTCGCAATGCAGCGCATCTGGGGACGTAACAAAGACTACGTCAATTTCTGGCGAGGTGCAGAGTTCTTCAGCGGATGCGAAGACATGCGGGATGCCGAATTCGCGGCCATTCTGCTGCGCCTTCGCTGGATCACGACGCCAGATACCTGCGAGCGTGGACTGCGTTGCTTCACGATAGGCAGGCACCAGGCGGCGAATGCCATGCAGACCGAAGCCGAGAATTCCGTAGCGGACAGGTTTCATATCGACTTAGTGGGCTCCATTGCGGAAGACTTCTTCAGCAAAATAATTTTCGACGCGCGCCTGGTCGCGAAGGATCTCGTAATACGCATTCTTCAGCAACTGGGCACGTCCATCGCGCAGCTGCTGGCGGATAGCTTGTTGTACGCGCGGGTCGTTCAACTGCCGCTGGCCGGCGGCTTCGGTGGCAATCAGTTTGTAGATTGTATAGCCCGCGATGCGCTTGGACGATTCGGTTGTGTATGACGGCAGAACGTCCGTGATCTGGCCTGGCTTCAACTTGCTGATGGCTGAAAAAACAGTCGGATCGCCACGCAACTGCGACTCGGGAAAGAATCCCATATCACCGCCATTACTGGCATTTGAAGGCTGTTCCGACAAGTTCGCTGCGAGTGTGCCGAAGTCTTCGCCGCTTTCCAGGCGGTTATGTAACTGGTCGATCTTCTTCTTCGCTTCGACTTCGTTACTGGCCTTGTTGTTTTGCAGATTGCCCGACTGCGCCGATGGCGAAGTGGTTACGACAATCTGGGCCAGGTGATATTGCGGCTCGACCAGGTTGAAGGCAGATTTGTTCTCGTTGTAGTAATTCGCAATGTCGCTGTCAGTGATGTTGATTTTGGAGATGATCTCCTTGTTCATCAGCTTGGCGCTGGTGAGCGAACGCCGGATCTGTCGGCGCGCATCATCGAGCGTCATGCCCTTGGCCTTGAGATTCTTGTCGAACTCTTCCTGGGTGTAGGGAGCTTTGAGTTCAGAGAGCTTGGTGTCGACTTCTTCATCAGTCGCGACCAGGTTCAGCTTCGCGGCCCGCTGCTGCAGCATCTCGTCATCAATCAACTGGCGCAGAATATCGAGCTTGGCGATATTGACCTGCTCAGTCGTCGTGGGATGTTGTTGTTGCTGCTGCTCGTTGTTGGCCACGCTGCTCTGGTAGAAGCGGTCAAGCTCCGCCCGCTGAATGTCGTGGCCATTTACCTTGGCAACAACATCGGGGCTGGGTGCATGGTTACAGCCGGCAGCCGCGATGCATAACAGCACGGCCACAGCAGCCATGCGACTGCCCGATCCGCGTCGTGATGCTGCCGGTGGTAGGGACGGACGAGAAGAATCAGCCGGGGAATGATCCGAGGAACGAACCGCAGTGGCGAAGGCGAAAGCTGACAACCGTGATCTCCTTCTCCGCTTTCATGGCGGAGGTGTACTGCTGAGGATACTGGTGCGTCTGCCTCGTGAAAAGTGGCCGCCCATTTTGGCTCGGCGCGACCACGTTACTTATGCTGCCGGCGTCCTTGGGCGGATCGTCCGGCCGTAGTGCGAACCATCCAATTCTAATTCCCTGGCTGTGTGGCCGGCTTGGCAGTAGCGGGTGCCGTTTCAGCCGGTGGTTGAACGCCTTCCGCCTTCAGAGCGCGGTCAATCGCGGGCCACAATTCTTCTACCGGGCGCGCACCGCTGGGCAGTCGTTCGCCATTTACGAATACCTGTGGCGTTCCTTCCAGGCCCAGTGTAGTTCCCAGCTTCATGGATGATCGCACCATGGAATCATCCTGCTTCTGCAGGCAGGCCGTCAGCTTCGTCTTGTCGACGCTGTTCTGGCCCGCGATGTTTCCGGCGATGTTGTCGAGGTCGGTGAACGACTTCTTCGGGTCATTCTGAGCGCCACTGATGTCCTGGCCGTGGCTGTGCACATAGTCCACGTAATTCCAGTAAGCCGGTGCGCTCAGGTCAGCGAGACAGTTGGCATCGATCGCTGCATGGAGTGCCCAGGGGTGAATGTCGACCAGCGGGTAGTCCTTATAAACAATCTTCACGAGCCCTTTGTAATGGTCCATGGTCTCGGTAGCGAGTTCACTGTTCATGCGCGCGCAGTAGGGGCATTCCAGATCGTCAAAGTTGATGATCTCGACCTTGGCGGCAGCATCGCCTCGCACCGGGCGCTTGTCCACGTTGATGGACATCGCGGGGTCCTTGCTCATGTCGAACTTTTCGAGGCGCGCGAGTGTGTTGCCATCCTTCGAGATGAGGAAGTTGACCGTCGTCTGCTTGCCCTTGTGGGTGAATGTGACGGGCAGATTGTCATAGTCGGGAATATCACTCTTGGACCGGCCGCCGAGCATTACGTCATAGTCGGGCGGAACAGAAAATTGCGAGCGCACCAGCACTTCAATCCGGCGATCCGCCGACGAACTGGGCGGCACCTGGGCACGGCATCCTGCGGCGACAGCGACAAGCAGAAAACAGGCAAACAGACGTATACGGTACAAGACAACCACCTTTCCAGGATGACTCTCCGGGAATGCTTTTATTATCGCAGGGATGAAGGGCACTGGGTAAATCAGGCCTGCCGACAGGTTTGCGGACGTTGCAGGTTTGTTTATGCGGGACGCGGCAGGCGGACAGGGTTAGCCGCCTGCCTTCTAAATGAGGGCTAAAGAATGAGCGCTACTTGTCTTCGATATGCAGCGAAACATCGAACTGCTTGCTCGAGTCGAAACCGCTGATGTTTTTGACCTTGGACTTATGGCCGCCGAACTCTGCCCATAGTTGATAGTCCTCGGACGTGCCGAGTTGGCCGAAGCGATAGGTCGCATCCTGCGCGATGTACGTCTTGATCTCGAGAGATTTCATGTTCTTCAGGTAGACCACTGCTCCATTCTGCGGAGTATCGCCGGAGTTGTAGACCTTGCCGCGGATAACGCGCTGGGCAACCGGAACATTCTGCGCGGAGAGTGGCGTTGGCTGCGTCAACACCGCAGGAACAATGAGTGCGGCCAGCATAAGGGAAAAGCCAAGTGCGTTGCGACGCGCTCGTGAACAAACAAATCTTTGGCCTGTAAGAATCGCGCACAGGCGAAACCTGTTGAATCGCATCATTCTTCTTCCTCTGCAGCAAAGGTGCTGCTGTCCTCGTCCTCGTAGCCGTCGTCTTCCACCTTGGAAAGCTCGAGCGGCTCGGTCGTTACAATTTCGAATTCGGCGCCGCATTCATCGCACGTGATGACGTCGCCTTCTTCGGCTTCTGTCACATCAACGCTAAGTGCATTCTCGCATTCCGGACAAACTGCCATACAAAAACCTCCTGTGTCTTCATGGTTCGATAGGTTCGAGGCTTGGCTGCCTGGTGCGTTTTCACCCGGAGCTTTGCAATGATGCTCGGGTAAGATGCGGAATGCGTCAAGCCTCGGTTGTACTCTTAAATGATTAAAGAAGCCATGATGACTCCTTCCTGCTTTTCGCGCTCCGGCCAGATTCTTGTTGTCTTTCTCGCCCTGATTGTGCCGCCGACAAACCTGTTCGCTGGAACGTCAGGTTCTGGGCACTCTGACGACGCAAAACTCGATCTCGTTGCAGCGGGACAGCCGATTGTTCCCGAGCCCGCTGATCCGGCCATTGCCGCAGCCATCAAGGCCATCTCCCCGGAGCGCATGCGGCACATTGTCGAGTCGCTGGTGGGTTTCGGCAACCGCAGCACCGTGTCCAGTATGGAGAAGGACCTGCCGCCGGGCAAAGGCGTGACCGCGGCGGCGGCGTGGCTGGCTGACCAGTATCGCGACATCAGTCAGCAATGCGGCAATTGCCTCGAAGTCAAAACGGATATGTTCGTCGAACCGCCGCAGACCGGCGCTCATCCGCGCATTGTGCAGCCGACGACCATCACCAATGTTTACGCCATTCTGAAGGGCAGTGATCCGGCGCAGGCGAAGCGGAAGTACCTGGTGACCGGTCATTATGACTCCCGCGTGACCGACGTGATGAACACGCACTCCGACGCGCCGGGAGCGAATGACGATGCCAGCGGCGTGGCCGTGTCGCTCGAATGTGCCCGGGTCCTGAGCAGGCGTCGCTTTCCGGCGACCATTGTTTTTGCGACCGTTGCCGGCGAAGAGCAGGGACTGAACGGCTCGGCCCACCTGGCCAAACTGGCGAAGAGCGAGGGGTGGGAGTTGGCTGGAGTATTGAATGACGACATTGTCGGCGGTGATACGACGCCGGGCGAGAAGCTGGCGGACAAATCGCTGGTGCGCGTCTTTTCCGAGAACATACCGGCCACGGCTACTTCCGAACAGACGAAGCGGCTGCTGATGCTGGGGCTGGAAAGCGATTCGCCTTCACGCGAGCTTGCTCGGGAGATTGTCGATATCGACCGTACCTACTTTGGGAAGAAGACACTCGTTCCCGTACTCGAAATGCGGCTCGATCGCTATCTGCGCGGCGGTGACCATTCGTCCTTCAACCAGCAAGGCTTTACTGCTGTGCGCTTTACCGAGTGGCGAGAGAATTTCAACCACCAGCATCAGGACCTGCGTACAGAAAACGGTGTTCAGTATGGCGACCTGATCCAGTTTGATGATTTTCCCTACATGGCGAATGTCGCGCGCCTGAATGCGGCGACACTCGCGAGTCTTGCCTCGGCCCCGGGCGTACCGCAGCAGGTCGCAGTCGCGACGACAGCGCTCGACAACAACAGCGGCATCCTCTGGAAAGCTCCGGACGGTGCTCCGGAAGGCACGCATTACCAGGTACTGTGGCGTGAGACCAGCGCTCCCGATTGGCAATACTTCGCGCCAGCCGAGAAGTACGCCGATCCCAGCCTGGCTCCGAATGCGCCGCAGGGTCCGGAGGCGATTCGCGTGAAAATGCCGGTGTCCAAAGACAATGTCATCTTCGGCATCCGCGCCTGTGATGTCGCAGGACACTGCAGTCCTGCGGTCGCCCCGCTGCCCCTGGCACGGCCATGAAGGTTACCTGTCCACAGCCTTTATCAACTAAGCTTGCGACCGTTTCCGGCAAAAGGTCCGGCAAAGCGCGATAATAAAGGTCTATGCCTCCGTCGCGCTTCGGTTCCACGATGCTGTCGTTTCCACCTTTTGGCGGCGTCACGAAGAAATTAGTCCTGGCCAATCTCGCCGTCTACGCGCTTTGGCTGTTTTCGCAGTTTTCAACGCCGCTTCGTCTGCTGTTTGGCTATCTCGCGCTCACGCCTGCGCTCGTCGTCCACGGCGAAATCTGGCAGCTGGTCACCTATGGATTTGTCCATACGGGCATTCTTGAAGTCCTCTTCAATATGCTCTCGCTGTGGTTCATCGCTTCTTACCTCGAAGCGGAAAAGGGCTCCAAGTGGCTGACAGAGATCTACTTTCTCTCCATCATCGGCGGCGGTCTCATCGCGACAGCCTTGTCCTTTACCGGCATCTTTCACCTGTCGCCGCTGCAATCCGTCACCAGCGCCCAGGCCGGCATTTTCGGACTGCTCTCTGCCTTCGCCGTCCTCTTCGGCGAACAGCAGTTCCTCATGTTCTTCCTCATCCAGATCAAGGCCAAATACCTTGTCATCATCTACATCCTGATCGCCGTCGCCAGTCTCATCAGCGGCTCCTCGCCACTGACGTACGTCACCTTCCTCGCCGGCGCGCTCCTCGGCTTCCTCTACTGCAAAGCGGCACCACGCAGGGGCTTTGCCGGCGCAGCCAGTGAACAATATTTCGGCGCCCGCAACAACTATTACCGCTGGAAACGCCGCAACGCCGCTCGAAAATTTGAGGTCTACATGGGTAAACAAGGCCGCGAAGTGAAGTTCGACAAAGACGGCAAATACATCGACCCCGACGACAAGTCCCGCTGGAACTAAGCAGCCTCCGGCAGCCCCTGCGCAGGTGCGGCAGTGCCGTACGGGCGCCTTTGCTTATACTGGCTACCGATATAAGTCCACTTAATAGATTGATACAGCGATGAAGGGGAAGGGCCGCACCGAGAGGACTTCCAGAGGTAATGCTGACCGCGCCCAGGGGCTTGGGCACCGTCTGCGAAAAATGGCCATGCGCAGACCAAAGCTTCGTCGCTGGTCGAGCTACACTCTGCGCCGGTCAGATGGAAGGTCCTATTACACATCAAGAGACGAAAAAGCCTCCCTCGCTTTGCGCGAGGGAGGCTTTTTCGTACGCCCGTACGGCAAGTACCGCAACCCGCGCAGGGGGTGCCGCAGGCTACTGCAGCAGCGTCCCCGACTCGTGGTCGATCTTGGCTTCTTCGGGCGGGATCACCATGGCGGCGGCGACCCTGTCTTCGTCTTCGAGATTGAGGAGTTTGACACCCTGGGTGCTGCGGCCCGCGGCACGGATCGTCTTGGTGTCGATCCGGATGATCTTGCCATACTGGCTGATGACCATCAGTTCCGACGTCTCATCGACCAGCAGGATAGCGTTCACCTTGCCATTGCGGGAAGTGGTCTTCAGGTTGATGACGCCTTTACCTCCGCGGGTTTGGAGACGATATTCGTCGACATCGGTACGTTTGCCGAAGCCCATGGACGTAACGGAGAGGATGAGGCACGGCGTGTTGCCGCCTTCGCCGTTGGAGACGCGTTCTTTCTCGGTGACGGCGATGCCGACCAGGTAATCATTCTTCGTGAGATCGATACCGCGCACGCCAAAGGCCGGACGGCCCATGGAGCGAACATCATTCTCGTCGAAGCGAATGGCCATGCCTTCGTGAGTCGCGAGAAAGACTAGCTTGTTGCCGTCGGTGATGCGCACGCCGATCAGTTCGTCGTCCTTGTCGATACCAATGGCGATGATGCCGCGTGCCATCACATTCGAGAAATCTTTTAAAGGTACGCGCTTGACAGTGCCTTTCTGTGTGGCGAAGAAAATGAATTTTCCTTCTTCAGTCAGATCGCGAACATCAAGAATCGTACGCACTGTCTCGCCGGGTTGCAGGTTCAGCAGGCTGGCAATAGACTTGCCCTTACCCGCCGCGCCAATGTCAGGAATCTCATACACCTTGAGCCAGTAGACGCGGCCGGTGTTGGTGAAGCACATCAGGTACGCGTGCGTGGAGGCGATGATGAGTTGCTGCACGAAATCTTCTTCGCGCGTCTTCATGCCAAGACGGCCAGTACCACCACGCCGCTGCTGGCGATACGTGGAGATGGGCGTCCGCTTGAGATAACCGGAATGCGAAACAGTTACGGCGACTTGTTCGTCAGCGATCAGGTCTTCGAGCTGCAGCTCGGCAGTCTCATCGAGAATCTGCGTACGGCGTGCATCACCATGGTTCTTGCGAACCTCTTCAAGCTCCTTGATGATGACCTGCCGCAGCTTCTTTTCGGAGCCGAGAATCGATTCGTACTCGTCGATGTTCGTGCGGACGGCACGCAGTTCATTGAGCAGTTCATCGATCGAAAGCTGGGTGAGGCGATAGAGCTGTAATTCGAGGATCGCGTCGATCTGGCGATAGCTCAGGATCAGTGTCGCAGTAGTCTGCGTCGCCATATCAATGCCGTACTTACCCGCATCAAGCTTGACTCCGGCCAGTTCCGCGCCGCGTAGCTGAATCGTCGTGCCGGAGAAATACTGGAACAGGTTCTGCCGGGCCTCGACCCGGGACGAAGAACCGCGGATGATTTTGATGACCGTGTCGAGATGATCGAGCGCAATCTGGTAGCCGAGCAGGATATGTTCGCGCTCGCGTGCCTTGCGCAACAGGAAAGCAGTGCGCCGGCGTACGACATCGAGACGGTGATCGATGAAGTGACGGATCGCATCATGCAGCGGCAGTTCGCGCGGCTGGCCATTGACCACCGCCAGGAAAATCATCGAAAAGCTTTCCTGCATCTGCGTGTGCTTGTAGAGCTGGTGCAGCACAATCTGTGCTTCGGAACCACGCTTGAGTTCGATCACGATGCGCATGCCATCGCGATCGCTTTCGTCACGCACGTCGGAAATTTCGTCGACGATCTTTTCGTGGACCAGTTCAGCAATGCGCTTGATGAGGGTGTTCTTGTTTACCTGGTACGGAATTTCCGTGACGATAATTGCTTCGCGTCCACCTGAGATTTTCTCGGTCGCGGCTTTCGCGCGCATCAGGAAACGTCCACGGCCTGTGCGGTACGACTGCGGAATATTCGCGCGGCCATACAGGAATCCGCCAGTCGGGAAGTCCGGCCCCTGCACATGCTTCAGGACTTCTTCGAGGCCGCCGAGCGGGTTGTTGATCAGCGCGATGGTTGCGTCGATGACTTCCGTCAAATTGTGTGGCGGAATATTGGTCGCCATGCCGACGGCGATGCCATTCGAACCATTGACGATGAGGTTCGGAATACGCGCGGGCAGAGCTGTCGGCTCGAGCGTCGACTCGTCGTAGTTCGGCACGAAATCGACGGTATCCATGTCGATGTCAGCCAGCATTTCGCCGGCGATCTTCATCATGCGGCATTCGGTGTACCGCATGGCTGCCGGCGGATCGCCGTCGACAGAGCCGAAGTTCCCCTGGCCGTCAATCATGGGATAGCGCAGACTGAAGGGCTGCGCAAGACGCACCATGGTGTCGTAGATCGAAGAGTCGCCATGCGGGTGATAGACGCCCATGGCCTGGCCGACAACCTTGGCGCACTTGGTGTACTTCTTGTTGAACTGCAGACCCATCTCGTGCATCGTGTACAGCACGCGGCGATGGACAGGCTTGAAGCCGTCGCGGATATCCGGCAGGGCGCGGCCGATAATTACGGACATCGAGTAGGCGAGATACGAATTGCGCATCTCGTCTTCAATGTTGATGGAAATCATGTTCGCGGCACCCGGTCCGGTCGGGCCATTGCCGGTACCGCCGCCGTCAGTATTCGGCGTCAAAGGTAGTTCAGGATTCTGATCGTCTGCCATAAGTTTTATGCACTGCTTTCAATGGTTCCAGGCATGGTTTCACAGCGCTTCATGAGCTGCTGCTGAACTGAAATGACTGCACTGGGCCCTGTTGCCATTCTATCAACTTATGCGCCGACCGATGCCACTACAGCGCCTCGTCCATCTGCCGCATCGCCCGTTTCCAATGGCAAATCCAATTTGCCTGCAGCCAACTGCCAGCTGCCGAGCGCGAAGCCGGCAAACAGCAGCACCGTGAAGCCGAACAGGCGGTGCGCGACGAGAGTGCAAATCACGGTTCCGCCAATCAGCAACCATCGGCCAGTCTGTTTCGAATCAAGGCGGAAGCGAATGCCTGCAACCAGGAAATAGCATGCCGGGACGAGGCCGATGGCCGCGTCATACGGCATAACGCGAGGGTTTACCAACGCAATGGCGATCACGATCAGACCCCACCATCTCACCGGATCTCCCTGAACTCTGGTGCGCAGGAACAGCAGTAGGAAAAAGAGAGATGCCGAAAAGAGGATCTGTACGGCGAAGGCTATCTGAAGGGCAAGATGTGTGCGCCCATCGAGCAGCGTGGCGACCATACCGAAAAGGCCTTCTCCGAAATCGCGCGACGCCTGGAGATGCTGCGCAATTGTCGCCTGGAACTGCCTGTAGAGGCTCGGATTGAACATTTTCTCAGCCACATAGGCTGCCGCAATCAATACTGTATCGACGATGCAGAAAAGAAGCTGACGGGTACCCGCCAGAAAGGGCAGCAGGAGCATAACCACGAAGACTGGCTGATTAACCGCCGCCAACAGGACGACTGCGTAGAAGCCCAGCCAGCGGTTGCCGCGCAGGCCAGGAAAAGCCGCCAGAAGCGCAGCAAAATACCAGACGAGATGGATGTTGCCCGACCAGAAGACCGTCGTCAGAAACATGCAGAGCGGAGCAAAGGCAAGTAACGCAAGCGACTCCTGGGCCGCCAGACGACGGAGGAAGACCGCGGAAAGCACTAACAGCAGCAGGAGCACGCTCGCCACGTTGATGGCGATATAGAGATTCCATCCCCACTCTGGCTTGACCAGTCTGGCCAGCGCATTGCCTGCCCACAGAAAGGCCGGCGGATAGGCAAACGGGAGCATATTCTGTGGATCATCCAGAGGGTATGGATTGTGGCCGGAATTGTAGGCGCTGATGCCCTGAGCATATGGCCGCGCATCCCAAAAAATATGCAGCTGACCGTTGAAGCCGCCGGAATGAATGTGTGTGCTGATCTGCGCTGGCAGAACAGTGTGAAGCAGGATGACGCCTGGCATCAGGATCAGCAGGCAGAGACTGGTCATCAGGAGGTTTTTTACAAGCGATCGATTCATCCGCATCCCGTGCGACCCGTCGGACCGGCTGCTTTCGAAAAACAACAAAGAGTCCAAGGTGGGCCGGGTTCCTGGGAAGGCCTCCCAAAAGGCAGGCATCTTTCCTGAGGAGATTGTTTCATCTCGCGCAGACTGTGCGCTGCCTCTATGTGTACACCGGAACGGCGCATCTGCTCATAACAATGTGCGGGCGATCCGAACTATGGGGAGATCCTTGCGTAACCGGGCGGCGGCTTTATCCGAGCACGTTCGGCAGCGCCATCAAACTCAGAGCAGCCTGCAGAACCAGAATCGCCGCAACCAGCCAGACGAAAAGTCTGCGGTGCCGCGTTTCGAGTACATCCGCAAAGACGCCGCCGACAAATGTCAGCAGAAAAGGAAGCGCCCAGAGCCGTGGTTCGCCAAACACGCCGGTGGTGACCAGCGGCAGCAGCAACAGCGCGCACAGCAGCGGTGCGGTATTGCCAAAGTAGCGTGAGCGGCGTGAGAGCAGGCAAAGGACTATCGCTGTGCCACTGGCAATCGTGATTCCCGCATTCGGCAGTGACCGGAAGAACTCTTTTGCCGGATCAAGCGAGAATGTAAAACGCCCCGCGCCACTGCGGAAGTAGTAGGTGAATGCATCCGGATGGAAGGCATAGGACGCAAACACCAGGAAGAGCATTCCCACCGAACACAGCAGCAGGATCATGGGCAGAGGCGAGCGATGGCCAACCGCCAGGTAGCCCATAAAGATCGCCACCAGCAACAGCATCGGCAGAATAGCGACTACGTGAGAGGCCGCCACTATGCCAAACGCGAGCGTGAGCAGGATGATGCGCGGCCGCCATTTGCGGCGAGGTCCATGCATGGCGTGGGCCACGCCCATCGCTGTGTAGATAGCGGCAAAGAGCCCAAGCGCGGTAAGAATCTCAGAGCCGGGAGCGGTCGCTGCATCCACGACAAGCGGCGAAAAACAGTAGAGACCGAGTGCAATATAGCCGCCGGCGTTGCCGAAAAGCCGCCGCGTTACCCACCACAGGGCGCCGCCGAGCAGTAGCGCAACACACGTGAAGGGCATGCGCAACAGCAGGCGGACAGCACTCAATTCGTGCCGCATCTCCCACGTGGATGTGTCGGCGCCCTGGCCGAGCACGATGCGCTGGATGGTGAGCGGCAGACCCGCCGCGCGATAGGCCAGCGTGCCATCGTGGATGTTGCCGCAGCTGGTGAAATAGCCGGCAAGCGGCGAAGGCTTCTCCCACATTTCCCGGCCGCAGCGGGCGTACTGGTAGTCGTTTTCTGTCAGCGGCGCATGCTGGATGACGAACAGGCATTGCAACAGCAGACCAAACAGCAGGAGTGCGGCATATTGCTGTGGCCGGTCAAAGCGGAATTTGCGCAATCGCGATGGCCGGCTTCTCGATTGCTGCCTATCGGATCCGTCGCTGTCCTTGCCAGCGGATTGCGCCGACACCTGTCCGGCATTTACCAGTTCAGTAGGGGACTGCGTGACCTGCTCCGTAAATGGCCTCCCGGACTGTGGTGATGCGTGCTGCGTATTGTCTGGCATGAAAAAAGGACTGTGGCCAGTGTATCGGATGGCTGGCGACACGCCCCGCGGTACCCCGGTGTAACCGATAGTTTCGCCAGGGAAGCTCGCGACCTGCATTAAGCTGCCGGCCGCTATTATCGTTGATCTCTATGGACAATGAGATGAAGAAGGAACTGGCGGGACTGGAGCGCGCTCTCATCGATTTTGAGCGCGCTACGAAAGAAGCGCTCGGCTTCTCGCGGACGGTCCTCTACGAGGGCATTCCCTTTGACATTGGAGAGCGATTTGTGATCGCGGATATGTCGCCGCTCGCCTTCTTTCACCTGGTGGAGCAGGTCGGCGATGATGGCACCGAAGCCGCTATCAAGCGTCTCTATGACCGGTTGATGCCGCTGCTGACGTGCCGCCACGAATGGACACTGCTCAAACGCGAAACGGACCGGCCGCTGCAGAGTATGGCAGAAGGGCTGCTTCGCAAGGGATCACACCCGTATATCTGCAAGGCCTGCACAGCGTATGTGTTCGCCGGACCCGGGAACGAACTTCCTGCCGTAGGCAAGAAGCTTAGCTGACCCTGTACAGCTAGCTGACTCTAGACAAGAACATAAGAGATCTGGCGAGTAGAGAACAGAGCCTTTTCAGGCCAGGGGCCAGTGCTGCATGCAGCACTTCCTTGTTTCAGGCACTATGCAGCGCGTGTGCGTCCACACAGGCCAGTGTCCAGCAGTCATCTATACCCATGCGATTATGATGCGAACATGATTCTCGCGCCTGCCGATCCCCTTGACTACTCTTCCATCACGGCTCTCGTCAATGATGCTTTTCGCGGCACGGGAGAGATAACGAGCTGGAATTCGGAAGCTGGTGTCATCGAGGGCGAGCGTCTGACGGAAGCGCTTCTGCTGGCCGACCTGGCTGCGAAACCGAATGGCCATCTACTGAGTTATCGGGACGAGGCAAAAGGCCCATTGCTGGGAACGGTGTGGCTGGAACCGAAGAGCAACATCACCTGGTATCTCGGATTGCTGACGGTCCGTCCTGATCTACAAACGCGCAAACTGGGGACGTCGCTGCTGGCGTCAGCCGAAGGCTTTGTGAAGAACCACGGCGGTCGCAGGATTCGCATGACAGTGGTGAATGTGCGGCACTCGCTGATCGCCTGGTATGAACGACGTGGTTACGCGTTGACCGGCGAAGAAGAACCCTTTCCGTACGATGATCAGCGCTTCGGCCGTCCGCTCCGCGATGACCTGCGGTTTGTCGTTCTGGAGAAGGACCTGTAGCTGACCCGCCTGCTTCGTCCTTCCATTATCCCGTCATCCTGAGTAGAGCGAAGCGAAGTGGATGGATCTGTAACCTGAACGCGCGCATCTAGGCACGCGTTCAGATCCAATCCCCAACAAACGAATGCTCGGCAGACAACTGCTCGCCGCCGGTAGATACGGCGAGAAGGCCAGCGAGCAACTTGATTTAGATTGATGTCGACACTGTTGCCAATCCATCTTTCTCTAATTTCGCTGCTGGTGGAAGGCCGAGTTGCGCTCTGCCAAGAGGCGTCAGATCTGCAGGAGTGCCGCGGCCTTTGAAGTCCACTTCGAAGTCATCGGCGGCGAAATCAGGTGGCGTTTTTCCAGCGAGGAATGTTGGCGCCTGTCGTGCGAGATAGGCCGAGTTCTTCGTGCACCCGGGTGCCGATGAAATGTACATCACGTTGCTGTAGCCCGCCCCCTTGTGCTCGTTCTCAACTGCGTGGACCAGGTCTGAATGCCAGAAGACGCTATCGCCCGGCTCCATGAGCGGAATCGACGAAAGCGCCTCAATCAGCAGGCCATGATACTGCGGATTGATGGAAAGAGCCCGGCCCGGCGCGGCGCCGCAGAGTTCGTCTTCAGGGACGTCATCCTGCAGTGCTCGCAGCAGGACATACATCATTGCATTCGCGATGGGAATCAGCTGTAGGGTGCCGTCGCCTTTGCCTTGCCGCGTGAGCGCCGTCCATCCCTGGAAGGTGCGGAACATCGAACAGACAGCGGGCGAAGCGACTTCGCCGGCGTCTGGACGGTAGGCCGCGTCGTATGCATCGTAGGCTCGCCAGTTTCCTGAGAATACATGACGGTAGACCTTGCGGAAATTTTCATCAAGCCAGCGTTCGACCGAGCCGCCATCGACATGCGGCGATAGACCAAGCGACGCCGATCCTGGCGGCCGTCGGCGGATACGATCTGCGTAGGCCGGTGTCTCGTCAGGATTGAAGTGCCGCAGTCCTTCGCTCTCGGCCTTCCACAGTTTGTTCATGAAGATGCGCACCTGGGTGAGCGATTCTGCCTGGCGCGCCAGCACCTGCGGCCGCGACCAGTAGATGCCATAAATCTGTGGTTTCGCCGAAGCGAGGGTACCGAAATACTTATCCTCGGCTGCGTTGGCGAGCTTCGCGTCGAGGCCATTCTCTTCGACGTACGTGGCGATCTCCTGGTCCCAGGCGGGGGCCTCTTCCGGCGCAACGCTCCTCCGGACTACGCATGCGCCGCGGGCTTTGATCTTCGCAATCATTTCAGCTGGCACAATGCCTGCTTGTATGTCGGCGTAGTGGAGGATCGGAACAACCGGCTGACCGCTCTCGCGTTCCTGCACAATCTCGTCGACCCGCTGACGCATTTCTGCCTCGACCTGGCTAAAGGTTTCCGCGTAATTCGGCAGAGCTGCGCGCAGGGTTTTCTTCGTAGCGCGAATGTCTTCTGCAAGGTTCTCGATAACGAAAGCCATGGTGCTCCAATCCGTGTTGCGAAATTCCCGCGTAGATGAGTGTAGGCCTGATCGTCAAAGCTCGTGAAGGGGAGAGTCAGCGGCTCGAGCGATTTGCTTCCGGACTTCCAGTTCATCGCCCAGGGTGTGTCTCCACTTACCTATTACCTATGCTCGGGGGCCTGGCAATGGTTCAGCGTCGCTTGAAAAATAATCTGTTCTCTTATTGGGAAGGCGGTGGGAGGGCTACGGACGATCAGCGAGTCTCAGCCCACAAGGAGAGGCTACCTCCCCCTCCCCTTTCAGCTAAAGATCACATTCGCAAGGGGTTAAGAGCGGGTATACTGCAAAGTATTCAAAGCAATCGCCTTGCGGGTAAAGATTTGCAAGCAAAGGATTTATGCAACAGTGTCAGGGTCATATGCTTGTCCTCTTATTCCAAGGTACAGGTTTCCTGGAATCATTCGGCACGTGATTACCGAGGGAGGGTCACGTGCGATGCAGTGTCCGGCGCAGGTGGCCACCATTCGCGGCGAGGGTTGCTTTGGCATCCGCACAGGACAGTTGCAGGCAATGCATCACGATCGCGGTTTTGACGGAGCCGGCTTCATTCATCAGTGCATCTGCCTGCTCCTGGTCGACGTGAGCGATGATGCCGACGATGCGGCGCGCACGCTCGGCCAGCTTCTCGTTGGTCATCTGCAGATCGACCATCAGGTTGCTGTAGACGTGGCCGAGACGGATCATGGTGCCCGTCGACAGCATGTTCAACACCATCTTGGTCGCCGTGCCGGCCTTCATACGTGTGGAGCCGGTCACTACTTCCGGACCGGTTGCGGGCGCGATCGAAATAGCAGACGCGTTGGCGATGGCCGATCCAGGTGCGCAGGTGAGGGCAATGGTAAGGGCGCCAAGGCCGGCGGCATATTCAAGCGCGCCGAGAACATAGGGCGTGCGGCCGCTGGTCGCAATGCCGACGAGTGCATCGTTGGCATTGAAGCCATGGGCGCGCAGGTCAGCTGCTCCAGCTTCGGCGTCGTCCTCGACGTCTTCTATGGCCATGCGCAGGGCTGCATCGCCGCCGGCCATGATGCCCTGCACCAGGTCGCGCGGCACGCTGTAGGTGGGCGGACATTCGGACGCGTCCAGAACCCCGAGCCTGCCGGAAGTGCCGGCACCGATATAGAAGAGGCGGCCGCCCATCTCAAGACGCGCCACGATGCCATCGACAGCTGCGGCGATGGAGGCGAGTTCGTGCTCCACGGCGATGGCGACCTGCTGGTCTTCATGGTTGATGACGCGCAGCATCTCCTGCGTAGCAAGCTGATCGATGCCTTCGCTCGCAGGATTGCGTGCTTCAGTAGGAAGATGCTCAAAGGATTTCCTCATGCACCAACAGTATGTCGCACGCCTAGGGTTGTCATGCAATCGCAGTACAACCATGAACAGGATTTAATTGACCGGAAGAATCCACGAGCGGCTGCGACGCGGGATAGCAGGTAGAAGAAAAATCCATACGCATTCTGCGCATCCTGCATGGTGTTCGTCATTGGTCTCCGGCTTCGTGATTCGCTTTCGTATCGAAATTTTCGAGAGGGTCGGAACACGTAAAAACAAGAGCCGGACCGCGCAGTCACGCGCTTCTGCACCAATCCTGATGAAAACTTTTTCCTGCGTCGATGAGCGGAACCAAATGAGTACCGGAATACGCGCGATCCGGCCTTGACGCATGCTGCATGACGGCGTGTTCTGGAGATAAGCCATGACGGTTCCACAGGCCTTGCCGCACGCGCGCGGGCGAACGTGAGCCGACGGCGTTCTCTCAAGAAAAGGAAGTTCCCATGTCGTCTGATCCAGCACAGTCCGCAAATCCTTCTCCACAGGTATCGGAGAAGTATCTGATTGCCTTCGTCATCCAGGGCGATGACGTTTTTAAAATTACTGCGGATAACATCATCCACACGACAGGTACGGCAGATGGTCCCGCTTTTGACGCAATCGCCAAACTAAAGGCAGCGGCGGCGCTGCTGGAGCTGACGAACCGGCACAAGGAACGCCCGGAAGAGCTGAAGAAAATGGCAAAGGAGTTGGCCGGTGAAGGTATGAAGCTGATGGCCCGCGCCAGTTCTTCCATCCGCGCCATGCCTGCGCCTGAACCGGAGCCGGAAGAAGTCGATGCTCCCGAAACCCAGGCTAACCTGGCGCAGGTGGCAGCTGCTCTGAACAATGTGGCCATACCGCCGGCGAGTGGTCCGCGCGCAGTGCCTGCGACCGTAAGCCCGACTATCAGTGAAAGATCACGGCCGTTGGGGCCGGCTCCGCTGCCAGTGCAGGCGCCGACGGGCGAGGACCGTGGATCGAACACAGTTGCCATGCCGAACAGTTCGCGGATCGCGCTGATTTCTTCCTAGGGCGGACTTCCAATCCACGCCCGGGCCTGACGCACTGTGCTTGAGAAGTTCAGTGTTCCGGGCGCTCGAATCCAAATACTGAATGCCCGCCATGCTGACGTGAGCCATTGTCGGGTATACCCTTGAAGGGGCAAGGCGGCCTGTTCGCTGCCTGGCCTGATGCCGGGTCATGCGCAGGCGTGCTCCGTTGCCGGGTGCCGCTGCTCCAGTCAGGACGCGGCGCGGCATATTCCCGGACACATTCTCGAAAGACTGGAAGACACATGCAGTTTTGGGACGAATTAGAAGGTAAGTCATTGGCGGGTACTTATCCGTTGAACCGGTGGCTTCGCACTGAAGGCAATGCAGCGTGGTTTGCGACACGCTACCAGGACAAGCCGGCGATTGCTTACACAGTCGATATGTCCGGTGATGATGATCCGGTGTTTGCGAGCCTGGAAGCCGTCAGCCGCGTGCAGCATCCGAACATCGTGCAGATTGACCGCGTGGGACGGGCGAGTATCGAGGGCAGGGCGGTGGCTTATGCAATCCAGGAGCCGACAGAGGATAACCTGTCTGACGCCCTGCGCGAGCGGCCGCTGACCAATGAAGAAACGACACAGATTGCAGAGAGCCTGGCAGGTGGACTCGGCGCGCTGCATGCCGCCGGCCTGCTTCATGCTCACGTGACGGCGACTTCGGTGCTGGCCGTGGGCGATACAGTCAAACTGCGCAGTGACTGCGTAAGAAAAGTAGCCGCTGCAGACAAGGCCAGGCCCGGCGCTTACGCACAGGATGTGTCTGACATGGGCTCGCTGCTTTTCGAATGCCTGACCCAGCGCAAACCAGCGGGTCCGGATGACTCGGCGATTGCCAAACTGCCGGCGCCGTTCGGGGAGATCGTGCACAAGACCGTAGCCGGTCGATGGGGTCTCGAGGACGTGGCCGGTGCACTCCGGAAGCCAACGATCAGTGCGCCGGCAGTACCTGTGGCTGCGAAAACAAGACCTGTTGAGAGCGCGGCTGCGCCCGCTGCAAAGACTGTTCCAGCACCGGCCCCTGTGCCGGTGTCGAAGCCCGCTACTGCCGTGCCTCCTGCGGCGCCGTCGGCATTGATTGACGATGAGCCGGAAAAGAAAAGCAGCGGAGTCCGAGTCGTCGCGCTCGTGGCCATTGTGCTGGTACTCGGCGCGGTGTGGTATTTTCTGCGCGGGTCGCACGCGAAGCCGGCAATGCCGGAGACGACGACAGCTTCGAGTAATGCATCGAATCCCGCGCCCGGTGCTGGAGACACGACGGCTGCTCCGACTCCTGCGACGCCCGCACCGGAAGCCGCTGCGCCTGCAGCTCCTCCCACGCAGATGCCCCCGGCAGCTGGACAGCAGCGGGCTCTTGACCCAGCTTCAGCACCGGCTGCTGAGACGGCAGCAGGTGGCAACAGGGTGTGGCGCGTGGTGGTGTTTACGTATGGCGATGAGGCAAGGGCGCAGCAGCGGGTGAAGATTATTCTGGCCAAACATCCTGACCTGAAGCCCGAGGTATTCACTGCCGGCGGCCATGGGCCTTACCTGGTAACGATTGGCGGCCCTATGGACCGCGACGAAGCGGTGAAAACGCGCAGCCATGCTCGCCACGAAGGTATGGCGCGCGACGCGTATATCCAGAACTACACGCACTAGATCGAAGCTGCTATGGCCGGCGGGAAGGTGACTTCTCGCCGGTTTTCTTTTGCTCGATGTAGACTTCCGCATAGAGCATCAGGAATATTGCGCATAGATGGCGAAACCGGTCTCCCAACTCGACAACAATCCGGAGCGGCTGGTATCGGCGACCCGTGCGGATGAAGATAGTGGCTTTGAACTCAAGCTTAGGCCGCGATTGCTGTCGGAGTTTATCGGCCAGTCGAAAGCGAAGGAACAACTGGCCATCGCGCTTGAAGCAGCCAAGTCGCGCGGCGAGGCATTGGATCATGTACTGCTCTTCGGGCCGCCGGGACTGGGCAAGACGACGCTCGCGAGTATCATCGCCAATGAACTTGACGTCGGCTTCCAGCAGACCTCCGGGCCGGCTCTGCAGATCCAGGGTGACCTGACGGCGATTCTTACGAATCTTCGCGAGCGCCAGGTGCTGTTTCTCGATGAGATTCATCGCCTGCAGCCAGTGCTCGAAGAGAAGCTCTACACCGCGCTCGAGGACTACAAGCTGGACATCATCATCGGCCAGGGTCCATCTGCGCGCACGCATGTGATGGATATCAAGCCGTTCACCTTTGTCGCTGCGACTACGCGGCCGGGGCTGCTGTCTTCACCGCTGCGTTCACGCTTCGGCATCCTTCTGCGGCTGGAGTTTTACAGTGAGGAGCAGCTGCGCTTTGTCGTCGAACGTTCAGCTGAAGTACTCGGCGTGCCGATTGATCATGATGGAGCTTCCGAGATTGCGCTACGCTCGCGAGGCACACCGCGTATCGCGAATCGCCTGCTGCGCCGCGTGCGCGATTATGCTCAGGTGCGAGGAACCGGCGTCATCGACCACGCAACCGCGAAGGCTGCGCTGCAGTTGCTTGAAGTGGATGCGCATGGATTCGATGAACTCGATCGCCGGCTGCTGCTGACGATCATCGAAAAGTATGATGGCGGTCCGGTCGGCCTGAATACCCTGGCTGCGACTTTGGCCGAAGAAGAAGATGCGCTCGAAGAAGTATATGAGCCGTTCCTGATCCAGATTGGTTTCCTTGACCGCACGCCAAGGGGACGAGTGGCGACCAGATTGGCGTATGAGCATTTCAATCTGCCCATGCCGCGGAAGGCGAATTTGCTGTTCTAACTCTACATTCGCTCCACCCATTTGCCTGTCATCCCGACCGAAGTGGAGGGATCCGCGTTTCCCGAGGCAGTGGACTTGGATCGTTAGGGCTGGCAAGACTAAGTTGCTGAAGTTAACGCGCCCAATACCTTTTGGCGCGAAAGAAATTGAAGAGTCGTAGCTCCTTGTAGTTTAAGCTCCCTCTCGCGAGCAGTTACGGTGCCCGAGTACTTGCCTGCGCACACCGGACTTTCCTTGAGAACGTTGAATTCAACCAGTGCTTTACCGATATGCGCGGGAACCATCATAGCCCTAGAAGGAACGCCCTCGGCACATTGCAATAGCACGTAAGCAGTTTGGACCTGAGGAATAACAGTAACCTCCAGACCGATGAGATCTCCGGTCTCTTCGATCATTCGCAAATCGCTGAACGTGCCGAATGCGATGCCGCGACGCTCCTTCGGAGTCGATTGCGCGTGGAGATTTACACCCGCAAGAGCAGTCAAAAAATGATGCGTGCTGCGCGGCTAAGCATCAGCCCCGACCACGCTCGGCCAGCATCGCCTCCCGCAGCAATGCGTTAATACGCGTCTGGTATCCGGCGCCCTTCTGCTTCAGCCAGGCAATGACGTCAGAATCCACGCGTACGGTAAGCTGCTTTTTCACCGGCCGATAGAACGGATTGCGGACCGCGTTCTTCCACATCTCTTCCGTCCACTCCGGAATGTCGGAGAGATCAATTTCCTCATCCGGCGTCGCCGCCAATTCACGCGCCCTCAGCTTCTGTTCAGCCGTGAGCGGCGTGCCTGAAACCCGTCGAACAATAAATCCATTCGGCGCGTCTGGGGGAAGAACTATCTCACTGCTCATTTTGGATTTCATGTCGCCTCCTCCCCGTTTTGTTCGCTCGCCGGGTTGAAATGATTCGAATGTATTTGTCTTCTCCATGCAGATGGATAGCATGAGCCACGACCAGAAGCTGCACATCGAACATCCCGAACGTCTGCCAGCGCTGTTCTCCACTCGCGATGCGCTCTTTGAAGGTGGCGGTGGATAGATCGTCGAAAACACTCGCCGCGTCCTCAAACCTCACCCCGTGTTTGCGCAGGTTAGTCTCGGCCTGCAACGGATCCCATATGAAATAGATCAATGAGTCACCTCGTCTTAAGTATGCACAATTCTGTAGTTACATCGCTGTAGTCTCACCGACTCGTCTGCGATAGCATCGAAGGAGTCATGAGCCATCTTCCTATCGCCATCTACTACGAGCAGCCGAACTGGTTCAAGCCGCTCTTTGCTGAACTGGATCGCCGCGCAGTTCCTTATGTGAAGCTGCATGCGGTCGAGCATTCCTTCTCGCCGGAGGAGCATCCTGAGCAGCAGTATTCGCTGGTGTTCAATCGCATGAGCCCGTCGGCGTGGAACCGCGGTCATGGCGATACGATCTTCTACACGCTCGGCTTTCTAGATCATCTCGATCGCCGCGGTGTGCGCGTCATCAATGGCATGAAGGCGTTTCGCACGGAGTTATCGAAGGCTGCGCAGTTGTCCTTGCTAGAAGAACTGGGCCTGGCGTATCCGCGCGCGCGTTCCATTCATCGAGCTTCGCAGGCACTGGCGGCGACGGAAGGCCTGCGCTGGCCGGTGGTCGTGAAACCGAATATTGGCGGCAGTGGCGCCGGGGTCACGCGCTTCAATACGCCGAAGGAACTGACCATTACGGCTGACCGTGATGAGCTTGCTTTTGGACTCGACTCGACGGCGCTGGTGCAGGAGTTTATTCCTGCGCATGAATCGCACATCGTTCGCGTCGAAGTACTGAATGGCAAGTTTCTCTACGCCATCAAGGTGCACATTACGGGCGAAACGTTTGACCTGTGCCCGGCTGATATCTGCCGCACGCCAACGGCGAACCTCGCAGCAAGCCAGGCATCATGCGTGATCGATGCGGCAAAAAAAGGCTTGTCGATCGAGGCATTCACGCCGCCTGCGGAAGTGATTGCTGACGTCGAACGCATCATGCAACATGCCGGCATTGACATTGGCGGCGTTGAGTACATCACGGATGCGCGTGACGGACAGCGGCTGTATTACGACATCAATGCGCTCTCGAATTTCGTGTCGGACGGCCCCGGCCTGCTGGGCTTTGATCCATTTGTGAAGCTGGTCGACTGGCTTGAAGTAGAAGCGGCCCGCGGCTCAACACATCTCGATCACGAGCCGGCAATGGCCACGCACGGGCTGCGATAGATGTCACAGAAAATGCGGTATGGTTTCTGGATGCCCGTCTTTGGCGGCTGGCTGCGCAATGTCGATGACGAGAAGATGGAGACAAGCTGGGAGTATGCGAAGCGTCTTACGCAGCGCGCCGAGCAGCTTGGCTACGATCTCTCGCTGATCGCCGAACTGAATCTCAATGACATCAAGGGCGTCGAAGCACCATCACTCGATGCCTGGTCGACGGCCGCGGCGCGCGCGGCCGGGACCGAGCAACGGGGGATAATGGTCGCCCTGCGGGCCACCGTTGACCACCCGGCGCTTCTTGCGAAGCAGGCCGCGAATATCGATCACATCTCGAATGGCCGGCTCACACTGAATGTCGTTTCGAGCTGGTGGGCCGACGAAGCGACCAAGTATGGCATAGCCTTCGATCAGCACGACGACCGCTACGCACGCACGTCGGAATGGCTCGATGTCATCGACGGCTGCTGGAAGCAGCAACATTTTTCGTATGACGGCAAGTACTACAAGGTGGCCGACAATGTGCTTTCACCCAAGCCTGTCAGCAAGCCGCGTCCTACCCTTTATGCCGGTGGCGAAAGTGAAACAGCCAAGAATCTGATCGCTGCCAAGTGCGATGCTTACCTGATGCATGGAGATCCTCCTGAAAACGTAGCAAAAAAGATTGCAGATATGAGGGAGCGCCGCGATAAGCTCGGTCTGCCGCCGATGGTCTTCGGATTTGCTGCCTATGCGATCGTTCGCGACTCGGAAGCAGAGGCACAGCGTGAGGTTGCGCATATCACCGATGTGCAGCAATCGGCGCGCGGCTATGCGAATTATCAGCAATGGATCTCCGGCTCGAAGCTCGACCAGAAAGTGTCGCTCGAAGATTACTCGGTTTCTAATCGCGGCCTGCGCGCCGGACTTGTCGGTACACCAGAGCAGGTGCAGGAGCGGCTTGAAGAATTTTCTTCTGTCGGGGTAGACCTAGTGTTGCTGCAGTCAAGTCCGCAGCTCGAAGAGATGGAGCGGTTTGCTGCGCAGGTGATGAAGACCCGTTTAGCGTAGTGCTGTGTATGCGGAGTGAAGGAGATGCAGATCCCTTCACTACGCTTCGCTTCGGTCGGGATGACGATACTATGTGGCTCGATCAGGATGACAAGAGGATGCAGGTACCCAAAAGTATGATGTGGTGGGATAATGCCTCAGGGATTTCAGCGGCCTTCGCTGAGCCGAGCGGCAAGTCGATCGGGCAGGCCGGCGTCGAGGATGCGCTGCTGTGTTAAGCGGATGTTGTACGGCACGCGATAGAAATGCAGGCGACCAGCGCCATATTCTGGGGCGTCGTCGAAGATCGCGAATGCTGCGCGCCAGTCGCCATCGCGCGGCTGCCCTACCGATCCGGGATTGACCAGGTAACGTGCGCCGCTGCTCAGTTGCAGTTCAAACTCTTCTGCATCATCTACTGTGTCGTATACCGGCACCAGCTTGAACCACTCTTCGTCGTTGGTCGCAAAGCCACCCTGCACATGGGTGTGCCCGAAGAAGTTGAGATGGGTGACGGCATCCTTCAAAGGCCGCCATGCGTCGCGAACGGTTACCAGATATTCGTCTTCATCAATCGCTGAACCATGCATACAACTCACTGCTTCGCCGTGCGGCTTGATGGGTCCGCGTGCCAGCTGGCGCAGCCATAACATGTGTTCCGGCGTGAGTGCGCGCTGCGTCCATCGGGCGGCACGAGCGGCAATGGGATTGAAGTCATCGAGTGATGCAAGGCCGGAGCAGGCGCGATCATGATTGCCGCGCACGAAGGTCGTTCCCAGTCCGCTGATGCGGTTGATCACTTCGTTCGGACACGCGCCGTAGCCGACATTGTCGCCAAGGTTCCAGACGACATCGTGGACCGGTGCAGCATCGAGCACGGCGTCAAGAGCTTCGAGATTTGCGTGAATGTCCGAGAGAATGAGGGCGCGCATAGGGGCGTGGTGCAGGCCGGAGGAAAGGCCGAACGCCCAGATTACCAGCTTCTGATTTGCGCCGCAGACTCCGAATGCTTTCGCACCAGGTGTCCCGGAGAGACAGACACCAGTTCACCAGCATTCAGTTCGGCATTCCGCGGCAGGGTCGCCAGGGGTTTTGTGCGATCGGTGGCAAGCGTCGGTACCGCGCCCATGAGGCTTTGCGTGTAGGGATGCTGCGGCGCACCGAAAATTGCAGCGCGGCTGCCCTCTTCGAGCAGCAGTCCATTGCGCATGACGGCAACGCGATCTGCCACTTCGCCGACCACGGCAAGGTCATGCGAGATGAACAGCATCGCCAACTGATATTGTTCGCGGAGGCTGCGCAGAAGGTCGAGGATCTGCGCCTGCACGGTAACATCGAGCGCGGTCGTTGGTTCATCGGCAATCAGCAGCTCGGGCTTGTTGACGATTGCCATCGCGATCAGGATGCGCTGTCGCTGGCCGCCGGAAAACTGGTGCGGATAATCGTCGTAGCGCTTCGCGGCGTTCGGCAAGGCGACAGAGTCGAGCGCTGCAATGACGGCTGCGCGCACCTGTTTACGGTCGAGCGATGGCTGGTGAACTTCGACAGCTTCTGCGATCTGGCGGCCAATGGACATGACAGGGTTGAGCGATGTCATTGGCTCCTGGAAGATCATCGCAATGCGCTTGCCGCGATAGGTGCGGAGCATCGCTGGTGGCTGGGTGAGCAGGTCGGTGCCAGAGAAGCGGATGGCGCCCGTTGTCTGTGCTGAGGGATCGAGTAGCCCAAGGACTGCCAGCGATGTCACCGACTTGCCAGAGCCGGATTCACCCACGAGACCGAGTACTTCGCCTGCAGCGATCGAAAGGCTCAGGTCGCGTACGACCGGCTGGTTGCGGAAGCGGATCGTGAGATTTTCGATTTCGAGGAGTGCGCTCATTCAGATCATCATAGTGTGGCGAAAAATTCGGATCTCTCCGCTGCGGTCAGATGACAAGCCCTTACATTGACAGAGTTTGGTATGCGCCGCGAACAAGTGCGACAAGCGGAAGCATCCGCGCTGAAGGCGCTTACGCCCGTGCGGCAAGCGCCTATTTGATATTGCAGCCCAGGCTGGGGACCTGCTGATCGGAGACTGGTTCGCCAGCGAGGATGCTTTTGATGGCGTTGCGCAGATCCACACCTGTTACGGGCACATCATTGCCTGGGCGGCTGCCATCGAACTGGCCGCGATAGACGAGTTTCCGATCTTCGTCAAAGAGGAAAAAGTCGGGAGTGCAGGTGGCGTCGTAGGCGCGTGCGACTTCCTGAGTTTCGTCGTAGAGGTAGGGGAACGAAAATCCTTTTTCGCGAGCCTGCTCGGCGAGACTATCCGGTGCATCGGATGGATGGGCGACGGCGTCATTGCTGCTGATGGCAACGATGCCGAGAGCGCTCGCTGCGTAGTCATGGCCGAGAGCGGCGATGGCATGTTCGAGGTGCTTAACGAAGGGGCAATGCCGGCAGATGAACATGACGAGCAGGGCATGCTTCTGTTTGAAATCTGCGAGAGACAGGATACGGCCGGTGACGACGTCGGTCAGGTTAAAGTCTGGTGCCTGGGTGCCGAGTGGAAGCATCGCGGATTCGGTGCGCGCCATAATGAATCTCCCTGGAATAGTTTAAGCGATTGCAGCGTTAGAAGAGCCGGCCGAAAGTGAAGAAGACTTTGCGGCGGCCTGCGTCACCGAACGACCCACCGAGTGTGATGGCGCCAAGTGGAGTCGCGGCAAGTACGCCGATGGTCCCGTCCTGCCGCAGAAACGCAGGCTTCTCCGGCGACCAGACTTCGCCGCCCTCGTAAGAGAAAACTGCGTAGAGCCCCTCGCCGATGGCTGTTGGCAGCTGTGCAATTGGTCGCAGAATGGCGGCGCGGGCGAGATAGTCGTCTGTACCGCGATACTCATCAATGTCGGACGCGCTCAGGCTCAGCGGCCCGCCGATGGTGAAGCGCAGAGGGTCAGCGACATTGTGACGGAAGTAGCTGTCTGCATAGAACGAGGCACCAACAATTTCTTTACCGAACTGGCGCGAACTGTTGAGCCTGAGGTGTGCAACCGGTGAATTTTCGCTGAGCACAGCATTGTAAAGATAGCCTGCGGAAGCCTGCAATCGTATGCCCTGGGTGGAGACGAGTGCTGCATTCTGCCCGTCAAAACGATAGTGCGCGAGGATCGTCTGCGCGTCTCCTGAGTAGGATGGCTGCCCGTTGCTGCCGCTGGTAACGTCCCAGCGCACGCTCTGGTCCGTCCATTCAACGCCGGCCTGCGAGCGCGGCGAAAAAGTCTCGCCAAGGTCGACGCTGCCGCCGGCATTCTGCTGGAACCTTTCCTGGATACGGCGCTGATTTTCGTAGAGATAGACGGGCTGTCGCAGGATCTCTACACGGGGCTTGATATAAAAGCCATTCGAAGTGAGCAGCCGATAGTATTCGGTGCTTGCATCGGTCAGGAATCCAAGGCGCAGGTCAGTGCGCAGCTCGGAGCCGTAGCCGCCGAAGTCCTGCTGGTTCAGTCGCATGTCAAGCGTCTGGCGCGTCACGTTGCCGCTGGCCGCTGTGACACTTGCGCCGACCAGGAGATAAGGCGGCCCGTTCCCTGCTTCGCGCAAACGGACGAGCAGTCCGTCGGTGCCACTGTTCTGACTGTTCGCTGCGTCAGGTTTGCCGACAATCTCAGGCGACTGCGTCAACGCATTTGTTTTCGAGCCAGGTTCGGTCGGCTCTATCTGGTAGCTCGCCTTGTAGCGTCCGTCGCGTGTGACAGGCTGCAGTGCAGCATGGATCTCGCCCGGCAGATCGGCGTTGCTGCTGCTCGAGTTTCCTGGAGTGGCCAGCGGGCCGAGCGCTGCTTTCACCACGGCCTGGGCACTGGGTGAGCCACCCTGCACGCGCACGCTGTCAAAGCGCGATGGCACCGGAACGCGGCGCGAGGCTTTGTCGGCGAGGTAGGCGTGCCAGGCATCGTCGTCGAGTGCGTATTGCAGCAGTGCGGTCCGTTGTCCCTCGGCCGCCTTGTAGCCCGCGTCGATAAAGTGCGCGGCCTTGCTGTAATCCGTGGCCGTCAATTCTTTGGTCTGCGGTTCGATGACAAGGTTCGCCAGCTTCAATGACTTCGCTTCGTTGTATGCAATCTGCGCAGAAAAAGAACGCTGCAGTACGCCGACGATGCTACTCACGTCGCCAGGCGTCAGGTCCTGCGAGGGCAGGATGACGGCGATGATGATGTCGGCCTTCAGGTCGTCCTTGGCGATGTCAGTCGGCAGATTGTCCATCACGCCGCCGTCCACAAGATAGTGGCCGTTCTGTTCTACCGGTGGGAAAACGCCTGGCAGCGACACCGAGGCACGGACGGCGCGAGCGATCGATCCACTCGAATACACGACGGGCTGCAGAGCCGTTAGATCGCTCGCGACACAGCGGAAAGGAATTGGCAGTGTGTTCCAGTTGAGTTTGCTGGAGTTGGTCGAAAAGAAAACGTCCGAGAGAAATGCGTTCAGTCCGTTATCGATGAGGAGCGAATTACGCAGCGTGACACCTTTGCGCAGGCCGAGCTGGAAAGCCTGCGGCAGTTCGCGCCGATCTTCGCGCCGGCGATAGTTCAGGTCCCCGTACTCGGATTCGATTCGGAAGACGTTGTCGAGCGAATCTCCCTTGGCGATCTCCGCGACTTCGCTGGCCGTGTGGCCTTCTGCGTAAAGGCCGCCGACGAGTGCTCCCATGCTGGCGCCAGTGATGCGGTCGACCGGAATGTGATGCTCTTCAAACCATTGCAGCACGCCGATATGCGCGAGACCGAGAGCACCTCCACCATCAAGCACCAGAGCAATGCTGGGACGGCCTGCAGGTACGGTCGGCGGCATGGTGGAGGCGTTCGCTGCCCTGGTGCCGGGTGCGGTACCAGGGACGGCGCTCGGAGGACCGGCAGCCGATCCGCCCTTCCCTGTGGGATTTGTGGCCTTGCCCACTGGCAGCGTATTGGTGCCGCCAGTGGTTTGTTGCGCGAGGCATGGATGTACAGACAGGGCAAGAGCAGCGCCGATGAGCGCGGCGACGCACTCCCGACGAAGATTGAAAAACGCTCGCATGCGGAAGCCCCTATGCGATTGTAATGACATCTGTTTATGGGAAGTTTTGCAGCTTCATGGTGCTGATAGAGAAAAGGCACAGCGAATGATTCACTGTGCCTTTTCTTAATTCGTAGGCCAACTACTCTGCGTCGGACTTGACCGTGACCTTTACGTGCGCAGTCACTTCACGGTGCAGTTTGACTGGTACGTGGAACTCACCAAGCTGCCGCAGCGGCTCTTCGAGCACGATCTTGCGACGGTCGATGGTGAAGCCCTTCGCTTCGATCTCGTGCGCAATCTCGGATGAAGTGACCGAACCGAAGAGGTGATCGTTCTCGCCAACTTTGCGCGTGAACACCAGTTCGATCTGGTTGAGCTGCGCGACCTGTGCTTCCGCATCCGTCTTTTCCTTGGCGGACTTGCGCACAGCCGACTGCTTCATCTGTTCAATGACGGCACGGTTACCGGCATTGGCCTCAATGGCCAGCTTCTTCGGCAGCAGGAAATTGCGGCCATAGCCCTCGGCAACCTTCACGACGTCGCCGCGATGGCCAAGGTTGGTTACATCTTCTTTCAGAATGATTTCCATCTTTAAACTCCTCTCGTCGTGACTTAGTAGCGTGCTGCGAATGGCAGCAATGCGATATTGCGAGCCTGCTTGATGGCGCGCGTGAGACGACGCTGATGCTTGGTGCAGACACCGGTCAGACGGCGGGGCACAATCTTGCCGCGCTCGGCGACAAATCCCTGCAGCAGGCGAACATCGCGGTAGTGGATGGTGTCGATCTTCTCGACGCAGAACTTGCAAACCTTCTTGCGACGGAAGAACTTGCGTCCGCCAGGGCCGCCGGGACCGCGACCTGCGGGACGTGGACCGCCAGGGCCGCCGCCTTCGCGTGGTCCGGAAGAACCCTCGCGAGGTGTGTAGGGACGGGGTGATGATGGTGCTGCTGCTGCCGGCTCGTGTGCCGGTGCTGCGTGTGTGCTGGTTTCGTCAGCCATTCGTTCCTTCTTTCTCGCTCTCCCTCGAGAGCGACTTGCCGGGCTGTCCTCACCAGGAGGATTGCTTGCCGGCGATGTATGTCGTTGCTGATAACTAAGCGGTTGCCGGGGCAGCTTCGACGGCAGCCGGTGTTTCGCTCTCAACCGGTGCGGGCGTGGGGGCCGGGGCGGACACGTTCGACTGTGTTGGCAGGGCGCTGACCTTCACACGCTTCGCGCGCAGAGCCTTCACCTTGTTGGCACGCTTTTCTTCTTCATCCATGCGGACGGAGATGAACTTGATGATCGGCTCAAGCACGCGAAGACGACGCTCGACTTCCGTGATCAGTGCGCCATTCGACTCGATGTGGAAGAGGACGAAATTGCCATCGTTGAACTTCGCGACCGTGTAGGCCAGCTTGCGGCGACCCAGCTTTTCGACCGAGGCGAGTGTACCGCCGCCGCCCTTGATGGTCGCTTCCAGACCCTCAATCAGCTTGTCGACATCTTCGTCTGCCGCATCCGGGCGAACGATAAAAAGGACTTCATACTTCCGTTGATCTGCCATGCTTCCTGTCTCTCCGGCTGTCTACTCTCGTAAGTAGCAGCCCACTGCGAATCTGTATTTCTTCACTTCATTAAGCGCCGGGGGGGCTGTTTGGCTCCCGCCGGTTGAATGCATTCATCGCGGTCATGACCCCGCGGGTCACAACCATTTCGACCGCCTGTGTCACGCGATCCAAAGTCTCGTCCAGGACGACCAGGTCCTGTTTCTTCATCGGCGTCAGCAAATAATCCTTGCCCTTGCGCCTTGCTTCCTCACGACCACCGAACGGGTCCGGCCCTACCCCGATACGAATGCGCGGCCAGTCATCTCTGCGCAAAACACCGGTGATCGATTTGGCCCCGTTATGGCCACCGGAACTGCCCCGCTCCCGCACGCGTACAGCGCCAAAAGACAAAGCAAGTTCGTCGTAGATCACGACCAAATCCTTTACCGGATCTGCGTCAAACTCCTTCGCGAGCGCTTGCACGGCCATCCCGCTCAGGTTCATGAAAGTATCCGGCTTGGCCAGCACCACGGCATGTCCCGCGATGGTGGCTGTTGCCGTCAGGGCCCTGCACCGGTGATTGTCCACTCGAACGTTGAGTTGTTCAGCCAGCCGATCAATCGCCAGAAACCCCGCGTTATGCGGCGTAAATTGATACTCCGCTCCCGGATTACCAAGACCGATGATCAGAAAGCTGCGCCGCTGTTTCGGTGTGCCCGGAGAACCCTGTTCAGGCTCTCCGGGCGATACGGATGAGAGGTCCAAGATTTACTTCTTGGCTCCCTTGGCCGGCGCTGCAGCAGCATCGGCCTTTTCATCGGTCTTGCCCTTCTTCGCCACTTCCGGTTCAGCGGGACCAGCCGTCGCAACCGCTGCTGGATCAGGCAGCTCCTCTTCCTTGATGGTGACAACGTGCACAACCGTCTCGTCTTCGTCCGAAATGAACTTGAACTTGCCACCGTGCGGCAGGTCGGCTACGCGGATGCTCTGGTTGAGAGCAAGATTCGTAACATCCACCGTAATCGATGAAGGAATGTCGCCCGGAAGGCACTCGATTTCCACTTCGCGCAGAACAAGTTCGAGTACGCCGCCTTCGTTCTTGACGCCCACCGGCACGCCCTCGAGGATGATCGGCACTTCGACCTTCATCATCTTGTCCATCGCGATGCGCTTCAGGTCGACATGGATGAGGCGATCCTTGATCGGCTCGTACTGCCAGTCAACGATCATGGCTTTCACCTGCGCACCGCCGCTGATCGAGACTTCGAAGATCGTGTTGTGGCCAGAGGCCGAGTGCAGAATGCGCTGCATCTGCTTGGGGTCAAGTTCGAGTGCTACGGCCGGCTCTTTTGCGCCATATATGACGCCCGGAATCTTGCCGGCAACGCGTACGCGACGCGCTGCATTCTTGTTGAACTTACCCTCACGGGGAGTTGCGGATACGACTTCAGTTGCTGTTGCCATGTCTTCTTTCCTTTGGTCGGGCACGATACCGGATCGCTCCCTTTGTTATGACGGCGGAGTTAACTCCCGCCGCAGTTATGTTCAAAACTACCTGCCATCCGCACTTCAGCTATCCGTACTTAGGCTGACCAGCCACCAGCCAACCTGCTTTTAGCTAATTGAACAGCGAACTGACACTGGTCTCCATGTGAATACTTTCGATCGTCGCTGCCAGTAGCCCTGCGACGGAACGAACTTTGATTTTCGGTACGCGCTTCGCTTCATCACGCAGCGGAATCGAATTACTGACGACTAACTCTTTCAAGCGCGATGACGAAATGCGCTCGATTGCCGGGCCCGACAAGACTGCGTGAGACGCGCACGCATACACTTCTGTTGCACCCTGGTCGAGCAGTGCATCGACTGTCTTTACCAGCGTGCCCGCTGTGTCGACGATGTCATCGATAATCAGGCACGTTCGCCCGCGCACATCGCCGATCACATTCATTACTTCGGTTACGTTGATGTCCGTCCGCCGTTTGTCGACGATAGCGAGAGGCGCGCCCATCTTGGTGGCAAAGAAACGTGCCCGCTCGACGCCTCCCGCATCCGGAGAAATCACCGTCAGGTTGGGCAGGTTCATATCGCGGAAATAGCCGACCATTACGGGCGACGCGAACATGTGGTCGACCGGAATATTGAAGAACCCCTGGATCTGCGCTGCGTGAAGGTCCATGAACAGCGCGCGGTTCGCACCAGCCGTGGTCAAAAGATCGGCCACCAGCTTGGACGAAATGGCCACGCGCGGCCTGTCCTTGCGGTCCTGACGCGCATAGCCGTAATACGGAACCACGACGGTGATTCTTCCGGCAGACGCCCGCTTGAGCGCGTCGATCATGATCAGCAGCTCGACCAGGTTCTGATCAACCGGCCAGCACGTGGGCTGGACGACGAAGACGTCGGCACCGCGGACGTTCTCGAGCAGCTGGAAATAGATCTCGCCATCGGCAAAGCGTTGAATCTTGGTCTCACCCAGCGGCACTCCCAGGTGCTCGCTGCAAATCTCTTCGGCCAGCGCACGGTTTGCCGATCCGGAGAAAATCTTGAAACGACGGTCTTCGCTCAGCCGGCTCGGCTTCCTGCGCGCGTCGGATAAAGTCTTGCGACCATCCGTTGCACCGGCCTGCTGTTGTTGCAGGAAGGCGTCCTGTTTCGTGATCTCGGCGATGGGCACGGCTACGGCTGCTTCATTCTTCATGTCGGATCCTCTCCAAGCTGGTTGGCGTTGGTGGTTCCTGCATACCGGTTGCGCTAGGACGGGTAACGTCCTAGCAAGGGACTACAGGCAAGCTGGCTGGGCGACTAGGATTCGAACCTAGACAAAGTGCGTCAAAGGCACTTGACCTACCATTAGTCGATCGCCCAACAGATGGGAGGGAGCATGCCATTTCGCATGAACCATCCGCAAATCTTTTGTGTTTACGCAAATACGACTACGCAAACATCTCATTCCAATAGCGTTCGCGCGCGAGAGTTTCGGTAGGTAAACTCGAAATCTTTTTTGCAGCGAGACGCTGTTGTGCCGCTTTGGCCGCGTATTCCGAACTGTAAAGCCCGAAAAGCGAAGCACCTGAACCGGATAGGGATGCGTAAATAGCCTGCTCGTCCGGATGGACGGAGTCCCCAAGTATGCGCTTGATGTCACCGAGGAGGGACTGCTGCGGAAAGACGACCTCTTCAAAGTCGTTTTCAATCCCGGTTCGGACAAGCGCGAGAAGCGGGTTCCCGGCCAGGTCTCCCAAAGGGCTTTTGATGGCCGCGGAGACACCGGAAGAGTACGGCCCGCTCCAGACTCCAGCGACAGCACGACTCAACCTTTCAAGTGTAGCGGTTGGGTTGCGCCGCGTCAACGAACCTTTCCCTGACCCACCTGCAGGGGCGGGGGGCACCAGGCTGAGACCCGGCCCCGCTCCGGATGGCTGTGTATACAGCGCGTCCCAGTCCTTGAACGCCTTCGGGGTAGAAACGCCGACGTCCGGCATCGCGATAACACATGCGGTCGCGGGGAGGTCGGGCAGAGGATAAACCTGTTCGCCGCGCCCCAGGCCCAGGACGGTCCCGCCAATCAGGAACAGCGGAACATCCGAGCCAATCTCAGCCGCGATTTTCAACCGGTCGCCCGGCTGCAGCGACTGGCCCAGTTCCCGCTCCAGACAGATCAGCGCGGCGACGGCATTGGCCGACCCTGCTCCCAATCCGCCCTGGATGGGCAGAAGCTTCTCGATATGAATGGAGACGCGCGCCGAGACACCCATGCTGTCGAGCGCTGTCTCGACCATTCGCCAGGCTGTATTGGTCTGGTCCGTGGGCACACGGGCATGCGACGACGTCAGCTGGATGCTTGTTTTAGCCGCCAGTTTCGCAGATACGGATACAAAATCATGCAGGCCGATGGTCTGGTAAACGGTCGCCAGGCCGTGATAGCCATCCGGACGTGTCGGGCCAATGGCCAGGCCGAGGTTGATCTTCGCGAAAGAGCGCACCCGAGTAGCCATACATCGATTCTACCGGTGCCGCGCTCAGGGCAGCGAGCAGGCGGGCATCCATTACGGTTTCCTGCATGCCGACGACGAACTCGAGCACCCTTAAGGATGGTGTTGCTGCTCGCCGGCTGAGCCGGCTGCGATCGCCAGGAGATAGTAAAACACTATCGCCGGTCAGCCGCTTGAGCTTTTCGAATACCTCAAGCAACAGTCGAGCCAGTAGAACGATGCGAAGCCCACATCTTCATGCGGTCTGTATTTTCAGGGTTTATTGGAGGCAGCGCGACGGTTCTGGAAGAAGTAATGGCGGAGGGAGAGGGATTCGAACCCCCGTTACCCGCAAAGGTAAAGCGGTTTTCAAGACCGCCGCAATCAACCGCTCTGCCATCCCTCCGGCTTGCGCTTTCAGAAGCTTAGCAGCAATTTAAAAGCACAGCCAGTTCACCCGCGGCTGCAAGGATTTGGTCGAGCAGTCCAGTTCAAGTGCAATGCGGCTGTCGCCCGCTCTAACGGACCACGAACCCATCGGCGCGTTCTGGGAACTCAACATCGATTGAATCTAGTATCAGTCATCGTATCGTTTCTCGCCGGCCGGGATAGCAATCGGCAGGCGATTTTCCGGAGATGCCAGGGGGCACGTCGCATATGGGGAATACGCGCAGGGCGGGTTGACAGCTTCGTTGAAATCCAGCGTCACCGTACCCGGCTTGGAGAGTCCGTTGGATGGGCCGCGTGTGGTCAGGAATCGGCCTCCGCCATCAGTTGTCTGCCGTGACGTCGTGTCGCGAAAGACAAACCACAACTGGTCGTCACTGGCCTCGAGCGGTACCAGCGTCTGCTTCTTTCCGTCTACAACGAACTCAACATAGCCCGGCACCGGCACCTTCTCGACCTGGCCCAGTTTGTTCATGACGTGCATGGTGCTCGGCGTCGATGAAGGAATCCATTTAGCCTCCACGCGGTAGTGTTGGCTTGGAGCATACCAGCGCAGTCCATGGAAGTGCTTGAGCGCGGGCGCCTGCGAATCCTTTACCCGCAGATAACGCTGCCCGCCGCGATCGATTGCCCACATACGCAACGAGCCACTGGCTAAGGCAGAGCCATCATCCTCGCCTGTACCGATCAAAGGATGGTCGTTCGCCTTCACCGGTTTTCCACCCAGAGTTAAAGATGGAACATCAGCTAGGAGCGCGACCTTGCCATCTTTTTGTTCGAGCTTCATCAGGTGTGCGTCCGTCCCAGCCAGTACCACGGTGTTGTCTTTACCCGAGCCCACGGTTATCACGCCGGGCTTGAGCCATTCCAGCGCGACGAGCGAGAACCAGCCGTAGGGCTGCGTCAGACTCTTCGCCCGTTGAGCCCTTAGCTGCGCGTAGTCCGTATCAGCATGCAGAAGCGTGGCGCTTGCCAGCACCGTCAACAGAACAACCGCAGACTTACGCAAATGGATGGTCATGTCGTACTCCTGAGAAATGCTGAAGAGACAGGAAAGCCCCGCCGGAGCGAGGCCTTCCAATAGCAGTCGTGAAGCCAGCCTAGAACTGGTTCCATAAATACTGGTTGTATACATCGTGGTGGAACTGGACTTCTGGTCCCTTCACGATGGTGCCCAGCAGCCGCGCGCAGCGGTCTGCTGATGCCTGCTTCAAATCCGCGTAGCGGCCCTTTACATCCTCGCCCAGCAGCTTTGTTGTCCACGGAGAAGAACGGAAATTCTCGAGAGCCGTATAGATGTTGTCCGGCAGATACCGTTCGGCCTGACGGAGATTTTCGATCTTCGCCGTCTCACCTTCGAGCCCGGTTTTGAAGATGGAGTAAAGCACCATGTAAGGATTCGCGTCCGGCCCGACCGAACGAACTTCGATGCGCGAACTCTTTTCATTGCCTAGCGGGATACGCACCATCGAACCACGATCAACAGCAGAAGCTTTGATCTGGTTGGGCGCCTCGAAGTGTGGGTCGAGACGGCGATACGCATTCACGCTCGCGTTCAACAGCAGGCAGATATCGTTGCCATGTGTCAGCACACGATCGACGAACTCCCATGCAAACGGGCTCAGCTTCTCTTCGCCGTTGGGATCCCAACAAAGGTTCTTATTCCCCTTGCTGATCGAAAGATTGGTGTGCATGCCGCTGCCATTGACGCCCACCACCGGCTTCGGCAGGAACGATGCAGTCATACCCATGGCTGTCGCAACCTGACGGCAGATCAGCTTGTAGAGCTGGATCTGGTCAGCCGCGGCAACGACTTCGCCGTAGCTGTAGTTGATCTCAAACTGCGAAGGCGCGACTTCCGGATGGTCTTTCTCATTTTCGAATCCCATCGCGCGCTGCACTTCTGCTGCTGTATCAATGAAGGTACGCAGCGGGTCACCTGGCAGCGAATGATAGTAGCCGCCTGTATTTACGTAATTGAATTCACCCGTCTTGTAGAAAGTCTTCTCAGCATCCTCGTTTTCGAAAAGAAATCCTTCTATCTCATTCGCTGCATTCAGCGTATAGCCGTTCTTCTTGAATTGTTCGTCGGAGAATGTCTTCAGCAGACCGCGCACATCCGCTCCATAAGGAGCGCCGCTCTTATCGATCACTTCGCCGAAGACCAGCACCTTACCTTCGCCGAAGAAATCTGCCGGCACCCAGTAGAAGGCAGCCCAGTCAATACCAAGGCGCAGATCACTCTCGCGCTGCGCGGTGAAGCCACGGATGGATGAGCCATCAAAAGTTAGATTGTCCCAGCTCTTCAGCAGGAATTTCTTGTCGTAGTCCAGCATGTGCAGACGACCTTCAAGATCGCTGAACAAAACTGTTATGGCTTTGATGCCCTTAGTATCGGTCAGATATTTCAACCGCTCTTCGCGGATCTTGTCGATGGCGACGCGGTTCTTCCGCTGCTCTTTCGCCTTCAGATTGAGCTCTTCAAGTTCTTCGTACGGAAGCTCCAAAAAACTACGCAGTTCGTTCGACATCGTTCTCCTCAGCAACACTGGAATGGCTTGCCGCGAACTCGACGTGGAGTGGGGCGCTCTCAACAGCATAAATGTTCAGGAGCGAGATGCCATAAGGAATCGCTAAAGAAGATCGGTTTGCACCTACTCTCCGACGGCAAATGCCGCGGTCTCGACTTCAGGCAACAACAGCCGGTAAGCTGCGCAGACCTTGTCGAACACAGCTGCCCAGGATGCGCCCATGGCAAACTTCCGTGCGTTCAATCTCATGGCTGCATGCGCCGCCGGGTCGGCCATCAGCCTCGCGATCGCCTCTGCAAATTCGTTGTCCTTCCGGATGTAACCAGTCACTCCGTCTTCGATAATGCTGCATGGGCCACCCTCGTCCGTTACGACTGCCGGTACGCCTGAAGCGAGCGCCTCCAGCACTACGTTGCCGAAGGTGTCGGTATGGGAAGGGAAGACCAGCACATCCATGTCCGCAAAGGCCCGCGCCAGGGCTTCATCCCGCAGAACTCCAGCAAAATCTGCCTGCGGTAGTTCGCGCTCCAGCGTCTCCCTTTCTGCTCCATGACCGATGATTTGAAATCGGAAGTTGCGGACACCGCGTTCCAGTAATTGCTGCCCGATGTCGACCAGAAGCATCACATTCTTCTCGATAGACAGGCGTCCCACAAATCCAAGAACAAAGATGCCGTCCTCGTCTGTACGCTGACGCCACGATGGCGAAAATTGCCGGGTATCGACTCCGCGCTGCATCAATTCGCAGGGCCGGTCTGTCGCCTTCTCAAGCAACCTGCAGAGGTCAGGATTTGGCGCGAAGAGCAGGCGCGCTGAACGGTAGAACGAAGCCGTTAGAAAAAATGCCGCCATCTCCACCCAACTACCCAGTACTGGTTGCCAGCTCACCGGCAGCCATCGCTGCAGCCAGTGAACGCGACGCCCGGCATACTGGTGCAGGTTGGTATGCCATGAAGCGACCAGCGGTATTCCCATGGCGTGCGCAAGTATGGCGCCGATAATGCCGATCTCGCTTGGGCCTGTGACATGAATCACAGTAGGACGGAACGATCGCAGAGCCCGCACCATTGCCGGCATGTGTCGGACAAATCCGACATCGAATCGAAGGTCTTTTTCAAGAGAAAACGAGAACCTTCCGCGTGCCAGTTCCAGGGTCTCTACTGAACCATCCACCTCGCAGGCGATTGAACGCGTTCCTGCACGTACACATAAAAAGGGCAGTCCCGTGCGACGTGCATACGCTTCAAAATGCCTGCTCGTATGGGCCACTCCATTCACTTCATGGAACGAGTCGGGAAAGTACGCGACTCGCAGGTGGGCATCTGGCATAGGCAAGAGTCTACGCCCGTCTTGTGAACACCTTGTCGCAATCAGACTTTTTCCGAGAGGAGCGCCGACCTTGAGTAAAACGCATTGGCCGTCTTCACGACTTACTCAATCAACTACCTACCCCGGAGAACCTGCTTTTGCAGGAATAGCTGAATGACTTTACTCCCAGCCTCAAACAACCAGAACCTGCTGGCAGCCATCCATGTTGTTGAAATTGGAAGAGGCGCGCTGATTTATTGATGCCGCGAGGAGAGAAAGAATGCTTATCGTATTGATTATTCTGCTGCTAGTTTTCGGTTTTGGCGGTTACCGTATGGGTCCCGGCCTTGGCTACTACGGCGGCGGCGGCATCAGTTTAATTCTGCTGATCGTCATTATCCTTCTGTTACTTAGAGTTATCTGAAGTTTGTCCTGCGAAGACGAAACAGGAAGGGCCGGAGATATTTTCCGGCCCTTCCTGTTTCTTGTTTTTGGCCTCTCTTAATTCGAAGCTAACTGTCGCAGAACGTACTGCAGAATGCCACCATTCTCGTAGTAGAGAACTTCCTGCGGTGTGTCGATACGGACGGTCGCCGAGATCTGCTTCGACGACCCATCAGCCGCTTTTACAGTCACTTTGAGCGTCTTACCACTGGCGAACTTCGAAGCCAGCATCGACGCAAGTCCCGCGAAGTTGAATACTTCTTCGCCCGTCAGCCCAAGCGACTCGACACTCTCGCCCGCTGTAAACTGCAGTGGCAGAATGCCCATACCCACCAGGTTCGAACGGTGAATGCGCTCAAAGCTTTCCGCAATGACCGCGCGAACGCCCAGCAGCTTTGGACCTTTGGCAGCCCAGTCGCGCGATGACCCCGAGCCATATTCCTTGCCGGCCAGTATCACCCGCGGCACACCGCGTTCTGCATACTTTACCGACGCGTCGAAGATCGACATCCCCTCGCCTTCAGGCAGCAGGCGCGTCACGCCGCCTTCTGTTCCAGGAGCAAGCTTGTTCTTCAATCGAACATTGGCGAACGTGCCGCGCACCATCACTTCATGGTTGCCGCGCCGTGAACCATAGCTGTTGAAGTCGCCGGTCTTAACGCCGTGCTCCAACAGGTACTTACCCGCCGGGCCATTCGTCTTGATGGAACCTGCTGGCGAAATATGATCCGTCGTTACCGAATCACCGAGCACTGCAAGCACACGCGCGCCGGAAATGTCCTGCACTGGTTCGGCTACGCGTGGCATGCCTTCGAAGTACGGTGCCTTGCGGATGTAAGTCGAATCCGGCTCCCACTGGTACACATCGCCAGTCGGAAACTTCAGGTGCTGCCAGCTCTCATCTCCATCTGTAACAGTGGCGTACTCTTTTATGAATCCGGCAGAACTTACCGCCTGCGCGATCGCATCGGACACTTCCTGCTGGCTCGGCCAGATGTCCTTCAGCATCACCAGCTTGCCATCTTTGCCCCTGCTGATCGGCTCCGTGTCGAAGTCATGGTTGATGGTGCCGGCGAGTGCGTACGCAATCACGAGTGGCGGAGACATCAGGTAATTCGCCCGCACATCCGAGTTGATGCGGCCTTCAAAATTACGATTGCCGCTCAGCACTGACACTGCAACCAGGCCGTGATCTTCAACTGCCTGTGAAACATCTGAAGGCAGCGGACCCGAGTTACCGATACACGTCGTGCAACCATAGCCGACAACATTAAATCGCAGCTTGTCGAGATAGGGCAGCAGGCCGGCCTTGGTGTAGTAATCCGTCACCACGCGCGAGCCGGGCGCGAGCGAAGTCTTGACCCAGGGCGGGACCGTGAGACCTTTCTCAACCGCCTTTTTCGCCAGCAGACCGGCGGCCATCATCACTGAAGGATTCGAGGTGTTGGTGCAGCTTGTAATTGCTGCAATTACCACCGAACCATGGTCAAGGTATTCATCGACATTCACACCGAAGCGACCTTTGACTGTCTCCTCCGCCGAAGTGGGTAGCGCAGAAGTGTCGCCCACCAGGTGGCCATCCTTGCCCGGCTCGGGATGCGCCTCGGTTGAAGTAGCTACTCCGGTCGCTGACATGTGGCCGCCTTCACCCTCCCAGCGCTGGGCCTGCCGCTCGGGATTGCGATTGCCGTTCGGCCCCATCAGGCTCGGCAACTGTTTGCGGAAGCTTGCGCCGGCTTCGCTCAGCAGCACACGGTCCTGCGGCCTCTTCGGTCCCGCGACACTCGGCTGCACAGTCGATAGATCAAGCGCAATTGTCTGCGTGTAGACTGCTTCCTGAGCTTCGGCGGAATGGAATAATCCCTGCTCTTTGTAGTACGCCTCGACCAGGGCAATCTGTTCTTCGCTGCGACCGGTCAGGCGCAGGTAGCGCAGGGTCTCCGCATCGACAGGGAAGATGCCGCAGGTCGCGCCATACTCCGGCGCCATGTTGGCAATTGTTGCGCGATCGGCCAGCGATAACTCGGCGATACCCGCGCCATAGAACTCAACGAATTTGCCGACGACGCCCAGTTTGCGGAGCATCTCGGTGACCGTCAGCACCAGGTCAGTCGCAGTCGCACCTTCCTTCAACTTGCCCGTCAGCTTGAAGCCGACGACCTGCGGCACCAGCATGGACACTGGCTGACCCAGCATCGCTGCCTCGGCTTCGATACCGCCGACACCCCATCCCAGCACGCCCAGGCCATTGATCATCGTCGTATGCGAATCAGTGCCGACCAGCGTGTCCGGATAAGCCCGGAGCACACCATCGACTTCAGTCGTGAACACGCCGCGGGCCAGGTATTCCAGGTTCACCTGGTGGCAGATCCCCATCCCGGGCGGCACCGCAGAAAAATTCCGGAAGGCCGACTGGCCCCACTTCAGAAATGCGTAACGCTCACGGTTACGATCAAATTCCAGCATGGAATTAATCAGGTAGGAGTTGTTTGTACCGTATTCATCCACCTGCACCGAGTGATCGATCACCAGCTCAGCCGGCTGCAGCGGGTTGATCTTTTCCGGATTGCCGCCCAGCTCCTTCATTGCATCGCGCATGGCGGCCAGGTCGACAATTGCCGGCACGCCGGTGAAGTCCTGCATGAGCACGCGGGCCGGCATGAATGCGATCTCGCGGTCCGGCGTAGCCGCGGCATCCCACTTCGCCAGAAACTCGATATCGCTCGCCGTGACACTCTTGCCGTCTTCCTGCCGTAACAGGTTTTCGAGCAGAATACGCAGCGAATACGGCAGCTTGGGAAGCGAAACTCCTGCCTTACTGTCGAGCGCTTTCAGCCGGAAGATCTCGTATGTCTTGCCGCCAACCTGCAACGAGCCTTTACTTTGAAAACTGTTCATCACAAACCCTTTCCTGCGCGGATCATCGCGCGCTCAACCACCCGACGGTCAGTAGGCCGCCTTCCGTCCACGGCGCGAAACAGGCCGCAGCATCAGCAGATTGAATTTAAAGGATAATCAGCAGGCGCGCCCGCGGTCATGGCGACCACGTCGAAAGCGCCGGACAGCAGGCATTGCGGGGAGGGAAGGAACTTGCTCCTGCGCGAGACTAATGGGAAAGTCAGGGTTCATCTCGACCTGTATTTTACCGCGTCCTGCTGCCTGGTGGCCACGTTGTTGCGAGCGTACTCAAACCACCGCAAAAAGTTCTGGCAGTTCATTCCTGCCGAGGCGTAGACTCGCGACACTTCGATACCTGCGAGCACAGCCGTGATGACTTATTCCGCAAACGTGGTTTCCCGATGGATCGCTGTTGGCGCAGGGCTTCTGGCCATCTCTGCTCTGCATGCCCAGTCTCCTGCGCCTGAAGACAGTTCCAATGCCGGCGTCCGGATCGTGCGCCTGAGCGAGACCCGCGGCGAGGTCAAGATGGACCGCAATGTCGGCCATGGGTTCGAGGCTGCTTTTCAGAATCTGCCTATTGTCCAGGGCGCCAAGTTGAAGACTGATCAGGGAGTTGCCGAAGTCGAGTTTGAAGACAACAGCACCCTCCGCCTCACTCCCGATGCAGTCATCGAGTTCTCGAAGCTCTCGCGGGACACAGCCGGCAATACGGTGACGAGTGTCAATGTTCTGCATGGCACCGTCTATGCCAGCCTCTCTGATGCCACAACGAACACCTTTGTCGTCAATTCGGCCCAGGGTCGCCTGACGCTTGCGCCTTCAACCCACATGCAGTTCAATACCGGCCCGGCTGACAGCACGCTCGCCGTATACAAGGGGAGTGTCCAGGCCCAGGTCGGCTCCAGCCTGATGACTGTTGAGCAGAAGAAGACACTCAGCTTTGGCCCGGCAGGTGTGGTTCAGCCTCAACTGGCAAGCCATGTCGAAAAGGGCGCTTATGACGACTGGGACAAGACATCGGTCGACTACCACAAGCGCTACATGAGCTCCTTCCAGACCAAGCCTGGTGGCTATACCGCCGTTTCCGGCGTAAGTTCGGGGCTGAGTGATCTCAACTACTACGGCAGCTTTTCGGATGCTGGCGGATGTGGCAACATGTGGCGTCCTTACTTCGCCGGCGCCAGCTTCGATCCTTACGCCAATGGCACCTACGCGCAGTATGCCGGCGGGTATTCGTGGGTTTCGCCGTATCCCTGGGGCTGGCTGCCGTATCACTCGGGCAGCTGGGAATATTGCGCGGGAGGACAGGGAGGCGGCAGCTGGGGCTGGCGGCCCGGCAATACCTATGTTGGCCTGGCCAACACCCTCTTACCCATCAAGCCCAAGCAGGGCCCGGTCCGCACAGGGCCGCCACATCCGCCGTTTCTGGGTACGGCGTCCCTGGTTCATGTCGAGCGTCAACCAGTTGTAGCTTCAAAAATGTCGAATGACGAGACCTTCGTCTTTGCGAAGGGATCAGCCGGCCTGGGCGTTCCGAGACAGACATTCGGCAATCTGCAGCATGCCTCCATGCACGCGGAACATCACGGCTCTGCTTCGTCCTATGTCTCGTCATCGACGGCAGAGTATGCCGGCCTGGCGTCCTCCGCGGCGAATCGCAGCTTCACCCAAGTAGTGGCCGCGTTAACTCCTCAGCAGGACGAAGTTCCGGTTCATCAGGCTTCTCCAGCACCGCAAGTCCCGCCGGAGCCAGCCATTCCTCCGGCGGCTTCGGGGGTGGTATGGGTGGAGGCGCAAGTGCAGCCGGAGGCAGCAGTCACCGCTAAAGTCTTCCAGCGTCCGAGTAGCCACTGAACATCTACCGGCCACCAGCAGGTGCGACCAATGGGAGCATGATCGCCGCAGGTGTGTCTGCCCGCATGGCAAATGCCTGGTAGAGCAGAACGCCGTTCAGCACGATGATGATGCTGACGGAAAGCCAGCCAAGATAGAGCGCGGCTTTCCCATTCACAAAGCTGCCCATGACGCTCTTTCGTTGCGTGAGCAGCAGGAGAGGGATCAGCGCAAACGGCAGTGTAAAGCTGAGAATCACCTGGGAGAGCAGGATGATCTTCAGCGGCTCCAACCCGATGCCGATGACGATGACCGCCGGGATCAGCGTCAGCAATCTACGCAGGAAGACAGAAAATTTTACTTACAGGAAGCCGTCGAGGATCATCTGTCCAGCCATAGTGCCCACGGTTGACGACGAAAGCCCCGAAGCCAGCAGCGCAATCGCAAACAGCCATGGAGCAGTGCGGCCCAGCAGCGGTCCGAGCGACGCATGGGCTACTTCGATGGAGATGCCATCCATCCGCTTACCTGCGAATGCTCCTGCGGCGACGATTACCATGGCTGAATTCCCCAGCCATGCGCCATTCATCGCTGCCAGTATGTCGACGAGTTCAAGCTTCAGGTGGCGCAGCCGGGCGATGTGGCCATCGGCGATGGAAAGGCCGCGGGTCTCCTGGCGCAAACGCGGCTGCACCAGCCCTGAATGCAGATAAACGACATGCGGCATCACGGTTGCGCCCAGCATTGCGACTGCCAGGTAGAGGCTTGAACCGTTCACCATCGGCACTGCTGTATGCAGACCGATCTGGCGCCAGTCAGGATGCACCATGAAAATCTCGATCGCGTAACAGACACCAATCACCAACACGAACATCATGATGACTGCTTCCAGTTTGCGAAAGCCGAAGCGGTCGAGCGCGAGGATGCCGAAGACACAGACGGCCGACGCGATGGCTGCGAGCAGCAGCACCTCCGTACGGCTGAAGCCGCCAGCCAGCAGCCGTGCGCCCAGCAGCAGGTAAAAGCCCAGCGCCGCGCCGAGAAACTCTGCCAGGTCAGTTGCGAGTGCGGAAAGTTCGGCAGCTACCCAAAGGAAGATCGTTGTTCCTCGGGAGAAATGGGCGCGACAGTTCTGCGGCAGCGTCCGCCCGGTCGCAATGCCCAGCTTGGCAGACAGGTACTGGATCAGGATGGCCATGGCATTCGACCACAGCAGCACCCAGAGCAGCTGGTAGCCAAACCGCGTGCCGCCATCCAGGTTTGAAACGAAATTGCCCGGATCGATGTAGGCGATGCTTGCGACAAACGCCGGGCCCATCGACGCCCATATCTCCTGCGCCCCGATTCGAGGTGAGACGCGTTGGTCGCCTGGCTTGCCCTGGACCGGGATGGAGGTGGTTGCATGCATAGTCGGGCCGAACGAGCGCAAAGAGAGAGCCACGCTCAAGTATAGGTGGATGCAGATTCGGGGTCTGTTCATTCTGTGACCCGACTCCGCGCAGTCATCGTCGAAGATTCCAGTTGCTCTAAAACCGGCCTGAGTGCGGCCTGCACAGTTTGAAATGCCAATGTGCCGGCGACGTCGGGCCGTGGCAACGGGGGACTACTCTAGAATTGGAGCTGCATCCGAGGCCTTCGAACCATGTCGCAAAGCAGCAGCAACATCCTCATTTTTGGCGCAGGTGGCCGCGAGCACGCTCTCGCCGCGACTCTGCGCAAGTCTCCCCGCGCCGGTACCATCACCTGCGCGCCCGGGAACGCAGGTATGGCGCGCATCGCCGTGTGCGTCCCGGTCAAGCTGACAGACCTCGATGACATGCTGCGCGTGGTCGCTCAAATCCAGCCTGACTTGGTAGTTATCGGCCCGGAACTGCCGCTTTCACTCGGCCTGAGCGATGAATTGCAGCGCCGCAGTATCCCGGTTTTCGGGCCCACCCGCGAAGCTGCCATGCTTGAAACCAGCAAAAGCTTCTCCAAGCGGTTCATGCAGCGCCACAATATTCCGACGGCGGCTTATGCCGTCGTCACCAGTGAAACCGAGGCGCTCGATGCCCTCGGCCACTTCAGCGCTCCGCTGGTCATCAAGGCGGACGGCATCGCCGCCGGCAAGGGTGTCCTCATCTGCGAGTCGATGGAGGCCGCGAAAGCTGGTATCACCGGCCTCTTTTCCGGAAATCTGCTCGGAACAAGTGGCGAAACTTCGCTGGTGATCGAAGAGTTTCTACAGGGCGAAGAGATCTCCTACCTGGTTCTGACTGACGGCAAACATGTTGCGCCACTCGTTCCCGCGCAGGACCACAAGCGCATCGGTGAAGGCGACACCGGCCTGAATACCGGCGGCATGGGCGTCTACACCATCGATTCCATGCTCACCGCCGAGATGCGGCAGTGGGTGCTCGAACACATCATCCAGCCAACGCTTGAGGGCATGGCTGCCGAAGGTACGCCATTTGCAGGCGTACTCTATTGCGGCCTGATGATGACGGCTCGCGGCCCTATGGTCCTCGAATTCAATGCCCGCTTCGGAGACCCCGAGACCCAGGCCATTCTCGTTCGCCTGGATTCCGACCTGCTTGACGCAATCGAAGCCTGCGTTGAAGGTCGTTTGAGCGATACCGAACTCCGCTGGAAAGCTGGCGCCTCTGCCTGCGTGATCGCCAGTTCCGCCGGCTATCCCGGCAGCTATGCCACCGGTCTGCCGATCACCGGCCTGGAAGCAGCAGCTGCTCTGCCCGGCGTCCAGGTTTTTCATTCGGGAACCAGCGTAGCGGGCGATGAAGTCGTCACCGCTGGAGGCCGCGTTCTGGGCGTCACTGCCTCTGCTCCGAACCTGGAAGAAGCACTCATTTCGGCCTACGCGGCTCTCGAAAAGATCAGTTTCGAAGGGATGTATTACCGCAAGGACATCGGCCACCGCGCCCTTTGTAAACAATAGGAGTAAGCCCGAACATCCTGCTCAGAACCAGCCCGGCATTCATGCTTGGTCCGTCAAAACCACCGGACCAGTCTCTACCGGCGCCACGCGCGATTCGCCGTACGCGCAGTACCTAGCGGCATTCGGATTGGACGGCGGGGGCGCGGTGCCAGACTTCTGTCCGGCCAAGCAGGGAGATGCCGATAAACCCGCGCAGTTTCATCTCGTCGCCATCAATGGCAGCGGTACCGCTGTACGTATGACCTGATTCGGGATCGTAGATCTGTCCGTCTGCGAGGTGCTGCGCGTCCACCTGCCGGAAGCCGGTGCCGATGTTCAGTCCACACAGCGGACGGGCGCGAAGATCGCTGTCAGGATTTTTCTCGTCCGTATTGCCGGGAACGGTTGGCGCAAGCTTCACAATCTTCATGCAGACCTGCGAGCCACATGGATAAACGCGGACGACGGACTTGTTAGGGGACATCCAGTACCCCACTGTCCCGGTCGATGTCGGAGCCATTGCATTTGCTGCGAGGGGCAGAGCAGCAGACATGAGTATCAACAACTTAAAACGCATGCTTGGTTCCTCACCATACCTCGGGTCCTCGCCCGAAATGGTTTCGACTGCTTACTTTTCAATTCTGAGAGGGATGCGATGATGCATTTCTTGAAGTGGGATGCACAGACTGGCAGGGCGTCACCCAGGGTTTGAGAAACCTGTTGTAATGAGCTGGTAATCGAAAACCAAGACGCGACGAGGAACTGAAATGGCCTGCGAGCCGCACCTGTATACCGATGTCACACCGACCATGCTCGACTGTTTTTCAGAGTCCGTACAGAGCGCCTTTGGCATTGCTGTTAACGGCGACCAGGGCACCGCAACCGCCATGGGCACCACCCTCGCCTGGGAATATCAGCGGGAGAAACAGCAGCTGACCATCACCTGCACTGCCAAGCCCATGTTGCTGTCCTGCGAGATGATCTACAGCCACCTCGGCGGCATGCTGAAAAGGTGCAGGGAGTAGGAGTCAGCTATCCGCCTTCCAGATGTGTGATCCTGGGCGAAGTCGAAGGATCTGCTTCTTCTGCACCAGCGGTGCGCTTCCTTCCATCCAACGCAACCTCGGACCACCCTACCGGGACAACGCGTAATCCGCCGTATGCGCAGAACCCAGCCCGAAGACCTCGGCAATCCGCTCATACGAACGTCGCCGCGCTGCGTGGCTATGCAGAATATTCACCAGCAGCACTTCATCCGCCTCGTAATCCGCAGCCACTGCCCGCACGCCCTGTTCTACCTGCTCCGGGGTGCCGAGGATGACTCGCCGCCGATGCAGCAATCCGGCCAACTGCCCGGGATTCGCCTCGAGAAACGCCTTCGCATCTTCCGGGGTCGGCACCGCGATCAGACGCCCCGCATGCAGCATCACCATCAACATGTAGAAGCTCTGCGCCAGGTATTTCGCTTCGGCTTCGGTATCGGCGCAGATGGCCCATGCGGCCACGGTGACATGCGGCTTTTCCGAGACGGCAGAAGGCTGGAAGCGCTCACGATACATGAGCGCCGCCTCTGCACCGAATGGATTGATGAAGTCAGCAAAAGTATAGGGGAGGCCGAGTTCAGCTGCCCAGATGGCACTCTGCGGAGAAGAACCCAGCAGCGCGATATTTGGCCGCGCTGTTCCACCCGGAAGCACAGCGTGCCTGAACTTCCGCGGCGTTGGCAGATCGCGATAACCGAAATTGTCCAGCAACTCGAGCAGCTGGTCGTGAAAATCATCCGGCATGGTCTGCCGTCGGTCGCGCTGCAGGGCAATTGTTGTCTGTAGATCGGTACCGGCAGCCCGGCCGATACCAAGGTCAATCCGATCCGGGTAAAGCGCGCTCAGCATACTGAATGTCTCGGCGACTTTCAGCGGACTGTAGTGCGGCAGCATGATGCCACCGCTGCCAATCCGCATGCGCGAAGTCTCCGCCGCCAGCATGCCGATCATTACCTCGGGCGCCGCCAGGGCGAGCCCCGGCGTTCCATGATGCTCCGCCACCCAATAGCGGCTGTAGCCAAGGCCGTCTGTCAGACGGGCAAGGTCGAGCGTATTGCGCAGGGCGTCGCCGCCCGTCTGGCCTTCAGGAATGGGCGACTGGTCCAGAACTCCCAGCACCATCGGCTTGTCTCGGTCCATTACTTTCGCAGGCATATGAATTGGCACCCCAGTATCTAGATGCCCGCCGCTGAATGACTGATTCACCGACCTCCGGCCACAAATCCCGGTCCCCGGCTCTCGACTTTCAGACACGGACCAAATCAGCCAAATCCGTGGGTTTCCACATCCCGACAACTTCAAGGGTACCGTCCAGCATCAGCCCTTCAAAACCGAGTCCTTTGGGAAGAAAGTGAATCTACAGACAGTTACATGGGAGGAAATTCATGTCACCTGAAGTACGCGACCCTCTAGAAAAAGAAGGAGTGCAGCAGGCCATCCTGGCGCGCAGGAGTCCGCGCAGCTTCTCCACGGAACAAGTCTCTTCCGCCGACCTGAACCGACTTTTTGAAGCCGCACGCTGGGCCGCGTCTTCCTACAACGAACAGCCCTGGCGCTTCCTCGTCGGCAAAAAAGGGGACGCCACGTACCAGAAAATCTTCGATTCGCTCGTGGAATTCAACCAGGGCTGGGCGAAGAGTGCGCCCATCCTCATCCTCTCGTACGCGAGCAGGAAGTTCGCTCACAATGGCGCGCCGAATACCTACGCCCTCTACGACACCGGGGCTGCGACGGCTTACCTGATGCTGCAGGCCTGGGAACTCGGTCTGCGCACGCACTCCATGGGCGGTTTTGACGCGGCCAAAGTCCGTTCCGCCTTTACCATCTCCGAGGACTTCGAAATCGGCGCTGTGACTGCCCTTGGCCACCCCGGCGACGGCAGTGAACTTCCCGAGCAGTTGCAGAAAATGGAAGCCGGTCCCCGCCTGCGCAAACCTTTGAATGAAATCGTCCTGAGCGAGCCAGGCAAGCCAGCGGAACTGTAGCAGCGTATGGCCAGGCGTTGACACAGTTGCCCCATCCTTCGCACTTCCGCGAAGGGTGGGTAAGACAGATCTTCCACAACACGACAGGCCGCCAGGGCCCGCGAAGGAAATGCAGTTCCGTGTCCTGCCCCGGACCTCCAGACAAAATGACTGCGCGACATGCTACCTTGAGCCAATGAGCGACGCGCAACAAAGCCCCGAGGCAGCCGCCGCCCTCGCGCGCTACACCACCGAGGCACAGCAGCTTGAGCAGCAGGGGCAGGCTCACCGCGCCATCGAGCGCTGGCAGCAGGCGCTTACCCTTCTACCCAAAGAATCAGCCCAGGCAGCGTGGCTCCGCGAACACATCAAGGCCCTCGAAGCGCAGAACCCTTCGACCACCAGCAAATGGGTCAAAAAGCTCGGCCCGCTCGCCCCCATCGCGCTCTTCTTCGCCAAGTTCAAGTTCCTGTTCGTCGCCCTGCTCAAGTTCAAATTTCTCTTCAGTCTGCTCGCCTTCTTCGGTCTCTACTGGGCGGAGTTCGGCTGGAAATTCGGCCTCGGTTTCACCGTCCTCATCTTCATCCATGAGATGGGCCACTATGCCGACGTGAAACGACTCGGCCTGCCCGCCGAAATGCCTGTTTTTCTGCCCGGGATCGGCGCCTATGTCCGCTGGCACAACCTCGGCGTCACCGAAGAAACGAGTTCGGAGATCGCTCTCGCCGGTCCCTTCGCCGGCCTGCTCGCTTCGCTGGCATGCGCCGCGGTCTGGTGGCATCTCAGCCAGTCACCCGATGCCTCATCCGCCAGCGCCGGCCTCTGGTCAGCACTTGCCGCTATTGGCGCATGGCTGAACGCCATCAACCTTATCCCTATCTTCATCCTCGACGGCGGCCAGGCCATTCTCGCCCTCAACCGCTCCGGCCGCATCGCCCTCGTTGCCATCTCTGCAGCCATCGGTTACATGACTGGCCAGCTGACCTTCTACGTCATCGCCGCCGGCGCCCTTTATCGCGTCTACACTGCCTACTCGCAGCAGGACGAACCAAAGCAGTCGAGCACCAAAATTCTGGCCTTCTACACCGCCCTGCTCGTCGCACTCGCCGCACTGATGTACGCCCTCCCCGGTCATGGGACACTGAACCGCTAAGGCGAGCCCACTCACCGACGATTCTTGCGCGACACCCCGCCAGTCCCGAACCCGCAACTTCCCTGCTATGCGAAAGCAATCCATGCTAGAACCGAATCATGACGCTTCCCGCTGCCCTGCGCCGCCATGCCAGTCTTTTATGTCTCCTGCTGATGACCAGCTTTGCAGGTGCACTCGCGCAATCGACGGAAAAATCCTCGGGCCCGCGTTCCGAAGACTTCGACGCCATGCAACAGCAGCAGGTGCTGTTGCCGATCCACTGGGACGCCGTCAAGGGCAGCCTCTTTCTTGGCGTCCCGCTGACCGAGAGAAACGGCACCGCCTCCCCGCAGTACATCCTTGATGACTCGCTGCCCTATGGCGTCGGCCAGAACGACCTCGGCATGGACCGCGGCCAGATCTCTGTCTTCTCCGGCGTCAGTCCCAGCGGCGGTTCGCGGCTGGTCCACTTCGAACGCATCGGCCCGAAGCTGCTCCTGGTGCAGGAAAACACCAGGTACCGGACCGCTTCGACCGACCCGGCTGAAAGGCTCGCCGTCGAGCAATCCTTTCCGTCGTCCGTGCTCGCGGGTTTCGACATCGTTGCGAACAGCGGCACATTCTTCGCCGTAGATGCGACGAAATATTTCCTGGGCGACATTCACCTCATTGCTGAAACTCTCGCCGCCGCAAAACAAGGCTCCTACAGTATCGACACGAACCGCTCTACCATCGTTCCCGATGCCTCGAAAGCCTTCCCCGAAAATACCGAGGTCGAAGCTGAACTCACCTTCACCTCTGCCGATCCCGGCAAGGCTCGCATCCTAGGAGAGGTCGTCCCCGAAGTTCATTCTTTCACCGTGCACGTCCGCCAGAGCTTCCTGAAACTGCCCGATCCCGGCTTCGTGCCGCGCCGCTTCTCACCGCGCTCCGGATACTTCGATCTCACCTGGCGCGAGATGAATGCGCCGCTCGGCACTGACACCAATCAGCAATTCATCACCCGTCATCGTCTGCAGAAAAAAGATCCATCGTGCCGCGAGAACTGTGAAGCTGTCCGCCCCATTCACTACTATGTCGATCGCGGCGCGCCCGAGCCATTGCGCTCCGCATTGGTCGAAGGCTGCCGCTGGTGGGACCAGGCTTTCCAGGCGGCAGGCTGGGCCAAAGGCACGTTCCAGGTCGACCTGCTCCCTGCCGACGCCGATCCCATGGACGCACGCTACAACATCATCCAGTGGGTCCACCGCGCCAACCGTGGATGGAGTTATGGCGACCAGATCGCAGACCCGCGCACTGGCGAAATCCTGAAAGGCAACGTCACGCTAGGCAGTCTCCGAGGCCGCCAGGATTACCTCATCGCCGAAGCCCTCCTCGCTCCTTATAAAGACGGCAAGGTTCCCGATCCAGCTCACGATCCGGCATTAGCCATGGTCCTCGCCCGTATCCGCCAGCTGGCCGCGCATGAGACCGGCCACACCCTCGGCCTCGTCCACAACTACGCCGCCAGTACCATGCCGCACACGCCCGACCAGACCATGAGCGTCATGGAATACCCGCACCCCTGGATCACGCTCGACAAAAATGGCGTCCCCGATCTCAGCCACGCCTATCCCGTGAACATTGGCGTCTGGGACAAGGTCGCGATCGACTACGGCTACCGCGAGTTTGACCACGACGGCAGGCCGGTTGAAGATGCCGCGGCATTGGAAACCATCCTGCACACCTCGGAAGCTAAAGGCATTCTCTTCCTGAGTGATGCCGACGCCCGTCCCTCTGGTTCAGCCAGTCCCATCGCGCACCTGTGGGACAACGGCGCCGATGCTGCCGATGAACTCAACCGTATCCTCACCATTCGCGCTGCCGCTCTGAAACGTTTCGGCGAAAACACTATCCGTCCCGGCACACCTGTGGCGCAGATGGAAGACACCCTTGTGCCGCTCTACCTGCTGCATCGCTACCAGGTCATCGCCGCGTCGAAGGTCATCGGTGGTCTCGACTATCGTTACACTGTCCGCGGCGACGGCCAGCGCGGCCCATCGATCGTTCCCGCCGCCGAGCAGCGTAAAGCCCTCGCAGCTTTTACGCATACACTCTCACCCGGAATCCTCACACTGCCCGAAACACTGCTTGAGCAATTTCCGCCGCGGCCGCCCGGCATGCCAGGATCGCCCGATGGTCCTCGCAGTACTGAGAGCTTCCCCTCGCACACCGATGTCACGTTCGATCCCATCGCGACCGCTGAAAGCACGGCAGACATGACGCTCTCGCTACTCTTTCTGCCCGAGCGCGCCAATCGCCTGGTCGAATACCACGCCCGCGACAACGCGGAACCAACACTCGATGACTGCATCGACGCAGCATTGCAGGCGGCAGGTACCGAGACGACCGACAATCGTCTATCGAGCGTAGTAAGTGCAGCCGTGAAGGCCCGCATCATCGAAGCACTTCTTCGCCTCGCAGCTAATCCGGACACATCCTTCGCAGCCAGGGCACAGGTCGCAGCAAAACTGCACGCCATCGCGCAGACTGACTCGACAGACGCGAACGGCGAAGCGATCAAGCGCCGCATCGAGGCCTTCGAACGCGACCCCGAAAAGTTCAAACCGGAGCCAGTCATACCCGCACCGCCAGGCAGCCCCATCGGTGACGAAGAAAGTTTCTGACGACTATTTCTTAACTGGCTAGATTCACGATGAAGCCGAAGCTGTTCGGGTGCAGCCCGCTCTCAACGCGGGTTGAAGGAGGCCGGCGCAACAGGTCGAGCCTAGAGACACGCCTATTGCACGACCAGTACAAACATCGGCCCCGACTCCTGTCCTTCATCATTGGAAGTAATCGTAAGAGGATAGGTTCCGGGAGCGACGCTGGCCGGGCCGCCGCCACTGGATTTGTTCCCTCCGCATCCCATTGGGAGTAGACCAAGGCCAATCACGGCAATGCCGATCCAGTGCGTCCAGCGGCGACGAGGCCTGAAGAGCAGCAGGCCACCGGCAAACAAGCCGCATACGAGTGTCTTCAATCCCGTCCCCAGGAGTGGCTTCGCGAGGGCGGACGTTCTGCCGCTGGTCGAAATAGTCAGGGTTACAGTCTGCACTGTTCCGCCTGCCGCGTTCGGCGCCGCAGGGTTAAACACGCAGGTCGCATTCACCGGCAATCCCGTGCAGGCAAGGTCCGTGGGACCTGCAAATCCAGCGTTGCCGCTCACACTCAACTGGGTGCTCACGCTCTGCCCGGACTTGACCGTAATCGTGTTCGTGGGCATGGAAACGTTCACCGGATTCTCGAAGGCCTGGGTATATTGAACCGTAGAGGGCGAGTGGCTTGCATCTCCAGAGTAGGCGACCTCCAGGCCGAGGCTGCCGATCAGGGATCCGGTATTTGCAGCCTGGAAGGTCGCGTTGCCCTGTCCATCCAGGGTCAGCGTTCCCGGGCAGCTCAGGCCCGACATTGGCGAAGGTCCACAGGTCAAAGTGACCGTACCAGTCGGAACACTCCCGGATGATCGCACCGAGACCGTGATGGTCGCCGTCTCTCCTCTGTATGCCGGATTTGCCGTGGACGTCAGCGTGGTCGTCGTGGCAACCTGCGCAATGGTCACAACCGATGCGGCAGATGTGCTCGCAGCATAATTCGCATCACCGGAATACCTCGCAGTGATCGAATGTGTGACGGCACTCAGCGTCAAAGGCGCCAGAAGTGCCGTCGAAGTCAGGTCATGGATCGCTACAAATGACGTCAAAGCCGCACCAGTGCCAGCTGGATTGCCTGCGAACACCAGGTAAGGAAGCGCGCTGCCAGCAGGTTGCAAAAGACCCAGAGACTTTCCGGCGTCTCCCTGCGCCGTGGATTGTACGGGCGGTCCTGCGGTGAAGTTTCCATGGCCGTTACCCAATGCCACTGCAGCCGATCCGAAGACCAGGTCCGGAAGCCCGTCCAGGTTGGCATCAGTGACCAGCGCCTGACCGCCTGGTCCGGCTGGTTCCGGGCCTTGCTGCGCCGTGGGATACGAAATAGTCGAGTCAGTTTCTGTTCCGAATGTTCCGTCGCCGTTGCCGGGCAAAAAAATCACAGGAGTCGAATAGCCTGAAAGGAGCTGAATGCTGGGAAAGACGAGGGCGATGTCCGCTTTGCCATCGCCATTGAAATCCGCCACTTCGTCGGTCGCAAGCGAGAAATTGGAAGCGGTTCCAGCGGGAGGAGTGTACGCAGCCATGACACTCGACGCGAACGTACCATCACCGTGATTCAGCAGGCTCGTCAGCGTAGGAGAAGGCGGAACACTGGGAGCGACGTAATTCGGCACGAAAATCAAGGACTGGGCAAGAATATCCAGCTTGCCGTCGCCATTCAGATCAGCAAAGGCCAGTGAAGACTCCGGAAGAGCCTCGAACGGACACGTACCGGTCGCGATCGGGATGCGTCAGGATCTCGAAGCTCATCAGCGGCACGCCGACGAAATAGGTCACCCGCTCTGCCTCGATCAGCCGCATCGCCTCCGCGGCGTCCCATTTGGGCATCAGCACGAT
>CAXTNK010000001.1:78137-98073 GCA_964245665.1 uncultured Acidobacteriaceae bacterium
TTCCGGGCGCGATCGGGAATGATCCTGCAGACTCGAAAGCACCAATTCCCTGGTTAAGAAAGACTGTCATCTGCAGCGTTACAGTTGTCGCAGCCAGGTTCGCAGGTATCACCAACGCAACAATATCCGCCTTGCCATCGCCATTCAGATCAGCAGAGAAAGTATTCATGTAGCCAGTTGCGAGAAATGAAAGCGTCACCGGCTGCTGGAAGGTACCATCACCATTGCCATATGCAACAGAGGGCCCAATCAGCAGGTCGAGTTTTCCATCGCCATTCAGATCAACCAGAGCGGGGATATACGCGACCAGGTCGTTGGAAGGCGGAGGAATTGGAAGGGTCAAAGTTGCCGCGGCCACGGGAGCATAGCCACTGCTGCCTTTCGATAAGAACGCCTGTACTTCAATACTCGCCTGCACAACCGGGTTGGATTGAGGCGACGAAGCCTTTTCGACATTTCTATAGATCAGCGGATCCTGGACACCATCACCGTTCAGATCACCCGCGACCTGGCCGTTCACATCAATAAAGGATGGATCGATCGTGCCCAACAAAGTACTGAACGGTGTAGTGAGAAAGCCGCTTCCTGGCGTCAGTACGGCCGGGTTACTCAGGGTAGCCGTACCATCCAGGAACTGCACCGTGCCGGTCGGCAGCACCGTCGCTCCTGCCGGATTTACAAATGGCATTGCAGCCGGCGCAACCCCTGCATTAATCGCTGTGGAAGTTCCATAAGCCCCGTTTGCGGGAGCGCCTGTAACAACGGTAGTCGTGGCGGTCTGGGCACTCAGGTTCGATACGACAAGTACTAACCCACTTAAAACTGCGGAACCGATGAACCTTGGCATAGATACATCCAGGCGCAAGCGCGCGAAATAAAGAACGAGCACGCAGAGTATAGCTGCGTGAAATCGTGCCGGGCAATAACTAAGAGCTAACGATCCTCGCAATATCTGCAAGCAATGCCTCTCGCCGGCTCGTCTTGCTGCAAATAAAACAAGACAAGCCAGCGGAGGGATCACCTTACCCGATGAGCGAAGTCCAGTCGAGAATGACCTTGCCCGTCTGGCCTGACCGCATCGCGTCAAACCCCTGCTGAAAATTCTCGTAACCGTAACGGTGCGTGATGATCGGCGCGATATCCACGCCTGATGGAATCAGCACGCTCATCTTGTACCAGGTCTCGTACATCTCGCGGCCATAGATGCCCTTGATCGTCAGCATGTTGAAGATCACCTGCTTCCACTCAATCGCCATCGCCGCCGCTGGAATTCCCAGCATCGCAATTTTGCCGCCATGCGCCATATTCGCAATCAAATCATTGAACGCCGACCCGTTGCCTGACATCTCCAGGCCAACATCAAAGCCCTCTGTCATGCCGAGCTGCTTCTGCACCTCGCGCAGCGGCGTCTTACGCGTATCGACGGCGAGCGCACCCATCTTCGTCGCCAGGTCCAGCCGGTAAGGATTGATGTCCGTAATCACAACATGCCGCGCACCCGCCTTCAGCACTACCGGAATGCACATGATGCCAATCGGCCCTGCGCCCGTGATCAGCACATCTTCTCCCAGCACAGGAAAGGAAAGCGCAGTATGCACTGCGTTGCCGAATGGATCGAAGATCGCTGCAACTTCCTGGTCGACATCCGGATCGTGCCGCCAGATGTTGCTCATCGGCAGCGCGATATACTCCGCAAACGCGCCCGCGCGATTCACGCCCACACCCCGGGTATAGGCGCACAAGTGCCGACGCCCTGCGAGGCAGTTGCGGCAGCGTCCGCAGACCACGTGACCTTCACCGCTGACAATATTGCCAGGTTGAAAATCGTTCACATTCGAGCCGACCTCGACAATCTCGCCGACAAATTCGTGACCAATGACCAGCGGCACCTTGATCGTTTTCTGTGCCCACTCATCCCAGTCATGTATGTGCACATCGGTCCCGCAGATACCAGTACGCCGCACACGGATCAACACATCATTGATACCGATCTCCGGAATCGGCACATCTTCCAACCAAAGCCCGCGCTCCGCACGGCTTTTTACCAGGGCCTTCATTCGTTGAGTGTCCTCTGGAACTATTTTGTCATCTCGGCCTGAATGCAGCCTCAAGACCTTGTCATCTCGACGAAAGCTAGGCCTCGAAACTTTACCGGAAACCTAAACTCAGCCTCGAAAGCCTTGTCATCTTCACCAAAGCGCAGCGCAATGGAGAGATCTACATTTGTGCGAACTCGATGACATCACCGAGGTCGCACGACGATCGAAGCTCGGCCTCAAAACTTTGTCATCTCGACCGAAGCACAGCGCAGTGGAGAGATCTGCGGTTCACTTAGCCGCGCCGACCGAAACATCGATCTTCGCCGCACCAACTCGAGTATCGGCCGCGCCGTAGTAGCCAACGAGGTAGTACTTCGCAGATCGACCCGTTTCCTCCATCATCTTTAAAACAGCACCCTCCAGAAAAATCACATTCGGAACCTGTCCGACCTTCTCCCAAGCCAGCTCCGGCTTAAGAAATGGAGCATCACTCCGCGCCAGTACCTTCGACGGATCATGCTTATCGAACAACACCCAGCCCGGCCCGTACACCAGGTGATGGTCCGCACCGTTGTAGAGCAGCAGGATGCCCTGCGGCGTCATGATCGGCGCAGGCCCCGGCTCCATCACCATCTCGTCGAACGCACCCATGCGCTGCGGCAGCACTGGCTGCGCAGTCGCGTCCTTCCAGTGCAGCAGGTCCTTCGATACAGCGAGCCCCATCGAGTCATGCCCGTTCGCCGTGCCGAGATAATACATCCACCATTTGCCGTTCACCTTCTCCGGCACAATCGCACCAGACTTCGTCCACCGCGTATTCCACGTGCCCTTATACGCCGGCAGAATCACGCCTTTGCGCTCCCAGTGCTTCAGATCAGTTGAGGTCGCGAGACACAACTGCGCATCCTTCTTGTTGTAGCCCGTGTACGTCAGATACCAGAGGCCGTTGATCTCCACCAGCCGCGGATCCTCGACGCCGCCATTCAATTCATAGGGCGCCTCCGGCTTCAGCACCGGCTCTTCCGCATGCGAGAAATGGATGCCGTCCGCACTTTCTGCATAACCGATGCGCGAGGTCCCGGCCTTATCCTGGTCGCGGGTCAGCAGGATTGTTCTGCTGCCAACCTTCGCCGCCGCCGGATTGAAAATCCCCGCACTCGCATCACCCGGTGATGGCGACAACAGCGGCTGATCCGATAGTCTCGTCGCCTCCACGGTGACCGTTTGCGCAGCCATGGTGTGCACGCATCCCGCCAAGCAGGCCAGCATGCCGGCTCGTCTGACGCACAGCCAGAGTGTCGCGATCCCCGTCTTGCCTGGCTGGTCTCGCAGCATCCTGCGGTCGCGGACGGGACGGCTGTTGAAAAGGTAATGAATCATCGTACTTATCTCCCAAGGCCTCATCGCTGTTCTCCGTGCGAACTCAGACCCATCGTCTGTCATGGTAGCCTTCGTGTGCACGATCTGCGCAAATCTGTAAAGAACAGGACTATTCCCGATTCGGCACTCCTCCTTCCCGGCATTCCTTAAATGGGTCTGCGGTTCAGAATCACCCATATCAGCAGTGGGATGAATCGCTGCGCCAGCTTATGCTTCAGGTGTAAGCAAAGAAGGAGGCCGAATGGCGCTGACCCAGCCCCGTCCATCGAAAGAAGAAGACATCTCCGCGGTACTTGGACGTTTCAAGGCCTGGAACACAGGCATTGACGCCCAGTTGGAAGCGGAGTCCAAAGAATTCACCGGCCTCGAAGAGATTTCCTACGAAGAAGCACTGGGTGATCTTGGAAGGCGCCGGGTTCTGGCCCGGACCGAGACTTCCCGCCAGGTTGATCTGTCGACCGCGATAATGGCCGCCCGTGACACACCGTCAATCTCAGCCGAAAGTCAGTTGCATGCCGCGCAGACAAAGGCGAATAGTGCGCCCGTGGCATCGTCGCACGCGGCAGACAAGGTCTCTAGCAGTTCAGTAGCCGAGACCGTGGCCGCCGCAGCAATCCTGCCGACTTTCAGCACCGGACGACGCGCCGAGGAGACGGTTTCAAAGCAGGTCAAGTCCGCATCCCCGAAGAAGGCGACTACTGTTCGGGCCTCCTCTGGTCATCCTAAAAAGGTGAATGTAACCGCGCTCGCTGCATCCTCGAAAAGCCTGCCGCAGAGACGCACATCCCGACCAAAAGCACTGGCGGCTTCTAAAGGTGTCAGCAACACGGTAAACGCTCAACTGACAACCTCGCCCAGACCGCAGCCAACTTTCAAAGCAGTGCTGGAAGACAGGCTTGCCGCCGATCGCAAACTCGGTTCGCCTCGGTCCGCTGCCAAAACAGTTGTCAGAATAGCGGCCGGGAATCACGCGAAGTCTTCCATGGTCCCCTGGGTACAGTCACAGGCAGTTTCGCTCAAAGTACGCATTTCCGCAGGCGAACATGTCACCATCAAGGCGGGCGCGAGTGAGGCCGGCCTTCCCCTTGCCGCCTACATGCGTCAGTGCACGCTCGATGTCGAGGTTCTGCGCAAGTTGCTGAAGCAGACGATTGCCGATATCCGCACCTTCGAACCCTCGGACGCTCAGACGCTCCTGGCTGCACCTGCCCCGAACAAAGTGCCGCTCACGCCTTCGCGACCCGGATTGCTCAAACGCCTGAAAAACGCATGGCTCGATCGAGGCCCCCAACTTGCCAGCTAGGCCGCTACGAGGCAAGACACAAACGTTGACGCAACTCAGGCGGCTGTTATTTCAAATACCAGGGAACGTTGATCACCACGATGCGCTGGTTCCCCTTCACCAGCAGGAAGAACTTAAGCAGCTGCGCACGATGATTATGCAGAAGGTTCTGATACCAGCGCTTGACCACTAATTCCGGAACCAGGACGGCGATCTGCCGGTTCGGGTTTTTCTTCTCCATCGCGAGGACATAGTCGACGATTGGAGTTATGACAAAACGGAAAGGAGAGCGGACGACGACTAGTTCGGGCACGGCAAGATTTGCAGCTTTCAGCGGCGTTGCGACGTTCTGGATCCAGACCTTCTTGAATGCGCCCCCTTGCTCGTCCTCTTCCTTCTCCTCTTCATCTGTATGCGTATCGATATGCAGAGCATGAATGTCTGATGAAAGCATCAGGGCAAACCGCACAGCCTTCTCGGACACGCGGCTCCATCGGTCAATCGGCAGAACGACCAGCGGCGGATCGATGTACGTTGTGTCGCAGGCATCTTCCTTCTCTGTTTCGACAGCGATCGTCTTATAGTGCTGTTTCACTTTGAACATCGTGAAGATGAGCAGAGGGATCAGCAGAGCCGTGATCCAGGCGCCGTCAATGAACTTTGCCACCAGGACAACGATTGTCGTGATGCCGGTCGCCACTGCGCCAAGCCCATTGACGAACGCATATTTTTCCCAGTGTGCGCACTTTACCCGGCGCCAGTGCACCACCATACCAGCCTGCGACAGTGTAAAGGCAGTAAAAGCACCGATGGCATACAGCGGGATCAGTCGATCGGTAACCCCGCGGAAGATGATCAATAACAGCGCCGTAAGGCCAATCAGCGCGTACACACCATGCGAGTAGAGCAGTCTTCTGCCGCGCACGATAAACACATGGGGCAGATAATCGTTCATCGCAATAGCGCGCGTCAGTCGCGGGAAATCAGCGAAAGCAGTGTTGGCTGACAGTGAAAGCACAAGCAGGATCGAGCCGATACTGACGTAATAAAACCAGCCGCGGCCCGTGACCGCGCCAAGCAGCATCGATAGGACGCTCTGGTAGGTCGAGCCGCTCGGGTCGGTCGCGCCCACACCGTAAAAGCGGCATAGCAGCGCAATCCCCGCCAGCAGGATGATCAGCGTAATAATAATGATCGTCAGCGTTGTTTTCGCCGTCTTCGTATTCGGTTCACGGAAGGCAGTCACACCATTGCTAACGGCTTCAACCCCTGTCATCGCTGTGCAGCCACTCGAGAAAACCTTCAGCAGCAACCACCACGACAGCGCCGTCTCAGTCGCCTTCGGCAAGAGTGGGGGAGCGACGACAGGGGATGGATGACCGCCGCTCAAAACCGCCTTGGTGAGTCCGATAGTAATCAAAGCCAGCAGCGCTCCGATGAACAGATACGTCGGCAGCGTGAAAACCACGCCTGAATCCCGCACGCCCCGCATATTCACGACACTCAGGATCGCAAGAATCAGCAGGCATAATCCCAGCGTATGCGGCTGAAGTTTCGGCACGGCTGAGACGAGCGCTCCGACACCTGCCGAAATCCCGACAGCAGCAGTCAGCACATAATCAATCATCAACGCTGCCGCCGATAGCAGGCCCGCATGCGCACCCAGGTTTTCCGACGCAACTGTGTACGAACCGCCGCCGTTTGGATACGCATCTATCGTCTGGCGATAGGAGAAGTAAACAATAATCAGCAGGGCCAGGATGGCCGCGATTATCGGCACAATGTAGTGCACGCCCGCGAGACCTAGCGGAATCAGCAGCGTCAGCGCGGCTTCGGGTCCGTATGCCGCTGAACTAAGAGCATCGAGCCCAAAAATAGGAACGCCGGCAACGGGGCCGACATGCTCCGCTCCCTCTTCAGAAGTTGCTAACGGCCGGCCAAAAAGAATATCGAGAATCGCCATAGTTCAGGGGGTTACTCCTCACTTCCGTGTATACGATGCGCTCTGCAGAACTTTACCGCAGGAAAGTCACAGATTGATGCTGGGTCAATTCCGCGTCTACACTCTCCGGGGCGGAAAGCCTCGCAAACACGACGGGCCATGAACGTGCATCCACTCGGTAGAGCATCAGGGTTGTGCGGGCGGGTGCGGATTGCTTTCGTAATACGCGCGCAGGACACCGAAAGCCGCCTTCTTTTCTCCCTGGTCCGAAATCAATCCCTTGCGATTGAAGTCGTCCTGGATACCCGGCAGTTTACGGACGGGTGAGCGAAAATCCGCCAGCACCCATGGCGCCATCCCAGCAAGGAAGGGCATTTTGCTGAACATGGCCAGCTGCTCGTGAAACACATTGGCTTGAAACTCCTCGGTAAATTTCGCGGTCACGGCGCCATGCAGTCCGGCCTTCGCCCCCGCGCCGAATTCGCTCGCGATGACCGGCTTATCCAGCGGGTCCTGCCAAGACGTCGTTCGCAGATCCTCAGGCGTACCCGTGTACCAGCCGATGTATTCGTTGAGTCCGATCACATCCAGGTACTGACCCAGCGGATCATCAAGAATGATGCTCTTATCCCCGCCAGCCGCGTCCGTTACGTGCGGCAGCAACGCCGCCGTCACCAGCCGTGTCGGATCCTGCGCCCGCGCTTCGTTCGCAAGCTTATGAATGAACGCCGTGCGCGCGGCGCTGATCGGCGTCTCATTGGCCATCGACCACAGGATGATCGACGCCTTGTTTCGATCGCGGCGGATCTCGTCATCCAGCTGCTGACGCGCCGCATCGTATGTGGCCGTGTTATCCCACTGGATGCCCCAGTACACCGGGTTCTCTGACCATACGAGGATGCCCATCCTGTCTGCCAGCCGCGTCATGCGTTCATCATGCGGATAATGGGCCAGCCGCACAAAGTTCGCATCGAGGTCGTGCGCCCATCCCAGCAGCGTCGTCACATCTTTCTCAGAATACGCACGGCCCGAACGGTATGGCGCCTCCCCATGAACGCACACGCCGCGTAGAAAAATTGGCGTCCCGTTCAGCAGAACCTGGTCGCCACGCGTCTCGACTGTTCTGAAGCCGATGTCGTCCTGCAGCGTATCGGACCCTGCCTTGATCACTACCTTGTAGAGCTTCGGATGGTCGGGCGACCAGCGCTCCAGGTCCGCGGGATGCAGCGTAAAGCTGGCGCGTCCAGAGGCATTTGCCTGCACACTTTGCGCCAGCTTGAGTTCAGGAATTTCTACCGACACACTCTGGCCAGCAACTGCTCCATCGACATGCGCGTAACCAGAGATCGTCTCACCACTGTCGCGATGCAGCGCCAGACCATAATCATCGATGAAAGCAGCCGGCACTTCAATCAGCGAAACATCGCGGGTCAATCCGCCATAATTCCACCAGTCCGTCTTCAGTGTCGGCACCCGCTCTGCTTTGCGCGTGTCATCGACGGCAATCACGATTGAATTGGGCCCATCTTTCAGCGCAACGGTCGCGTCGCAATCAAACTGCGTAAAGCCGCCCTCGTGATCACAGATGTGCTTGTCATTTACAAAAACTGAAGCTTTGTAATTCGCCGCCCCCACGTGCAGAAATACCTTGTTCCCGGCCTTCGCATGATAGTTGAACTCACGCTCATACCAGAGAAGGCCTTCGTAGTAATAGAGCTGCGCATTTTGTGTATTCCAGTCGCCGGGCACTTTTAAAACAGGAGACTTTGAGAAGTCATACTCGACGAGCGGCCCACCCAAAGTGAAACGCCTGTCTGCCGCGTAACCTTTCAGGTCCGGAATCGCTTCGTTTGTTCCCCAGCCATTGCGATAAGGATCGACAATGTAGTGCCAGTCGCCATCGAGGCTCATAGCCGACCGGTGATCAGAGTCGACCAGCAGCGTCATCTTCTCTGCGTGGATCAATGGAATAAGAAGCGCGAAGACCAGGAAGGAACACAGAAAGTGCTTTGGCATAGAGGAAAGCAGCTCCTGAAAATAAGTCCATCTGAACCTTCGCAGACACACCTTAACCCTGGACTTTAATGATCAAACGTCTATCGTGAAATGCAGCCCTTCGCCAACTGAAACGCCTATGTTCAGGTCACGATGATGTGACCTCTTGGTGCACTCGAGGGAATACAACAACATGCTATCTGCCAGAGCCAGGATAAATCGAAGCAATAAAAGAAGCAGCCAAGGATGACAAGTAGCAATGCCCATCGGTTATGCGAACGAAACCCGCGCTGGAAGCAGTCCGCGTCCCTGGACGCGCATCGCGCCTGCAAGCGGACCGTTATCCGATTAGGTAACTGCATCTGTATCGTTTTCGATTGATGCGGCCGGCTTTGGGCAGATCCGTCTATTGCGCCGTATGCTTTCGCAATCAGTAGTTAGCGAACCAATTGGCATACTCGCTATAACTTGCCATCCATCGATCCTCGCGCACGGCCGTTTGATTGAACGACCTGGTAGCATGCGCTAGCGAAACTGTGGAGAATTACGGAACGCATTCGCGCGGCTGAACTCCTCGCGCAGCTCCGGTGTCTTCAGATGCTCGCGCAAATGAGCCAGCCGTTGTTCAAGCCCTGCAATTGCGCTGCTGATCGCGTCGGCATTCGTATGCGCTACATCGCGCCACATAGAATAAGGACTCGCTCCCAGACGCGTCATCTCGCGGAGCGCCCGGCCGCCAATCTCGCGCATGTCTTCAGCCCCGCCGAACTGGTCTTCGTAAAGAGCGCTCAACGCAGTCGCAAGCATCTGCGGCATATGGCTCACCCACGCACACAGTTCGTCATGCCGCTCTGCATCAAGGTCGAGCGTACGTGAACCAAACCGTTCCACCCATGCACGCCAATCAGTTGCCTTCGGATGCGGCGTAGCTCCGGGCTGCGGCGTGAACAGCCACACGCTGCCACGGAACAGCGATGCCTCCGCATACTCGACTCCGAAAACTTCTTTACCGGACATAGGGTGTCCGCCGAGAAACCCTGCACGGTCGGGCCCGTTGAATGCAGCCTGGGCGCGCAGTACCATCGGATGCTTGACGCTGCCCACATCAGTGATCAGTTGATGCTCTTGCAGGACAGGCGCCAGCCGATCCATCCATTCAAGAATAGTAAACACCGGGCCAGCCAGCAGGACCAGGTCCGCTGCCACTGCCGCTGCCATTGGATCGTCGGCGATTTCGGTGATCGCGCCCAACTCGAGCGCCTTATGAACCTGCTGATGATCCTTATCCCAGCCTAGAATCGCACCGGGAAAATTATGTTCGCGCAATGCCATTCCGACGGAGCCTCCAATCAGCCCCGTCCCAAGAATGGCAATATTGCGAATCGTCATGAGTTAGTGGCCTGTCGTAAAAATTTCATTAACGTAGCCATTGAAGGCGATGCCCCACGCCTCGATCTTGAGACGTGGGTTTATGCAAGCCCACCAACTTACGATTTCTCCGCGACCGGCCACTAGACAACACTCCGGCCGACTGCAGGTGCAAGTACGCGCAGATTATCCATTAGTTCGGCAAACTGTTCAGGATACAGTGACTGTGCTCCATCCGAAAAAGCCTTATCCGGATTCGGATGCACTTCGATCAGCAGACCATCACAGCCGGCTGCAACCGAGGCTTTCGCCATCGCCGGCACCTTGTCGCGGATACCGATTCCATGCGACGGATCAGCCACAACAGGAAGATGCGAAAGCTGCTTCATGACCGGGATCGCGGAAATGTCCATCGTGTTGCGCGTATACGTCTCAAAGGTGCGGATGCCGCGCTCGCAAAGCATTACGTCGTAGTTGCCGCCGGAAAGAATGTACTCGGCCGAGAGCAGCACTTCTTCAATCGTCGCGGCGATACCGCGCTTCATCACCGCCGGTTTGCGCACCTGGCCAATCTCGCGCAGCAGGTTGAAGTTCTGCATATTGCGCGCGCCGATCTGGAAGCAATCGACATAGGGCAGCATCAGTTCAATCTGGGAGATCTCCATCACCTCGCTGATAATCAACAGCCCTGTCTCATCACCAACCTCACGCAGCAACTTCAGTCCATCGAGCCCCATGCCCTGGAACGAATACGGTGAAGAGCGGGGCTTGAATGCGCCCCCGCGCAGGAACTTTGCTCCCGCGGCTTTCACCTGGCGCGCAGATGTGAAAATCTGTTCGCGTGACTCGACCGAACACGGGCCAGCCATCACGATCACTTCTTTGCCACCAACCTCAACGCCATTCGGGAATTTAACGATCGTTCCTTCTGGACGGAAGCTGCGATTCACCAGCTTGTACGGCGACGAGATACGGTGCGCATGCGCCACACCGGGGAACAATTCAAATTCTTTATGGTCGAATGCGATCGGCTTTCCGACCGCGGCAAGAATGGTCTGCATTGCACCCGTGGTGCGATGAACATTGAATCCCAGATCGACCAGCTTGCCGATGATGTTCTGAATCTGCTCCTCTGTTGCGTTCTCCTGCATTGCGACAATCATGCTTTTATTCCTGTCTCCGGAGCTTGACCGGGCGTAGTGGCACTGCGCGAGGCCAGCTCGTCTTTCTGCAGTGCGCGCATTACGTCGATGATGCGTTCATAGATGTGCACCAGTTCTAAATCAGGCAATGGTCCCGGATTGTGCGCGCGCACATTGTCGAAAATCGTCTTCTCTCGCTGTGGCTCGTAGACAGGGAGTGACGTCTCACGTTTTAGCCGTCCAATTTCCTGCGCGGCGCGCGCACGTTCGCTGATCAACTCGACAAGTCGACGATCCAGATCGTCAATCTTCTGCCGAAAGTGTTCGATGTCCATATGTTTCTCCTCGCTGCGTGCCAAGGGCCGCGCAGAGTCTCGCGTGGATGAGGATACCTGTGCAGACTACCTTCTGAAACAGTCTGCTGCAATGTCTGTGGGGAAATGCTCTTAGCGTGAAGCCTGGGCGAGCGCCGGAGCCGGGCGCAGGCCCTTGATAAATCGTGCTATCGCCTGAGGCGCATCTTCGGCCGTCGATTGCTCGATCAACGCGACAATCGCACTGCCAATCACGGCAGCATCCGCATACTCGCCCACTGCCGCGACATGCGCAGCATGCGAGATACCGAACCCTAATGCAATCGGCAATTTTGTGTAGCGGCGAATCCTTTCGACTAGTCCCCTGGCATCCTCTGCCAGCATCACCTGCGTACCCGTGATACCAGTGCGCGAGATAGCGTAAACGAATCCTTCGCTCGCTTCGGCAATCGCTTTCAGACGAACATCCGGACTTGTCGGCGCGGCAAGAAAAATCGGCTTCAACCCTGCGCAATGCATGTTGTCGAGATAATCGCCCTGCGCTTCTTCGACGGTGATGTCCGTCACCAGCACGCCGTCGACACCTGCCGCGGCAGCATCCGTACAGAAACGCGCAAGCCCGTAGCGGATTATCGGATTCAAATAGCTGAAGATCACGAGCCCCGTCTGCGGCCGCTCGCGGCGCAGGCCAGCAGCGAGTGCGAGCACATCCGCAAGCCGCGTTCCATTAGCCACCGCACGTTCACTCGCCCGCTGGATCACCGGGCCGTCCGCTAGTGGATCACTGAATGGCACACCGAGTTCGAGCACATCCGCGCCGGCATCAATTGCCGCAAGAGCAATCGCGCGCGTCGCGTCGACACTTGGGTCGCCTACGGTGAGATAGATCACCAGTCCCGGTTTGTCTTCGAAGCGGATCGGCATAAATCTAAGCTTTAGTCTCGCCAGTATTCTCTGCGTGAATCTCGCCGCTGCGGTTCGCGCCGGCCAGGTTCAGTTCGCGCGCGATGATACCCATATCTTTATCACCGCGGCCCGAAAGATTCACAATCAGTATGGCATCCTTCGGCATGGTAGGCGCAAGTCGAATACATTCCGCAATTGCGTGTGCCGATTCAAGCGCCGGCACAATCCCTTCTATCTGCGACAGCACCACGACAGCATCCAGCGTCTCCTTGTCGGAAGCCGACACATACTGCGCGCGCCCTTCATCATGCAGTGCTGCATGCTCGGGGCCCACGGAAGCATAATCGAGACCGGCAGAAACTGAATGCGTCAGCGAGACCTGTCCGGCTTCATCCTGCAGCACGTAGGAAAATGTGCCCTGCAGCACGCCCGGAACACCGCCGCCATCTTTCGAGAAACGCGCAGCATGCTCGCCCAGGCCATTACCACGACCACCGGCTTCGACACCGATCAGCCTGACGTCTTTATCCTTGATGAAATCGTAAAACGCGCCGATTGCATTCGAGCCGCCGCCGACACACGCAATCATCGCGTCCGGTAAACGGCCTTCTTTGTCGAGAATCTGCCGTCGCGCTTCTTCGCCGATCACGCGATGAAAGTCGCGCACCATCGTCGGATACGGATGCGCTCCAAGCACGCTGCCAAGAAGATAATGCGTCGTCCGCACATTCGTGACCCAGTCGCGCATCGCTTCGTTGATAGCATCTTTCAGTGTCTTCGAGCCGGAAGTGACCGAACGAACATCGGCACCGAGCAGGCGCATTCGATAGACATTCAACTCCTGCCGCCGCATGTCCTCTTCGCCCATGTAGATCACGCATTCCATGCCGAAAAGCGCACACACAGTCGCCGTCGCAACACCATGCTGTCCTGCGCCGGTCTCTGCGATGATGCGCTTCTTACCCATGCGCCGAGCGAGTAATCCCTGGCCTATGGCGTTGTTAATCTTGTGAGCGCCGGTGTGCAGCAGGTCTTCGCGCTTCAGATAAATCTTCGCGCCGCCGAGCTTCTCCGTCAGGCGTGACGCATAGAAGAGCGGCGTTGGCCGTCCGGCAAAATCTGCCAGTAGCGAATTCAATTCGGCGTGGAAAGCAGGGTCCTGCTTCGCTGCTTCATAGGCTACTTCCAGTTCTTCGAGCGCAGCCATCAGCGTTTCCGGCACGTAACGTCCGCCGTAAGCGCCAAACCGGCCCGTCTTCGCTGCAACCTCGTTGCCTGTAATCACTGGACTCTCTGCTGTCGCCATCCCCGTTCCCTCTTACCTACAGACTACGCCAGCAACCTAAAGCCACGGGCACAGCCTGCGTGATCGCCGCATTGCTTTTGGCCGAGCGAATAAAGTCCTCCACCCGTTGCTGATTCTTGCGTCCCGGCGATGCTTCGACGCCTGTCACGACATCGACGCCCCAGGGCCGCAATACCTTCACCGCCTCTTCAACATTGGCTGCATCGAGACCACCCGCGGCAATCATCCGCATCTTCCCCGCAACCCCGCGGAACGCAGTCGAGCCCGCCGCCCAGTCCCAGCGCTGGCCCGTGCCTCCCGCGCGCATAGCCGAACGTGTATCGACCAGCACCGCATCCGCACTCTCTGCAGCCGATTCCAGCTGCGCCTGCAGCGTCTCATCAAATGTCAGTACAGATACGATTCTGACGGTTTCGGCATGCACCGCAATGAAGCGTCGGCGCAGTGTCTCAGCCAGCCGCAGCCCGCCAGGCGCATGCAACTGCACGCCACTCAGTCCGGCTTCAAGCACCGTGCGGATAATTTCGTCAACACTCGTATCGACAAACACGCCGTAGGTTTCGGCAGCTTGCGGCAGCAGCGGAATCATGCGACGCACCTGCTGCAGAGTCACCTGCCGCGGACTTGGCGCGAACACAAAGCCAAGCGCATCGGCACCAGCTTCAATTGCATGCTGAGCATCGTCAAGATTGGTGTTGCCGCAAATTTTTACCCACATATCAGCTAAGCTCTCCCGACCGGCAGTACTGGAGCAAGCAGGCGGGCAAGCGCTTCACCTGGAAATGGATCGCGCATGAGAGATTCGCCGACAAGAAACGCATCGAAGCCGACAGCACGCAGCCGCAGTAAATCATCGGTCGTGTGAATGCCGCTTTCGGCAACCAGCACAGCATTCGCGGGTAAACGCTCGCGCAATGCGAATGAAGTATCGAGGTCCACTTTGAACGTGCGCAGATCGCGGTTGTTGACGCCGATGGCCTCGCAGTCCAATTCGCTCACCCGATCGGCTTCCTCAGCGGAATGCACCTCGCACAACACGTCCAGACTGTAATCACGCGCCTTGTTGCGAAAGTCCACGAGCTCCGCATCGGAAAGGATCGCAGCGATTAACAGGATTGCATCGGCCCGATGAGCCCGTGCCTCCAGGATCTGAAACTCATCCACGATGAAGTCTTTACGCAGGCACGGCAGGCTGGTCGTGGCCGAAGCTGCTTCGAGATTTTTCAAACTTCCCTGAAAAAACGGCCCATCGGTCAGCACGGATAAAGCCGCTGCCCCATTCGCTTCCAATTGCGGCGCCAGAGCAACGGCGTCGAAGTCTTCGCGAATCAGGCCCTTTGAAGGCGATGCTTTTTTAAGCTCCGCAATGATCGCCGGTCCACTCAACGCCCGTTCACGCAAATGCCGGCTGAAACCCCGGGGCGTATGTTCTGCGGCAGCGCGTTCAAGCGCCGGAATGGAAGCCGAAGCTTTCCGCTCCATCAAATCCGTGCGGGTCTGTTCCACAATACGGTCTAAATGGGTTCCCATTTCCCCTCCAGTATAAATCCTGCAGCGATTGCGCTTCGTTACTGACGGCTTGTCGGGAGCGCATCTTTAGTTCCGCAGAAAGACCTGCAGTTGCGTGCAGGATGATGTGCCCAATCTTCAATTCGTCAAAACCCTTTTGTCCTCCCGGCCGAAGTGGAGGGGCCCGCATTTCACCAAAAGACCCGCTAAGTCTCAGCGGCCACGAACCAACGGATCAGGCACTAGAAAAATGTCTCCACCAGATCGATCACATTAAAATTCGCGTCCACGATCGGCAGCAGCTTCCACTTATCGAACGTGAGACATGGGTGCGAGATATCGAAGCCGATCAAGTCACCCACCTCAAGGTCGTCACCAGGCTCAATCTCCAGGTAAGCATGCTGGTCCATCATCTTCGTCAGCTTCCACGGACGATGAATGACCACAGGCGCAGTCATCCCCGGACGGAAATGAACAGCCGGCTCCGGCAGGCCGGCATCGAACGCAGCATCCCGTTTACCCAGCGCGATAATCGCGCGCGACGGCTCCTGTATCGACTGTACATACGCCCACAACTGCAGTGCCGGCTGCAGACTGCTCTGCATTTCCGCCGCAATCGGATTCTGCGCATCGATCCGCTGCTGCGCCGCGCGATACACGCCGACATCATGCGTCAGGTAACAACCCGGCCGCAAGACCACCTCAACATCGACACCCGCCACCGCCGCGAACTCTTCGGCAACGACGTCATACCAGGCAGATCCCGCCCCTGACAACAGCGCGGTCTTCCGATCGAAACGTCCGTCCACCGCCAGCGATTTGGTCGTCTCGACCGCCCGGCGCAGAAACCTGCGAATCGATATTTCATCGGCCAGTACACCTTCATAAATCTCGATGCCGCACAGGGCAATGCTGCCCTTCCATCGAGCAAGTTCTTCGAGCACTGCCGTCAACGCAGAATCATCGCGCACACCGGCCCGTCCACCCTCCACACCAAGCTCGATCAGCACATTTAACGTCTGTCCACGTTCCGTGAAATATGCGCCGAGCGCCGCGATATTCTGCGCAGAATCTACCAGGCAGAAATATTCGAAGTCAGCATCCACAAGCAGGCTGGACACCTTCGCCATATTTGCTTTGCCCACCAGCTGATTCGCCATCAGGACGCGGCGCACACCATGGGCATAAGCCGCCTGTGTCTGCTGGGCGGTCGCGAGCGTAATGCCCCACGCCCCCGCCTGCAGTTGCATCGCGAACAGCTTTGGCGCCATCGTCGTCTTGCCATGCGGCGCCAGCTTGACGCCATAGCGCGCAACGAACTGCTGCATCCAGTGAAGATTATGCCGCAGCTTCTCTTCGTAGAGCACAGCCACCGGCAGCCCAAGATCCTCGCGCAACAGGTTCCAGCCGAGCGCGACAATCTCGTCTTGTCCAAGCGCGCTCGTCAAGCAACCGAGCCCTTTTTCAAACGGCTCTATTTTTCTCTCCACCCCGCACCCCGTTCCGATTGGAAACTCTACGATCAAGCGTCAAATTGATCAGCAAGCCATGATCAACCATTCATGTTGAAGGGGCAGGACTTCAGTTCCGCCATAATCCAACCTTTAAAAACGCGGCTACAGCCGATGAGGGGGTATGCATGCGATCAGGCCCTGCTGAAGACACGCGCCGTGCGGCCATCTCCTACAGCGTATATCGTTATATGTCTGAAGATTGGCCTTGGAGAAACCGCCCTTTATGCTCACCTGTGACACGCTCATACGCAACGCCCGCGTGATCGATGGCACAGGCGAAGAAGCAGCGCAACTCACAAACGTCGCCATCCTCGCCGGACGCATTCTGCGCTTGCAGCCCGACATGCCGGCCCATGCCGAAGAGGTCATCGACGCAGCCGGAATGGTGCTCGCTCCCGGCTTCATCGACTCCCACACGCACGACGACACCAGCGTCATCCGCTCGCCGCAGATGCTGCCCAAACTCTCGCAGGGCGTCACCACCGTCATCGTCGGCAACTGCGGCATCAGCGCCTCACCCGCCGCACTGCACGACCGCCTGCCCGATCCCATGAACCTCCTCGGGCCCTCCGAAGCCTTCGCCTATCCCGATTACGCCTCCTACATCGCAGCCATCCACCACGCGCAGCCAGCTGTCAATGTGGCCGCACTCGTCGGACACACCACTCTCCGCAACAACCACATGGACCGCCTCGACCGCGCTGCCACGCCCTCAGAAATCGCAGCCATGCGGCAACAGCTCGAAGACGCCCTCACGCACGGCGCCGTCGGCCTGAGCACCGGCCTCGCGTATCTTTCGGCCCACTCTGCTTCGACCGACGAAGTCATCGCGCTGGCCGCAGCACTCGGCGCACATCGTGCGATCTACACAACTCACCTGCGCAGCGAAACAGAGACCATCCTCGATGCACTCGAAGAAGCTTTTCTCATCGGCAAAGTCAGCAAGGTGCCCATCGTCGTCTCGCATCTGAAATGCGCAGGCATCGCCAACTGGGGCCGCAGCGAAGAAGTCCTCTCCTTCCTCGATAAGGCACGCGCCCACCAGCCCATCTCCTTCGATTGCTATCCCTACGCCGCCGGCTCGAGCACCCTCGATCTGCGACAGGTCGATGAGCGCGTGAAAATCACCATCACCTGGTCCGACCCCCATCCCGAAATGGCCGGCCAGACACTTGCGGAAATCGCGCAGCGCTGGGCCGTCGATCAGATCGCAGCAGCCACGCGCCTCCGCCCCGCCGGCGCCATCTACCACAGCATCTCTGAAGACGACATGCGGCGCATTCTGCAGCATCCCGCGACCATGATCGGCTCAGACGGCCTGCCGAATGACCCCATGCCGCATCCCCGCCTCTGGGGCGCCTTTCCGCGCGTCCTCGGCCGCTACAGCCGCGATGTAAAACTCTTCCCGCTCACCGAGGCCGTCCATAAAATGACCGGCCTTACCGCACAGCGCTTTCACCTCCACGATCGCGGCCTCATCAAGCCTGGCTATGCAGCCGACATGGTCCTCTTCGACCCCGACACGATTGCAGACACCGCCACCTTCGCCCAACCCATCTCCCCCGCCGCAGGCATCCTCGCAGTATGGGTCAACGGCATCCTGTCGTATCGTGGAGGCAAAGCAACCGGTGCACGCGCCGGTCGGTTTCTGCCACATGCAGGCAACCGCCCGCAGCAACCAACTGAAGGAGAAACAAAAACGCGATGAGCATCAAACGCTACGGTGTCGAAGGCGGCAAGGGAACCGGCGGACAGCATCTGCCATTTGCCCGCGCAGTTGAAGCAGACGGATGGCTCTACGTTTCCGGCCAGGTTCCCATGGTCAACGGCGAACTGGTCGAAGGCAACATCATCACGCAATCCCACCAGGCCATCAAGAACGTACTGGCCATTCTGAAAGAAGCAGGCTATGGGCCCGAGCATGTCGTCCGCTGTGGCGTCTGGCTGGACGATGCCCGCGACTTCCAGTCCTTCAACGGCGTCTTCAAAAGCTACTTCGGCGAACATCCACCGGCGCGCGCCTGCGTCCAGTCGTCGATGGTGGTCGATTGCAAAGTTGAAGTCGACTGCATCGCCTTCAAACCGCGCTCGTCCTAATCTCGCTTAACGAAACGGCTCATCAAAAATCAAATGACCTACGCCCTCGCCGCTGCCACGAACAGCCTTGCCATGACTTCCGGAATCGACCACCACGGCGTGTTCCTGCTCGTGGCTGCACTCGGCGCCATCATTACGCTCGTCGTCCTGATTGCCGTCCTCAAGGTCAATCCATTCGTCACGCTTTTCGTCGTCTCCATCGGACTCGCCCTGGTCACAGGCATGCCGCTGAAGTCGGTCGTCAGTTCATTCGAAGTCGGCGTCGGCGGCACCCTCGGCCACATCGTCATCGTGGTCGCACTCGGCACCATGCTCGGAAAAATGATGGCCGAGTCCGGCGGCGCCGAGCAGGTTGCGCAGACCTTGATTCGTTTCTTCGGCGAAAAATATATTCCGTGGGCCATGCTCGCTATCGGCCTCGTCGTCGGCCTTCCCGTCTTCTTCGAAGTGGGATTTGTCCTGCTGATCCCGATCGTCTTCACCATCGCGCGCAAAACAAATACTTCCATCCTCAAAGTTGCATTGCCCATGATCGCCGGCCTCTCTGTCGATCACGGCCTGGTCCCGCCGCACCCCGCTGCGTTGATCGCCGTCACGCTCTACCACGCCGACATCGGCCGCACTATCTTCTACGCGCTCATCGTCGGCGTCCCCACGGCGATCATCGCCGGCCCCTTCTTCGCCATGTGGATTGCCCCGCGCGTCAAGCTCGCCAATGACAATCCCATTGCCTCTGCCTTCATCGATCATGATCTCGAAAAAGGGCCGCAGAAACTGCCCAGCTTTGCCCTCACACTCGCCAACATCATGCTGCCCGTCGTGCTCATGCTCATCGGCAGCTGGGCCGACCTGCTCTTTGCTCCAGGCAGCAAACTGAACTCTCTCCTGCGTCTCGCCGGCACCGCGGATATCGCGCTATTAATCGGCGCCGTCTGCAGCTTCATCACGCTGGGACTCATGCGCGGTCTGAGCCGCGAGACCATCCTCCGCTTCACCAACGAATGCCTCGCGCCAACCGCAACCATCACGCTGCTCATCGGCGCCGGCGGCGGCTTTGGACGCATCCTGCAGGACAGCGGCGTCTCCCAGGCCATCGTCGGCGTCGCCCTCGCAGCCCACATCTCGCTCCTGTTGTTAGCCTG
>CAXTNK010000001.1:98083-106827 GCA_964245665.1 uncultured Acidobacteriaceae bacterium
GTCGCCATGACGACCGCCGCCGGCATCATCGCCCCCATCGCCGCGCACTCCACCGGCATACATCCGGAGCTACTGGCGATCGCCACTGGCGCCGGTTCGCTCATCTTTTCTCACGTGAACGACGGCGGCTTCTGGCTTGTGAAAGAGTACCTCAACATGAGCGTAGTCGAGACACTCAAGACCTGGTCCGTCTGCGAAACCATCATTTCCATCACCGCGCTGCTACTGACCCTCGGACTGGCCGCGGTCATCTAGCGCGACGATTCATCTTTCCACCACAGCTCAATTACAAATATTTGTCATCCCGACCGAAGCAAAACGTAGTGCAGGGGCCTGCATCAGGTTTCACGCGCCGGATATTTTGTCATCCTGGGCGAACTTGAAGGACCTGCGTTCCGCAATCAGCCGCATGCCATCCCGATCGAAGAGGGGCGAAGTGGCACGCCCCATGCCGAAGGTTGTCTCACACGCCAGCCCGGCAAATCGTTATACAGTCGAAGAGCCAGTTGTTTGAGGGGAATGCATGTCGACTTCGAGACGAGATTTTCTCAAGACCTCCATCATCGCAGGAGCAGGCGCCACTCTTCCTGCCCTTCCTGCCTTCGCTGATCAGCAGACACCCGTACAGCCCGCAGGTAAGACGATCGCCGGAGACACCGGGGCAGCCGAGGTCTACACCCGCGGCATCGGCCTGTATCCCGGCCTCCCGGCGGAAAATCTCAGTCCCTCATTCGTCATCGACAGCTCCACCTATCGCAACCTGGCCCTGCTCCGCCCTGCCTGGCACTCCAGCAGCTACGACTACAACCTCACTGCCCAGCTCGTTACCGACGGCATCAAGGACACGCAACTCCCTACCTGGGTTGCGACCGCCACTGACTCCCGCGGCCCTCTTCCGAAGAATGAACGCGAGCTCTTCCTCGATCATTTCGCAGCCAGCGTCGTCCCGCTGAAAGGCGCCAACCCGTCTGCGCAGATCCAACTCGGTGGCGGCCAGGCAGTTCCTATCGTCGATCGGCTCGAGGTCTTCGCAACGATTGCCAAAACTGCTGATATCGCAACACTATCGATCACCATTCTCACTTCGGACGACGGCCGCGTTTGGCAGGAGATGGGAACATCCGGCACCATGACCCCGCTGCCACCCACGAATTTTCCGCCTGACCTCGCGCAGGACATGCTCCTTCTCAAGCCTTCCATCAAGCTGAAAGAACCCATCAGGAGCCGTTACTACAAGGTGCAGTTCAATCGCAGCAACGTAACCGCGGACAATGCCGACCTGCAGTGGGGCATCGGCGACACTGCCTTCTATCACGGTGAGACGCGTGTGCAAATCGGCGGCCCTTACTCCTTCACCAGCGCATGGATGAGCGCGGGCCTGAGCGATGAATGGGTCTATGTCGACCTCGGTGCGCCCTGCGAATTCGATCGCATCACGCTCTATTGGATCGCACGCGCAGCTGAAGGCTCAATCCAGATTTCGGATGACGCTACCAGTTGGCGCGAACTGCAGCCGCTCCCCACCACAATTGCATTAGTCGACGACATCAAGCTTGCTCAACCAGCCCACGCCCGTTACGTACGCGTCTATATGACTCGGCCAGCGTCAGCCAACGGTTACATCCTGAGCGAACTGGAAGTCTACGGACGCGGCGGCCCGGTCGCCAAATCTATTCAAGCAGCAGCCATTGGTACAGATGGCCGCTTCAATCTCGCCGGTGGCGCATGGCGTGTGCAACGGTCGACCCTCGTATCCGAGCAAGGCGAAGCGTTGTCAAAAGCCGGCTACGCAGATCCTGCGTGGCTCGTCGCCACCGTACCCGGCACCGTCCTCACGTCCTATCTGAATGCGGGCGCAATTCCCGATCCAAACTTCGGCCAGAACCAGTTGCACATCTCCGACTCCTACTTCTACTCCGACTTCTGGTACCGCACAGAATTCTTCGCGCCTGCAGTCGCGCACGTCGAAGTCGCATGGCTCAACTTCGACGGCATCAACTGGAAAGCAGACATCTTTCTGAACGGCGAGAAGATCGGCCGCATGGAAGGCGGATTCATCCATGGCCGCTTCGATGTCACAGGAAAACTGCAGCCAGGTAAACAGAATGCCCTCGCCGTCCGCATCGAAAAAAACGCGACCCCCGGCAGCACGAAGCAGAAGACCTGGGAATCACCCGGCAAGAACGGTGGAGCCCTCGGCGCCGACAACCCTACTTACCACGCCTCCGTTGGATGGGACTGGATCCCGACCATCCGCGGCCGCAATACCGGCATATGGGGCGACGTCTACATCACAAAAACCGGCTTCGTGACCATTGAGAATCAATACGTCACAAATACGATTCCATTACCAGATATATCGCACGCCGACATCGGCATCGAAGTTGACCTGGTCAATTACCACCCGAAGCCAGTCACCGGAACCCTCCGCGGCCGCTTCGGCGACATCACCTTTCAACAGCGCGTTAGTATCGAAGGCTCGGCAACGAAAAAGGTCAAGCTCGACCCGACCTCGCAACCCTCTCTACGAATACAGAAGCCGGAGCTCTGGTGGCCCGCCGGCTACGGCGAGCCGCACCTTTACGACGTCGAACTCTCTTTCGAGACCAGCGGCCACAAGTCATCTTCTTCGAAGAAATTTCAAGCAGGCATCCGGCAGATGTCCTTCAACAACGACGGCGGCAACCTGCGTCTCTTCATCAATGGCCGGCGCTTCATCGCCCGCGGCGGCAACTGGGGCTTCGGCGAATCCATGCTGCGCTACCGTGCGCGCGAATACGATGCCGCGGTCCGCTATCACCGCGAGATGAACTTCACCATGATCCGCAACTGGGTTGGCCAGATCGGCGATGAAGCATTCTACGAAGCATGCGATCGTCACGGCGTCATGGTCTGGCAGGATTTCTGGCTGGCCAATCCCTATGACGGCCCCATCCCCAATGACAATGCGCTCTTCATGAGCAATGCCAGGGACCTGGTCCTGCGTATTCGCAACCATCCTTCGATCGGTCTGTATTGCGGCCGCAACGAAGGTTTCCCACCGGCGCCGCTTGAAGCCGGCATTGAAAAGTTACTCGCGGAACTACATCCATCCATTCATTACATCGGCAGTTCCGCGGATGACGTTGTCAGCGGCCACGGCCCCTACCAGGCACTGCCGCCCACTTACTATTTCCGCCACGCAGACAAGCAGCTGCACAGCGAAATCGGCATGCCCAACATTCCGCCAATTGAAAGTGTACGTGCCATGATGCCCGAAAGCGCTCTGTGGCCGCAGGCGCTCGACTGGGGTCTGCATGACTTCAACCTCGCCGGCGCGCAGGGCGGTAGCTCATTCCTCAGCATCATCGAAGAAGGTTACGGCGGCGCCGACAATGCTGACGAATGGACCACACTCGCCCAGTTCGTTAACTACGAAGGCTACCGCGCCATGTTCGAAGCGCAGAGCAAATACCGCATGGGCCTGTTGCTATGGATGAGTCATTCCTGCTGGCCCTCCTTCGTATGGCAAACCTACGATTATTTCTTCGAACCAACAGCTGCCTACTTCGGCTGCAGGAAAGCCTCCGAGCCGATTCACATCCAATGGAATCGCGACACGGAAGCCATCGAAGTTGTGAACTACAGTGCAGGAAAACTATCAGGCCTGAGCGCACAGGTCGAAGTGCTCAACATGGATGGCAGCAAGATCTGGACCAAAACTACATCCGTCGACAGTGAAGAAGACAGCACCTCTGTCTGCATCCCCATGCGATATCCGGGCAACCTGACGCCCGTACATTTCCTCCGGCTTACTCTCACCAGAGGCGACGAGGTACTCTCGTCAAACGATTATCTACGCGGCCTCGAAGAAGGAAATCACCGCGCTATCCGCGAACTGCCCAAGGCGAAGATTATCGCCAGTACGAACATCGAGCAGAAGGGCGACCTGTGGCTACTCACTACGCAACTGCAAAACACTTCAAGCTATCCCGCGCTGATGGTCCGCCTCAAAGCTGTACGCGAAAAAACCGGCGACCGCATTCTGCCTGCCATCTACAGCGACAACTACATCACTCTCATGCCCGGCGAAAAACGCACGCTGCTCATCGAGTTGAACCATCGCGACACCCGCGGCGAAAAGCCTGGCATTGTCATCGGAGGTTTTAACGCCACCACTTCGCTCTAGCAGCCACAATGACAAAACCCCGGCAGTCAGCCGGGGTCTGTTCTCAAAACGAAATGTTTGGTGCCGAAGAAGGGACTCGAACCCCCACACCCTTGCGAGTACGTGGACCTGAACCACGCGCGTCTGCCAATTCCGCCACTACGGCACTCAATAGCTGGACCGTAACGACCCAACATCATTAAGTCTGTCAAAGCGTTCGGGCCTTGTCAAGCAGCTCCAACTCGGCCCGCCATCCCTAACGTCATCGCTCATTCATGATTTCCGCGCCGTACCCACCCGGACCGCATCTCAATAATGTTGCACCTGTTTCAATTTAGTCTGGGCGGCCTAATTCCGCTCAGCACATTTCAGGAGAGTCATGACCGATCATCATCAAGCGGTAACCGAAAAAGATGGCAGCGCGCCGAAAATTATCACGGAACACCATGCGAAAGAGATGCGCCGCCTCCTGCACGACATGAATAATGCGCTCGAGATCATCCTGCAGGCCACTTACCTGATGGGAACACTCCCGCTCGATGAGACTGGCCGTCAGTGGGTGCAATTGCTCGAGAAGGGCGTCGACCAAACGGCAACCCTCAACCGTGAATTCCGGGACCTTGTCGTCCACATGCAGGCCGAGTCGGCCTGACGTCAAAGCGTTGCCAAAACCCTTATTGTTACCCACCCCTGCAGTGTTGCTGCGTTACGGAAGCTGGCCTTTTTCTCGCGAAAAGGCCAGCTGTCAACCCGCTCTATAGCTGGCAGGAAACCGGCGCTAAGCCAGTTGGGCGTCGAGCGTAATTTCCGTATTGCCATGGAACAGCCGCGAGATCGGGCAGCCATTCTTGGCGTTGTCCGCGGCAGTATCGAAAGCCGCCTTCTCCGCACCCGGGACTTTCGCCTTGGTCGTCAACTTGATCTTCGTAATCGTCGGCTTGCCGTCGACGACTTCAAACGTAACCGCCGCTGTTGTTTCGAGTGATTCGGGCTTCAGGTTTGCCTTGGTCAGCTCGCTGCTCAGTGCCATGGTGAAGCAGCCCGCATGCGCCGCTGCAATCAGTTCTTCCGGGTTTGTCCCGACGCCATTCTCAAAGCGCGTTCCGAAGGAGTACTGCGCTTCTTTCAACACGCCGCTGTCTGTCGAGATGACACCCTTGCCATCCTTCAATCCGCCATGCCATACAGCATTTGCCTTGCGTTCCATAGATTGCTCCTTTTCTCTGCGATCCGCGCAGCGTTCCATCTGCGTCGCACTGCCGCTCGATCGCCTCTACCACTCTATGGGATGCAAACGCTTCTGTCCTGCGCACGTATGTGAATCCAGATGCGCAAATGAAGGACCCTCATTCCACTCCATTGGTTTCCCACTCTCATCCCTACCGAAGCGAAGTGAAGGGATCTGAATTTTGTTCTCATCACGTCATCGCCGACGTCGGTATCGAAAGATTTGTCATCTCGACCGAAACGTACAGATTTGCGTTCCAATCCACAACGGCCGCTATCCTGTTTCTCGCATTTTGAGAAAGTGAGTGGGTCCGCGCCGTCAACCACCAATCGTCCGCGCCAGCGGCAATGCTACGCGCCGAGGCTCCTCACTCCGGTCAGCCGTATTGTGCAGTGTAAGCGTGCCCTGCAAAAGGTAGTAGCCCTCCTTTGCCCGGGTAGGCGCCGGCCCTCTCACGATGGTCCCCAGGAATGAGTAGTAGAGCCCATGCACCGGCCGCGTCGTAAATGAAAGACTCTTCGCGTCAAGCTGCGTATCATCGAAAAAATACGTCAGCGCCGCATCCTTGTCCTTGTCCGTCTTCCCGATCATCGAGATATAGCCGGTCAGCCCATTACTATCGAGAATGATCTCGATCACATCGCCCGGCTTCCCCATCAGGTACTCGCCGGATGCCTCGCTCGGCAGCGTACTCGGCACCTGCGGATTCTTCCGGCTGCGCACCTCACCGTAAGTCTGTTCCGTGCGCTGATGCAGTGTCGGCGATCCGCCGTTGTTATCTGCAGCTTGTGCGAGCACGGGAGCAGAACACAGCACGGCGAGTGAAGCCGCAGCCGCGAACTCAGCCACCCTCCGGAGGAATGGAGAATCATCCATCACCGTCCCCTCACCACACTCCACACCAGTCTTCCGCGCAGCGAAATCGCCGCACGCGCAGTACTTATCGCTGTACGCGCTGTGCTTCGCTTTGCTTCCTGGGCTTTTCAAATTCATCACCAGCCTGCCACTCTACCTGGGATGCCGCGGACGAAGCCTGCCATCCCAGCACAAAGCCAAACTGCGCCATACGCGCGTCACCGCGGAAGTCCATCTCCGGTTTGTATTCATCGGTCACCTGGTGATAGCGCTTGGCCGTGTAGTCCTCTTCCTGTTCCTTGCCCCAGCTGTCAGGATGACCCGCGAACAGCGTGCCCTCGCCAATCGAGAACGCCGGAATCCCTACCCGTGCCAGCGAGAAATGGTCAGACCGGTAGTAGTGTCCCGCATTCGGTGTCTGGTCCGGTTGCAGCACCAGGTCGAAGGCCTTCGCCGTCTGCTCCACCGTGGGATAGAACGTAGTCCGCTCAGCGCCCGACACATCGGCCGACGTCGGAATGCCGATCGGCAGCAGCATGTCATAGTTCAGATCGAGGGAGATCGCCTTCGCCGGCACCGGGGGATGCATGCCTAAATATTCCGATCCCAGCAACCCCTGCTCCTCTGCTGTCACTGCGGAAAAATAAACGCTGTGCGGTGGCGGTGCGCCATTTTTCACAGAAGTCGCGTACGCACCCGCCAGTGCCAGCAGGATGCCGCAGCCCGTGCCATTATCTGCCGCGCCGTTATAAATCTTGTCGCCGGTCGTGATATTCGGATCTACGCCCAGATGATCATAGTGCGCTGTATACAGCACGTCATTCGACTTGTTGCCGCCGCTGCCATCCACTACGCCAACCACGTTGTCTGATGTGAAATCCCTGCGCACGCTCACGATATGCGCCTTCAGGCGCACCGGGAGTTCGACGGCTTTGAAGCCCTTCTGGTCCGACGCGACAATCTCTTTATCGACATCCATTCCAGCCGCTGCAAACAGCTTCCGCGCTGTATCCAGCTGTATCCAGCTGGCAGCTTTCAGCTTGGCCAGCGGGTCACCTTTCAGATAAGAATGCTCACCCGACCACGACGACCGCACGACCGTCCATGGATAACTCGCCAGGTCTGTGCGATGAATAATGAGCACGCCAATCGCGCCCTTGCGCACAGCCTCTTCATACTTGTACGTCCACCGGCCGTAGTAGGTCAGCGCCTTGCCTTTGAAGAAATTCGGGTCGTCTGAAGCCGGCTCATTCACTACCACCAGCAACACTTTTCCCTTCACATCGATGCCCTTGAAATCATCCCACTGGTATTCAGGCGCATCGATGCCGTGTCCCACAAACACAATCGGCGCATCGATAGTCGACTCGGCCGCACCCGACTGGTTGTTCGTCACATAGTCATCCGCATACTTGAGCTCCAGCGGCGAGCCGGTCTTCGGAACGAACGAAAACTGTGTCTTGTCGGCAACGGTATGCATGGCGAAGAACGGCACCTTCTGGAAGTAAGTACCTTTGTCGCCTGCCGGCTTTACGCCATAACTGCTCAGCTGGTCGGCGATATATTTCGCCGCAGCATCACCGCCCGGTGTCCCCGGATAGCGCCCTGCGTACTTGTCATCCGCGAGTTCCTTCACCGATGCACGGATCTTCTCGGGATCGATACCCTGCACTGCCTGCAACGCGGCCTGCGGCATTCCCTGTACCTGGGGAACAGTCGTATTAGCCGCCGCATTGTTCATCGATGGCCCTTCAACCGGACCGGCAGCAGGTTTACGATTGCAACCCGAAGCCAGAAATACGAATCCAGCAGTGAAGGCGAAGGCGGCGGGGAATGTTTTCAGAAGGTTTGAAGGTTTCATGGCCATGAAGAAGACAATAGAAGCAGCCTATCACCGGTTGCCTCCCATCGGCTTCGCGACATACTTCAGTCCTTGCAGTGCAGTTTAGTACCACCATCTGCTGTTCAGCTGATGTCGCCGATTTGAACTAGTTGTCGCGTTTCGCAAGACTTTCTCGAAAATCCGTGTTAACACTGACGAGCACCCGGCAGCCTGTCGCTCCGGCAGCAACTGATTTCTTTGGAGAACAAATGCGTATAAACAAGCTTTCCGCCAGCACCTTTTGCCTGGCTGCCTCCCTGTACATGGGCATGGCAGGATGCAAGTCAAATGGCACTGGCACCGACTCTTCCACCGTGAATGCCGCCACTGATCCGGCAGACGTCAACAATGCACCCCCTGTTGATCCGAATGCTCCACAGCAGGCCGCTGCTCCTCAGGAATCAACTCCGCAGCAGGCAGCTCCGTCCAGTGGTTACGCCCCCGCGCCACGTCGCCACAGTTCGTCTTCACAAGCGCCACAGCAATACACAGATAACAATCCTCCTGCCTATCAGGATCAGGACAATGCTGGCGGCGGCTATTCCAACGACACATACGGCGCCAACTACGATAACGGCGGCAATTATGGCAACGAGTACGGCTACACCAGTGGATGGGAACAGGGCCTGGAG
>CAXTNK010000001.1:106949-115450 GCA_964245665.1 uncultured Acidobacteriaceae bacterium
TATCAGTGGACCACGGGCTACTGGAGCTATGCCCAGTCCGGCGGCTACTATTGGGTCCCCGGCGTCTGGGTCGCGCCGCCCTATACCGGCTCGCTCTGGACACCGGGATTTTGGGCTGTCCTCGGCGGCGTCTTCCGCTTCCACCAGGGCTACTGGGGTCCGCACGTCGGCTACTATGGCGGCATTCCTTACGGCAATGGCTATAACGGCGACGGCTATCACGGTGGCTACTGGAACAACGACCACTTCATGTACAACCGCTCCGTCACCAACATCAACACAACCACCATCAACAACAACTACGTGTATAACCACACGGTCGTGAACAACGTCACAAATACCAACATCCGGAATGTGAGTTATAGCGGTGGTCCCGGCGGCATCCAGGCTCGTCCTACGCCCGCGCAGATCGCTATCGCCCGCGGTCCCCACATTAACCCGCTGCCACAGCAGATTGCGCACGTCCAGCAGGCCCGGCAGAACCCGGCACAGTTCGCTCACGCCAATGGCGGCCGTCCGGCGGTCCTGGCAGCTCCTCAGCCCATCCGTGTACAGCAGGTCGCAGCGACTCCGGCCCTCGCCAACCCTGGCGTTCGCGGCGTAACTGCCCGGCAGATCGCTGCTCGTCCTGAACTGGCCCGTCCGACAGCAGCTCCCGCCGCACGTCCTGGTGAGCCCGCCGCTCGCCCAGGCGAACCAGCAGGCCGTCCAGGTCAGCCGGCAGCCCGTCCGAATGAGCCGGCAGCTCGTCCCAACGAGCCTGCCGCACGACCGGCGCCGCAGCAGCAGCACCCGGCACCGGCAGCTCGTCCGGCTCCGCAACAGCAGCGCCCTGCTCCGCAGGCCCAGCATCCTGCCCAGCCAGCCCCCCGTCCGGCTCCTGAGCAGCATGCGCAGCCCGCGGCACGGCCTGCTCCTCAACAACACCCTGCACCCCAGCAGCATCCGGCACCGCAGGCTCATCCCGCTGCTAAACCGGAAGCCAGCCACCCTCAGGAAAAACCACAACCCCGTCCCGGGCAGCGGCCGGAAGAAAAGAAACCGGAACAGCACTAATTATCACAACCCACACAGCAGCACAAAAAGAGGCCCTAAAGGGCCTCTTTTTGACGTTAAACGACACTTTTTTGCACTTAAACCGACATCAACTCAACACTTCGCAATCTGCGAAGAATTTTGCGCGCAAGGCCCGTCAGAGGCAGTGTTGACGCACCCGCGAGGGGCACCCATTGTCTCTTCCAGTCACGCGTCGCCTCATCCGACTGTTCTGGTGTAACTTCGCTTCGCGCATAGACACGCACCGTGTAATTCGTCACGGTGATGGAGTGCTTCACTATACAAAGAGGCTCAGTGTCAGGCGCAGTCTGCAGCTGTGGTAATTGCCACATACCGGCCATCAGCGAAGCATCCGCTGGCCGCTGTTCAAGCAGTATCTGCTCGCCTTTTTCAATGAGCGCATAGTACGAATCGCGCGGCACCAGCGCCTTGCGCTTCACTGTCGGATGTTCCCCTCGCGTCGCACAGAAGGCCTGCACCGGGCACTGCAAACAGAGCGGCCCGCGTGGCAAACAGATCGTCGCACCAAGTTCCATCATTGCCTGATTGAAGTGCGAAGGCTCCTGCGGATCGATCAACTCCTGCGCCAACAAGCGAATCTGCACGCCCACTTTTCGCGCCGCCGCTGCATCACTCACATCCCATCCCGCGACGCGCGTCAGCACTCGCTCCACGTTGCCATCGACCACTGCGACCACTTCACCGAAAGCTATACTCGCAACCGCCGCGGCCGTGTACGCTCCAATGCCCGGGAGTGTCAGCAACTCCTCAGCGGCGCATGGGAAAATGCCGCCATGCTCATTCATCACAGCCTGCGCAGCTTTGTGCATCATGCGGGCGCGGCGATAATAACCGAGCCCGCTCCACTGCGCGAGCACATCCGCTTCGTCTGCTGCCGCGAGATCCTGTACCGCGGGAAAGCGCTGGGTGAAACGCGCATAGTGCTCAAGCACAGCAGCGACACGCGTCTGCTGCAGCATGATCTCCGAGATCCAGATCAGGTAGGGATCGCACGTCCGCCGCCACGGAAGATCGCGCGCATGCTCGTTATACCAGAGGAGCAGCGCGCGTCGAAAATGCTTGATCTGGTCGGAATCCATACTGCGTGGCGTCGCTTACTGGCCGGCGATTGGCGCCAGGTCCTCGACCGACAGCAGGTAGGGCGCAGACTTCCCCGCCTGTTTCTTCTGCTGCTTCGGCGCATTGTCCGGCGGGATCGGCACCTGTTGCCACACTGCTACTGCATGCATGGTAACGGGCTGAGCCGCTGTCGCCGTCGTTAGCTGAATGTCATACAGCACGGTCATGTCGTTTGCCTCGGCCTTGACCACGACATCGGTAATGATGAAATCCTTCACCTGCAACTGCTGCAGATAGGGCACGATCGCATCCCGCGTGAGCACCTGGCTTCCGGTTCTCCACGTCACATTCGCCAGCAGAAGCGTTTGCACGGTCTCCCACTTCTGCGCTTTCACGTTCTGCCAGAAGAGGCGCTGCGTCTGTTCGGCAGAAGTAGTGTTGGCAAGCGTCGGCGCGCTCTCCCCATAGACCGTGCAGCCGATGGAGAACTGCAGCAGCGGCAAGGGAATAAGCATCGCCGCGATCAGCGAAAGTCTCGGGAGCCACGAAGTTCGAAGTTTGCGGGTCACGGCCATAGGATGCTCTTACGAGTCAGCACGGAAAAACAGATACGCCAGTAATGCGGCCCGTCTGACTCTATTCACTATAAGGGATGACAGGCCCACATGATGGGAGTCTCGACAGACCATCAGGTCTTGTGCACCTAACCGACGTCCCGTCGTTCGTTTGTGCTTTTGAAAACGTAAGTTCGCGCCAATGCTTTGGTCTGGATGCAGGTCCCTCCACTCGGGTCGAGATGACAAGATGATGTAGCTCAATGCATGATTCAGATACCAACGGGAGAAGCACAATGCGCTACGTCGTTCCTCTCATCATTCTTTGCATTACGGTCTGCCTCTTCTTCGTGCCGAAACTCATTTCGTCGGGCTATGGTTATCGAGAGTTCGGATGGCCGCAAACCTGTCTGCGCGTGCTTGCCGCGCTTCCTCTGTTCCTCTCGGGAGTCGTGCTGCACTTCCTGAGGCCGGCTGATACAGCCAGCATCATCCCTCCCGGCTTTTCGCATCCGGGTCTGCTCGTGGTTGTCAGTGGAGTGCGGGAGATTGCCGGCGCGATTGGACTCTTCCTGCCGACATTACGAAAGCTAAGCGGCTTTCTAATCGCGGTAATGATGATCGCGATCTTCCCGGCGAACATCTACGCAGCCGGCAGGATTGTGGGCGGAATGCAGATGCCTGGCATTCCCGTCCGCACCGCTATGCAGGTCGTGTACATCCTGCTCGTCCTGATCTCTGCGTACGGCCTGCCTGTCATATCCACAGTAGAATGACCGCGCATAAAATAAAAAGGGCCACCTTCTCAGGCGACCCTCTTAATCAAGCAACAAAGCATGCGACCGACGTAAGCTTATACGGCAAAGCCGTGTCTGCCTGCATGGCAAATGCCTAATCGCCGGCTACGGTTTCTTCTACCTTTGGAGCGATCTTGGGTGCCGGGGCAATCGAACCAATCGAGATCAGACCGCCTTCGACCGGCTTCTCGCCCAGGACCTGCTCACGATACAGCTTGGCCATGCGGGCGTTCTCCGCATCCTGCTTCAGCTTGGCATCGCGTGCCTTGATCTTCTCTTCGCGGCTGTTCTTCGAAATACCGGACTTCTCAAAGGTGTCATTGGCAGCTGAATCCACGTGCTCCTGGTTCAGAAGCAGGGTGTGCTCTGCGCCGCCCATGCCGACTTTCTTGCCACCGGCGAAGATTTCGTGGCGGCCATGCTCTTCGTACCACTTGGTGAGCGTTGCCGTCATGTGCATCTTCTCGATGATGTTGCGCCAGCCTACGCCTGTGTTATACGCGCAGAAGCTGATCTCACCTTCCTGGGTTGCGTACGGAATGATGCACTGCTCGGTACGGCGGAAGTCATAGTTGAACAGATCCTGGAACCACATACCGGCGATGAACAGGAAGTTCCAACGATCAGCACGACGCTGTTCGATGTCGGCCATCGTACGATCGGCCGTCACCTTACCGTACTTGCGGCCGGTTGCGCCGAAGCACTTGTCAAACTTCGCGAGCAGATCGGTGATCTTGAAGTGCTGCGGGCTCTTGGTCGGATCGTAGTTGCGGAGCAGGGCCAGGGTAACGCCAAAGATGCTGAGGAACTTGCCGCGGGCGGCGTCATTGATCTTCGCAATGTCTTTGGCCAGACGATCGGCATTCAGGAACGCAGTCACCGGAACGGCTTCCTTCGTTTCCTTGTCGATCATCAGCGCCATACCGATACCGCAGTTCGGGTGGCAGCCGCAGGAAAGTTGACCCCAGTCTGCATTGGGTCCGTGAACAAGATCAGCCCAGTCAGAGAAGGTGCTCATGAAGCTGATGGGAAACCAGTCGCGCTCCGGGATACCAAGGCCAGTCTGGTTCTTCACGTCATGCGCCATGTGGCTCAGTGTGTATCGCTGTGCAGCACGACGCTCATCGGTCACTTCTTCGTCGCGGCCGGTAAAAGAAACCGGCTGGAAGCTAAGGAAGTTGATGCGCTTCGGATTATCGAGCGCGAACTGGATGATGCGGCCGACCTGCTCATTGTTAATGCCGTTGATGATGGTCGTGACCGGCACGATGTCGACGCCTGCTTCGTGCAGGTTGTGAATCGCCTGGAGCTTCACATCAAACAGATTGCCAACCTTGCGGTGCGAGTTGGCAGCGTTGCCGATGCCGTCGAACTGCAGATAGGCGTAGCGAAGACCGGCTTCGGCGGAAGCCTTGCAGAATTCCTTCGATTTCGCGAACTCGATACCATTGGTCGCAGCCTGCACCGAGGTGTAGCCGACCTTGCGGGCGTAGGCGACAGCGTCAAGGAAGTACGGCGAAAGGGTTGGCTCACCACCGGAGAACTGGACCGACATCTGACGTTTGGGCTTGATCTGAACAGCATTATCGAGCATCGTCTTGATCTCGTCCCACGTCAGTTCGTGGACAAAACCAACCTGGTTCGCGTCCATGAAGCAGGGATCGCACATCATGTTGCAGCGATTGGTCAGATCAATGGTCAGCACTGAACCGCGGCCGTGAGTGACGGTCGACGTGCCGTGATCGTGAAGCTTCTCATCATTGTGGGCGCGGATGTCGCGGCCCGGGAAAACCTCTTCAAGGTGAGCGAAAAACTTGGTATCGATCGCCATCACGTCTTCAAAGTGACCGTGCTTGGGGCAATCCTTCACCATTAGGATCTGGCCATCGCGCTCGATGATCTGCGCCTTGATTTCGCCGACCTTCTCATTCAGGAGGATCTCGTGGGGCAACTTGCCATCAATGATCGCCTGGCGAATCTCAGGTACGCACTTGGGGCAGAGCGAGTCAGTCGTACGGGGCCAGCCTAGGGGCGGCTTCTCTTTCTGGTACGACTTGAGCAGCGGCTTGTCCGACCACTTGGGGGTGAAAGAAGCATTGGGGCTGATGCTGTTCAATTTCTCAAACACAGCCCAGGCGCCCTGCGCCGCAAACGTGACCACGCGTTCCGCGTACTTGATGGTTCTTGACATGCCTTTAAGATCTCCTTGATCTTGGGACTCTTGAATCTTGTATCTCGGTATTGCGAATTCGGTGGTTCCAGGTGAGTTCGAGCGGCGTTTTTCCTGAGCGCTGACCCAGCAATCTTCACAGAACCTTAACTTTACTGACCTTTTGTGAGATGCGGGAGTTCCCGTTCAGGTACCGGCCCCGGCAAAACACTGGCCAAATGACTGCAAGATAAGGGTATTCCTCGACTTCCTGCAGTGAAACCTTCTCCCGGTGAATGGTAGTTATCCGCAGTCAGAGGGGAGACAACAGGTGCGAACGGCATCGCCGGGTGATTACCCTGTTGCTTGGAAGGCAACGGCAGCCGTCGCCATTCTCGCGTTCTACACCGTGCACGATCTGGAAGGCTGTCGTTCGCCCGATCTTGACCATTCCCTGGAAAATCCTCAACTGGATCGGCTTCGCCTGGTCTGACCGGGGCGCACGCCGATAGAATGCTCAAGCGTTGAGCACATTCAAGGTGGGGCTGCCATTGTCACAGATATGTTCAGGCACGCCAGTCAGCGTATTTAACTTGAGCCTATTTGCCGGGCGGGATCAGATGCGCCGCGCGAAAGATATCCGGCGCAAATTCCCTGAAAAGCTTGAGTAGGGCATCATCCCCGAGCGAGATACCCGTGCCTACAACCGCGACCTTAGCTCGCACACTTGCCTGGGGATAGAAAGTCAGCGGCAGCGAGTTTGAAACAGCTTCGCCGAGGACCGTCGAATACGCAAAACCTCGACTGCCATCATCCCGGTGGCTTACCAGCACCTGTAACACCGACTGGATCGTTCTATGCCCGAAGCTGCCATCAGCAACGCGATAGTAGCGCGGATCCTCGTGGAACACTGCCGGGAACACGCCCTCACCAAACAGCCGATAGGTCCCCTGGCGGAACATGGCAGCGCCAAAACGTTCCCCATAGCCTGCACTGTCGCTTCCGAAATGCGGGTCGGTGTCGCGCAAATGCTCGTAACCAGCGGAGTACGCTGCTTCGAAAATGGTGAAGGGGCTCCACTCCTGTTCAAACGCGAAATGCAGCTTGTCGCGCCTGGTGAATGGCCTGACTTTTTCACCTTTGTTGATGGTGACGTCCCACTTGTCGCCCACCTGCAGATACCCCGGGTCGACCGCGTTCAAAAACCGCTCAGCCAGAGCGCTTCCCCTGGCAGGTGACTGGTCCCCTGTAGGACTGACTGGATAAGTCTGCGCTGTCGGTTCCGGCGCGTCGGGTAAGGATGCAGTGTCGGTTGAACTCGATACGCCCGCAGCAGCAGAGGTGGCAGTGAGTGTTGCGAGGACTGTGCCAGTTGACGCAGCGCCAGAACCAGTGGCCGCGAGGCATATTGCAGGGAAACTGCCGAGACAGAACACCATACTGTAGAGCAGTAAATTCCCCGATTTTCTATTCGCCATGAAACTCCGTTCAGTGTTCAGTGTTGATGCAATGGTAAGACAGCGTTCGCCGGACAGGAAACTCTGAACTCTTCTGCAGCAGCAGGTCCGTCACCAGCGCTGCTTCATGGACTAGTAATCCACTTGGCACGTGCCTTAAGCAAGGCTACTTTGCAGGCATTGACGACCGCCCTCGTGCTGCCGACAATACTTCTTAGTCTCGAGGTGTCCCATGGCCGCATCCGCAACTGCTTCTCGTTTTGAGTCGTTTGGCCGCAAGGTGGATGCGGAGATCGGCAATATTGGCCCGCGCGTCGAAGAAGAAGTGCGCAAGGTGATCACGTATTTGAATGATGAGGTGGTGCCGGAAGTGCGCCGGAACTCGTCGCAGGCGCTGCGCACTGCTTCAGAACATCTGACGAAACTGGCTGAGCATCTTGAGCGCTCGACCCGGCCGAAACCGTGAGGACCACTTCGAGGGCTGTCATGACGCGGAAGTGTCGAACGGCAGCGTTCCCTGCAGCAGTCATCTTCAGCGTCAGCCTGTTGCTCGCGACCGGATGCGGCCACAAAGTCCAGACTGCTGCTGCTCCGCCGCCACCGTCAACGCAGCAACAGCCTTACCAGCAGCAGGGCATAGCAAGACAGGCTGCTCCAAATAACGGGACGCCGTCGACTAGGGTGCCGACTGCGGATTCACCAGCCGATGCCGCGTTCGTCGCCAGCCACACTCCTGTTTATACATTGACCGGTACAGCCAGCTGGTACGGGCCGCCGTATAACAAGCGCCGCGGCGCAAATGGCGAGATCTTCGACCAGGATGCGCTGACTGCAGCGAACCGGACACTGCCGCTGAACTCGCTGATCGAAGTGACGAACCTGCGCACCGGCAGGCAGGCGATCATGCGTGTCACCGATCGCGGCCCATTTGTCCCGGATCGCGTGCTCGATCTTTCCGTGGGATCAGCGAAGGTCGTCGGCGTGTATCTGCCTGGGCTCGCGCCCGTGCGTATTGACGTGTATGCTGCGCCTTCGCCCATCGAACAAGGTGGCCGCTGGTGCGTCCAGATCGGCGCCTTCAAGAATGGCGGCGAAGCGGAAAAGTTGAAAGATCATCTGCAGCGGAAATACCAGACGGCAAACGTGATCGAGTTCACCGGCCCGACCGGCCACTGGGTGCGCATCCGTCCCGCGAATGACGATAAGGGTCGCGCGGTCGAGATCGCGAATGAATTACAACCGAAAGAAGGTCAGGCGTACCTGACGCGGCTGGATTAAATATCTCGAGCAGGCCATTGCCGGTGCCAACAAGACGCAGGTCCTTCGACTTCGCTGCTCTTCGTTCAGGATGATGAATTTTTAGTGGATGAAGAGTGGGCTCGTCGACTTTGTTGGCATTACAAATTTG
>CAXTNK010000001.1:115460-133154 GCA_964245665.1 uncultured Acidobacteriaceae bacterium
GGATTCGCAAGAGCGCGATCGTCCCTCGATTCCTGTACAAAAAGAATGTGCTGATTGCATTTCCTCATCATGCGTTCCCGCTATGTCTTCTAGCGCCAGCTTATTCGCTCCCGCCGGACAAACTGGCGAAGGCAACTGCGCTCTACCATGACGAAACGATCCTCGGACTCATCTCGCTGGCCTGGGGATTCGTCTCGGTGCTGCTCATTCTGCGTCTCGGGATCGCGAGCTGGTTAAGCCGGTTTGCTGGGCGTATAACTTCAAAGCCGTGGCTGCAGGGATGCATCTTCATCCCGTTGCTGATCCTGCTCGATAGTCTTCTCCAACTTCCACTGAGCCTTGTGGGACATCGCATCGGCCTGGCCTTCGGGATGTCCGTCCAGCATTGGGCGAGCTGGTTTGGCGACCATGGCAAGAGCCTTCTGCTGACGCTTGCTGCGGGCACTTTCGTCGTCTCGATCCTGTTCGCCATTGTCCGCCATTCACCGAGGCTGTGGTGGTTCTGGTTCTGGCTTATCTCCATCCCATTGACGCTCGGCAGTGTTTACCTTCTGCCCGTTGTCATTGATCCGATCTTCAATCACTATCAACCTCTGCAGCAGACCAACCCGGCACTGGTCGCACAACTTGAACGCGTCGTAGCGAAGAGCGGTATCGCTATTCCGCCGTCGCGCATGTTCCTGATGAAAGCGAGCGAAAAGGTCACGACGGCAAACGCTTATGTGACCGGGTTTGGCGGATCGAAACGTGTCGTTGTCTGGGATACGACCATCCATAGCTCGACGCCCGATGGGATCCTGTTCATCTTTGGCCACGAGCTCGGCCACTATGTGCTCGGCCATATCGTAACCGGCACAGTACTCGGTATTTTCGGCACTCTGATTTATCTATGGCTCGGCTATCACCTGGCACGCTGGATGATCCGGAAGCGTGGAGCGAGATGGGGTGTTCCCGGTATGGCAGACTGGAGTGCCGTAGTTGTACTGCTGCTGGCTGGGCAGATCCTTGGCTTCGTCTCCTCGCCGATCGAGAATGGCATTAGCCGATACTTTGAACACCAGGCCGACATCTATGGCGAAGAAGTGATTCACGGCATCGTCGCCCATCCTCAGCAGACAGCCCAGGAAAGTTTTCAGCAGCTCGGCGAACAGTCACTCGATATACCAGAGCCGAACCGCCTTCAAGTGTTCTGGGATTTTACTCATCCGACCATCCTCGAACGCGCCACATTTGCTCGCGACTACAACCCGTGGGTGAATGGGCAGAAACCGAAGTATGTCCGCTAAAGGTCAGGTCGCAGGCGCGCTATGCTGTCTGGTATGGATTGTATTTTCTGCAAAATCGCTGCCGGAGAAATCCCGGCAAAGCTGCTGTTTGAAGATGACCAGGTGGTGGCCTTCGCCGACATGAACCCGCAGGCGCCGACGCATGTACTGGTCATTCCGCGCCGCCACATTGTTTCGCTCGCTCAAGCTGTCAGGACGGACGATGCACTGATCGGCCACATGAACGGAGCCGTCGCCGAACTGGCGCGCACGCTGCACCTGGACGGGGGCTATCGAAGTGTCATCAATACAGGAGCCGATGGTGGGCAGACTGTTGAACATCTGCACATCCACCTGCTGGGCGGACGGCACATGACCTGGCCTCCTGGATGATCCTGGATCAGAAAAGGCCGCCATGAGCGGCTCCTCTCCTGGATAAGGAAGCTAGGCTTCCATCGCTTCGAGTTCTTCGTCAAGTCCATGCCGGCGCAGCAGGTTCGGCAGGTTCTGCGAGAATGCAGAACGCGGCATTACCATGTCGCAGCCTGCCTCGGTCGCCTTCTGTTTCAGATCGCCCTGCAGATGGTTGAGGAACCCGATGATAGATGTCCCGCGCTTCAGCTTGGCTTTCAACTTGGGGATCACTGTCAGAGGTTTTGCACCGAGATTATTCAGGTCGAAAACAATAAGCGAAGCACGCTCTTCATCCCCGGCGCCTGTGATCTTCGCCAGTGTTTCCTTGTCCGCCTTGGCAAACTCGACTTTGACGCCGAGCTTCTTTGAGGCTTCCTGGATCTTCGCTACAAAGAACAGATCTTCAATGAAGAAATAGATGCGGACGGGAGCATCTTCACGCACCGGCGCCGCGATCGCAGGCATGCTGAAAACATCCTGTTCGCCGTAAAAGCCACTGTGCGGCATACCGCGAAATTCGTAGTTATGGTTCTGCTGATGACCATGGTCCGCGACGTTGCCGTTCACCGTGCGATAGCTGTGGTCCATGGGGCCGACGAAGACCTGCTGCCGGCGCTGCTGCTTGCCTTTACGACGGCCGCCCGCTGCCTGCTTCTGCCCGCTGCCGTTGCCGTTCTGATTGCTGTAATGGCCATTCGAGCCCGACCCGTTCCCGTTACCATTCGAGCCGCCATTGCCTTTACTGAATTGGCGTCCCTGCGACCGTTGACGCGGCGCCTGCCGGGGAGCTGGTGCGCTTTGCGGCGGGGGCGCGGCCTGTGCCGTGGGTGCGGGAGCAGCCTGCACAGGCTGACCCTCGGCTGGAGCTGCCTGGCCGTTCGGCTGTGGTTTCGCCTGGCTTTTGTTACGGCGGCGACGGCGGCGGCGGCGGGTTTGTCCTGGAATCTGGACCTGGGTGGCTGCCCCTTGTCCTTCGGAAGTCCTTGGCTCAGTAGCCTGGGGCTCGTTCTGCTCTGTTGTCATTCTTTGCGCTTCCTGATGTGCACTTCCTGGTGCCACTAGTTGTTACAACCTGACCGGTGGCTGCGTTCTGCCCCGATGCCAACCTTGATACGAGCTTTGGACACACATACTCTCTGCGGCGCCTGAGGCGTCTGTCATCGGGTGAGATTGATTTGCATTCTCTTCCCGGCGTGACGAGTTATCGAGTGGAGTCTTCGTATGTACTCTGTACGTTCGGTGTTACCTGGAACCACTGCTCTTCAAAAAGCGCTTGGTCGTATAAGACTCTCAGGGAATGTACCCCGGCTGACGCTTAGCCTGCAAGACGCTTCTTCTTCAACCTGACGGTTAATGCCTCGAACAAGATACTGCAGTTTTTCCCTTGACTCTCGAAGGTGCAGCGAGCCTCTGCGGATCTTGACTTGCAATCCCCGGTAATCTCTCCGGAGATCCAGACCTCGCCTGAAGCATCAGCCGCTCGATAGGCAAGTCCCATACTATGCCAGGGTGAGTGAAATGACAAGCACCACTTTCGGGCCACGCCGGTATTGAATGATTCCCCACGCCTCCTTGCCAGCCGTACATGCCACACTCTATACCTGATGATTCAAAAGCAGCATGCAGTTCTGAGAACGTTCACAGAATCAGGCACCAGGAGGAGTTCATGGACAAGCGGCAGTTTCTCAAAGCGTCGGGCACTCTTCTTGCCGGTTCGTTCATTGAGCGGATGGCCGGCGGCCAACAGTCTTCATCTTCACCCATGTCGGGCGGCCGAACCAACTGGGCAGGCAACCTGACCTATAGCGCCGAGCGGCTCGATCAGCCCGACTCTGCCGCCAACATACAGGAGGTGCTGAAGTCACGCACCCTGGTGAAGGCGCTTGGCGCGCGCCACTCCTTCAACGCGATCGCAGATACGACCGGTGACCAGGTTTCTCTCAAACACTTCGATGCGATTGAACTCGACGCCCAGGCCAAAACGGTTAAGGTCGGCGCAGGCGTGACCTATGGAGCGCTGGCGCCGTATATCGACAGCCGCGGATTCGCGGTGCACAACCTCGCGTCGTTGCCGCATATCTCGGTGGTCGGCGCATGCGCTACGGGCACGCATGGCTCGGGTGTGCACAATGGCAACCTGGCTACATCTGTGCGCGCAGTCGAAATCATCAAGGCAGACGGTGAGACGGTCGTGCTTTCGAAGGAAAAGCTGGGCGACAGCTTTGCCGGAGCGGTTGTTCATCTCGGCGCGCTTGGCATCATCACCAACATCACGCTCGCAGTCGAGCCGACCTTCCTGGTAGCGCAGACTGTGTACGAGAATCTTTCGTTCGACGCACTTGAGCATCACCTGGATGAGATCTTTTCGAGCGGCTACAGTGTGAGCCTGTTTACGGATTGGCAGAACCACCGCGCGACCCAGGTATGGATCAAGCGCCGCGTTGAGAGTTCGACAGTTGCTCACCAGGATCCGGAGTTTTTCGGCGCTACGGTCGCGACGCGCAAGCTTCATCCCATCGGCAGCCATTCGGCTGAACCCTGCACAGAACAGATGGGCATCCCCGGTCCTTGGTTTGAACGTCTGCCGCATTTCAAGATGAACTTCACGCCCAGCAGCGGCGCGGAGATCCAGACAGAGTATTTCGTTGGACGCGATCACGGCTACAAAGCGATCCTGGCTGTCGAAGAACTGCGCGACCAGATTACACCGCATCTATTCGTCACAGAGTTACGCACGATTGCAGCCGACGACCTGTGGACCAGCATGGCGTACCAGCGCGACTCGATGGCCATTCACTTTACCTGGAAGCCTGAAACGGAGAATGTCCTGAAGGTGCTGCCATTGATTGAAGCGAAGCTGAAGCCCTTCGAGGCGCGGCCGCACTGGGCGAAAGTTTTTACCATGCAGCCGGCAGTGATCCGCTCGCACTATAAAAAGCTGCCGGATTATCTGGAGATGGTCCGGCAGTACGATCCTAAGGGCAAGTTCAGGAACAAGTTTCTGCAGACAAACCTGTACGAAAGCTGACGATGCCCGCGAAGGCAGCGGCTATTTCGCGGTACCTGTCGTTTCGAGTCCGCGATATTTCATCATGGCGTCGACGTGCGGCACACTGCCACGCCAGTTTGCATACATCTTTGCGAGGTCTTCCGTATTGCCGCGCGAGAGCACCATCTGCCGGAAGCGATCGCCGTTCGCGCGCGTCAGTCCGCCGTGCTGGTCGAACCACTGGTAGGCATCGTCATCCAGCATTTCCGTCCACAGATAGGCATAGTAGCCGGCTGAATACCCACTGCCCCAGATATGGCTGAAGTAGGTCGACCGGTAGCGCGGCGGCACTGCGCGGATGTTCAAATGAGTTTTCGTCAGCGCCTGTTTTTCGAAGTCGTCAGGATTCTGCAACGGCGCGTCCGCGGGCAAAGCGTGCCACTGCATATCGAGTTCAGCAGCGGCGAGTAACTCGGTCAGCTTGTAGCCTTCGTTGAAGTTCTCAGCCTTCTTGATCTTGTCGACCAGTTCTGCAGGCATGGGCGCGCCGGTCTGATAATGCTTCGCGTAGTGATTGAAAACTTCCGGATAGATCGCCCAGCGCTCGTTGAACTGTGATGGAAATTCGACGAAGTCGCGCGCCGTTGCCGTGCCCGAAAGGCTGGGGTAAACAGTATTCGCGAACATGCCATGCAAGGCGTGGCCGAACTCGTGAAACATGGTCGTGACGTCTGTAAAGGTAATGAGCGCGGGCTCGCCCGGTGCAGGCTTCGGCAGGTTCGCTACGTTGTAAATAACGGGCAACGTTCCAAGCAGCTTCGACTCACCGACAAACTCCGACATCCATGCGCCGCCCTGCTTGTTGTCACGCTTGAAGTAGTCGCAGTAGAAGAGCGCCATCGGCTTGCCGTCGACGTCGGAGACTTCGAAGACGCGCACGTCAGGCTGGTAGACGGGGATATCTTTGCGCTCTTTGAAGCTGATGCCGTAGAGCTGATGCGCTGCGTAGAAGACCCCGTTTTCGAGAACGTTGTTGATCTCGAAATACGGCTTCACCTGGGCCTCGTCCAGATCGTATTTAGCTTTGCGGACTTGTTCTGAGTAGAAGTCCCAATCCCATGGCTCGACTTCGAAGTTACCCTTTTGCGCGTCGATGACATCCTGAATTTCTTTCTGCTCGCTCGCGGCCTTGGCAGTTGCGACTGGCACCAGTGCGTCCATGAATTTGAGCGCAGCTTCCGGGGTCTTCGCCATCTGGTCTTCGAGCTTCCACGCAGCGTGGCTGGAGTAGCCGAGCAGTTGTGCGCGCCGGGCTCGGATTTGCGCGATGCGTGCGATGGTGTCACGGGTGTCATTTGCATCGCCGCGTTCAGCGCGGTTCCACGAGTCTTCGAAGATCTGCTGCCGCGTCGTGCGGTCCGTCAGCGAGACCAGCTCCGGCTGCTGCGTTGTGTTCTGCATCGGCAAAACATAGCCATCGATCTTACGGCCTTCGGCGGCCTTTGCGGCCGCAATAATCTGCGCATCAGTCAGGCCGGCGAGCTTTGTCTTGTCCGCCGTCTTGTAGGCAGCGTCTTTCGTGGCGGCAAGGAGGCGGTTCGAGAAGGTATTGGAGAGCGTCGACGACTCTTCATTCAGCTTCTTCAGCTTGTCCTTATCAGCATCAGAGAGGTTCGCGCCGGAGTGCACAAACTGGTCGTAGGTCACTTCGACCAGGCGCAGCGATTCAGGATCGAGCTTGAGCGAGGCGCGCTGCTTGTAGACAGCTGCGACACGGGCGAATAGTTTTTCGTTCAAATGGATTGCGTCAGAATGCGCAGCGAGTTTCGGCGCAAGTGTTGCGCGTGTCTTCTGGAGCAGAGGATTCGTGTTCGCCCCGGTAACAGCGCTGAAGGCAGCCATGGCGCGGTCGAGCAGCAGTCCACTTTTCTCCATCGGGATGAAGGTATTTTCGAAAGTCGGCGTAGCAGGGTTATCCGCGATGGCCTGCATCTCTGCCAGTTGCTGCGCCATGCCTGCTTCAATCGCCGGCTCGTAATCTTCGTCTTTGATCTTGTCGAAAGGCGGCGCCTGGAACGGCAGCGTGCTGGGCGCGAAAAACGGGTTGGATGGCCCGAAGCTCGCAGTCTGGGCAGACAGGGTGCTTGCGCCGATTCCAAGAGCACCGGCAGTTACTAGAGCAGTCATGAATCTAAGCATAATCTCCTGCCCAGTGCCGCTACGTAGCGGCAGCCGCGCCACAGCAGAATGGATGCAACGATTGTACGAGAACCTGAGCCTCGGCTTGTTACTGTGGATGAAGTCTTATGTCTGGATCATCGGTGCAGAAATTCGATGCAATTGTCCTTGGCGCCGGCGCCGCGGGATTGTTGTGCGCGATCGAAGCCGGTCGTGGCGGCAAACGCGTGGCCCTGCTCGACCATGCCGACCGCGTCGGCAAGAAGATCCTGATTTCCGGTGGAGGCCGCTGCAATTTCACCAATCTGCATTGCACGCCGGCGAACTTTCTCTCGGAGAACAAGCACTTCGCCAAGTCTGCGCTGGCACGTTACACGCCGCAGGCCTTTATCGAGATGGTCGAAGCACACGGCATTGCGTATCACGAGAAGACACTGGGCCAGCTTTTTTGCGATGGCTCGGCGAAAGAGATCGTTGCGATGCTCGCGAAGGAATGCGCAATAGCCGGCGTCACGACCTTCGTAAATTGCTCCGTACATTCAATTCGTCACAGTGGTGGAGTTTCTCTCGAGACTGCGCGTGGTGAGTTTTCTGCGCCGGTACTGGTGGTTGCGACCGGCGGCCCATCAATCCCGAAGATGGGTGCGACCGGCTTCGGCTACGAAATCGCAGAGCAGTTCGGGCTGAAGCTTGTCCCGGTACGTCCGGCGCTGGTTCCATTCATTCTTGATGAAAACGATCGCGCCGATTACTGCGACCTTGCCGGACTTTCGGCTGAAGCTATCGTCCGTGCGGGCGAGGCGCAGTTTCGCGAGAAGCTTCTGATCACGCATCGCGGCCTGAGCGGGCCAGTCGTGTTGCAGGCTTCGTCCTACTGGCAGACAGGCGAGCCAGTGTCGATCGACCTCGCTCCCGGACGCGACTGGACGGCAGCACTCCGAGAGCCAAAGGCACGTCGCGATACGGCAGCAGCGCGTGCAGCCCTGGCGGAGATTCTGCCGCAGCGGCTGGCGACGCGATGGATGGAGCTTTCTCCTCCTGATGGCTGGAGTAATGCGGCCCTGATCGACGCCGATGCGCGGCTGCATGCGTGGATCGTCTCGCCATCCGGCACCGAGGGCTATGAGAAGGCTGAGGTGACGGCTGGCGGAGTCGACACGAACGAGTTGTCCGCAAAAACAATGGAGAGCCGCAAGGTACCGGGGCTCTATTTCATTGGCGAAGTGGTCGACGTCACCGGACACCTGGGCGGCTTCAATTTTCAATGGGCCTGGGCTTCGGGCGCGGCTGCCGGGCGGGCGATTGCTGCCGGCTAAGGAGAAGAAGGTCCTTCGACTTCGTTCAGGCTGACAATCCCGTGGGTGCAACTCCGTTTGCCGGAGGAGCGTCTTCGTTATGGATACGAGTCAGGCAAGCGGGGTGGAGATGGAGATTGAATTCAGCAAACTGATCAATCATAAGGTGATCGTGATTGGTCCGGAGTTTTTCGATAAGGAACGGCTGGAGAATGTACGTTTACTCGGCGTTGAAGCGACCGGCATCTGGATTGAGAGCGAAGAGGTACTGAATCGCATCGTTGAGAAATACCGTGTAAAGCCGTCAGCGCCGGGTCTCGCTTTCTTTATTCCGTTCGCTCACATCACGACCATTCTTGCCAGTTTTGAACCAACGGCCACGGCTTAGCTCCTTGAATGCTTGCTTTCTGCATCCATTTCCAGATGAGGTTTGATATGCGTGCAGAAAAGATATGGCGACTGTGCCTCGCCGTTGCCCTGGTGTCGGCGACAGTGACGGGTTGCCACAGTGCGTCGAACGGGAGTACCACGCAGGGAAGTAGCGGCGACAGCAAGATGAATGGCGGTAATGGTGAGAACAGTGGCAACAATGCCAAGGGTTCGGGCAATGGCGCCTCGAAGAATGCCCGGACACAGGGCGGTCCCTCCACCCAGTTGACGGAGCCTGCGACTTCGACGACCGGTGCGGCGAGTGGACCAAATGCAGCTGACTCCGACAGTGGATCGCCCTCGGCCGTGGCGCACCAGTCGGTCGCGATGCCAGGCGCTCCGGAGCCGACGATCAAGGACAAGCCGACGCAGCAACAAAAGCCGCAGACGGGCCAGGCTCCGCCGCAGTGATTTGCGGCGAATGATTGCAGGCGATGCGGTGAGGATAACGGGGGCAGGCTCGGCTGGAAATCGGCGACGAGCAGGAAGTGCTCGGCTATGAGATTCTTGTCACAGCTACAATAGGTGGTGCGCCCCGGCTGAAGTTGCGTCCGGTTAAGGCTCGGGCAGATGAATTGAGGGTTTGCATTTGCAGTCAGTATTCTGGAACAGTTTTGTGCAACGCACTACCGGTCGTCAGACCTCATCCGTAACCAGCATCTACAAGCCCCTGCTGTGGTTTGCCGGAGCAGCTTTTCTGGCTGCGGGCAGCGGTTCTCTCCGCGCAGAAACCCCGGCCGTCGCAACGCAGACGCAGTTGAGCTCAAATGTCGCTCATACGGCGACCGGAACACGGGCCAGCTTCGTGGTGCATGTGTCGCCAGAGGGCGGGGACGCCAATGCGAGCGGGGTGGTTACGCTGGTTGACGGCACACGCGATATCGGGTCTGCTGTCCTGAATGCCGAGGGCGAAGCGACCCTGAGCGTCCCCGGACTGACGGCGGGCGAGCACTCCGTGCATGCCCTCTATCGCGGCACCGATAGTCTGGCCAGTTCAGTGTCGGCCGATACGCAGGTGGTTGCAGAAGCTGCCACTACAGTGCCGAACTTCAGCATCGTTCCTGCGACCACAACCCTGACTGTTTCGCAGGGAACGACCGGCACGGTACAACTGACGCTGACCCCGGTCAATAAATTCAGTAACTACGTGACACTCTCCTGCTCGGGACTGCCCGCGGATACGGCCTGCACCTTTCTTCCGACGAATGTATTCGTCAGCGGCGCTACGGCGACGACCAGCATTCTGAGCGTAGAGACGTATGGCCCGACCAGTTCGAACAGCAAGCTTCGCCAGAGCTCGAAGATGGTGTACGCCTTTTTATTTCCGGGACTGCTGGCCATCGCCGGGCTGGGCCTGCGCCGGCGCAGCGATGCATGGAAGAATGCCGGGCTGATGCTGCTGGTGGTTGCGGGGCTTGGAGTCACGATCGGCTCGATGAGCGGCTGTTCACAGCGATACCACTATCTGAACAAGTCCCCTGTTCCTTCACCGGGCACCGCGTATGGCAAGTTCACGTTCACCGTGGAAGCGCAGGCGACTTCCGGGGTGACAGTCACGACCCAGACTCTTCCGAACATGGTTCTGGACGTGACGCCTCCAGCCTCCTAGAGCCAGAGATCGTCGATCAATGTTACCGCTTCTTCAGCGGCTAAGGCCGGGTGTCAAGGATGGGCTTATGGCGGGACTGAAGTCCCGCCCCTTCAAGATTCACATTGGATTGAGCATTGATGCGACGATCTGCCGGGCTTGCTCTACGATCTCCGGGGCATCGCCGAAACCGCGCAGCCAGTAGACGTCCGGCTCCCTTCGAAACCAGGTAAGCTGACGTTTCGCTAAATTGCGATGACCCTGCTGAGCGAGCTGGATAGCAGTTTCGCCGGCAGATTCGCCGCGCAGGAAAGCTGCTGCCTGGCGGTAGCCGAGGGCGTCGAACAGCTTCAGTTCCGGCCCGTATTTCTCCAGTAAACGCTGCGTTTCTGCGATCAATCCATGTTCGAACATTTCTGCAGCGCGCTGGTTGATCCGCGCGTACAGCTGCTTACGCTCCGGTTCCAGGCCGATGCGGAGGATCCGGTAGCCGGTGAGCGGGTCGCGGCCTTCTGCCCAGGCTTCGGTCATGGGTCGTCCGGATGTGAGGGATACTTCAAGACCCCGGATCAGCTTCGGAATATCGTTGGCGTGGATAGCCGCGGCAGCTGCCGGGTCGCGCCTTGAGAGCAGACGGTGCAGGTAGCCGGAGCCGTGACGTACTCCTGTCTTGCGCAGGCGGTCGCGGAGTTCCTCGATGCGCGGCGGTCCGGCAAAAAGTCCCATCAGCAGCGCACGCAGGTAGAGTCCGGTGCCGCCGGTAATGATGGGCAAATGGCCGCGAGCAGTGATAGCCGCGACGGCTGCGCGGGCGTCGCGGCTGTAGTCCCCGGCGGAATAGGGGTGGGCCGGTGAGGCGATGTCGATGAGGTGGTGCGGGAGTTGTCGACGCTGGTCAGCAGAGGGTTTAGCCGTGCCGACCTCAAAGTCGCGGTAGACAGCAACTGAATCGCAGCTGACGATCTCGCCGTCGAATTGTGCGCCTAACTGCATGGAAAGGGCCGTTTTGCCGCTCGCGGTAGGCCCAAGCAGGACTACCAGCAGGGGCAGTTCTGCTGCTACCAAACGTGCCACCAGCCGGTGGGAAACACTTCATGCCAGTTTGCCCGGGCCAGGGCGAATCCGACGAGCACGCAGCCGACAATCAGCAGGCCGGTCACCTGGCGGCCGCGATAGATGGTCTCGATGGGCCGGGACGGCTTTGGCTTGGTGGCGGCCGGATTGCCGGGTGCCGGGCGCACTACTTCTGGTCCACAGGAATGTTGTAGTAGAAGCCGAAGCCGAGGGTAAGGCTCTTGCCCTTGTACTCCGCTGGCAGCGGTGGATAGGTTGCGCCTGTGATGCCAGCCCAGGAAGCGCGATCGAGGGCAACTTCGCCGGAACCGCTGATGAGGTACATGTGCTTGACGCTGCCGTCCGGCATCACGTCGAACTTGATCGATACCCGGCCTTTGTCATTGAGCGGTGGCCTGGCGGAGATGGGGATGATGGGCAGCCAGGAGCGGTAGGTCGCGGCAATGACACGCTGCAGCCACGGGTCGAAATTGACTCCCATGGTGTCGCTGAGGATGCTGACCCCGGCGCCCATGCCTCCACCACCTGGAGATGCGTTGGTTCCCACGCTGCCTCCCCCGGAAGCGGCGCCTTTGGCAGCCTGGCGGATCATGTCTCCCGGCGAGGTATCAGTCTTGAAAGGATTCGTGGCCTGTTCCTGGGTGGTCTGCGCCTGTTGCTTCGGAGCGGGCTGGGGCGCGGGAGCTGGCGTGGGTGTCTGTGTCTGCGTCGGGACCGGGGGAGGCTGCTGCTGGGCCTGCTGTACCGGTTGCTGCGGTACAGGTGCCTGCGGCGTCTGTGGCGTTGGAGTCTGCTTCGGCTGCGGCGCGGGCGCGGCTTTGCGCTGTGCCTGGAAATGCTGCAGGGTCTTCTGGTCTACATGCGGATGGACGGGCGGGGCATTGGATTTCGCCCGCGGCTGACGCAGGGCATCCTGCGGCGTGGTGAGATAGGTGAAGTCCTGGTGCCCTTTGAGCGACGGATTGACCACGACCGGTTCGTGCCAGATGTAGCGCGGGCCAAAAATCCATAGCAGTACGGCGACGGCATGCAGCAGAAGCGCAATCCAGATGCCCTCGCGAATACGTGCGGCCCGGCGCTCGTCTTCCAGCTCGTTGATACGCTGAACGAGTTCGTCGGTTCCGAGGTCCCCGTAGTCGGAGTTGTTGCGGCGGGGATCCAGCTCGTAATCGGGCTTGGGGTCCTTCACCGGCGGGGGACTATTAGGCACTTCTGTAGTCGGCATGCGAGAGTCAGGATTTGCCCGGTTCCGTCGCTGGTTGGCAGAACTGCAACGGAGTATTCACGGTATTCCTGTTATCTTCTCATCCTTTCGCAAATTATCGTCCAACAAGCCTGGTGCAGATCTTTCAACCGGTCCAAAATGGTGTCCGGTCGTCCACGGGTGATCCTAAAGACCGGAGCGGGCGGTCTCTGTTAGACGGACGGGAGACGCGGTGAGTCCCAGTCGATAAGAAAACATTCTGCACGAAATAGTTTCCCGTGAAATGTGATCCGTTTCGACAGGTCCCTGGTCATGGGAGGCGAACTATCGTGGCTGACGAGTTGGGTCGGCGCACGGTGCAGGTGGCAGCTACAATCATCTGAGCTTGAGCGGGACCCCAAACACAGGAAGAGAGAACCAGTTTCGGATGCAGGAAAAATGCCTGTCTGTCGTAGTGCCAATTTACAACGAGGAAAAAACTCTCGAGAAGATTGTCGGAAGGGTTTTGAAGCTGCCGCAGCTGCTCGAACTGATCCTGGTAGACGACTGCTCACAGGACCGGACGCCGGAGATTCTTGCCAGTCTTGCCGCCCGCTATCCCGACGTCATCGTAACCACCCGGCATGCCGCTAACGGCGGCAAGACCGAGGCGCTCAAGACCGGCTTTCGCCTGACGCGCGGCGAGGTCGTAATCGTGCAGGACGCCGATCTCGAGTACGACCCGGCAGAGATTCCAGACGTCATCGCACCGATCATGGCGGACCAGGCCGATGTTGTGTTCGGCTCGAGGTTCCTGGTGCGCAAGGCGTCGCGGGCGGTCTACTTCTATCACTACGTTGCGAACAAACTGCTGACGCTGTGTTCGAACCTGGCGACCAATATCAACCTGACGGACGTGGAGACCTGCTTCAAGGCCTTTCGCGGTGACATCATCCGCAAGATGACGATTCAATCGAGCGGCTTCGGCTTCGAGATTGAAGTGACGGCGAAAGTGTCCAAGCTGAAATGCGCTATCTACGAAGTGCCGATCAGCTACTACGGCCGCACCTATGAAGAGGGCAAGAAGATTACGGCGCTCGACGGAGTCGCGGCGTTTTACTACATCCTTCGCTATAACTTTTTCTGCAGTCTCAAGAGCAGCTTTACATCAATGCCGGAGTTGAAGCCGAAGGAAACCGGATTGCCCGAAGCCTAGAGCTTTCTCCAGATCAGGCAGGAGCGCTATGCCTCTCGCGCAGGAGGACAACCAGCTGCCAAAGCAGTCCTGTCAGGCCGGCAGCGCAAAGCACCCACCCCACGGTCATGTGCGGCGGTACAAAGCGGTAAACGGCCTGGCTATGGCCCGTGGGCAGGTGGATGGCCTGGAAGATGGTGTCCTGCTGCTCCGGCTCAACAGTCTTGCCGTTGATAGAAGCTTTCCATCCTGGCATAAACAATTCGCGGCGCATCAGCGTGGCGGGTGACTGGCAGTCTGCCGCGAGTGATTCTCTCTGCATCTCGACGAGTGTGCAGGGTCCTCCGTGAATGACTTCGAAGTAAGGGGCAGTATCGGGTAATTGCCATATTTCCATCAGTGCATCGGAGTAGACATGCTGCAGTCCGGGCAAGGGCCGGCTGTAGTCGAAACCGAGCTGGACTGCTTCGCCATTGATCAGTCCGGCGGCAGTTTCGATCTGCTGGACTTCGTCGCCGGAAGCGGGCTGCATGAAGAGCGAGACAGCAGGCCCGGATCCCGCGCCTGTCCGCGCAAGAACAAGCTTCATTGGCAACGAAGCTGAAGCTGTCAGAGGTTTTTCGAGCGGCACAGAAAACCAGTTTGAGGCAACGGCTTCAGACAGCGCGCGATGGCCGTGAGCGCAATCAGATCCCGCGCATACTTCAACCGACAGATCGCCGTCTGAAGAGTCATTGCCCGGCATCATCGCAACTGCGAGGACCGGCTTGCCACTGGCAGGCATGGCGGCTGCTGTTAATGTAACAGTGACAGATTGTCCGGGCGGCAATGTGAGCAGCCTGCGGCCTGAATCGTTCACCGGGCGGGGACCGGTGATGCCTGTGTTGATGGGAGCATACGGCGCCAGCCGCTTCAGGACGGCCTGTGCCACGGTGCGCAAAACGTGGAATGCGGAAGGATCGCCGGCCACCCGGCGGCATTCTGCGAACACCGGTCGGAGGAACGTCACGCGATCGAGCAGAGAGGTTGTCGATGGAAGCTCTGATGAATTGTTTTCGGTAAGAGCCGGCGTGAACAACCTTGCAATGGGAGCTTGCCGGGCACCGGTGATGACATAGCGCACACCGATATCAAGATAGTTCTGAAGGTTGCTGCTGAGTGCCTCGCCGCCGTAGCCCTGCTCGAAATCCTGGGGCTCAAAGCCGACTCCTGCAGATTTATCGAGAATGCCCGGCAGCAGACTGCTATCGGCATAGTGCGTCCAGAGTGCCGGAACGGGCAGAGAGTTGTGATCGATCTCGGCAAGTTGAAAGTACGCGCCGTAGTTCGCCTGCAGCGGGCCCATACTGTACAGGCGGGAGAGCCCCTGGTGATCGTGAAGAAACTGGATCGCCGGCGTGTCCAGGTGCGTGTTCCGTCGCGCGCTGAACTGCGGCATGGCGAACATGGCCACGGCATCGAAGACCAGCAGAGCAGCAAGCAAAATGCGGCGCGTGCCGAGTTGCAGGCGTGTCCAGAGCAGGCTGGTCAGGACAAACTCTACAACGACCCAGGCGAGTGAAAGCCCTATAAGCAAAAACATGAGCGGCCGCAGGGAGGTGGGACGCTGCCAGAAGGCATGCGTCGGCCACGCGGCGCCAACAGCCAGGCCAAGCATTGCGAGTGCGATGCCGAAAGGATACCGGCGGCGAGGCGGCAGGCTGCTCAGTTCATCGAGGCCAAACGCGGCCAGCACGACGAGCGCGAAAATCCACGAGGGGTCTGCGTAGCGAAAGAAGGCAGCCCGGCGCAGGAGCGGAATAAAGTTCATGATGCCCCGAATCGGCTGCACGCCCAGCGACTTGGCCCAGGCAATGCCGACCCAGCAGGCCACTAAAATACGCAATCGACCGTGCGTAGATCTTCGGCAAAGTCCCACCAAAGCCATCAGAACCAGCATGCTGCCGGCATAGCCGCCGGTGCTGCCCCAGATGCCGGTCATCGGCTGAGAGTGGAAGATAGACGGCATCGGCCCATACACATACGGCATCATGGTCTGCGCAAAGGACTCGATCGGCAAAGCGGCTTCACCCAGCAGGTGCACAGAGAATGAATCGGAGCGCTGCAGATAATCGGCGAAAGCGATCAGCAGGGGCGCGGCCACAAGCAGGCCGAGAACGAAGCCGATCGCCGCGCGACGTGCCATTCCCCAGCGATCCTGCTCACCAGCCAGCCGATACACGCCCCAGGCAAGAGCCAGCAATCCACTGATGTACGCAGGCTCAGGAAAGCCGGCAAGGATGGACCACGCGATAGCGCAGCCAATGGCCAGGATACTGGCGGCACTCGATGCTTTTTTCCGCGCACGCTCGATACCCCACAAAAGAAGCGGCAGGAACGGCAGCGAACAATAACCCGCGGCGGGCCCGGGCGTCCACGCGATGGTGGCGTTGAAGGCGAACACGGCGCCACTCATCAACGAAGCGAGGCGGCTCAGCCTGAGTTCGCGCAGGAGTGCATAGGTCATGAGACCGGCGATGATCTGCATGCACATCTTCTGCCAGAGCACGCCTTCCTTGAGCAGGAACAACAGGTTGAACGGGAGAAAGAACGAGCCGGGCTGCATCTCTCCCGCAAGCGGCATCCCAACGCCCGTATAGGGATTCCACCAGGGAATAATGCCGTGCACCCAGTCCCATGCCGAGAGGCGTCCGAGAGCTTCGCTGGTGAAACCTGCATTGGGATCGATGAAGGGATAGCCCGGAAATGGCTGCGAAGCAGTCGTCGTTCCTGAGACGTACCAGATGGGGTCTGTACTGAACCCGAACAGCCACAGCGGCACACTTACAGCGAAGGGCAGCAGGATCAGCAGAAGGACAGGAAGCCAGGGGTGACGATCCAGAAACTCAGGGGCGTGCGTCGAGCCTGCGGATTGAACTTCCAATATGTCTCCTGCCATGCTGTCGTCATAGCTTTCAAATGCAGAGGCCGTCCACATTCGCTGACCGATTCTATAAGAGCATACCTGTCGCCTCCTGCCCTGGTGCAATTGCGCCGTTACAATTTAGAGATGACGCAGGCAGTGGTGATCACGGTGAGCGATTCGCGCTCACTTGGTGAACGGGAAGATGTATCGGGTCCGGCGGTCGCGCGCGCACTGAGCAGCGCGGCGTTCGATGTGATCGAGATTCTTCTGGTAGCAGACGAACAGCGAAAAATCGAAGCAGAATTGCGACGGCAGGCAGAGCGTGTCCGGCTGGTAGTGACGACTGGCGGCACTGGCATTGCACCGCGCGATGTTACGCCGGAGGCGACTCGTGCCGTGTGTGACCGCCTGCTCGATGGTGTGGCCGAGGTGATGCGGCGCTCAGGGCTGAGCGAGACTCCATTCGCCGCGTTGAGCCGCGGGGTATGCGGGGCGCGCGGACAGTCACTGATACTTAATTTACCAGGCAGCCCCAAAGGTGCAGTGACCTCGCTGCAGTCGGTGCTGCAGTTGCTGCCTCATGCACTACGCGTGCTGGCGGGCGATACTGCGCATGATGAGCCAGGGCACGGGCCGGTTCAAGCGGAAGACACGCGCGCAGCGGAGATTGAATTTTGAAGCTGATCAGCAAGCTGCTGTTGAAGTACAAGCTGTACATCCTGGCAATCCTCGGGCCGATGGGCATCTGGGGCGCGGGCGTCGTTGCGTTTGTCGATTCGGGAACCATGCCGGTACCGATGGACCTGATCATGGCCGGGTATATCTGGGCCGACAAACGGCACTTCTATCTTTACGTGATCCTGGCTGCGCTGGGGTCGGCGCTCGGTGGCTTGATACCGTTCTACCTGGGTCGCGCCGGTGGAGAACTTTTCCTGTTACGCCGCATCGACCGCGCCCGCTATGAGCAGCTGCTGGCCCGCTTTGAAAAGCAGGAATTTCTCGCCATGCTGATTCCGTCGATGCTGCCGCCACCAACTCCATGGAAGCTGTTCGTCTTCGCCGCGGGTGTATTTGAAATGCGGGTGCTCGACTTCATGTTGGCTGTCTTCGTCGGCCGTCTGCTGCGGTTCGGGATCACGGCATTGCTGGTCATCAAATATGGGCCGCAGATCGTCGGTA
>CAXTNK010000001.1:133164-144292 GCA_964245665.1 uncultured Acidobacteriaceae bacterium
GTCGGTATGGTTTCGGAATTGGCGAAGCAGCACACGCGCGGCATGCTGATCGGCCTCGGTGTGATTGGAGTGCTGCTGCTGTTCTGGCTGGTCCGGAAAGTGTTTGCGAAGAAGAATGTCGCGGTGGCTTGAGGAATTTCAGCCACCGCAGGATGCGACCGACACTCGATGCGTCTTACTTGTTGGCAGCCGCCCAGGCGCCCCAGATCATCGCTATCGGATGCAGACCGATGAGGGCCCATCCCAGCGTCGGAATGCCGAGCGCAAGGTAGAGGATCAGCATGACGATCGCTCCGGTGACCGTGCTGTAGAGCATGCCAAAGGGTCCTAGAAAGAACGTAAGAACCAGCGATAAAACGACACTTTTTTCTTTAGCCATTCTGGCATTTCCTCCATTCGTTCTTGCAGAAGATGGCGGCTGCAAGGCGCGGGTTGCAAGGCTGGGGAATATGGGCGGATTCCGCAAGAAATAGCCGTTGCGAGTCAGAGACTTCATCTGTCTGCTGCGTCTTCGTTTTTGTGAAGTTTCGAAAAAGCGGCTGGCAGGCGCGAGGCTTAGCTAAGATCTCCAGATGACCGGGAATAGCACATCGTGAACATCTCAGCTCCTTTCACCCAAGGGCGGCATCGCGGCTTCGATTTATTACGCGTGATAGCCATTTACATGGTTATGCAGATTCACACGGGTGAATTTGAATACATATCACCCACGGGAACGGTACTCCACACAGCAGGAGCATGGGCGGTGGGATGGACGAACTCTCTCCTGCGCGTCTGCGTGCCGCTGTTCGTCATGATCAGCGGGTTTTTCCTTTTCCCGATCGGAGATGAGCGCAAGTTCTTCCGCAAGCGGTTTACTCGCGTCCTGGTCCCCTTCGTGGTCTGGTGCATGGTCTATGCGTTTTATGACTACGCCCGCGGATTGACCACTCTTCGCACCACCTTGCTCAACATCGCCAAAATTCCAGTCAACTATGGCACCGAGGTCGGCCACCTGTGGTTTGTCTATATGCTGATGGCGATCTACCTGATAGCGCCCGTGCTCTCACCCTGGATCATTTCAGCAAGCCGCAAGAGCATGGAGCTCTTCCTGGTCCTGTCGGGCATAACACTGTTGCTGCCTTTTATTCATCTGTATTTTCCAGAGGTGTGGGGCGAGTGTTACTGGAATGCCACGCCGACCCTTTACTACTTCTCAGGATTTATTGGCTACGTGGTTGCAGCTGTCTACATCAAGCGATTCCTGATGGCGCCCTCCACGCGCGTTGATTCCATCGCAACGGTCATGATCGTTGCAGGCTACGCGTTAACAGCTGGGGGTTTTCTCTACAGATTGCATTCCGTGAACGAAGTCAGGAGCCTGGAATTAACCTGGAACTTTACCTCTCTGAACGTGGCGATCATGACAGCAGGATTATTCCTTCTCTTCCGGCATCTTCATGGGGAGCGCAAGGATAGCGTGGTGTGGAGAGGGGTTGCTGACCTTTCGCGCATGAGCTATGGAATGTATCTGGCGCACATCATCGCCCTCGGCGTGGTTCATTCCCATCTTGCCCCCTTGCTGGCGAATGCGTTTTTGCGCATACCGACGATCGCGGTCGCCACCTTCGTGATCACTTATCTTGCCGTCAAATTGCTTTCCTACCTGCCAGGGAGCAAGTACATAGTCGGCTGAAGTCTGCGTTGATCCAGGCATAACCATTACTCAACGCGCCAAAAATTGATTACAGGAAGTTTCTTCGCGAGGCATTTGATTCGACCGACAGGCGCAGGCAAGCAGCAATAATCCGCCGCATCCCACGAATCATCGTGTTGAAGTCATGGCACGAGACCAATGATTCCAGGGAGAAGTGAATGTCGACCAGCCGTTTTGAAACAACGATCAAAGCCATCCATGATGGCGCGAAATCTTTCACCGTAGACAAGGCAGTTACCAACATCGAGGGATGGGAAGAGTATCTATCCAAGCATTCGCATGAAGGTGTGAAGACAGTTGTCGCTGACTTGGGCAAGCTGAAAAAGCTGCTGCAGAATAAGGAGCTTGACGGCAGCGCAATCAAGACCCTGCTGCACAAGCTTGGAAAAGACACAGTTGCTGTTGCCGGTAGTGATGAGACGGCAACTTCCTCCAAAATCAAAGAGCTTGGCGCTGCTCTGGAGAAGGCTGCCTAAGGCCTTCTATTTCGAACAGCCTGCAAGTAAAAAGGCAGGGTCTGCATGAGACCCTGCCTTTTTGTGTCTGTTTCCAGTTCGCAGCTTGACTAGGCGGCCATCTGACCGGGGGTTGCGTCCTGCGCTTCGCTGGTGCGGCGGATGAGGGCCGGGACGCCGAACGCTAATCCAGTGACAAGTGCGGTGGCCATCAGGTCGTTGCGATAGAACGGCAGGCCGGCCAGGTAGCACGTGCCGAGTCCGCTTGCTGTATGCGGGTACATGGCAGAGCCTAGCCAGACGGTGAAATTGCTGATCAGGAAAAAGGATGTCGAGGAGCCGATGGACGCGCCTATGACGCGGCCGGCCGTAGCCTTCTGCCGCAGGACTGCTCCGCCGATCACCATGGCGATGCCATACCAGGCCCAAGTGACCAGGTAATCCTGCAGGTGAAAGGGATAGTTGTAGGCGTAGACGGTCAGGTAATAATCGGTCAAGGCAAGCGCGGAGAGTGGGAATATGCCCTGCCACCAGGAGCGGCGGGCGCCGAAGTAGAGCAGCGATCCTCCGACCGCAGTAAAGCTGAACCAGGCGGGATGCGGAACGACGCGACTGACAACAGCCAGCAGGAGCAGGACATAAGCGAACATGATGTTGAGACCTCGAAGCCGGACTTTGTGCGGGCTGGTGTGAGCCGGCGTGTCTGCAGTGAATGCCGTTGGCGGGCAGCACTTTCCACGGCTACTTCTATTCTGGGTGGCGAAGGGGATGCGGTCAAGTTGAAAGGCTCTGACGGGGTTACGGATTGGCCCGGGATAAGGTCTCTCCGTTTCGGCCGAGATGACAATTTGAGTGGAGAAGTTGCAGATCCCTCCACTACGCTGCACTTTGGTCGGGATGACAAATTGGGGCTGAGGCCCGGTCGGGGTGACAAATTGGCTACTTCTGCGCCTTGTCCCCCATGTACATGGCTTCGATCCGGCCATCCGGGGCGACGTAGGCACTGGCGCCGAGGGGTGGTCGGCCCTCATTGCCGCCGGGGATGGCCGAGTAGGCGAAGCGCAGGTCTTCGAAGTCGACCCGGGTCAGGATCTGCGGCGCATTCGGATCATTCGCGTAGTCCGGCGGAAGTTCGCGGCCGGCGTCGCGGGTGACGGGAAATTGCGACCAGTTGAGGTAGACGCGGCCCAGCCAGGATTGCTTTGCAGCGTTGACGGCTGGCGTCACCGGCGGTTTGGGAATGCGGTCGTTGGCGTCGCTGGTATCGACGATATTCGTCCAGGTGGAGACATCGGCGGTCTGGTAGTAGTCTGCCGTCTCGACGATGGCGTGCCAGTGGAACGGGCTGAAGGGATAGGGTTCGGCGGCAAGACGCTGGGCGGGTGCTCCGCCAACTCCGGCTTGGCGAACAAGGTTGAGGGCGTGGGATTGCTCCGTGCTGCGCCAGCCATAGTACAGGCCGATGAGGACCAGGCTGGTGATGGCAAGTCCCTGGCCGCGGAAGGCGACGCGTCTGTTGCTGATCTCGCGATCGGTGAGGCCAAAGATGGCAGGCAGCACGAGGCCGGCGATGAGGACGAGCAGCAGGAATGGGTCGACGATGAAGACGATACTCCAGGCATGCCAGTGCGGATCGAATGGGAAGAATGGGCGGACGCCGTAGTTGTTGGTGAAGTCGAGCAGGATGTGCAGCAAGATGGCGACGGTCGAGAAGAGCCAGAGCAGATGCCATTTGGGCGGCTGCTCCGGCTTCTTCTTGCGAAGCGTATGGATGACCCACATGACGGCGGTGATGATGAGCCCTTCAAACGGCGCGCCGAGGAAAGTATGCGTGATGCCGCGGTGGTGCTGGAAGCCGGCGAGCGGGCCGCGCATGGACCATAGAACGTCTATATCCGGCATCTCGGCGGCGAGCGTCATGGCCAGCGTCGCGTAAGCGGTCCTGCGGTTGAAGCCGGCGCGGGAGAGAATGGCGCCGCTCAAAAAATGTGTGACTGGTTCCATGCGGGTGACGGGCTCCCTCGACTTCGTGTGACGCGCGGTGTTTGCTTCCGCATGTTCGCATGAAAGCGGCTGGCTTCCTATAATCCTCTGAATGACGAAACAGGATGCAAAGCCGGCGGGTAACAAGGGTGTCGATCGAATCGACGCGTTGCGGGAGGAGATTCGGCGTCACGAGTATCTCTACTTCACACTTGATGAGCCGGAGATTGACGACCTCGAATTCGATAAGCTGATGCGGGAGTTGAAGGCGCTCGAGGCCGAGCATCCCGAGCGGGTCACGTCCGACTCTCCAACGCAGCGCGTGGGCGGCAAGGTGAAGGAAGGCTTCGCGAAGGTCGAGCACTCAAAGGCGATGCTTTCGCTCGACAACGTGAATACGCCGGAGGAACTGGCGGACTGGGAGCGGCGTGTGCACAGCCTCAGCGGTCGCGAGGATGTCGAATATGTGACGGAGCTGAAGCTGGACGGCTTGTCGCTCGCGCTGCACTACGGGGCATTGGATAAGGAGGGTGTTAAAGCTGATGCCCGGGCGCATCTGCTGCGGGCCATCACGCGCGGCGATGGATCGGTCGGCGAAGATGTGACAAGCAATGTGCGGACGATCCGCTCGGTGCCGCTATCGATATCAGCCGAGACACTCAAGAAGGCGAAGCTGCCGCAGCAGTTTGAAGTGCGCGGTGAAGTCGTGATGCCGATGGCGGCATTCCTGAAGATGAATGAAGAGCGCGAGGCAAACGGTAAGACGCCGGCGGCTAATCCTCGCAATGCAGCGGCGGGAGTCATCCGGACAGTCGAGCCAAATATCGTGGCGCAGCGCAGGCTGGATTTTTATGGCTACTTCTGCCTGCATCGGGCGGGCGAAAATATTTTTGGCTCGCAGATTGAGACGCTCGATGCTCTGTCGACAGCGGGGTTTCGCGTGAATCCGCACCGCGAAGCCTTGCATAGCATGGAGCAGCTGCAGGCGTTTGTGGCGAAGGCAGAAGTCGACCGCAGTTCGCTTGGCTATGAGATAGATGGCGTCGTGATTAAGGTAAACGAGACGGCGCTCCAGCGACGGCTTGGCTACACAGGACGAGCGCCTCGGTGGGCTATTGCGTATAAATTCACCGCGCGTTTCGGCATCACGCAGGTGCAGGACATCCTGGTGCAGGTGGGCCGCACCGGCAAGCTGACTCCTGTCGCTGCTCTGACGCCGGTGCCCATCGGTGGCATCACGGTAACGCGCGCGACGCTGCACAATGCGGATGAGATCGAGCGGCTGGGATTGAAGATAGGCGACTATGTGCGCGTGGAGCGCGGCGGCGATGTGATCCCGAAAGTCGTTGAAGTTTTCGACGACAAGGATCATCCGAGGGGAACGAAGACATTCCATTTTCCGACGCATTGCCCGGTCTGCAAATCCGAAGTAGTCCGCGAAGAAGGTGAAGCGGATTATCGCTGCATCAATGTGGATTGCCCGGCTCGCTTGAAAGAGAGCGTGCTGCATTTTGCTTCGCGTGGCGTGATGAATATCGACGGCATGGGTGAGGCCGTCGTGACACAGTTGTTTGAGCGGGGATTGCTGCCGAGCGTGGCGAGTCTCTACTCCTTGAACGAGGAGACTCTGCTGTCGCTTGAACGTATAGGCGCTAAAACGGCACAGTCGTTGTTATCTGAAATTGAAGGCTCGAAAAAAGCGCCGATGGCGCGCGTGCTCCTCGGGCTTGGCATTCCTTTTGTCGGTGAAAGGACAGGACAGTTACTCGCTGAAGCTTTCGGCTCGATGGATGCGCTGATGGCTGCATCGGCTGAGCAATTGGAAGCCGTGAACGAAGTTGGCCCAAAGGTTGCAGAAGCAGTACGCGACTATTTTGCCGAGCCACGCAACCGCCAGCTGGTCGAACACCTGCGCGCCGCCGGACTTACATTTACGGCTGAAAAGAAACAGAAGAGCAACGAATTCGAGGGCATGACCTTCGTGCTGACTGGTACACTGCCGACGTTGACGCGCGAAGAAGCGAAATTGCGCATCGAATCTGCAGGCGGACGCGTTTCTGGTTCAGTGAGCAAGAAAACGTCGTACGTCGTAGCAGGCGATGACGCCGGATCGAAGCTCGAAAAGGCTCAGCAGTTGAAGGTACCAGTGCTCGAAGAAAAGCAGTTCCTGGAGATGTTCAAATGAAGCTGATTTCTCGTGTTGCTTTGGCTGTTACAGCAGTATTGACGCTCTCTTCCTGTGGCTCCGCATTCGCACAGTATGTGCCTGCAGGTCTGCAGGGAACATGGAAGGTAAAGAAGAATCTTTCAGGTAAATCTGTCGGCTGCTTTGACCCGATGCACACCAAGATGCTGATGGGCGCAAAGCTCTCACTTGGCGAGCATGAACTGGTCTGGATGGGTCTGCACAATATCAATCCCAGCCCAAAGATTGAAGAGGTCAGCAGCTATGCATTTTCGGCGAAGTACGGATTGACGCCTCATGATCTTGGCCTGCCCGCGACAGAAAAAATTTCGATCCTGCAGGTAAATCCATCCGAAGGGATCCCGATCAACGCCGTGATCGCGCTCGGCCCTTCGACCATTCTGATCGATGCATGCAATATCTGGCTGGAAGCACAGCATGCCGGCGGCTATCAGGAAACGCCGGCCGCGCCTTAGGGCTGCCCTGTCCGCAAACAACACAATGTGTCCTCCTGAGCGAAGTCGAAGGCTCTGCTTCTGGCCGACCAGCCACCGCGAAGTGCAGAAGATGCAGATCGCTTAACCTTGGGACGCTTCGGTCGGGATGACAAGGTGGAGTGATTACGGTTCACTCAGGGTGACACTTCTGAGGCTGTTGTTTGCCTGGAATGAAAAACAGAAAACTGTTTGCCACTTCACTTGAGCGGTCATATTCTGTCCGGGCGTTTCCTGCATCTACCTTTAGAACACCAAAGGATTGATAAACATGTCGAATGAGACCGCGAATGCGGCGTCTACTGCTGTAAAAACAGATCTTTTTGAGCCCTTCCAGATGGGGCCATTGTCGCTTCAAAACAGGATTGTGATGGCGCCACTGACGCGCAGCCGTGCAGGCGAAGGCGATGTTCCGGGGCCGATGAACGCGCAGTACTACGCACAGCGCGCGACCGCTGGTCTCATCATCAGCGAGGCCTCACAGATTTCGCGGCAGGGCAAAGGCTATGCATTTACGCCAGGTATCTATTCGAAAGAACAGGTCGAAGGCTGGAAGCTGGTGACATCTGCCGTGCATGGCAATGGAGGCCTCATTTTTTCGCAGCTATGGCATGTGGGTCGTATCTCACATCCCGATCTGCAGGAAGGCGGCCAGTTACCAGTGGCTCCATCAGCGATCAAGCCGGACGGTCAGGCATTTACCGAGACAGGATTCAAGGACCACGTTACGCCGCGTGCGCTCGAGACAAGTGAGATTCCAGGCATCATCGCTCAATACGTAAATGCAGCGCAGTGCGCCAGGGATGCAGGTTTTGATGGCGTCGAGATTCATGGGGCGAATGGCTACCTGCTCGACCAGTTTCTGCGCGATTCGACCAACAAACGGACTGATGAATATGGCGGCAGCCTGGAAAATCGTGCGCGCCTGATGCTCGAGGTCGTCAAGGCTGTATGCGGCGTTTGGAGCAGTGATCGCGTGGGCATCCGTCTCGCGCCAACCAGCCACGCGAATGATATTTCGGACAGCCAGCCCTTCGAAACGTTCTCTTACGTTGTGGAGCAGCTGAACAAATTCAATATCGCTTACGTCCACTGTGTTGAAGGCGAGACGATTGGTCCTCGCGATATTCCGGCTGACTTCAGCTTCAAGAAGCTGCGAGAACTATTCAACGGCGTCTACATAGCGAACAACGGTTACGATCTTTCACTTGCGGAGAAGGCGCGGCGGGAAAGCCTGGCTGATCTGATTTGCTTCGGACGTTTATTTATCGGGAATCCTGACCTGGTGGAGCGTCTGAAAACCGGTGCGCCACTCAATGATGCTCCGAAGGAGACCTGGTATGGCGGAGGGGCTGAAGGCTATACCGACTTCAAGACGCTTTCGAACGAAGAAGCGATCGCGAGTCGGTAGCTCCGGACCACGGGTGGAGTGGATTCATATCCCTCCGCTTTGTCCCGGTCGGAAGGACAAGGTCTTTACATGTTGCTGATAATCAGGCGTCGACGTGGCGATCGAGAGCGTGCGTCTCCAGCGCTTCGAGCGGCACTACCTGCAGCGCATTTTCATGGGTCGCGCTCAGCAGTACCGGCGGCGCGATACCGAAATGAAATGCTTCCAGCCAGCGCATGGCGCACAGGCACCACGGGTCGCCGGCGTGCAATCCAGCGAAGCCTGCCCGCGGCGTTGAAAGATCATTGCCGCGATCCTTCGAGAAGACCAGGAACTCGTCTGTCATCACGGCGCAAACCACATGCATACCAGCATCGTCCGGTCCGGTATCGCAGCAACCATTGCGATAGAAGCCAGTGACCGGATCGGTGCCGCACGTCTCAAGCGGCGTTCCCAGAACATTGCGTGCATCGTCACGACTTTTCGGCATAACGCTGGTCCGACCTCTGCCTTTAACTTACCCTATTGCTTTGTACGATGCACAGCGCAGAAGCAGCGCTGGCCAGGTCAACGCCGGGGGTTGCGTCAGGCGACACGGCGGCGTGGTTTCTGTTTCTGCTGAAGGCGCTGGATGAGAGCTTCTGCCAGTGCATCGGAATTGACGCGATAGGTGCCATCGGCGATCTGCTGGCGGATAGCCTCCATCCGGGAAGTTCTTTCAGCGGCATTCTCAGTAGGCTTGCAGGGCAATGACTCCAGATTTTTCAAGGGGTTCTCCATTCGCATGACTCGTGTCTAGTGAGCTTATCGGCTTGCGGCTAAAGTTTCTTTAGGTGCGACTATAGTTGCACTTATTACGTTAGTTCAGTATGGCGAGTACTTAGCCCCATTGGTAACCATTCTTCCCGATTCCAGGCTATTCATCCGGAGGTTTCACGACTTCCCAGCGTAGTTTGCGTACTCCCAGTCGTACGGCACACCCGTGTCACCAAGGATGAAGCGAACAAGCCCGGCAAAACCAGCTTCGGCGCGGACATCGTTCGCCAGGACCACGACACAGCGCTGACTGATTTTGAGGCACACCATGGTGTTGGCGGTCTGCCCATCGTGCCCGCCTTTATAGAAGCCGTGCCCCTGCGGACCATCAAAAACGATCACGCCCAGGCCCGCGTACAGATCTTTGCGCTGTTCGTTCACCGGCAGATCCGGCAGAAAGAGCGGCATCTGGTGGGCGGTAGTGATATGCATCTGCGGCCCGGTCATGGCGGCGCTCGAGGCTGCGCTCAGACCGTTGCCGCTCGCCAGGGCAGCCGTAAATTTTGCAAAGTCGGAGATAGTCGTGTTCATGGAACCGGCGGCGCGCACCTTGCTGCGCTTGTCATGGGGCTTTGGCTGACCCTGATCGTTCCATCCATCGGCGACATTAGGGTCCTGACCATTGCGATAAGTAAGGCTGGTGCGGGTCATTCCCAGGCGATCGAAGTTAACTTTCGCCAGGTCGCCGACATCAAGCCCGAGGCCCTGCGACTTGCGCCCATGTTCGATGGCGAACTGCAGCAGGATCAGGCCTTCGCCCGAATAGCTGAAGTGCGTTCCTGGATCGAAGTGGATGTGCAGCTTCTGGTCAGGCTCGATGAACCAGAAATTACTGAAGCCGGTCGAGTGCGTCAGGCACATACGCGGCGTGATCCGTTCCCAGCGCGGATCGTTCGCGAGATCCTTGTACGGGCCGTATTTGTCGGGAAAGACCGGATCGGGACCATAGCTCGGCAGTGGCTGGTCAAGATCGTCCCTGATGGGCGTATCCAGCTTGAGTTTGCCCTGGTCGACCAGCTGCATCACCGTGTAGGCGAACACAGTCTTGGTTAGCGACGCGCCGTACATGATGGTGTCTGTAGTCAGCGGATCTTTATTGGCATTGCGGATGCCATAAGACTGCACATAGCTGACCTTGCCATGATCGATGACGGCAACAGCCATGCCGTTGGCCTGCGTGTTCGTCATGATCCGGCCCGATTCGGCATCAATAGCCGGACCAGCGGGGATGGATTGCGCGATAGCCGCCGGCACAAGGCACAGGACGGCGCAAAGAGGGATTGAAAGGGGGCCCGGTGTCTTCATGCAGCGACCTTCCATAAGCCGATGAACAACTACTGCGTCGCGAAGTAGCCTTTAGGTGCGCGGACCGTGTAGCGGCGGTCAAGCGCTTCGAAATAGATGGTCCGGAAAGAGCCGTCCGGCTTGAAATCTGCAGGCTTGTAGGCGAGCGCGTACTGGCTGCGCAGCTCCAGCTGGATCGAATTGAATTCGTTGGAGATGTCTTCAATACGGTGCGGGAAAAAGGCTGTGCCGCCGGTGGCCAGCGAAATCTTGTTGAGCGTGTCATCGCCGCGGTCGCGGCTGGGGCCGGAGTTGGTGCTGATCGTGTAGACCTCGGCCTGCGCGCGCTGGCATTCCTTGATGGCGTCGTCGAGGTAGGCGCGGCTCTGGTTGTCATCTCCGTCTGAAACGACCACCAGGGCCTTGCGGACGGTGGCCTGGGCGGGTGCGGCGCTCAGCAGTTTGTCGCGGCAGGCCGTGTAAATGGCGTCGTAGAGCGCCGTGCCGCCGGCCGGCTGCAGCTTGTTGATGCCGGATTCAAGGGCGTCGGGATTGTTGGTGTAATCCTGCGTAATGTAGGCCTTGGAATTGAACCCCATGATGAACGCACGGTCGGTCTGGGGACGCAGCACCTGGAGCAGGAACTCGGTAGCCGCCTGCTGCTCGAACTTGAACTGGAGACGGATGGAGGTACTGGCGTCGATGAGCAGGCCGACACGCAGGGGCAGGTTGGTCTGCTGACTGAAACTGTAGACCTGCGACGGCGGCTTCTGATCGTGTAGACCTCGGCCTGCGCGCGCTGGCATTCCTTGATGGCGTCGTCGA
>CAXTNK010000002.1:0-14692 GCA_964245665.1 uncultured Acidobacteriaceae bacterium
GCCCACCAGACCCGCGATGCGAAGCAGGCGCTATCGCGTGAAGAGGTGCTAGTCCGCCACCAAACGATGGCTGTCGAGCACGGTAATCAGCCGCAGCGTGTCCTTGCTGAAGCATCCCAACGCCCAGGAACAGAATTGAAGCCGGACGGCTCGCAGGTCGCTGCGCAGAGTGGAATCAACTACGCGAGAGAGCGTGGCATGGAGCGCGAGGCTGTCTCTGACGAGCGTTCGATTTTACGAGATGCGTTGAAGCACACCATGGGCGAATCTCGATTGCCAGAGATCAGGGCTGAGTTCTCGAAGAGGGTTGAATCAAGTGAGTTGATCGAAGTTCCGCATCGAGTGGGTTATGCGGGGCGGGCTTTTACAACAGCAGAGATGCAAGGGTATGAACGAGAAGTGATCGACCGAATGAAGCTGGGCCAGGGAAATCGTGAAGTATTTGTGGATGGCACCGTGCGCCAGCAAACGATGGAACATCTTTCTCATTTGAGCGTTAGCCAGCGCAGCGCAGTCGAGACGATATTGACCAATCGCGACCAGATGATGGCACTGGAGGGAGTCGCCGGAGCCGGGAAAACAACATCTCTGGCGGCTGTTCGTGAGGCCGCTGAAGCGGCTGGATACCGGGTCGAGGGACTCGCGCCGACATCTCGTGCGGCTCAGAAGTTGGGCGAAGCAGGTATGGAGACCCAGACTTTGCAGCGCCACCTTGCCAGAGGTGAACAGCCGGAGGATGGACAAAAGCGACTTTACGTAGTTGACGAATCGAGTATGGCCAGTACGAAGCAATTGCATACGTTCGTCGAGCGCTTGAATGACCATGACCGTGTACTCTTTGTTGGGGACACGCGCCAGCATGAAGCTGTCGACGCGGGAAGGCCTTATGCCCAGTTGCAGGATGCCGGTTTGCGGACGGCGCGGCTTGACGAAATCATCAGGCAAAAAGATCCCGCGCTCAAAGAGGTAGTGGAGAAGCTTGCACGAGGCGATGTTCGAGAAGCTATCGGAAATCTCAATCGCCAAGGGCGGGTCCATGAGATCGGTGATCGGGCTGAGCGAATTCGGGAAATCTCCCGAGAGTATGTACGTTCCCCAGACAGAACGCTTGTGGTGTCGCCAGACAATGAATCGCGCCGCGAGATCAATCAGAACATCCATCGTTCCATGCAAGAAAAGGGGCAGGTCAGCCGAGAGGAACACGGATTGCGCCTGCTCTTTACCCGTCAGGACTTGACCGGTGCGGATAGGCAGCACGCTCAGAATTACCAAGTTGGTGACGTAGTTCGATATTCCAAAGGCAGTAAATCGCTCGGCATTGAAGCAGGACAATACACAAAGGTCGTCCGAATCGAACCCAAAGAGAACGTGCTAACCGTCGAACGGAAGAATGGCGAACAGGTCGTCTACGATCCACGTCGCTTGCAAGGTGTCACGGTATATCAAGAGGGTTGGCGCACCTTTGCAGAGGGCGAGCGTGTACAGATGACGGCTCCGTACCACGAACAAAAGCTCGCAAACCGAGAGCTCGGCAGGGTCGAGAGAATCGACGGTGAAGGCAATCTTAAGCTTCGGATGGACTCAGGCCGAGAGGTCGAATTCAACGCGCGACAGCATCCTCATCTGGATTACGGATACGCCGTGACTAGCCATAGCAGTCAAGGGCAGACGGCGGATCGGGTGCTGATCCATGTGGACTCTGCCCAGGCACACTCAGAGTTGCTCAACAGCCGTATGGCCTATGTCTCTGTTTCGCGCGCACAATATGACGTTCAGATGTATACGAACGATGCCAAGACGCTTGGACAGGAGCTGAGTCGAGATGTTTCCAAATCTATGGCGTTGCAGCCGGAAGCGACGACACTAAAGATGGATCCTCAGCCTGTCCGCTCCCATGCAATTGGGCTAGAACTGAGATTAAACGGTTGAATTTGAAAGTTGTGCCTTGAACGGTACCGTTTGGCCGATCTATTGGCGGCTAATGCTCCCAGCATGGCCGACACGGTAAGATTCGGTATGAATCTTTCCTCTTTCATCTGGTCAGTGGCGGACTTGCTGCGTGGCAAGTACAAGCCCCACGAGTACGGCCAAGTGATTCTGCCGTTTACAGTTTTGCGCCGGATGGACTGTGTCCTAGAGCCGACGAAGCAAGCCGTCCTGAAGGAAGCTGCCAAGCGGGATGTCTCTGGGGACGGCGTAAATCACTATCTGACTCGGGCGTCCGGCAACACCTTCTACAACACTTCGCCGATGGACTTGAAGGCCATCGTTGGCGATCAGGACAACGTCGCGATGAACCTTGCGGCGTACCTCCATGGCTTCTCGCCCAATGTCAAAGACATCTTCTCCCGCTTCAAGCTGGAGGCGCAGATCGACCGGCTTGCCAACGCCGATCTGCTCTACCTAGTCACAGAAAAGTTCAGCAAGATCGACCTGCACCCGGACAAGGTGAGCAATGCGGACATGGGCACCATCTTCGAGGAGTTGATCCGCAAGTTCGCCGAACTCTCCAATGAAACCGCCGGCGAGCACTTCACTCCCCGCGAGGTCATTCGCCTCATGGTCAACCTCATCTTTGCCGAGGATGACGATGTTCTTTCCAAACCCGGCGTGGTCAGGACGATTTATGACCCGACAGCCGGCACGGGCGGAATGCTCTCTGTGGCAGGCGAATGGGTGCATGAGCACAACCCGAGGGCGCGGCTGACGGTATCCGGTCAAGAGTTGAATGATGAGTCCTACGCCATCTGTAAAGCCGACATGCTCATCAAGGGGCAGGATGTCGCGAATATCAAGCCGGGTGACACGCTCGCCAACGACGGCCACGCACATCAGGTGTTCGATTACATGCTGTCCAATCCTCCGTTCGGCGTGGAGTGGAAGCAGTCCGAGAAGGCGGTGCGCAAGGAGTACGAGGAACAGGGCTTCAATGGGCGCTTCGGTCCCGGTTTGCCCCGCATCTCGGATGGTTCGCTACTCTTCATGCTGCACCTCGTGAAAAAGATGCGCCCGCTTGCCGATGGCGGGGCAAGGTTCTGCATCGTTCAGAATGGTTCGCCGCTGTTCACAGGCGGGGCCGGTTCGGGTGAAAGCAATATAAGGCAATATCTCTTGGAGAGTGACCTTGTAGAGGCCATCGTCGCGTTGCCCACGGAGATGTTCTACAACACCGGCATCTCGACATACCTGTGGGTCGTGACGAACCATAAGCTGCCGCATCGCAAGGGCAAGCTGCAGTTGATTGACGCCTCCAGCTTTTGGCAGCGGATGCGGAAGAGCCTGGGCGACAAGCGTAAGGAGCTTAGCCCAGAGCACATCGATGAGATCACACGTATTTTTTGCGAGTTCAAGGAGGTTCGGCGCGACGGTGTGCCGATCTCGCTCATCTTCCCGAACGAAAGTTTTGGCTATCGGACGATCACAGTGGAGCGCCCCTTGCGCGACGCTGAGGGCAAGGTTGTCCTTGGCACTAAGGGCAAGATGAAGGGAAAGCCGATGCCCGATGCCGACCTCCGCGACACCGAGAATGTTCCGCTCAGTGAGGATGTTGAAGTTTACTTCGAGCGCGAGGTGTTGCCTCATGCGCCGGATGCTTGGATCGACCATGAAAAGACGAAGGTCGGGTATGAGATCCCGTTCAACCGGCACTTCTATGTCTTCAAGCCGCCACGGGAGCTTGCGGAGATCGACGCCGACCTCAAGGTCGTCACCGACCGCATCCTGACGATGATTGCGGGGTTGAGCGCATGACGACAAAGCCGAAACGAAAGAAGTCCGCGTTGGCGGTACCGCAGCCCGATCCCGACGGGTTCGCCGAGATCGTTGCGTTGATCGCTATGTCTCAGCAAAACGCCTACCGCGCCATAAACACTGCTCTCATCGACCTGTACTGGCAAGTGGGCGAGTACATTAGCCGCAAGATTGAAGCTGCCGAGTGGGGCTCTGGGACGGTCGAGAACCTGGCCCGGTTCATCGCCCATACGCATCCAAGGTTGCGCGGGTTCTCTCGGCCCAACCTATTCAGAATGAAACAGTTTTACGAGGCATATAAGAACGAAGCAATTGTCTCGGCACTGCTGAGACAATTACCCTGGACCCACCACCTCATCATTCTCGGTCAGAGCAAGCGGCCCGAAGAGCGTGAGTTCTATGTCCGCATGGCAGCGAAGGAACGCTGGTCAAGCCGCCAGTTGGAACGCCAGTTCAACGCAGCTCTGTTTGAGCGAGTGGTGCTGTCGCCGCCAAAAGTCTCGGCAGCGGTGAGACAAATGCACCCGGAGGCAATAGATGTTTTTCGGGACGCCTATAACGTCGAGTTCCTCGGCTTGCCACGCGAACATCCTGAGGACGACCTTCACAACGCATTGCTTAACCGGATGAAGGATTTTCTGCTGGAGCTTGGCCGGGATTTCTGCCTCATCGGCTCGGAGTTTCCCGTCCAGGTTGGAACAAGGGACTTTGCGCTGGACTTGCTCTTCTTCCACCGTGGCCTCAACTGTCTGGTTGCGTTTGAACTCAAGGTGCAGCGGTTCGAGCCTGAACATCTGGGCAAGCTGACCTTCTATCTGGAGGCCCTTGACCGCGATGTGCGTAAGCCGCACGAACAGCCCTCCATCGGTGTGCTGCTCTGTGCCAGCAAGGAAGACAAGGTTGTGGAATATGCGCTGAGCCGAACCTTGTCGCCCGCGCTCATCGCCGAGTATCAGACAGTGCTTCCCGATAAGAAGCTGCTTCAGGCCAAGCTCCAGGAGTTTTACATTCAAGACTCGCGGGAAGGTGAGGCTGAATGAGCTTTCCGCGCTATGAGCGATACAAGGACAGCGGGGTGGAATGGCTGGGTGATGTACCGGAGCACTGGATTGTCGCTCCAGTGAGGTCTATTGTGCAACACCTCGATAAGCGAAACGAAGGCGCTGAGTGCCAAGACTACCTGTCCCTTATGGCTAACGTAGGAGTTATGCCTTACGCCGAGAAGGGCGATGTTGGAAACAAGAAACCCGAAGATCTTTCAAAGTGCAAAATCGTCCGTCGTGGAAATATCGTCATCAACAGCATGAACTACAACATTGGATCTTATGGGATGTCAAATTATGACGGTGTTTGCAGTCCCGTCTATGTAGTCCTTGCGATCAATGAAGCGGTCATTTTGGAACGATTCGGCTTCCGCATTTTCCAAAACACGGCATTTCAGAGATACGCGCAATCGTTCGGAAACGGCATTTTGGCACACAGAGCGGCAATCGGATGGAATGAGCTAAAGGTCATCGGCGTTGCCATCCCGCCTACGAAAGAAGAACAGCAGACAATACTTTCATTTCTGGATGACGAGGCGCTGAAGATTAATGCGCTGATCGAGGAGCAGCAGCGGTTGATCGAGTTACTGAAGGAGAAGCGTCAGGCGGTTATCTCGCACGCTGTCACCAAGGGCCTCGATCCCGAAGTATCACTCAACGATTCCGGTATCAAATGGCTCGGGAGTGTTCCCGACACGTGGACCGCAACCACTGTAAGGCGTATCGCATTGCGTGTGCTTACTGGAGGAACTCCTTCGTTAGATTCTCCAACAGACTTCAACGACGGTGGTATCAAGTGGTTCACCCCGGGAGATTGGACCGACTCGCTTTATCTGAATACGTCTGCAAAGTGTGTTACACCGGCGCAACTCGAAGCTGGAGAGGCAAAGTTGTTTCCGGCGAACTCTACTCTAATTATCAGCATCGGAGGCACGCTGGGGAAGGTCGGGCTTAGCCGGGAAGATTCCTCTGGAAACCAGCAGATCAATGCCGTGGTTCCGTCTGAAAGAGTTATGCCGGAGTACCTCACTGCTGCTCTATCAGCACAGACCGAAATGATGAAATACCTCTCAAATTCTTCAACCATCGGAATCATGAACCAAGAGAAGACAAAGGAAATTGCTATTGCAATCCCTGAGATTGAAACGCAACGTGAGATTGTCGATTATATCGATAAGTGTCTAGATCAGATCGGTCGGTTGCTTGAGGCGGCGACCAGTTCCATCAAACTTCTCGAAGAACGTCGTTCCGCCCTAATCTCCGCCGCCGTCACCGGCAAGATTGATGTTCGCAATTACATCCCGAAAGAGGCCGCATGAGCCTGCACAAAGAGATTCATTTCGAGGTCGAGATCGCCGAGCACCTCGGGCAGCATGGCTGGGTCTATGAAGAGGGCGTCTCCGCGCAGTACGACCGTGCACGGGCGCTGTTTCCCGAGGACGTGATTGCGTGGATGCAGGAGTCGCAACCGGAAGCATGGCAGTCATTAGCCAAAGGACACGGCCTTGGAGCTGACACCCGCCTACTCGACCAACTTCGCCAGAATTTGGACACGCGCGGAACCTTAGACGTGCTGCGGAACGGTATCGAGCTGTTCCCAGTGAAGAACAAGATTGCCCTGGCGCAGTTTCGTCCTGCCTCTGGTATCAATGCCGCGATTATGACCCGATACGCGGCCAACCGCTTGCGCGTCGTCCGTCAGGTGCGCTACTCCGAAGGTAATGAGAACTGCCTTGACCTCGTCTTCTTTTTGAATGGCCTTCCGGTCGCCACGGTGGAGTTGAAATCAGACTTTACCCAGAGCGTGAAGGATGCGGTAGACCAGTACCGCTTCGACCGGCATCCGCAGCCGAAAGGCCAGAAGCCCGAACCGCTGTTGAGCTTTCCCGGTGGTGCGCTGGTTCACTTCGCCGTCAGCAACTCCGAGGCCCAGATGACGACCAGGCTTGCGGGTCCAGCCACCCGCTTCTTGCCGTTCAACAAGGGGGACAACGGCGGGGCCGGCAATCCGCCATCTCCGTCAGGCCATCGAACGAGCTATCTGTGGGAAGAGGTCTGGGAGCGCGAGAGCTTTCTCGACATCCTGGGCCGCTACCTCGTCACCGAAAAGGACGACAAGAAGAAACTGACGCGCTATCTGTTCCCGCGTTACCACCAGCTCGACGCCACACGGAAGCTGTTGCATGCCGTAAAGGTGGAAGGTGCGGGAGGCAAGTATCTGATCCAGCATTCGGCAGGTTCGGGCAAGACGAACTCGATTGCATGGACGGCTCATTTCTTCGCAGACCTGCACGATGCCGAGCATAAGAAGGTCTTCGATTCAGTAATCGTGGTGAGCGACCGCAATGTGATCGACCAGCAGTTGCAGGACGCCATCTTCGACTTCCAGCGCACGACAGGCGTCGTGACCAGCATCAAGGGCGTCAGCGGCAGCAAGAGCAAGGAACTTGCGGAGGCGCTCTCCGGCGATAAGAAGATCGTCGTTTGCACCATTCAAACATTCCCGTTCGCCCTCGAGAAGGTTCGTGAGCTAGCAGCGGCGGAGGGTAAACGCTTCGCAGTGATTGCCGATGAAGCGCATAGTTCCCAGACAGGTGAAGCAGCCGCCAAGCTGAAACAGGTGCTCAGTGCCGAAGAGTGGCAGGAGATTGAGGATGGCGGCGAGGTCGGCTTCGACGACGTGCTACGCGCGCAGATGACGGCTCGCACCGCCGACACGGGCATTACCTACGTTGCGTTCACGGCGACACCGAAGGCAAAGACTTTGGAGTTGTTTGGACGCAGACCAGAACCAGATCAGCCAGCAGGGCCGACGAACGTGCCCGAAGCATTCCATGTGTACAGCATGAGGCAAGCTATAGAGGAGGGTTTCATCCTCGACGTACTGGAGAATTACACGACCTACAAGCTCGCCTTCAGACTCGCTCATGATGGCAAGGAGTACGACGAGACAGAGGTCGAACGCTCTACGGCGATGAAGGGCATTATGCGTTGGGTGCGGCTGCACCCGTACAACATCTCGCAGAAGGTGCAAGTGGTGGTGGAACACTACCTTGAGAATGTCCAACCGCTGCTTGAAGGTCACGCAAAGGCGATGGTCGTTGTCGGTAGTCGGCTAGAGGCAGTGCGCTGGCAGCTAGCCATGCAGAAGTACATTCAGTCGCGGGGCTATCGTTTGAGCGCGTTGGTCGCGTTCTCCGGTGAGGTAAACGATAAGGCGTCAGGCGAAGACCCATTCACCGAGAACAGCCAGGTGCTGAATCCGAATCTGCGCGGGCGAGACATCCGCGAAGCCTTCAAGACGGACGAATACCAAATCCTGCTTGTAGCGAACAAGTTCCAGACTGGCTTCGACCAGCCGCTGCTATGCGGGATGTATGTAGATAAACGGCTCGGCGGTATTCAAGCAGTACAGACGCTATCTCGCTTGAACCGCTCCTACTCCGGCGCGTTTGGTATCAAGGACACGACATTTGTCCTGGACTTTGTAAATGAAGCCGAAGAAGTCTTGGAAGCCTTCCGTACTTACTACACCACCGCCACGCTTGAGGACGTGACCGATCCAAACCTTGTCTACAACCTGCGTGCCAAGCTGGACGCAGCCGGACACTATGACGAGTTCGAGGTAGAGCGGGTGGCGACCGTTGAGTTGAATCCGCAGTCGAAGCAGGGCGATTTAGTGCGCGCTCTCGAGCCGGTGGCGGATAGGCTGGTGCGCCAGTTCAAAGCAGCTCATGAGCGTTGGAAGGTCGCGAAGGCGGAATCTGATGAAAGTGCGGTCGAAGACGCTCACGCGGAGATGGAGACGCTGATGCTCTTCAAACGTGACATGGGCAGCTTCGGTCATGCCTATACCTTCCTGTCGCAGATCTTCGACTACGGAAATACAGGGCTGGAGAAGCGAGCCATCTTCTACAAGCGGCTAACGCCGCTGCTGGAGTTTGGCCGCGAGCGGGACGGTGTCGATCTCTCGCAGGTGGTGCTCACGCACCACATCCTGCGTGATCGCGGGAACCGCACTTTGCCTCTTGGCGAAGGGGACTCGCCGACGTTGAAGCCACTGACCGACGCAGGCTCCGGCTCGGTACAGGAGAAGGAAAAGGCGCGTCTCGGCGAGATTATCGCGAAGGTCAATGACCTCTTCGGAGCCGATACCACCGAAGGCGACAAGCTCGTCTATGTGAACGATGTGCTCAAGGGCAAGTTGATGGAATCGGATACTTTAAGACAGCAAGCGGTGAGCAATAGCAAAGAACAGTTTGCGAACTCGCCCGATCTGAATCACGAGCTCATCAACGCCATCATGGATGCTTCTTCGGCACTGTCGTCTCTCAGCAAGCAGGCGCTTGAGTCTGAGCATATCCGAAGTGGACTTAAGGAAGTCCTTTTAGGACCGGCACAGCTCTACGAGGCGTTGAGGGCTCGGGACCTCGCAGGACATCCAGGCGAGTAGTTTTGTAGCCCTTGCTTTTGCTCTACTCGCAGTTCCGATTTACGTGCTGCTGAAGTGCCAACTGCTCGGACAGGTGTAGTGCCCCCTGTAAAATGTCATTCAACTACGAACATGCGGATATTTGTCGGCGTTACTGATAAGGAATGGTTCGACCTCCACGCCTCACGCGTCAATGTGGACGAGGTGAACTTTTGGCGGCCATCGCCTACGGCCACTTTCAAAGCCCTTGACCCTGGCGAACTGCTCCTGTTCAAACTTCACGCACCCGACAATTTCATTGTCGGCGGTGGTTTCTTTACCAAGTTCCAGCAGTTGCCGGTCAATCTGGCTTGGGACGCTTTTCGTGAAGGTAACGGAGTCTCCTCTTTGACTGAGATGCGACACCGTATCGGTAAATACCGCCGTGCGGTCATCCAACCCGCGGATAACCCCACTATCGGCTGTGTGCTACTTGCTGAGCCTTTTTTCTGGCCAAAGGAACAGTGGACCCCTTCTCCTCCGGATTTCAAATCGCAGACGGTGCAGGGCAAAGGCTATGACGGCGAGATCGGGACAGGTCGTGATCTCTGGAATGAGGTTGAACAGAGGCTGCGGCTACAGCCCAAAGAAATGTTGCAAGAAGAAACGGCCACGCTGGCCGCAATCGAATCACACGGGGTCGGCAAGCCGCAGATCCTTTTACCAAGGCTTGGGCAAGGTTTGTTCCGGATCGTCATTACGGATGCTTATGAGCGACGCTGTGCATTGTCCGGCGAACGGACACTACCTGTCCTCGACGCCGCCCACATCAAACCTTATGCTGTTCTGCAGCGCCATGAAGTCTCGAATGGCATTCTTATGCGCAGCGATCTACATCGACTGTTTGACGACGGGTACATCACCATCGATCCTATGGATAGGCGAATTCAGGTCAGCAGACGAATACGCGACGAGTTCGACAACGGCAAGGAGTACTACAAGTCACACGGTGAGCGCATACGCGAGCCCGTACAGTCGAGTTACAGGCCTCACCCGGACAACCTGGATTTTCATGCATACAGCGTATTTCGTTAGCCAATATAAGTTTCAGTTCTTAACCAACTTGAAACTGATTTGATAGCGGTAGAAGTCAATGCTCGGAACCATCGATAGCGCCCGTCGTATCCTCTGGTCATCTTCGAGAGCAATGATGATCCCTTTCACTACTTGATCCTTTTCGGCCAACACCTCCTGAACGAAACTCATATACCGTAGCGTTTGTCCAACGACAGCGTCGCTAGCCCGGCCCTTCTTCAATTCCACCACCAAGAGTCGCGTCTTGTCTTTGCTGATTGCCAAAATGTCGAGAGGACCGGTATCGGTCTGATACTGTTGTGCTGGCTCTCCATCTTCTTCGTAAATGTCATACTCTTTGCCCAAATCTGTCTGTGCCCAATTCCTTACTAAGAACTCTTCAAGGTGAGCTTCGAGCGCGAAGGCCGAAGCATCCTCGACTGTGGCATCCGTCGAGATCAGCTTCGGAGCCGAGACGTCGCCAATGAGCTTCTCGATCTCTTCGGCGTATCGAGAGATATTGCTTACGGTACCAATCGATCCGGCAGAATTTTTCAAAGCCTCACTCAATGCGGCTCGATCAATGCTTCCACTCAACCATTGAACAGGGCGGCGATGAGGGAGAATCTCCTCCGGCTGGTAGTAGTAATCTCCACTCACCCCGCCAACACGATACTGGCCGGAACCGTCGGGACAGAGGACGATGTCGCCTTTTTGAATCCCCTTGGCGACCGTCCATAAAGCACCGCAAGCGAGCCCCGCACCGATCTTGGATTTATCAGGGTGATTCGCTAGATAGATCGGAATGAATTCCTGATTGAACATTCGCCATTCGTCGGGGAGCTTGCTCGTCAGGTCTTGGTTGATATCAAATCCGGCTCCGATAAACTTTCCGGCCAAACATTCCGGAGCGTAAATGCTTTTGCGTCCAAGCATGACGCGGTAGTAGCTCTTCATAGGAGTCGATTCCTTCCATCGAGTGCCAGCGGGCTTAACCCAATCTACTAGGTACGGCCTCGAATCGGCACTTCTGCCAGGATGCCAAGCAACAGCGTAGAGGGCCAATCAGGCGCGCTTTACGCGCAAATAAGGAAACCAAACCTTCCTAAGGGCGCTGCCCTCGCGCGGCGCAAGGGCTTCCCCAATCTTCCGCGCTTCGCTTGTGCAGACCTCCGCTTCGCTGCGCCCTTTCCGTTCCGCCTTCGGCTCCCTCTCCAAGGGTGGGGAGACCCCTCCCTTGCACCTTGCTACCCCGCCTTCGCCAGGAGGCGTTCGGCATGTAGGTACATGCCACGCATGGCATGAAAAGCAACGGCAACAGCCCAAGGAGAGAATACCCATGACCACCGCCACCATCGCAGCCCCGTCAAACATTACCCCATTCGCCCAAAATCTCAAGACGCAGCAGCCAAAGCAACAGACAGCGAAAGAGGCTATCGCCGCCAACGTCCAAGCGCTCATCGAGCAGTTGGAGCAGGGACACTCAGAAGGACTCACCGCATACCTCACGGCAATGGGACGTTTTCACAATTACAGTTTCGGCAATATCCTTGAGATTGCACGGCAGAAGCCTAATGCAACTCGCGTTGCTGGACTTCATGCTTGGAACCAGCTCGGCCGCAAGGTCAAAAAGGGAGAGCGGGGCATTCGCATCCTAGCTCCTGTAATTGGTGTTCACCACAAGAAGGATGCCGAAGCCGAAAAAGGGAAATCGCGATCAGAACCAAACCATCTTGTTTGGCTTTCGGTCCGCCTACGTGTTCGATGTTTCGCAGACTGAAGGCAAGGACCTTCCCGAACTGTCTGAGCGCGTCACGGGCGATGTGGGCGAGTCCCGGGAGCGGTTAGTCGATTTCATCCTCGCCCAGGGCATCCAGCTTGAGTTCAAAGAGAGCATTGCTCCCGCCTTGGGGATGAGCTATGGAGGCAGAATCGCCATCCTCCCCGGACAGGGCGAAGCCGAAGAGTTCAGCACGCTTGTTCATGAACTCTCTCACGAGATGTTGCACAAGGCCGAGCGCCGCACCGCGACCACGAAGACCGTGCGTGAGACCGAGGCCGAGGCAATCGCGTTCGTAGTCGGCAGGACGATTGGACTCAATACGGGGTGGGCGTCCGCCGACTACATCCACCTCTACAACAGCAACGCGGCACTCCTCACCGAGAGCCTTGAAGTCATCAAGCAGACCGCCAGCGTCATCCTTAAGGCGTTGGAACCGCCCATTGAGAAGCCAGGCGAAGATACAACCCCCGAACCGCAAAGCGAGAACGCTGCCTAGGCATTCTGAAAAGATGCGACTCCGGATCTCCCTGCACCCTCATCCCGCTGGTCCGGCCTTCGCCCGCCGGCTGCGCGGCAGGAGTCAAGTTCCTCCTCCTGCACCTGCCCCTTGGACCTGCGGTAACTTTCTATTTGCTGAGCACTCCTGTACGACACGGAGCATTACGGTCTCCTCAGAGGGAAGTTCCGATCTATGAAGCGACTCAGAAACGACAGTCATGTTGATTTCGGAATGCTATACATCATAAAAGTGTCGTAAAGTGATTGATAGGAGAACTCTCTATCAATCATGCACTGGAACTGGCAACAGCCCGATTGGCCGGATTTTCGTTGGGACGAGAAAACCATCGAAAAGGCCGAAGCCGCGTTTCTCCGGGGTGCGGGAATTGTGGTTGGGTCGGCCAAACATCTTGATGAAGATGCTCGGCAACAGCTTCTCGTAGATGCGATGAGTATTGAAGCGTTGACGACCTCTGAAATTGAGGGGGAGATATTGAACCGTGCCAGCGTTCAGTCCTCGATCCAACGACAGCTTGGCTTTCTCTCGGATCGCCGTAAGGTGCAACCGGCTGAGCAAGGGATTTCAGAGCTGATGGTCGATCTCTATCGAGGAATTGACGAGGCTCTGACTGAGGATCAGGTTTTCTCGTGGCACCGAATGGTGGTCTCTGGTCGCACCGACCTTCGCGATATTGGTCGCTACCGCACGGGTGATGAACCGATGCAGGTGGTATCCGGAGCAAGCTACGCCCCTAAAGTTCATTTTGAGGCTCCGCCTTCGCCGCGCGTGCGTCAGGAGATGGACAACTTCCTTGAGTGGTTCAACAGTACCGGACCCGGAATGAACTCTGCCTTACCAGCACTGACACGCGGAGGCATTGCCCATCTCTACTTTGAGTCTATTCATCCATTCGAAGACGGCAACGGACGTATTGGACGCGCTATTGCAGAGAAGGCGCTTGTCCAAGGATTTGGGCAGCCTGTCATTGTCGCGTTAGCACGTTCAATCCTCGCTCATCATGCGGACTACTATCGCGCTCTTGAAGACGCAAACAAGTCCAACGACGTGACGAAGTGGCTCAGATGGTTTTCGGCCATAGCCCTTGAGGCGCAGTATCGGACGTTCGCGCAGATTGACTTCGTCATTCACAAAGCCAAGCTGCTTGAACGTTTGAAAGGGCGCATTAACGGACGACAAGAGAAAGTTCTACTGAGGATGTTGCGAGAGGGGCCGGAAGGATTCGAGGGCGGCATGAGCGCGAAGAAGTACAGCACCATTGCGGAGACAGCACCGGCGACGACGACCCGCGATTTGGCCGGTCTTGTTGAGGTCGGGGCGTTGATTCGCTCTGGAGAACTGAAATACACGCGGTACGAACTGAATATTCCGATGTCGAACATTCCCAGCATCACGATTGACGACGTGGGACGCGTGCATTCCACAATGACCGAAGGTTAGCCAATGCTTAAGAGCTTGGACGTTTATCTGCAAAGCGATTTAGTCGGGCACCTCGTCCAAGATACCGGCGGCCAGATGCGCTTTCAGTACTGTGAGAGTTGGTTGGACGGACCTGGACCAGCTCCGCTCTCCCAATCGTTACCGCTCCGCAAAGAGCGTTTCTCTCAGAAGGAATGCCGGGGATATTTCGGCGGCATTCTGCCTGAGGCCAGCAACCGCGAAGTCGTTGCGCGTAACCTCGGCATCAGCGCTCGAAATGATTTCGCAATGCTTAAGGAGATCGGTGGCGAATGCGCTGGAGCCGTCACGTTTGTACCTACAGGCGACCGCCTACCAGAAAATCGGAACAGCCATCGGACGCTATTTTCGTCAGAACTTGCAGCCGTTCTGAGGGAACTGCGAAAACGGCCTCTCCTGGCTGGACAAGAAGGGATACGCCAGTCGCTCGCTGGTGCTCAGGACAAGGTTGCTGTCTGCCTTAGTGGTGACGAGATCTCGCTTCCCTTGGACGGAGCGCCGAGCACACATGTATTGAAGCCTGCTGTAGAGCGCTTCGAAGGGATGGTTCAGAACGAATCGCTTTGTATGCGGCTCGAAGCCGCTATAGGGCTTACAACCGCGAAGGTGCAAGCCCGCGGCGTCGAAGGTATGGATTTCTTGCTCGTCGAGCGCTA
>CAXTNK010000002.1:14702-44823 GCA_964245665.1 uncultured Acidobacteriaceae bacterium
CTATGACCGCGTCTACCGCAAAGACTCAATTCACGAACCAGCTCTCGAACGACTACACCAAGAGGACTTCTGTCAGGCTTTGGGTATCGTCTCAGAGATGAAGTATCAGAATGAAGGTGGACCATCGCTCAAGCAATGCTTTGCGCTGTTGCGCAAAGTGTCGAGCGCCCCCGCTATCGACCTCGCGCGTTTGCTTGACGCCGTAATCTTCAACTACCTCGTGGGAAACAACGATGCACACGGGAAGAACTTTTCCCTGCTCTATCGCGGTCTTGGGAGAGATCATGCACACGTTGGCCTCGCGCCTCTGTACGACATCCTAAGCACGGTTTACTACCCCGAGCTCAGCCGAACGATGGCGATGAAACTTGGCGGGGAGTATTCCTCTGAGAAGGTGTGGCCCCACAACTTTGAACAGCTTGCGGAGGATTCAGGACTTGAAAAGTCGCTGGTTATAGGTCGCGTGGCCGAGATGGTTGAGGATATTCGCACTGTTCTTCCGCAAATACCGTCCGACGAGATCACCAGTTCGATTGCCACGCGTATTTTGAAGCGCCGCGAGCTGAGCCAAGGGCGGTTTGAACGATAGCAACTCCGTTCAACGTAGTATCTTTCGCTTCTTAAAGGGTAATATAAGTCGCAAAAACGTGCATTGTTGTGTATGATAATGCTTGCTATGGGGAAAACAACGCCATCACTCGTGCCACGCGTTGTGCGCTTGCTCGATAGTCTGGGCGCTCATCTGAAACTCGCGCGGCTCCGACGCAAGTACTCGGCGGAGACTGTGGCGCAACGGGCAGGAATCACGAGGCGGACTCTATCTAAGGTGGAGCAAGGAGACCCAGCGGTTGCGCTGGGGGTATATGCGCGGGTGATGCAGGTGTTGAGATTGGAAGACGATTTGGCACTCCTGGCCAAGGACGATGAACTGGGTCGAAAACTCCAAGATGCCGGAATCACCGCCAAACTTAGGGCCCCTAAACGCCTCGCCGCTGCGAAGACTGAGATCGCACTGGATCAAACAGAAGGACGTGTCTGATGGCGGCTATAGAGACGGTCCAGGTCTATCTGGATGCCGGCCAAACAGCCGAGCCAGATCTTATGGGAACGCTCCACTGTCAGCGAAGCGGTAAGGGGGAACTCTTTTCTTTCAAGTACGCCAAGGCCTGGCTTGATCAGGCGGAGGCCTTTGCCTTTGACCCTGACCTCACACTAGGCGAAGGTCATCAGTATCCTTCTGCGGATCGATCAAACTTCGGCATCTTCACCGATTCGTCCCCGGACCGCTGGGGACGCGTACTGATGCAGCGCCGGGAAAATGCTCGTGCGCGTCATGAAGGAGTTCGTCCACGGACGCTGACGGAGTGGGATTTCCTGTTAGGCGTCCACGACGAAACACGACTCGGCGCACTGAGATTCAAACGGCCAGGCGGCCCTTACGTCGATGGCGATACGAGATTCGCCGCGCCGCCTTTGACATCACTGCGGGAATTGCAAGCAGCGAGCCTTCAGTTTGAGCGGCACTTGAACGACGAGGAACATCCCGACTACGCGAAGTGGCTAGCTCAGCTTATCGCCCCTGGGAGCTCTCTCGGAGGGGCGCGTCCCAAGGCTTCCGTCCGAGATGAAAAGGGAGCCCTCTGCATAGCCAAGTTCCCGAGCCGCCAAGACACGCGAGATATCGGAGCTTGGGAGCTGGTAGCCCATTCACTTGCACGTAAATCAGGTATTCAGGTTCCAGATGCCAGAGCACTCCATTATGCAGAGAGTGCATTCACGACCTTTCTTGTTGAACGGTTCGATCGCACGGCGAGAGGGGGGCGTATTGCTTTCGTTTCAGCAATGACTCTCACACAGCGCAAGGATGGAGAAGCAGGAGCGAGCTATCTTGAGCTGGTTGATCTTCTCCAATCTAGAGGTGCCAACACCCAGGCCGATTGTGAGCAACTGTTTCGTCGAGTTCTTCTGAACATTCGCATTCACAATACAGACGACCATCTGCGCAACCACGGCTTCTTTGTCGACGCGCAGGGCGTGAGCCTCTCTCCAGCCTATGACATCAATCCTTCCGTCGATCGCAATGAGCTTTCGCTTGCCATCGACGAGACAGAGAGCACATGTGATATTTCCGTGGCCATGAATGCCTACAAGACCTACGGGATCTCGTCCGCTCAAGCGGACGCCGCGCTGAAGTCAGTAGAAGTGGCCGTAGCGGGATGGAGAACAGAAGCTACCAGGTTCGGAATTTCAAAGGCGGAACAAGGTCTTATGGCAGCCGCATTCGAGTAGGAGGCGAACGCTTGACCTGTTGTAAAACAACATCTCGGCTCCTCTGCGGGAACTGTGGCGACACCGGACGACCATAGGATTTTGGATCAGGTGGTGCTTATTCAGGCTTCAACCTAAAAACGTCGTAAGGGCTCCCCGACGGGGAGACGAACTCATGACAGGAGTGATTGAGTTGGAAACCTTCGGGCAAAAAGACGCGATCACCAAGAGTGTCACTCGGCATGAGTTGAGCCATGTAAGACGTAAGACACTGAGAGGACGAAGCAGGTTGCTGGGCGTCGACCATGGAACCATCCTTGATTCATCATGGGGCCTCCGCAAGTCGATTTGGCCGCATCGACGAAGCCGAAAGCGTTAACGCTGTTCTAGTAGTTTGCCTTGAAGATTCCATTGCAAACGCCATTCGTATTCATGCTCTTGCCCGGATCGAGCTTTGCAGAAGTCCAATTACCGCAGCCCGGAAGACCAACGACGGGCTGCCAACTGATCGTCACGGTTCTTTTCCCCACGTTCTTCCACATGGCCCCCGTATTTTGTCGGATATCAATGCATGCGTTACCTGTACAGGGCATATCTTTGGAGAGTGCCGACTTGGTGGAGGCTAGGAAGAGAATCCCCAACGTCATCCCCTGCAGAAAGCGCGCGTTTCTCATATACAACCTCAGAATAGAATGCTTTATAAGCCCAGTGATGAAGTGGTCTCTATCATCACGATCCAGAACTGATAAGCACAAATAATGGCTTAGAGGTGAGAACGGCGGGCGCTCCAAGGAGCGCCCGCATAGCGTAGGCGGACTACGTTACAGCCTTAGCCGTTCGGATCGTGATAGACCTGATGACCGGTATTATTATGACCGCCATTCCCGTCAGACGAACACAACGACAGACACTTCGTAGTGCATTTTCCAGCGGTGATGGTTGGATAGAAGCGCCACGTCGTTTCGATCAATCCGCGACGCGCCATTTCACCTTGGCGCATTTCACGAACGATCGATATGCGATCCGCAAAATTGAATTCTACAAGTTCGCTATCATCTGGCAGGGGCTTAAGGGCGAAAAGGCCAAAGTGCTCTGAAAACCCAAGACGATCCATGGACTCAATCAGTGCCCTCATACCGGACGGGTTCGCAAAGAGCTGCTCGTTGGCTACGCGCGTGGAATCGTCAGTCGAAAACTCCATAGGCCGCAAAGATCCTGCTTCGACGCGATAAACAAGAGGATGAAACTCGAGTTTCGAGTGTGTCGCCGGCGTGCTCACGAATTCCTTTGCTCCGGCCAAGCCAATTACTTGAAGTGGGTACTCACTGCCCTCAAGCTGCCAATGCTTGTGCAAGATGCAGATCCCCCACGCATCACTAAGATTGTGCTCGACGAAAGTCGAACCGATGCTCTCCAACATCTTGCTGATTAGGCCTTGGGAGATCAGAGAATGCGAGGCTTCTTCGATATCCGGGAGACCATTGAAAGTGTCTTTATCAAAATCCAATGCGATTGCCATCCGTGACCCTCCATGATGCTAGTTGTGGCGAATGCTAAGCGGAGAAGCGCTTATATTCTCTCCCGTAGTGAGTTCTCTTTATGGTCGTGGAATAACACGTCTACCGCGCATCAGGATGCGAGAAACGATTTCCCTTTTCCGCGCCGAAAAAGCTGTAACTGTAAAAAACGATCGTGACTTCGTCGGGAGATGTTGTGAATTCGTAGGCAGTTCCATTCGGAACAAAAAACCAATCACCAGCGTGATATTGTCCCGACACGACGATCCTCACTCCACCGCCAGGCGACTCGTCGCTATGTGGAGGATGAACGTGGCGCGTGACAACCGATCCCGGAGAAAAGACTGTCTTGGCAACCCTAATAGGTAGCATGTCGATAGGAAGCTCGTATTTGAGGATCCCACTTCCGAATGGTGTCGCAAGACGCAGCGCAGCTTGCGCATCTGAAGTACTTTCATCTAATGAAGACATAACCTTGGGATAGATGCCGCGGGCGCGCAACTCAGCTCTCGTATAGCCTTCGCGAACAAGTCCGTAGAGAGACAATTCCTCAGACGAATATGCCGTTCGGGTAGGATCGAACGGGAGATTACGGTCGAATGCTGCTCTCCGCAGTGTTTCGACCTCAACATCGGACAGGTTGAATATGACGTTGGCATCTACGCTAGTGTCAACAAGCGAAAGCGATCTTGTTTCAGATACATCGGTTTTGTACATTACGACCTCCTGAAAAGCAAAAGCTGTATGAACTTACTTAGCCTTAAACGTGAGTAATTCGACCAAAGGCAATTGACTATCTGACCGCTTCTCGAAGCCGAGACGGATTACGGCACCGATCGCCGGGCTGCCCTTGAGAATCGGAGCGTGGACGGCTTTTCCTTCTGCCTCCCAGACAAGTAATAATTCCGAAACAAGGCGAGTTCCGTAGCCCTTGCCTCGGTGAGCAGGTTCGATGTACAGATGCTCAATACTTGCATCAGTTCCAGACAAGTCAACTCCGCCCCATCCAATCGAAACTCCATCGATCAAAATTATGTGCGTGTCGGCCTGTTTCCAAGATTTGCTGAAATTACTAAACTCAGTTGCTTCAATCCATCCATGTTTCAACTGCGGTTCGATATGCGGCCTCACAGCCTCCTTATAGACATTCCAAACGTAGTCGAGATCAGCGACTGTTGCCGGCCTGGTCGATAGGACTTGTTCTTTCATGTCTTCCTCGATTCGAAATCGTTTAGCTAGTTTTGTCGGACAAAAGCAGGTACGCACTCCCGTCGGGGTGTGAGTTAGCAGTGGGTTCTTGAAGGGGCCCTCGAAACGCGGAACGTGCAGCTTTAGCTTGAAACTCTGAAAAGGCGGAGCATAGCGAGCAGTTGCAACTGAGGTAAAAGAAATATACACGATAAGCGAAGTTTGTAGTCAAGTGCTGATCAATGATTTTATAAAAAAAGTGTTTCAGATCATTTGCCCACAAAATCACAATCTTGGCTTCATGCCGATGCTTAGAATTTAGTGTGCTTCCGCGGCGCTACGCTGCGCGACCCTACCGGAGGGTCGGAGGATTAGCCGCACATGTCGACTTATCTAAACTGTTGATCTTCGTTAAACCTATAGACTTCACCCGGAACGCCGGCGGTTTTGTAGATAAGCCTGGGAAGGTTTTCGCGCCAGTAGACGCTCTGTGCATTGAGCGCCGTCTGATCTTTCTCCAGCTGCTTCTTTGGACAGCCCCCGAAACAAACGGGCAAAAAGGAGCAAGCCGAACAGGATGCTAGGTTGGTTGGATCGAATTCGTCCCACCACTTTACATCGGTCGCTGTTGAGTTATTGAGAATCGCGAAGGCATTCGAGTCTAGCGTTCCAACCGCGCGGTGGCCTTCTGATACTTGGAGTCCGCACCGATATAGCTTTCGGTCCGCACCAATCACAATCGCATTGTTGGACAACGCGGCGCAGACCGATGTCTTTGGTCTAGCTTGTCCGCCTACACTTTCGGGTTCTTCAATCACGTCCACGGGAACGATACTGGTGGCTTTGCGCCTAAGAGATTCGAAGTCGCTTGTATCGATGCCAATCTTCTCGACGAAGCGGGCTTTCTCCGTGTAGGGAGAGACCCGCGCAGGTTGTAGTGTCGCTCGGTGCGCCGCAGTAAACCATCCTTTCTCTCCCGCGAATCGAGTAAACGGAATTAATTCATCTTTATTGATTTCGTCGACATTGAACCGGATATCCACCCGGCATACGGAGACAAGCTTGGACACGACTTCGGCGGCCTCGGCAAAGCTGGACCGTCCGTTGTCTTGACGCTTGCGAAAAAAACGTCGTTTGTTGTGGGTATCCGCCATGCCATCGAAGGTGATTTGTACTTGCCGGATGCGGTGCCGATTGACGAAGGCCGCTACATCGTCGGGCCATGCAGTCCCATTCGAAATAATCGACGCGGAGTATTGAACTCCGAGTCGGGCACAAAGATCCTGTAAGGCTTGCGATGCCATTTCCAGAAAAACAAGGTTGAGTGTCGGTTCGCCGCCATACCAATCTACGTGGAGCTTGGTGCGGCTGGATCGCTCTAAAATACGTTCCGTGTGAGCCAAAATAGAGGTTACGTCCCGCGGTTCCAACTGCGCATCGCTGCGTTCTTCATAGCAATAGAAGCACCCAAGGTTGCAATCGAGCGTGGTGGTAATGGTCAACACGGCTGGAGCATCGTTGCGTGCCGTCCAGAAGACGCTACGTATAGCCGCAAGTTCATCAAAAGCATCGTCTACAACGAATTGCTCGTTCACGAGGATGTCGAAGGAACGCTGGTCGACGTGGATCGTGTCACCCTCACCTTTCCCCATTAGACCGACTGCGAGATCACTGGATACCGGCTGCTTCAGCCGCAGAAGTTTTCCGGTACGCGCGTTAAACAATATCGAACCATCATGATGTGGAACTACAAAGTTGTAGGCGGACGCTTTCATCTCGGCAATCGGTCCCTTAATGGAGTATGTGTTGAGGCAGATACGATTTGACGAGGCTAACTACTCGGTCTCAATAATAGCGACGCATGTCCCATTGCCAGCGCATAGCCGCGCAGCGATGGCCTGGGCAGGTGCGAGGCTGTGGTCGACCATGGAAATCATCACTTCTTCTGCGCCATCTATGTGCTGCTTTTCATCGGAAACGATCAGCTTAATCTTTTTCATTTCGGACATAGGGATCTCCTCGCGATTAGAGTGCCACCATTTGGTGGGACTTCTGTATAACGAGCGTTTCACGCGAAGTCAACGAAAAAGAATTTAAATCTCAGTGGACTCGAGAAAAATCACCAAGGATACCGGTGCCTACCGTCACCCAAACCGATCTTACGCTCGCCAGAATGATCTACCGGGCTTTTGAATGCTTCCGAAGGGTGAGAGGAGTCGAACGAACCGTGCGTCTAATTTCCTTCGCTCCAAAGGAATGTGCTCGCGTGTGTTCGCGACATCCACATAGTGCCGACCCTACGAGCCCGAGCCGTAGCGGACTTCGAGTACTTATGGTTCTCTATGTGGCCGACTCTCAGGGAACTTCTAATCCTCAATGCATGGACCCGATGCGGACTTCCCATCCGCATCGACTGCATTTGCCGCAAAGTTTGGGCATAGTTTGGTGTAGTTTGGGCATAGTTACCGCATAAATTCTTTAGGCATAGGTAAGTTCACTCCGGCAACGATCTCGGAAATCATGATGAGGTCGCATCGAAGAACTATGCCCAACACTATGCCCAAACTGCCAAAATAGCCCCTCACGGGACCGCATAGAACCTCACCGTCGCACCCCGTAAGTTATTGCAAGTAGTAGAGCCATAAGTCCGTTATTTGCAACAGATAAGGACTCAAAATCCGCCGGACTTCGGTCCGTGGGGGTTCGACCCCCCTCCCGGCACCAAGATTATAAAAGAGTTATAACCAAATGATTCCTCTCGTGCGAGAGGTCATCTTCGTTGGTGGCGGTTTGGTGGCGGTTGGGTGGCTGTTCTTGGTCGATCTCTTGAGACTGAACCATGAACTTCGATCTAACACGGTGCAGTTGCTTCGTTGCCCAACCAGACGGACGCCCGTCCCACCTCACCACTTTCGATCAATTCTTAGATGACTGATATGACGCTTGGCTACGGTTCGCGATTTTGGAGATAAGGGACGACCTGACTTCTGATGATGGCGTTATGCCGTTATGGCCGAAATGTCGTATGGCTTACATTTCCAGAAGATATTAAGTTCGGAGGGTGAAAACCTCAAGCATTCCTACGCCAGGACCGGCCAATATTCAGCGCGCAAAGGTAGACGGAACATCAAACTCTCTTTGTCTGAATTGTTTATCTACTATTGTCACCAAGAACTCCGATGCCTTTAGAACCGGGCGCGCAGATGAACACGTGTGTCAGTTCAGCTTTCCTTCTCGACGAGCAGGAAAGCTGCCACCTGGTCTTTCAAAGGGTAGGCGCAAGTCAGATATCGAATGGGAGTTAATGAAGAAGTTAGCCGATCGATGATGCGTCTTAAGATGCTATCTGGTAAGCACCTGCTTTGAGCATAGTGGCAGAGACAGTAGCTCAGGATTTTTCTTTGATTTAAACCGGCTCCCTCGAATAGTGCCTTCAACTCGATGCATACGATCGACGTTCAAAGCAGAGGTAGCACCTGGTAACAGACTGGCGCACCAATACAAGATTGATCTGCAACGTGAAGGGACAGCGTCTCTGTGATCCTGTAGGCCAAGGGCTTGACATCTCGAGTTCTACCCTCGCGAGCGGTGGATCAGCTAATTCTGAACCGAGCATTTAAATAGTGGGTCTGGTGGATCGAATGCGATGAAGATGATCATTTATAGACGCGCCGGCCTTTTCACAGTTTGCGCGGCTGTCGCCGTGACCCAGGCGATCATTATCTTCGCAAAAGCAGATGTAACGCTTGCCTCGAATGTCGCGATCAGTGTTGGTGTGTTGCTGGCATGTCTGGGCTGCCTGGATGCCGCTTGGCGAAGCCCGAAGGAACCCCAACGGTTATGGATACTCTTCGGTATTGCTTTTTTCATATCGATGGTCGGGCAATTCGCAGAAACATATCATCAGCAAGTGACCCGCACGGTTAGTCAAACAAACGCCTTCAACTTTGATTTTCTTTTTTTTGCCTACGGCATTCCGCTCCTGCTCGCCATATGCACAGGTGCAGAAAGTTCGAGCATAAAGGCCTTTCTCTGGATGGATGGTGCTCAGGCACTGGTGGGAGCAATCCTGGCTTATCTAGAGATCTTCTCCGAGCTGCCATCATTTGGCGGCTCGACAGCGATCTCAGCGAATGGCATGTACTTTCTCTACAACGCCGAAAACTGGATACTTGTCGGCGCCGCAACTGTACGATTCTTCTCAAATCCAAGCGCTGCTTACAAGAAGTTCTATAAGATTTTGACCATTTATTTATGGGTCTATGCGCTTATAGCTACGGTTGTCGGACGGCTTGAGCTGGTAAAAAACTTACCTGATGGGCCTCAGGATATCGCATGGATGATTCCGTACGCTGTGCTATTGGCTACTTTGGCTTTTCTCCAGACCGAGCATGTCAAGTCGGATGTGAAGATCAAGGGAAATCGATCGATGGGCTTGCTGATTAACAATTTGAGCCCGATTATTTTTACACTGACGATTGTCCTTATGGGTATCGTAGTTGCAAAACAACACTCAGGGCTTGCATTTACCTGTATTTCTGCGGCAGTTGCGTTATATGGACTGCGCGCTGCCTTCCTTCAGGGCATGTATCTCCGCACGCAAGCCGAATTGACGATGACCGCTTACTCGCTGATTGAGGCAAATGACCGGCTTTTGAGCTTGTCCTCGCAGGATGGCCTCACAGGAATCCATAATCGACGCCACTTTGATGAGGTCGTTATGCGGGAGTGGAAAGTGGCTGCACGTTCCAAACAGGCGCTATCTCTTTTAATGATCGATGTGGACTGCTTTAAGGCCTTAAACGACAGGTATGGGCATCAACAAGGCGATCAATGCCTTCGCAGTATCGCCGCAGACCTTCAAGCGAAGCTGAAGCGTCCGAATGATCTTGTAGCGAGGTATGGAGGCGAAGAGTTTGTGGTTATTCTGCCAGACTCCGGTCTCGAGGGTGCAATTGCTGTCGCTGAAGAAATAAGGACCTCGGTGGCTAGTCTCGGGCTTCCGAATGAAGCGTCTACTGTTGAAAAAGTAGTGACGGTAAGCGTTGGGATATCTTCGAAGATGCCGAGCGAGGAAATGGACGTAGAGGATTTAATCAAAAGCGCCGACCGGGCCCTTTATAAAGCCAAGGCCAGCGGCAGGAATCAAACGCGTTCGGATCGCGAACTTGCAACGATGCCGGCTTATGCGTAGTTGATACTCCTTTGACGATGAGCATAAGTAGATGCGGGCGTCGTCATCAAGGTTCAACTTGGTCAGTTATGTTCGATCGAGCTCAATGCACTTCGCTAGAGGTATGCATCCGAATGCTCCTCTCTCAGCAATCGTTGTGGTCGCGAATGAGCAAAGAGCGGAATGCAGTGCTTTGCAGAACAGCAGTTCCCTTCGAAAAGAGTTCTTTCGATTTCCTTGATCGTTGAAGGACGAAGAACGATGCAATCCAATCGCAACAACCGGCTCAAGTAGCTTCGCGTTTGTTGAGCAATTGATTTCCTAAGATCGACTTAACTGCTTTTTGAGCCTCTCTCGAAGACTGAGAATCACTGAGCAACTTACGGTGGATCCAGGCGACATGTAGAACACTCCGGATCTTTTTTAGCTATGTCGCATTTGTACTAGCTGCACAAGTGGCGAGTCTTCTATTTTGCACCTGTGAGGAAAACGAAATCGATCAGATCGCTTCTGCCAAGGAATCTTATCCAGTGAGCAACACTCCATCGCTGTTGACTGAAAGCACAATCGCGACGACCCGGAGAGGGTCAAGCGTGTCGAAGCGGACACTCGCTATCCTTCTGGCTGCGGTATGCCTGTTGTGCACGCTCGCCGCGGAGGAGTGGCTTTCGATCGGGCATCTTTCCACAACATACGACGAGAGTGCTCACCTGTACGCTGGGTACGAGCATTGGACGGCACGCGACTTCGGCATCAATCCGGAACATCCGCCGCTGGCAAAGTTGATTGCTGCTTTGCCGCTGCTGGACATGAAGATCAAGCCGTCCAATCCGCCGCGCTTCTTGTTCCTGGTGGAAGAGTATGCAGGCGGCGAACAGATGCTTGCTCAAAACGGTAACTATTCCTTGCTCACAAAGGCTCGCATCGCTGCGAGTTTATTCACCTTTGCGCTGGCGCTGCTCGTATTTACGGCAGGATGGGAGATGTTCGGAGCGCCGGTAGGGCTTTTGGCGCTCGCGCTGTTCACGTTTGAACCTACAATCCTCGCACATGGCGCGCTGGTGACTACGGATATGGCCGTCGCCTGCATGATCTTCGCAGCGGTCTATGCGTTCTACCGGTATGTGAAAGCTCCGAGCTGGTTCAGGTTGGTGATCTGTGGACTGACGGTCGGGCTCGCTCTGTCGGCGAAGGTGAGCGGTATTCTCGTCCTTCCCGCGCTTGGTCTGATTGCGCTTCATGAGATCGCCGTGCAGCGTGAGGGGGCTGCGCGCAAAGCTGCCCAATTGGCCGGTGCCCTGCTTGCAATTTTCCTGACCGGATACGTGGTGCTGTGGAGCTTCTATACCTTCCGCTATGCGGCGCGGCCAGGCGGCCTCGCTCTTACTCCCCCGCTCGCCGCGATGGCGCACATGGGTCTGAGTGCGTGGAAGGCAAAGCAGGTGATGCATCTTGCAGCCTGGCACCTGCTGCCGGAAGCCTACCTTTATGCGTGGGTGAAACTCAGTACACCGTTCACCTCGGGTGCGGCATTTCTCTTCGGAAAGATCTACCCGGACGGGACCTGGTCTTACTTTCCGTCAGCACTACTCATCAAGAGCTCGCTTCCATTGATCGTGCTGCTTGCGGCTGCGCCTTTCGTCCTGAAGAACCGGGGACGTGAGACTGCGGTCCCTGCGATCGCGCTGCTCACGCTTCTTCTCGCCGTCCTTCCTTCCCACGTGAACACCGGGGTGCGGCATGTGCTGGCCATCTATCCTTTTGCTGTGCTGCTGGCGGCCGCAGCAGCGTGGACGCTTGCGCGCACATCGCGAGTGACGGCCGGGCTGGTGGCTGCGCTAGTTCTCTTTCAGGTCACGACCTCACTTCATGCTTATCCGGACTATCTGCCGTACGCGAACGAAGCTTTTGGCGGGTCATCAAAGACCTATCACCTCCTCGCCGATTCGAATGTGGACTGGGCGCAACAACTGAAAGAAGTGAACGGCTGGACGGCCTCCCACCACATCACGGATTGCTGGTTTGCCTACAGCTACATGGACGGTGTTCCGGCCTATGACCAGACACCTTGCAAACTTATGCCTACGGGACTCGGCATGATCTCGCAGAATTCCGTGCCTGTGTTGCCATCACACGTACGCGGTACGGTCTTGATCAGCGCCGTCGATGCGGACGGCGTGCTCTGGGGCCCGGGCAGTCTGAACCCGTATGCGCAGTTCCGGGATGCGGCTCCAGCAGAGCTGATCGGTCACTCGGTCCTGGTATATCGAGGAGACTTCGATCTGCCGATGGTGGCGGCCGAGTCGCATCTGAGCCAGGTGGCAATACTGCTTCACATGGGTCGGCCGGATGCGGCACAGAAGGAAGTAGAGGCCGCTCTAGCCGTGGATCCACAGTCGCCTTCTATTCAGGCAGATGCGGGTGGGGCGTTTTTGAGGTTGGGCAAAGTTCCGGAGGCCAGGCGTGCCTTTGCTGCCGCCACGCAGGAGAGCGAACGACTTTCGCCAGAAGAGTCAAGGGCCGTCGCAGACCGGATCGCGCAGGCGCAACACCCACCGATGTAACACAACGGCGCGGCGGTTCTCGAAGCAAATACGAAAATGGGATCGTTGCACTCAAAGCGCGTTTTTTCAACCGACCCAAATCTGGAAGAGTAGTACACGGGCGATTTATCACTCATTTATAGGAAGCCCGAGGCTAGGCTGAAAGTCATTGTCATCGATAATCTCGTTGACGCGAGTTGTCCTGAATTTAGGCGCAGTCTGAACGTGAACGCTTACACTTGCCTACTCTGCCTTTCAAAAAAGCTTCCGCGCCGCAGGGAGCCGCAGACGGATGAGGGGCTGCCTAATTCAAAATGAGCTTCACTGCTCAAGGAAGTGATCACGGAGACATTCGTGCCTTTGTTGCACTCACTATTTCATCTGTCCGCGATTCGACCAGCCCGTCCGTCCCCGCCAAAAGGAAACGGAGCTATTGAACTTCCGGCCATATTATTTTGCGATCGGTCATGAACCTTTCGGCCAATAGCTTTCCGCAATTAGAAGAGTAGGACGAATGACCGGAACTCCGGTCATTTCTCGAAGCATGCTGCCGCGGCCGGCCAGCACTGCTCCTATCCATCTATTCACAAAAAAAGGAAAAGCCGATGGTTCTCCGTATTGCTACCTTTACCCTTGTACTCGCTCTCGCCGCCACCTCTCACGTGACCGGACAATCGGTCGGTCACAACAGCAGCGTTTCCACGATTGCATCGCAGGCTCCCCCGGCTGCTACGGCGCCAACAACGATTCCTGCGTTGATACGATACAGTGGTACGGCCGCACAGAGCGACGGGAAGCCTTTGTCTGGCGAATCACTCGTCAACTTTTATGTCTTCAAGGATCAGACGGGTGGAGAGCCTCTCTGGGCAGAAAGCCAGAACGTTACATTCGATGCAGCAGGCGGTTACGAGATTTTTCTGGGTGCAACGTCAGGGTCAGGTCTGCCGACCGAGCTCTTCGCTGCTGGAGAAGCACGCTGGCTGGAAGTGCAGGTGGCTGGTCAGCCGCAGCAGCCACGCACACTGCTGGTCAGCGTCCCATACGCGATGAAGGCTGCGGATGCAGCTACTCTCGGCGGCCTGCCTGCCTCTGCCTTTGCGCTCGCAGGCAGCACAGTAAATGCACTCGCGTCGGCTCCTGCATCTGTCAACCCTGATGCCGGCACAGCGGTCACGACGACAGGAGGCACCTCGGGATATCTGCCGGTTTATTCAGGCGTCAGTACGATCGACGACTCAATTCTCTTCCAGTCGGGCACGAAGCTCGGCATTAACACGAACAAACCGGCCGGCGCGCTTGACGTAAATGGAGCGATCTTCGGACGCGGCCTGTTCACGATGGCGACAACGGGGACGGCGACTTCGTCCGCAGGAAAAGTTTCTGAGGCTATCGAGTTCACTGCCAGTGCTTATAACTCGTCGAAGAAAGCTGCAGTCACACCACTCTTCAATTTGCAGGCAGAGCCGGTTGCTAACAATACTGCCGGACCCTCGGCGACTCTTAATCTGCTCTACGGCAACGGTTCGACTCCAGCTGAAACAGGCTTCTCCATCAATTCCGCAGGCGTCATCAAGTTCGCCCCAGGACAAACATTTCCTTCGACGTCTTCAAGCGGTATTGCGGTTAGTGGCGCCAGCACATCAGGTACGGGCGTAGAAGGCCCCAGCAGTACCGGCGACGGCATGGTCGGCACGACCGGTGGCACAACATTGAACAGAGCAGGTGTACTGGGCAAGGCAGGTGCAGTAAGCGGTATTACCAGCGTGGCAGCGGGTGTATGGGGAGATTCCTATACACAAGTCGGCGTCGAAGGCACCAGCCACTCGTCGGTGGGCGTGTATGGAGGCAGTACAATCAGCACCGGTGTTGAAGGCGTGTCCTCTTCGGGGAGCGGCGTGATTGGCAACACAGCCGGCACAACGCTGAACACTGCAGGGACAGTCGGCATCGCCGGGGCCAGAGATACGAGCGGTTTCAATGGCATCGCCGGCATCTGGGGCGATGCCTCAGCCCACGTGGGCGTGTGGGGGAGCAGCGACCAGTATTCGGGCGTCTTCGGTCAGAGCGCGAGCGGTCCCGGCGTACAGGGTTCCAGTACGAAGGGAGATGGTGGCGACTTCTACGGAGGAATCAACGGCGACGTAGGGGCGTATGGCGTCAAGGCTGCGGGGGCGACCGTGTCAGGCAATTCCATTGGCGGGATCGGCGGCGTTTTCTACGGCGGCGCGAGTTACTTCGCTGGTCATGGCATTGTGACAACGGGCGGTCAGGGCGGATCCAGTGGCGGCGCCGGCATTCAAGCAACCGGCGGAGCGAGCGACACCATTGCCGGTGATGGAGGAGATTTCTTCGGCAGCGGGTCAAGCAATGGTGTCGCAGGTAACGGAGTCTACGCGACAGAAGGAACGAACCAGAACAACTCGAATGACAATGGATACGCTGGAGATTTCTACGGGAATGTATACGTGGAAGGAACCCTATCCGCGGATGCGAAGGATTTCAAGATCGATCATCCGCTGGATCCGGCGAATAAGTACCTTAGTCACGCCTCCGTCGAATCTTCTGAGATGATCAACGTCTACTCCGGGAATGTTGTGACTGACGAGTTCGGCAACGCAGTCATACAGCTTCCGACCTGGTTCGACAGCCTGAATGGTGATCTGCGCTATCAACTAACGGTAATCGGACGCAAGGCACAGGCCTGGGTTGCGCAGGAAGCGAAGGATGGAGTGTTCAGGATATCAAGCGATGCAAACCGGGTGAAGGTCTCGTGGCAGATCACTGGTGTACGCCACGATGCCTATGCTAAAGCGCACCCGCTGGTTGTGGAAGAGCCGAAGGGTGAGCACGAGCGCGGCTTCTACGCACATCCCGAACTCTACGGACAGTTGGCTGAAAAGCAGCTTGCCTGGGGACGGCATCCTGAGATGATGCGTCGTCTAAAGGCGACGAACGCGGCAAAGGGAAAGCTGTCAACAATGCAGCCCTGATTCATTGATGTAACTGAGATCATTCTCAATCCAAGGGCGCGCGATGTGCGCGCCCAGCACGAAACCTGCGTGCGAGTAATTGATGAGTCATCGAAGGCTGGATTTGTAAAACCCATGTAAGTCTCAATATGTAATTGTTCATCTGGTGCGAAAGGATTTAATACAGTCTGCATTGCCATAGTTCCTCGATGACATGTGCCGCGGAGTTTCATCTGAGAACATCAAGTTGACGCCGGCCTCTCCATCCTGATCTACGTGGAAGATGCGAGATCATTCCTGCGGTGCAGGGGCCTCACCCAACAACTATGTTGATTTTCTGTGGAAGATATCGCTAGCCTTCGGACAATAGCATCCATCTTGGGCACCAGCCAACTTTCTACCTCCATCTCTTGTCCTGTATAGATTTACTCGCGGAATTCATCTCCATCCGCCCGGCGGCGGCGAAAATGTGAATTCAATTCTGGCGTGTCGTTTAGCCAAACCACATAGGACGGCGTCTATCTGATGCACAGACTCCAATATGACCGCTCGACGTATACTTCATTTCGAACCTGCGTACGAACTAGTCCGTTCGTAACCAATTAACGATGAACTTTGTGAAGGTGCGCAACAATGAAGCGTCGAGAATTCATCAGTGGATCTATCCTGACCCTGGGTGCCGGAGTTCTTGATAGCTGGTCCACGCGTGCTGCGGCCTCTGTCCCATCGGACCCTACGCAAGTCAAGCGGGTTTTGGTGGTCTTCAAGTGTCATCTTGATATCGGCTTCACGGAAACACAACAAAAGGTTATCCAACAATATTTCACACAGTATTTTCCGCAGGCCGTTGCGACGGCTTCATGGATGCGCCAATCAGGAAGCGATCGCTACGTTTGGACGACAGGCTCGTGGCTACTGTATGAATATCTTGAACAGGCGAACGCTCAAGAGCGCAAGAAGATGGAGCAGGCAATCAGCGCTGGAGACATCGCGTGGCATGCTCTCCCTTTTAACTGGCAGACAGAGATGCTCGATCGATCGATGATTGAGGGTTGTCTCGGCTTGTCTGCATCTCTGGATCGCCGCTTTGGCCTGAAGACTGTCGGCGCCAAGATGACGGATGTGCCGGGCCACTCCAGGGGTATCATCCGTCCGCTCGCTGCAGCCGGAGTGAAGCTGCTCGATATTGGAGTAAATCCGGCAAGTACTCCACCAAACGTGCCCGAAGCTTTCGTATGGAGGGATCCTGACGGCGGCTCGCTCGCAATGCTTTACCATCACCATGCTTACGGCGGCAGAATACAGATAACCGGGACCGACCTGGCTGTCGCTGTGGAGGTACGTGTCGATAATACCGGCCCCCATTCTCAGGACGAGATCAAGAAAATCTATGCTGAACTTCGCCAGCAGTTTCCGAGCGCAAGCATAACTGCCAGCAACATGAGTAGCGTTGCCGTAGCTGTCGATGCTATCCGCGATAAGCTGCCGATCGTAACTCAGGAGATTGGAGATACCTGGATTTACGGAGTGCCGAGCGATCCGATAAAGGTCAGCCGCTACCGAGAAGTCTCGCGTCTTCGCCAAAGTTGGATCGACCAGAAACGCTTCGCAATTGGGGATGGAGTGGATTGTGCCCTATTGGGTAAGCTTGCGCTGGCCCCGGAGCACACCTGGGGCACTGACACAAAGCGTTTTGTTGATTATGACCATTACAACCCAGACGACCTGGCCAAGGTCATCGACCAACCGGGATACAAGACAATGGAACGAAGTTGGAAGGAGAAACGTGATGACATCGACAGTGCCGTCGCGACCTTGCCACCCAGTTTGCAACAGGAAGCTCATGCACGTCTCAAAGGTCTCCAGGCCGTAGTGCCCAGGCATGATGGTTTAACCGCAGTAGGCGCTGGCGAGATGATCGACGCTCGCCATCTTTCCCTGGCTCTCGACCCGAAGACCGGTGCAATTACAACGCTGCGTTTGAAGAAAAATGGTCGCGAATGGGCTGCGGCTTCAAATCCTCTTGCCTTGTTTGTCTATCAAACCCTCTCTGCCGAGGATTATGAAAAGTTCCTATCCACCTACGTCGTCAGTCATGAGTGGTGGGCTCCCCGCGATTTTGGCAAACCGGAGATCAGCCGATTCGGAGCAGAAGCTAGGGAACGGAGTCCAAGCCTTGTGAACTGCTGGTCAGGCAGGATGGGTCAGTCTACGCGAGTGGTTGCGGAGCTGAAAATTACACCTGGCCAGACTGAACAGCAGGGCCGTGCCGCGTGGCCAATTTCCACGTATCTTTGCCTGGATTTACCCGACGCGGAGGCGGCGATTGATATCACGTTTGTCTCCATAGGCAAGGCTCCGAACCGGATGCCCGAATCCATGTGGTTGACATTCGCGCCGGTGATTGCAGACGTTCATGGCTGGACCATCGATAAAGTAGATCAACGTGTCTCACCGCTGGACGTGATCAAAGGTGGAGCGAGAGGTATGCATGCAGTCACCAATTACATCCGCTATGAAGATAGCCATGGTTATCTGGAACTGACCACTGTCGATGCCCCGGTCGTCGCATTAGGAAAACGCTCACCTCTTAACTTCTCGCTAGAACTTCCTGACATGAAGCAGGGTATTCATATCAATCTATTCAACAACGCGTGGGGCACAAACTATCCGCAGTGGGCAGGTGGTGACTGGATGTACAGGTTCAAGATAACTCTCGCATAGCCTGCAGACGAGACAATGCCGATAGTGCTTATAGAACATGACGCTAATTTGCGTAGGTGATCATTGTGTCAATGCATGACCACCTTGCCTGATTCGGGTCAGCACTCGAATGGGCAAAGGCCACAGGCGGACCAGAGACCTATACCTTACTTCCGTGCCGCCACCGTATGCTCAATCTAGACGCAATGGCGCCATCTGAGCGAATTCAAGCTCTCCAGCAGATAACACTTAGTAAATCACGATAACTAGGTAGCTGCCGTAAGTATCGTGGCATAACGAATAGTGGGGCGTGGGACATTCGCAAACTTATGCTTTCCAGCTAACCGACCAGCTTCGAACCGAGCCATCTATCTCGGCCGATTCTCGATTCATTCTTCCAGTGGTCGAACCCTGCTGAAGCCGAAGGTTGCGGCCAAGCATAGAAGGCAATGTAACGACCGATGGATCCGGACCCGCCTCACGTTCAAAGCTTAACCGCCAGCCACGCTTCGGATCCATCGGCTCAAAGTTCAGCGCCACTCTTCCGAAGCGCGTTGGCGTGCCTTTGATGACGACCGGCTTCGCTGTTTCGAGCTCGGCGGACGTAACGCCTGCGAGAAGACGCAAGCGTTCGCCATCTTCAAGGGCCATGCTATGACGCAGGTAGCGGATGCATTGCGCACTAGCCCAGGTACGCGGCATATCGCCGACAGGACGTGACCATTGCACCGAAGAGAATTTCGTACTTTCCAATGGTGAGACGGAGATGCCCTTCCGCAGTTTTGCAGATCATCCTTCGACCCGGTTCGGATAATCTGTATCTGCTCGCCAGGGGCAAGGACAGGTTCTTCCTCGAAGACGGGGTTTCCTGTGTCGACTCGAACCAGTCCGCCACCAAAGCTCAACGAGAAACAGATGGCTGATTTCTGGAAAAGGCAAAAGCAATCGCACCGTAGTATCACAAGGAGCTTCTCGACGGATCAGAAACAGCTCTTCGCCCAATCTAAATGAAGACAGGCCGATACAAGCCGGCTTGCTATCCGGGCGTGCGGTATGTTTTTTGGAGTCTGCAGAAGAACATGCTTACGTTGCTTTGCAGAGACATCAACACAGGTTGCCTGGAACGACATTAATGCGCATCCAACAGAACTGGAGATGATTATGTCTGACAACCGATTGAAGATGCAGGATCCACGTGCGCAGTACCCGCAGCCGCCTTTCAAACCACAGAAGCAAAGCCAGCCGGGGAAGGCAAAGGATATGGATCCAAAACCGGACAATGGTGAAGAGAGCTACACCGGTGCCGGCAAGCTAAAGGGTCGCAAAGCTCTTGTCACTGGCGCCGACTCCGGAATCGGCCGTGCTGTTGCAATCGCTTTTGCACGCGAAGGGGCAGATGTGGCCATCGGCTATCTACCCAGCGAGGAAGATGACGCAAAAGAAGTGATTGCTCTCATCAAGCAAGCTGGTGTCAATGCTGTTGCCATTCCCGGTAACATCGTCGATGAAAGCTTTTGCAAGGCAATGGTCGAACGTGCGAACAAGGAGCTCGGAGGTATCGACATCCTTGTGAACAATGCTGGAACCATGTCATCGCATGAAAGCTTGACGAAGACGCCAACTGCCGATTTCGACAGAACCATGAAGACAAATGTTTACTCCCTGTTCTGGATCACACAGGCAGCGATTCCATTGTTGAAGCCGGGTGCATCGATCATCAATACCGCATCCGTGCAAGCCTACGAACCAAGTCCGGCCATCGTCGACTATGCCATGACAAAAGCAGCCATCGGTGCCTTCACCAAAGGCATGGCAAAGCCCCTGATGGAGAAAGGTATTCGCATTAATGCGGTCGCACCTGGACCATTCTGGACACCCATCCAGCCCACTGGTCAACCTGCTGAGAAGGTGACGGAGCTAGGAAAGTCAGTGCCTTTCGGGCGGCCCGGCCAGCCAGTCGAAATCGCGCCTGTTTATGTACTCCTCGCATCCCAGGAAGGCAGTTACATCACAGGCGAGATCTATGGTGTCACTGGCGGGATGGGAATTGCATAGTTGTAACAGGTTCGGCGGATCTTGAGCAGCAACAAGGAGGCCACATTCAGTGGCCTCCTTGTTTGCCAGGTGTTACTGCTGATAAATCGAGATGAGCGCGTGCACGATAGCAAGATGGCTTAGTCCTTGCGGTAGATTCCCCAATGCGTCTCCCGTCTTCACATCGACCATCTCACTCAGTATGCCGACGCCGCTCGGAAGTCGAACGAGTGCCTTATCGATAAGCGTCTCCGCCTCACCCTGGCGTCCGACTTTCGACAGCGCGATAGCTAGCCAGAAGGTGCAGGTCAAAAACGCTCCTTCTTGCTTATCTGCGCCGGAATAGCGGTATATCCAAGGCCCGTGCTGTAACTCTTTTTGGATGGCGGTACAGGTGAGCGAGAGTCTCTCGATCTGAGGAAAGCCGAAGTAGGCACCCAGCGTGAGCGATGCATCCAGACGATCTGACCCTGCATAAAAGGTATAGGCCTGCTTCTTTTCAGACCAGCAATACTCATTGATCCAGCCTTCGATTCTGTCCCGTTCTCGTGACCATCTTTCGATGCAGGTACTTGGCAGATGTCCCTTTTCCGCCATCTGCACCGCACGATAAAGCGCTTGCCAGCAACTGATCTTGGACATTGTGTAATGCTCAACTTCTTCAAGCTCCCAGATACCTGAATCCTTCTGGCGCCAGCGGTCAGCGCACTCATCAGCAATCTTCGAAAGCAGCGAAGCACTGCCTTGGTCGAGAACGCTGCCGGCTTCTACAAACAGCGAGGCCGCCTGGAAAATATCACCATAGATCCCGTGCTGATGTTGGACACCAGCTGCATTGCCTGTTACCACTGGCCGCGAGGCTTCATACCCGGGAAGAGGGATCGTCTCCACCGCCGGCACAGGTCCTTCTCCCAGGCAATAGCAGACTTTGAGACCGTCCTTGCTCAGGCGGGACATCAACCATGCGAGTGCTGCCTGCGCTTCTGGAATCTGATCGAGTCGCAGGAATGCATCAAGTGTATAGACGGCATCCCGCACCCAGGCATACCGATAGTCGTAGTTGCGCTCGCCACCGATGCGCTCAGGAAGTGACGTTGTACCCGCTGCTGCGATTGCCCCCGAAGGCGAGAAAAGCAAAAGCTTGAGGGCCAGCGCACTGCGCACAAGGTATCCACGATATGGCCCTTCATAGCGCAACCCTTTCGTCCAGTCGCGCCATGCTTGGTCACCAACATCAATCCGCTTATCAATGTCATCCGTGCTCGGAATACCAAGAGGCTGATCCTCACCGACGATGATCGCCACCAGACCACGGTCGCCATTCTGCATCGTTCCCTCGAGAGTGATCGATCGGTCATTTTCTTCGACCACGCAAATATTTGGTGTCGAGCGAAGCATGCCGAGCACCTGGCCCACATGGAAGATCGTGCCATTCGCATTCTGCTGAATCCATGGTGAGACGGTTTCTGCTCTCGTGCCAAACACCAGCCTTGCCCGCATCCGGACCGTGCCGTAGAGGACTTCGATACGACGCGCGAACTCAGACCAGGGAAGGCGCCCGGCGAGAGTACTGTTCATCGCTTCCGTGACACGAACCTTTCCGCTCGCGGTCGTGAAGATTGTTTCCAGAACATTACTGTCTTCGAGGTAATGCCGATCAACATGAAAGCTTTCGAGCGGTTGCAGGGTGAAGAATCCGCCTTGATCCGAGTCGAGCAGGCTATCGAATAGCGGTTTGGAGTCCAGGTTCGGCACGCACCACCACACGACAGAACCATCGGGCGCAAGAATCGCGATAGACCTGCCATCACCCACCGCTGCATAGTCCTGCAAAGGGAAGGTTTGACGAGCGACATCTGGCTGGAATTTGTCTGTCTTTTTCAGTTTGTCTCCTATGTAAGAATCCACCTGCTCTCATCATACGAGGGGCAAACATCCATGTGATGTCTTTCGGCGTGATCCTTATACCTATCTGTTCCTGCTGGAAAGAAAAATGGATCTCAGAATCTCGCGCACCAACAAAACATTGGAAGCAATGATGTAAGCGAGGCTACTCAGGCTGAAATGCTGACAGTTGCCTTTACTTTGCATGCCAAAAATAGTGGGCTGAGCCACTATTTTGATATACATATCAGGACGACGGTACAAGCATTGACAGCGAAGAAGAATGGTATGGACTGCTTTGCAAGGTTAGTCCAGGGGCCTATCCAGGAGGTGTGATCATCCTGCCAAAAACACTTTATTCATTGAATGTTGAAGGATTGCTATGAGGTCGGTTCAATCCAATCCGGTTGGCAAGAGGATCACCTTAGCGGATGTTGCTCGCGAAAGCGGCTTCTCCATCTCAGCCGTGTCCATCGTTTTAAACCAGGCTCCCCGGTCACAATTCATGGCGTCACAAACCAAGGCTCATATCCGAGAGATCGCCGTGCGTCTTGGATATCGCCCGGACCCCATCGCTCGATCTTTGAGGAAAAGCAGCAGTCAGAACATAGGCGTCATGATATTCGATATATCTGACCCCTATTGCACGCTCATTCTTCAAGGGATTGAGAAGACACTCGCGCGAACAGCTTTTCTGCCTTTCATCATGGACGCCTATAACGAGCCGGATCAATTTCAGCGTTATATGTCAATGCTGACGGAATATCGCATGGAAGCACTCATTGTCGTAGCAAACTGGCTCTTCATGGGGAAAGAGCACCTTGAGGGTTTAGCGCAGCATCACATGCCGATATCCATAGTGGGTATGGAGATGCAAGGTCAAGCCATGACTTCCGTACTGGTAGATAACGAGCGCGGTGGCTATCTAGCCCTGGAACATCTATACAAGCTTGGGCATCGCGATATCGCTTTTATTCGGGGTCCACAGCAGCTATGGGATAGCAATTTACGCTGGAAAGGAATGGAAGCATTTGCAAAGGAAGTGGGGCTAGCTTTAAAGGATCATTGGATCGTTCAACTTCACGGAACCAACGAGTCCACGTCAGGCTTTGAGGAGGGACGCGAGATGACAGAAAGGTTACTGAGTTCAGATTCCAAATTTACTGCGATTGTGGCTTTTGATGACCTCACGGCTTTCGGTGCGGTGCGTGCACTCAGGGCGAACGGGCTTCGCGTACCGGAAGACTGTTCTGTGATCGGGTTCGACGATGTACCTTTCGCTGCCTTCTTCAATCCAGGCATGACGACCGTTCGACAACCCATGGAGGACATGGGTCGCATCGCCACCGAGCGGCTATTTGTCGACCATACGGCCCGCCGACCTAGAAGCAGGAGTGCACATGTGGTGCGCCTGGAACCGGCTATTGTTGTTCGCGACTCGACAACAAAGGCACCGCCGCGAAAATACTAATCACAGGCTGCGCACAGCGATCCTTCAAATGGGGTCAAACTCGCTGTAAGGCCCACAACGAATGTAAGCTTACTATTCATTTGTAGGTTGAATGAGGCAGCAGGGTTGACAATACAAAATTTAAGCCGTCGTGAAGTGCTCCGACTAACTGCAGCAGCTGCATCTGCTCTTGCAATCGAAACACGCGGTGCGGCCGCAGACACCTCGAACGGCAACACGAGTCAATCCTCCGGATCAATGCTACGTGCGAGCAAGTTCGCTGAGCTTCCTGTGGGCAGCGTGCGTCCACAGGGATGGCTGCTAACGCAGCTCCAGGCGCAAGCAACCGGGATCACTGGCCATCTTCAACACCTGTACGCCCCATTTACTGGAGACGCCTGGACAAGCCAGCAGTCTGATCCCGCGACCGAGTGGGTCCCCTGGGAAGTTCGTGCGTACTGGTGCGATGGGGCTTTGAGGTGCGGTCTCCTGCTACAAAATCAGTCGCTGATTGATGATGCATCGCGCCTGGTTCAGTACACCTTCAATCATCCGCAGAGTGATGGCTATCTCGGTCCTGCCTTTCTGAAAGCGCCGGGCGATTATCATCGCTGGCCTCACAACGTCTTTTTTCGAGCAGCCATGGCCTGGCACGATTCGACAAATGATCCGGCTATCGTCACCGGCCTGCATCGCCACTATGTGGAATCGCCGTTTGTCTTTGTCGGTGAGCGTAACCAGACAAACATCGAAGCGATGTTATGGACACTTGAGAAAACCGGTGATCCTCGCTTATTGAATCTCGCGAAGCAGACATGGGAGCTTTCGCAGGCGCAGTTTTCGAAGATGCCAGACATGCAGGCTCTCACTGAAAACGCCATGCTGAGCTCAGGCCCGGTGAGGAACATGCATGGCGTAACTTATGCCGAGCACAGCAAGCTTCCCATTCTGCTCTATCGTGCTACCGGAGACGAACACTACCTGAAGGTCGCCATTGCGGCTCAACAGAAGGTCTTTAACAATCACCTTCTTGTAAGCGGAGGGCCATCCAGCACCGAATATCTTTCGACAACAACTGCGCGTGATGCTCATGAGACCTGTGACCTGGCCGACTATCCATGGACATGGGGTTATCTCATGATGGCCACCGGTGATGGGAGCTATGGCGATCGCATCGAGCGGGTCATGTTCAATGCTGTTCCGGGAGCGCTGCGGAAAGACTGGAAAGCTCTGCAATACTATTCCTCTCCCAACCAGTTCTTATGCACGGCACATTCAGATCCCTTGGGGATCCTCAAGGGAACCTCCTATGCTGACATTCATGAATTTCGTTATATGCAACGCATGTCGTATCGTCCTTCTCCGGGCTACTCTGTGGTCTGTTGCCCGGCAAACGTAAATCGCATTGTTCCTAATTACATCATCCGCATGTGGATGCAGGATCAGGCGAACGATGGAATCGCTGCGACGCTGTACGGTCCCTGCATAGTGAAGTTCAGATCCAATGCCGGGATTGACATTCAAATAGAGGAAGAGACAACCTATCCATATTCTGATCGGATCGTTTTCCATATCAGGCCCCAGGCACCTGTACGCTTCCCTTTGCACCTTCGCATCCCCGAATGGTGCGCCGCTCCCGCCATCACGCTGAATAAGAAAACCCTTGCACTGCCTATGCAGAACAATGGTTTTGTGACACTCCTCAAAACTTGGCGACCCAACGATTTGCTGAAGCTGACCCTTCCGATGGCGCTCGCCACATCAGAGTGGCCTGAGGATGGCCTCTCGATCGAGCGCGGCCCTCTCGTGTATGCCCATCCGATTGCAGAACAGTGGAAGGTGATCAGCGACGACCAGTCTTCAAAGGATTTTCCAGCCTGGGAGCTTACACCCACCGGAAAATGGAATTACGTGCTTTCCTCTGAAAACCTACTTGAGAAGGCAAGATATAAGGAAGAGACATCGCTTGACACGGTCACAGATGCTTCTCGGATGAGCGATCAGGACCCCTGGATCCATCCACCATCCACCATCACGGTACAAGCTCATCCGATACATGGCTGGGACTTGACGCAGACCGTGGTGAATGGCGAAGCTGCCACCTTCACGCCCAGACTTCCTGATGCAACGCTCATTCCAACTATGATTTCAGCCGAAGTCGAACAGTTAAGACTCATTCCTTACGGTTGCACCGAATTGCGTCTCACTGTCTTCCCTCACCTGAAGGCCGAACCGGGCAAGATGCCTGGATCTGATTCTTAACGTACAAGTCTCCCCACCATCTCAACCAGAGTTCACTTAGCTGATCGACTCGATGCCAACACGGCTTCGACCGAGGATCATGCGGTGTATCTGCATTGGTTACCTGTGAAAGAGTTAGCTTCATCATCGTATAACGCTATGTTCACGAGTCAGTATTTGACCCGCTGCAGCATAGCAGTCTGATCGCGGCGTCGCGTTGACACAAACATAGCCACATCATTGAAAGACAAGATTCGAGATGAGGAGTGGCTTTGATAATTGGGGCGCGAGCTTCGCATCGAATCAACGTTAGCGGAATCTGGCATGCTCAGGGCTGGCTTATCCGTGTTGAAATACTTTTTGTATGCAGCGATCCAATCGGAAGCGATATCATTCTGCGCTGTTGTAAGTTGAACATCCCCATGGCAGACCAGCGCGTGAAGATGATTCTCCAGCTGGTCCTTGACGCGAGAATTCCAGGCAGATGAGTACGGTTGAGGCCAAATATTCTGGAGGGATTCAACTCCTCCAAGCGCGGGCGTAATCAGATAGTCAAGCTGATATTCCTTTTGAGATGAGACCGCGATTCCGTATTCTCTGAAGACGGCCTGTTCCAGGGAAGAATCTACTGGTGGATCATTGTCTACATCCTTGCTGCTGCATAACTCCGCAACCTTCACGGCGTGAGCTGAGCCTGGCGTTAAGGTTCTGAGTGGGAGTACTTTGGCTTGCAAGAAGCGAACCGTAAATTGCGCACGGAAAAAATCACCGGCAGTCCAGACTATCCCTGCTACGAGCAGTAATGACAGGCAGGCACTCACGAGTGGTCGGCCGCTAAAAAATGTGAAACGTTGCGATCTACTGATTTGCTTCGAGGCTTCTGCCAGACGAGCTTTCAACAGATCTCGCGCATGCGATGATTGAAAGCTTCGTGCCCGAATGTTCTGCTCGTGAAAGTGCAGGAATTCGGACGAGGCATTCTCGAAGCTTGCCAGTCGCGTGCGACAAGGTTCACATCGGGCAACGTGCTTGCGTACCCTGTTGGCATCCTGCTTTGCAAGTTCCTGGTCAGAGAAAAGCAGAAGCTCCTCGTCTGATAAATGCGCTTTCTTGTCCAACATCATTCACTCACTGCCGGATGCCCGGATTATACGCGCGAGTGATCGCGAGATTGACGAGGAAACTGTGCCGAGCGAAATATCGAGTATCGCAGCTATCTCTCGGTACTTTAATCCTTCCGCACGCAGGCTGAGGCAGCGTTGATCCTGCTGGGGGAGTGCCTCGAACACGGCGCGCATCCGCTCCTGCGTCTGCTTAAACGAAACTTGCTCCTCGGCGTTGGGACCCTCCCAGACTTGCTCGGTCAACGTATGATCGTCGGCGCGCGTACGTTCAACCTGCTGACTTGCAGAACGACGCTTTAAAGCCAGGTTGTGCGCCACGCGGAAAAGCCACCCATTGAGATTCGATCGAGGTCGCCCCAATTCCAGATGGCGGAACAATGAAAGAAATGTCTCCTGTACAACGTCTTCTGCGTCGTGGAAAGGCAGGCCACAGACCATCACATAACGTAAAACGCGCGTCTGAAACTCATCGAACAGCCGTATGACCAACGATTCGTATCCCCGGCCCGGTCGCAACTGCTCCGCCGTCTGAGTCGGTGCCACAGGAAGGGTCAACTTCCGATCTTCGAAGGGCATAAGCAACTTGTGAGTGGTCTCCATCATGTCTTAGGGTGACTCAGTTAGTATCCCTCCCTCTTGAATATCATGCCCGAAAAAGAATTCTCAAAAAAAGGCTGAACAAAAGAGCCTTGCTGGGAATATTCCAGTATGCAGGTAATTCCTTACCTCGGAAATGGCTTGTCGCACAAGTCGCCCTCGGTCTCGCTCGTTTTGCTCGCTCAGACATGAGTGAGATTGGATGACAATCGAAGATGAATAAGACGCTGGTAATTTCCTTCCTTTTGTGTTCTCTTCCTGCGCTTGCGCAAAGCGCCACAGGGGAACTGCGTTTGAAGGTCGACGATCCCGAGGGGTCAGGTGTGAAGGCCACGGTTGACGTGGTCAGCCAGGGTAATCAGTATCACCAGGCTTTTCTGACGGATCAGCAGGGCGGTCTGGATGCGAAGCGCCTCCCTTATGGAATCTATGAAGTCCGGATTCATGCGCAAGGCTTTGCCGAGTCTGCTGATTCGATCGAGATACGCTCAGCCATCCCATTGGACCGAACGATCCGGCTACAACTGGCTTCCGTTTCCGAAACAGTGAAGGTCAAAGCTCGCAAGACGTTGGTCGATCCGTATCGTCCCGGCTCGGTGAACGAAGTCGGCTCAGAGTCGATCCAGAATCGACCGACGGCGCTTCCTGGTCGTTCCATCCAGGACCTGGTGAACTCACAACCCGGCTGGCTCTACGAGGGGAATGCCGTGCTGCATCCGCGAGGATCAGAGTACCAGACCCAGTTCGTCGTGGATGGTATACCGCTTACAGACAATCGTTCACCCAGCTTCGGTCCGGAGCCGGCCGAAGCCGATGACGTTCAGTCTCTGAAGATCTACACCGCAGGGATTCCCGCGGAATACGGCAGAAAGATGGGCGGCGTCGTCGAGATCAATACGCTGCAAAGCCAGGTGCCGGGATTTCATGGGCAATTGACTCTCTTCGGCGGCACTTACGATACAGGCGGCATCAGTACCGAGGATCAATACACAAACGGAAAAAATACATTCGGTGTAAGTGGCTCGGGCAATATGACGGACCACTACCTCAATCCCGTAGTTCCCGCAAACTACTCCAACAATGGCACAACCGCCGCCTTCGCGGGTAACTATGAGCGGGATCTAACAGACAAAGACCGACTTACTTTCATTGCGCGTCATGAACTCGCGCGCTATTCCATTCCCAATGAGTTGGTGCAACAGAACGGCGCATACCTGCCGAATTCCGACAACATAACCGGCTGTACAGACGCTCCGCCGAGCCAGCAGCCATCTGACTGCGTATATGTTCCTGGTGGCCAACTGCAGAATGGTGACAACTTCGAAACGATGGGAAGCGTTACCTATCAGCACATCTTCTCACCGGATGCGATCGGCTGGCTGCGCGGAATGGCGCGTGACAACTCGACTGACTTCTATTCCAACCCGGAGTCATGGCCTCTCATCGCTACCCAGCATAATGATTTTAAAGAGATTTACTTCAACGGCAGTGCCGCAGTCCATCATGGAAGGAATGAATTCAAGGCAGGTGTTGAGTCCGACGCCATCTTTCTGCATGAAAACACCAGCTATGTTATTCCCTATTGCGCCGACACATCAGATCTTCGATGCCCAGTCAATCTCGGCATTTTCGACACAGGTGCAATAACGTTTGCCTTCACGGGCAGCCGACCGGATCTCGAACAGGCAGCCTACACTCAGGATTTGATCCGGCTTGGTAACTGGACCATCAACGCAGGCCTGCGCTGGGATCACTACCAGCTGGAAGTAAACCAGAACGCCATGAGTCCGCGACTCGCCGTCGCCCGCTATTTTCCAACGCTTGGTTTGAATCTTCACGGCTCTTATGACCGCATCTTCCAGACGCCGTCATTTGAAAACATACTCCTGTCCAGTTCTCCGCAAGCAGAGTCTCTGGACACGAGTGTTCCCGCGCTGCAACTCCCCGTCGAACCATCGCATGGGAATTACTATGAAGTGGGCTTGACCCAGGCAGTCTTCAACAAAGTCAGGCTGGACGCAAATATGTTTCGCCGCGATGTGAATAACTATGCCGACGACTCTCAACTCCTGAGCACCGGAATAAGCTTTCCCGTAGCCTTCAAGAAAGCCATTCTCTACGGCGCTGAAGGAAAGCTGGAAGCACCCCTGTGGGGACGCTTCTCCGGCATCGCAAGCTACTCCTATATCGTGGGCAACGCCTTTAATCCAGTTACTGGCGGCTTGTTTCTAGGCGACGATGCCTCCTCCGCACTCACGCAAACGACCGGCCATTCACCCGATTCGCAGGACCAGCGGCAGACAATTCGCGCACGCGTTCGTTACCAGGTTGCACAACGCCTGTGGATTGCCATCGGAACTAACTACAACAGTGGTCTGCCGTTTCAACCAGACTTAACCGCTCAACAATACGCGACGGAGTATGATCAGG
>CAXTNK010000002.1:44833-75149 GCA_964245665.1 uncultured Acidobacteriaceae bacterium
TTAATCATTAAAAATTCACGACTCGCTTTCAGTGCGATATAGAGAATGTAAGCAATACCCTCGAAGTCATCGACTTCGGCGGATTGTTCTCCGGCAATGCCATTGGCCCGGGACGCCAATATACCTTCCGTCTTGTTACCACGTTCTAGATGAGTCAACGCGCTTTCATTCCACAGCAAAATCGGACGCCCCATTAGAGATGATGTATCACCCTGATGAATGAAAATGTTTCAAGAGTATCGTTAAAGCGTTTGACGGAAAATAATCCGAAAACGCGTTCGTGCTAAAGTCAAGCTTTAGTCTTGGGTGCCCGCGAGGGCATAACAGGGAAGCCGGTGAAAGTCCGGCACGGTCCCGCCACTGTGATCAGGAGAGATGCTCTTCAACAGCCACTCGATTGTTAGTCGGGGAAGGCGAAGAGTTTGGAATCTCGGCAACGAGTTTCGCCTGTGAGTCAGGAGACCTACCCAGGATTGTTCGTGATTCCCCCGCGTGGAAACGGGGCCGATCGCTCATGCCACGAGCTTTTGTGCCCTATTGCCGACGGCAACTTGAGGTGCAGCATGAGTCATTCGAAAGCGGCGTCAACTCTGAGCAAGGCCCTGATTCAGCTCTCTCTCATACTTATTCTATTGCCTTGGATTCCTTGCCGAGCCGCCACCGGCGGAAGCATCTCAGGTTCAATCGTTGATCAGAGCGGCGCCGTGATCCCGGGTGCAATCATGCAGTTGATCAACGTGTCGCAGAAGACAACCTATCGAGTAGTAGCTGATAAGCATGGCCTTTACTCGTTCCCTAACCTGCCCGTTGGCCATTACGATCTCACGATGTCGGCGGCTGGTTTTTCTCCCCAGCGCAAAGTGGGACTGGTCATCGACACCGATTCCGCACTCACACTGGATGTAGCTCTCACAGTCGACGCGCATACAGACACAGTTACTGTGACATCTGCTACCGGTGTGCAAGTTGATACTGTAGCGACTCACCTCGGCGAAGTGGTTTCAGCCGCTCAGATGACAGCCCTGCCTCTGAATGGAAGGAGCTACACGGACCTGCTTGCCATTCAGCCTGGCGTAGCACCCATAGCCACCCTGCTACCGAGTTCCGTCATTATGGCGGGCGTGACAGGCGGCCTTGATCCATCAGGCGACGCTAATCCCGGAAATCTTTCCATCAATGGACAGCGCGAGTCTTCCAACGGGTTTCTGGTGAATGGCATTGATGTTCAGGAGCATATGAACGGAGGGACATCCATCATTCCGAACCTTGATTCGATTGAAGAATTTCGGGTTCTCACCAACAACTTTGATCCTGAGTATGGCAATTACAACGGCGGAATTATCACGGTCGTGAGCAAAACGGGGAGTAACGCGTTGCACGGAGATGCGTTCGAATTCTTCCGAAACACCAGCCTGGACGCGAGAGGCTACTTCGATCCCACTCGCTCTGCATTCAATCAAAATCAATTCGGCGGCACAATCGGTGGTCCGGTCAAGCACGACAAGGTATTCTTCTTCGCGGACTATCAGGGAACCCGGACGACAGAAGGTATTCCCACTGGAAATATCTCTGTCCCAAGCGTTGCACAGCGAAATGGGAGCTTCAATGACTTGACGCGCTCAGTGAGCGGCCCTTACCTCGCTTCCCTGCTGACGCAGAAACTTGGATACGCGGTGACGGCTGGTGAGCCTTACACAAGCGTCTTCAAGGGCAGTAATATCCCAACGAGCACCTGGGCCGCGCCAGGCAAAAACCTGCTTTCCTATATTCCATCTCCTAATGTCGGCATTGACCAGTTTGCTACATCCGCCTACAACGAGACTGTGCGCGACGATAAAGGCTCTATTCGTATCGACGCAAATAACCGCTTCGGTCAAATCTCCGGCTATTATTTTCTAGATAATTATCGGCTCGACAATCCTTATCCCGGTTCTGTTGCCGGAGCAAGTATCCCCGGCTTCGATGCTCTCTTCATAGGACGGGCTCAGCTATTCGCATTTGGCGAAAATAAGGTGATCGGTTCCAGCACCGTCAATGAGTTCCATATCGGTTACTTGCGCAATGCGAACATCGTTGGTCAGCCGAAGGGTGGATTAGGCGTCAGCCTGGCTTCGCAGGGGTTCACGACGGGGGCGGGAACTTCCGGCATTTTTGTGCAGGCGCCACAATTTGAAGGAGTGGAGAATATCACCTTTCCGACATTCGTGATGGGCGTTCCAATCACGAATGAAACGCAGGTCAACAACACTTACTATTTGAGCGATGCACTCTCCCGCGTACTCGGCAGTCACACCCTCAAGGTCGGCGGCCAATTCCACATTGACCAGGTAAACGAGCATCCGAATGCTACCTTCAATGGTACGTTCAATATCAATGGAACAGAAACCGGTGATGCATATGCGGACTTTCTCATAGGAGTGCCGAGTAATTACACACAATCTTCCGGGCAGCCGTTTTACCTGCGGAATCGTTATCTAGGTATCTACACACAGGATAGTTGGCGAGCCCGAAGTAATCTGACCATCAATGCCGGCCTGCGATGGGATGTGATCATGCCATTCTGGGAGAAATACAATCAGCTGCAGACTTACGTGGCCGGATCGCAGTCCACCCTTTATCCCGGAGCGCTACCGGGGCTGCTGGTCGCCGGGGATCCAGGAATTCCCAAAACGCTCGCGCCTACAGGCTACAGAAACTTCGCGCCCCGACTCGGCTTTGCCTATTCACCTTCGTTCAACGATGGATTCTTGAAAACCCTCTTTGGGGATAATGGGAAGAGCAGCATTCGAGCCAGCTACGGTTTGTTCTATACAGAATTTCCGGGATTGCTCGCCGGCATCATGTATTCCGTGCCCCCCTTCGGATATAACTACCTCAGTCCGGCTCCTCCCTTGTTGGCCACTCCATTCATTACTGCAGCCACTGGAGTGAATAATGGACAACGCTTCCCTTTTCCCTTCCCACCGCATGGAGTTTCCAAGGCTCATCCGGATAACTCCATCAACTGGACGAACTTTGCACCATTATCAGCTGACCCTTTTTTCGATCATCAGAATCACGTCCCTTACATAAACAACTACATGCTCTCGATTCAACGACAGATCAATGCGCGCTCGCTATTGACAGTCAGCTATGTGGGCAACCAGGGGCATCGCATCCCCGCCGTTGTTTCAGCCAATCCAGGTAACCCTGCTCTATGCATCAGCCTTCCCGGCTGCGGCCCTTTTGGCGAAGATACTACTTATCTCTCTCCAACAGGCCAAACGATCAATGGCACCCGCAGCGGACAAACCAGCGGCCCTCTGGTCGGCTCTGGCGAAAATTACGGCGAAAATACTAACGACAGGACCATCGCTAACTCCAACTACAACTCGCTTGAATCTACACTCCGTTACCGTCACGGCGGGACACAAGTCCTGTTGAGCTACACCTATGCAAAATCCATTGATCAGGGCTCGAACATAGGAGAGCAACTCGATCCATTCAATCCGCGACAGAGTCGCACCATCTCAGCATGGGATGAGAAGCATAGTTTTGTCGCGAGCTACACGCTGGCACTGCCAGTCGAAAGACTAGTCCGTAAGAATAATCGCCTGAGCAAAGACTGGAGCCTGTCAGGAACAACCCGCTTCGCTACCGGCTTTCCTGTGACCCTCTATGACAACTCAGACAATTCGTTGCTCGGCACGCTGGGTAATGGTGTCAACAACTATCTACTCGATACCCCTCGACACCTGCCGGGGCCGCTCAAGATCAACACCAACGGTAGAGACGGCAAGCCAGCTTTTAACACCTCCCTTTTTCCAGAAGAGCTTTCAGGACAACTGGGAAATGCCAAGCGTCGCGTATTCCATGGCCCGGGCATCAATAACTTTGACTTGACTCTTCAGAAGAACGTGGCTTTGACCGGCGACCGCTCGCTCGAGTTACGGGCCGAGGGCTTTAATGCATTCAACCGTACTCAGTTCTACGGCCCCGCTTCGGTAGATGGTCAGGTGGAGGACACAGACAATTACGGAAAGATAGTCAGTGCTCAAGCCCCTCGGCTTGTACAGTTGGTAGCAAAGTTTAATTTTTAGTAAGTGTGAACGATTGTAGCGATCTCATTATTACAATGTCGTTTCGATGCTTAACTAACGTGTCGACAGCAGCCGGGCGCTATCTCTGCGATCACAAGAGTGATCAGGAATCAATTCGCAGGAGTAAAGGCTCCATCGCGTGCCCGATCAAGAGCAATAGCGGTGCGGGCCCGCATTCAAGGTCTCCGAGGTCTTTCAGCCTGCAGGTTGTATAGCTCTGAAGGCTCGTTCCCACGTGCGACATGGCACAGCAGGGAGTTGAGTGCTGCATACCCGTTTGACCCAGTTCGAGCGCAATGCGCGCGAGGTCACGACCGGGCATATAGATCAGCAGCATTGCATCGACCGGCAACGGACCCTCCCATATCGGCGAGCTATTTTTCTCTGTCGCATGATGGCCGGTGCAAAAGATCAACTTGGATGCGCTCGTCCTGTCCGTCAGCGGCAAACCTAAAGCCGCACCCGCTGCAAATGCTGCAGTGACACCGGGTACCACTTCATATGAAATCCTCTCGCCGCGGAGCGCCGCGATCTCTTCACCTGCGCGCCCGAATACTAATGGGTCTCCGCTCTTCAGCCTCACAACAGACTTTCCTGCCTGCGCAGATTCGATCATCAGCAGATGAATATCTGCCTGGCTGATGCTCGGTCGTCCACACCGCTTGCCGACACTTCTCACCATGGCCCCTGCATGCACCAGGCCTAAAACTTCCTGCGACACCAGGTCATCATGGAACACAACATCTGCCGTTTCAAGCAACCGTACCGCACGCATCGTCAACAGTTCAGGATCGCCCGGGCCCGCGCCGACAAGATACACCTTGCCTCTTTCCGCCCTGGTCATACGCTCTCCAACGTGCGCATGGCAGTCGGCAATGTAAGTGAGATTGCGTGCAGGAGGCGTGCATTTTCCTGCTCTGTGCGCACCGCGACACGTAGAAATCCGGCCGGCAGGTTCTCATAATTCGAGCAGTCGCGCAAAACAATGTGGTGGTTAACAATCATGCGTCTCCAAAACAATTCGGCAGAAATATCAGCCGGCAATCGAATGAGCAAGAAATTCGCAGCGCCAGGAAAGCTCTCGATGCCCAAGGCACAAAATCCATTCCGTAGTAACTCTCTTCGCCGTTCGTTGCGGGTTCTGCCTTCTTCATTGAATAGATGATCCTGTAGCGCAGCGGCAACTGCGCGCGAAGCAAGTGTTGTAATTGGCCAGGGTGGCAGGTTTTCATGCAGTGCTTGTGCGATGCCCCCGCTGGCCGTAGCATAAGCCACCCTCAGACCAGGTATTCCGTGAAACTTCGTCACAGAGCGAAATACGATCAGGTTGGCATACTGATGGGCGATTGGTGTAAGTGAGTCGAATGGCGAGTAATCAATAAAAGCTTCATCGAGAAATACGCTGATCTTCTTCGCAGCACACCTTGAGACAAGCTCGCATAGAAACGCTTTACTTGTTAGTATCCCCGATGGGTTCTGCGGATTGGCGAGCAGGATCGCATCATGGTCGCCATTGAGCAGGACATCTATATCATAGCCAAAGTTATGACCGGACTTAAGGTGATTGGTTCCGACCTCGACTCCCACTCGCGTGAGGCTCCTCCTATATTCAACAAACGCGGGAACAGGCAGAAGACAGCGTTTGACCTTGAGCACACGCAGCGCACATTCCAGTAGTTGAACAAAGCCGTTGGCAACTACGATGTTTCGCGGGGAGATGCCGCAGTACTCAGCGATCGATTGCTTGAGCGCGGTCTCCTCCAGGTTGGGATAGGTTGTGAGCATTGAAGTGTCTTCCAAGCATGCTCGTAAACTCGACATGACTGCAGCAGGCGGTCCATCAGGATTGATGTTGGCGCTGAAGTCAATCAACTGCGAAGCGGGTATGTTAAAGCGATCAGCGATCTGAAGCATCTGCCCGCCATGCAATGGAACGGCATCCCGACTAAGAATCATGCGTGCAATCCTGAAATCTTGTGGGATGAAGCAAATGCGGCGATGAGAACGCCGCAGCAAACCGTAAGCAATGTGGCCGCGGAGACCAGCGCAATCGCGTTTGTTATTTTGGCTAGAGACGCCGGCTGAAACTCTCTTCCTATTGCATCTGCTCGAACCAGTTCGCCTCCATACGTATTATCGCCTCCAAGTTGAACACGCAGTGCGCCTGCCATAGCACTTTCTGGCTGACCTGCATTGGGACTTTCATGTTTGCCCCCATCGCGACGCCAGGTTTGCCATGCAGCTTTCATGTCCGCAAAATCATGCCAACTGGAGGTTGCCACCAATGCGACTGCAGTCAGTCGTGCAGGTAAATAATTAGCCGCATCGTCGAGACGAGCTGCAGCCTTGCCGAAGTAAAAGTATCGTTGGTCGGCATGTCCGATCATGGAATCCAATGTATTGACGGCTTTATAAGCAAGGGCAAGTGGCACGCCACCAAGCGCCATATAGAAAAGCGGCGCGACGATACCATCGGATGCACTTTCAGCCAGTGTTTCAATAACAGCACGGGAGATTTCGGCAACGTCGAGATGTTCGGTATCGCGACCGACGATGCGCGCCAGGCGGCGGCGGGCAAGCTGCAAATCGGCAGCATCCAGCGCGTTCACAACAGACCACGCTTCTTGTTCAAGGTTGCGGGCCGCAAGGCAGTTCCAGGCGAGCATGAGTTCGAGTGCGTTGCCCAAGAGCGCAGATTGTGCGCGAGCGGCGCGAATCATGGCACGACTGGCATAGTAGGTTCCAGCAACGATAGTGATCGTGAGCGCTGCGCCAGAAAGGAATTCCGCAAGCTTGCCCTGTTGAGGACGGCGAATTGCGGCTTCGCCCCGGTTGACAGCTACACCGATAAGTCGCACGGGGTGTGGAAACCACTCTGGATCGCCGGCGAGACGGTCCACTAGCCAGGCTGCGGGGATCAACTTATAACGATTCAGCGACCTTGCTCCATCATGGTAGTCTGCTCTCGCGATCCGTACCTTAGACCCGCCCAATCGAAAATCTGGGACATGTCCAAAGACGCTCGAACTGTATTGGCAAGATAATTGAGTGACTCTTCGCGCTTCTGCCTCCAGTTCTCAAAACGAATGGCGGGCGCAAGATGATGGAAGCTTCGGGCAGCTGCAATAAAGATATGACGGAAACCATCGTCGTCAAAGATGCCGTGCAGATACGTTCCAAAGATCCGCGTGTCAGCTGAAATGCAGCCGTCGGCTTCCTGTTCATTTAACATCGCGAATGGCTCCGCAGCCTCCTGATACACCGTTTCACCTATATGTATCTCATATCCACTGAGAGGCACAGACGGCACTGGCTGACCGAAGAGCGTGCTTTGCAGAAGTCGTCCCCGCACCTCGCGCGTCACCTTCGCTGCATTCATATGTGTGGATAATGCGAGCAGTCCCAATCCATCTGCGCGACCGCCGTGCTCCATTGCCAGTGGATCGATGATCCTGGTGCCCAGCATCTGCATGCCTCCGCAGATGCCGACAACAAGACCCCGCGCAGAATACGCGATCATACTCGAATCGATGCTCTGCCGACGCATCCATAACAGGTCTTCAACAGTCTGCTTGCTGCCAGGCAGGACTACTACATCGGCCGGTACAAGCTGCGCTGCCTCGCGACAAAAACGCAGGCTGACGGAAGGCTCATGGCGTAGCGCGTCAAAGTCAGTAAAGTTCGAGAATGACGGCAGCGCTATGACCGCGATTCGCAAGGCTCTGTCACTTGCTTTGTCTGAGTCCCATCCATCCACCTCACGGGTTGCGGGTTGCAGACCGAGACTGTCCTCTTCTTCAAGTGCAAGGCCCGGCATATATGGAACGATGCCAACACATGGTTTCTCGAGACGCTCCTCCATCATGCGGACGCCTGGTTCGAGAAGTGCAACGTCGCCGCGAAACTTGTTGATCACGAATCCACGGATACGCTTCTGCGCGGGTGGATCGAGTAATTCGATAGTCCCGAACAGTGATGCGAAGACACCTCCGCGATCGATGTCGCCGACCAAGAGGCAGCTGGCGTCAGACATTTCGGCCATACGCATGTTAACGATGTCATGCTGTTTCAAATTGATCTCAGCAGGCGAACCGGCACCCTCGAGGATAATCACTTCGTGTTGAGCCGCAAGAATCTCATAGCTTTCGCGCACGATCGGAAGTAACTCTTCAACGCGGCGCTGATGATAATCCGATGCTGATAGTTTTCCCCATATCCTGCCGCGAACCACGATCTGCGATGTCATGTTTCCAGCAGGCTTCAGGAGAATGGGATTCATGTGAACGGATGCAGGAATGCGCGATGCCTCCGCTTGCAGGGCCTGAGCGCGGCCAATTTCGAGACCCTCAATAGTCGCAGCAGAGTTGAGCGACATGTTCTGCGATTTAAAAGGGGCGACACTTACACCCGCATCTGCGAAAATTCGGCACAGCGCGGCCGTGAGCAGAGACTTGCCGACATGTGAACTTGTCCCAAGGACCATGATGGCGGTCATGGCTTTGCGGCCTTTGCATTGGCGCAATAGCTGTCGTAAGAGACGACCTGTTCAAGCGATATGCGTGTCTCCCAGCCGAAACGCTCAAGGTCTGGTTCCGCGGCGAAATGGTCGACATAGCCAAGGCAGAGATAAGCCACCGGTACTATATCTGCCGGCACATTGAGTATCTCTAGAAGGCGCGCGGGATCAAGAATGCTGACCCAGCCTACGCCGACGCCTTCAACGCGGGCAGCCAGCCAGAGATTCTGGATTGCGCACACAGTGGAGTAGACGGCCGCTTCAGGCATAGTATGACGCCCAAGTTGGTGGCCTCGCTCGCTTTGAGAATCACTCAGGATACAAAGGTTTTGCGGAGCTTCAAGAATGCCCTCAAGCTTCATGCTTGCATATTGATCGCGCCGGGCGCCGTCATACGTTGCGGTCGCTTGTTCATTCGCCTTTACGAAGGCTTCGTGGACGACCTTACGAACATTGCGGTCACGGATCAGCACAAAGCGCGACGGCTGCATAAGTCCGACGGAGGGCGCACAATGCGCCGCGGACAACAATCGCCGAATTAAGTCATCAGGCAACGGCTTATCAATGAAGCCTCGACGTACGTCGCGCCGCATGCTGATGGCGCGATAAACAGCATCACGCTCAGACACATCGAAATCGGCGACATTGCATGCAGCCCCTTCGGCCACTACCAGGCCCTCGACCACTTCGGGCCCGTTTTCGTATCGTCGCGAAGGCGCGCATCAATGCCAGCATTAAATTCAATAAGACGCCCAAAAAGCCAGATTACGTCGGAGAGACGGTTGAGATAAGCAATGACTTCTGGCTGTACTACCCCGCCATTTTCAATGAAACGAATGGCGCTTCGTTCGGCCCTGCGGCAGACAGTGCGGGCCACTTCGTAAGCAGCGGATTCAGTGTGAGCGCCGGGCAGCGACCAATCGGATAGAATCCCCTCGATTGCTTCGATCTTGTGGACTAGCTCCGTCAACATGACTACATCTTCAGACAAAATCGCTGGCGGCTGCTTCTTGCTTTCCGGCGGTGTGGCCAACGCCGAACCCAGGCGGAACAGAGTGCGCTGTATAGTCTCGGTCCAAGCCTTGATTTCGGGATTCTGGCAGATACTACGGGCGAAGCCGAGGACGGTATTCAGTTCATCGACGGTTCCGTAAGACTCGACACGCAGATCAGCCTTCGAGATGCGAATGCCGCCTGCAAGACCCGTTTCTCCGCGGTCGCCGCGGGTAGTTGCAATGCTCATAGTTGTTCTCCTGAAATTGTGGATAGTGGTGGGGAAGCAATAGCGACTAGATCCAAGGGCCAAGTGGAAGTGCGACCCTTGTGCGTCATACGTGAAGCTCCTGCAGGCGTTGGGTCCTCGTGTGCCTTCCGGGTACAGCGAAATGACGAGCAGTATTGCTTTGTCAAAGCCCCCGCTGCCGTAGCATCAAAGCCGCACAGATTCTGAAGCACCACGCGCATGACGCCGGCATGCGTGACGACAGCGATGAGGCCACTTTCAGACGGTTGCATAAGAAGGTTGATCTCGCCCAATACCCTGGTTTCGAAGTCATTGAAAGGCTCGCCACCCGGTGGAGTCAGACTTGGAAAGTGTTCCAGCCATTGCCTGGCAAAGTTCGCATCGAGCGATTCAATCTGATCCCAGGTGCGTCCTTCCCATTCACCGAATCCGATCTCGCGCAACTCACGACGCAGAAGACAGGGAACCGCAAAAAAATCGGCTATAGCTTTCGCAGCCGTAGACGCTCGCTGCAGATCGCTGCTGACGACACACGTGATCGGCTCGGCGTGCAAACCTTCGATAAGGATCCTGATCTGGCGATGGCCGGCCGCGTTCAATCGCGGGTCGATATGTCCGCAAAACGTTCCGGCCATATCAGTTTCGGGATGACGAATGAAGAGGAGATCGTTCATGCAATCCACGCTCCAGTGAGGTAGACCGCAATTTCTGCGAGTTGGTTAGTCGCGCCGAAGCAATCGCCGGTCACCCCCTGGATCCTCCGGCGATAATAGAGTCCACTCAGTAAGGACACTGCTACTGTTACTAAGACGGCAACTAGGCTATGGATTCGCAATACCAGAATACTGACAACGACAGTAAACATGGAGCCGGCAATCAACGCGCTACGCGAAGTAAGGCTGGCTATGCGTGCTCCCTGTCCCGCTTCGTTTTCGCTGGTATTCCGCGCCGATGGAAGGTAGTAACTTAACGGAAGAGTCGTCCAGCGGCAAAGTACGTGGGCCGCGATGAGGTACTGCCAGACCTCCGCCAAAGGTAGCGAGGCTAGCAGCAGAACGCGCGCTAAAAGACTCAGAGAGAGAGCTGCTCCGCCGTAGCTGCCGATACGGCTGTCTTTGAGAATGACGAGGATCCGGTCACGGTCCAAGCCGCCGCCGAAGGCATCAGCGAAATCCGCAAGACCATCCTCGTGAAAACATCCCGTAATGATAACCAGGAAAATAACAACGAGCAGTGCGGTGACGAGCCTGGACAAATGAGGACTCAGCAGCACGTGAAGCAGCGCTGCTGCACTTCCAATGAACAGCCCCACAACCGGAAAAAATTTGACGGCACGCGAGAGCGAGTCAGGATCGTACTGCAGGCTAGGGACAGGAATACGCGTAAGGAACTGCACGGCTGCCAGAAAATCCGAGCCTGCACCCTTGGCAAGATTCATAGTGGTCATGCGAAGGCCTCACTGACAGCAGCCGAACTAAACGTGGCCATCTGGTTGTAGAGTGCAATCGCAGACTCGATCACTGGCATAGCTAATACGGCGCCGCTGCCTTCACCCAGGCGCATCCGTAGATCCAGGACCGGTGTGAGCTTGAGAGATTCAAGAAGCAATCTGTGACCGGGTTCCTGCGAGCGATGGCCGGCAATCAGATAGCCACGAACCCCGGGTTCGAGCGCTACTGCAAGCGCGCCCGCCGCAGTCGAAATAAAGCCGTCCATCACGATCGCTATTCGGTGACTGGCAGCGGCGAGGATCATACCGGTGATCGCGGCAATCTCCAACCCTCCGACACAACGAAGCAGTTCGAGCGGGTCCGATGAAGCGCCACTGGCAAAATGCAGTTTCAAGGCAGCTTCGACAACTGCGATCTTGCGTGCGTGCGCCGCATCATCGAGTCCGGTGCCGCGCCCCGTTGCGTCTTGTGCCGCAGCACCTGTGAGCGCGCACGTTATCGCGCTGGCGGAGGTCGTATTGCCGATGCCCATTTCCCCGACAGCGAGCAAGGAATGGCCGCCTTCGGCATCTCCCTTGGTTAGGTCCGCCCCCACCTGGAGCGCTTTCGCAAGCTCTTCATCGGTCATTGCCGCATCGCGCAGCAGGTTGCGCGTACCTCTGCGGACCTTGTGGTGAAGCAATCCAGCTATCCCATGAAAGTTAGCATCCACTCCCACATCGATCACGTGCAGCGCGACGCCATGCGCCCGGGCAAGCACGCTGACAGCGGCCCCGCCCGCAAGAAAATTCAACACCATCTGATGCGTGACTGCGCTTGGATAGGCGCTGACGCCTTCCGCGGTTACGCCATGATCGGCGGCAAATACATAGACGGCCTTACTAAGTGGCAGATAAAGATCCTGACGACGGATCGCCACCAACTGAGCGGCCAGATCTTCAAGGTTTCCTAGACTTCCGAGAGGTTTCGTCAGTTTATCTAGGCGTGTCCGTGCGCGCACGCGCCAGTTCTCATCCGGTGGTTCGACTAACGAAGCAATGCCCGCAACGATATCTGCACTTAGGCGCATCATCGAGTCACCAGGTTCATTGTCCGGCTGGCAACCGCTGTGTCGATAAAGCTTCGAGCAATTGAAGGCTCCGCGCGAAAGTGGAGATGAATATAGCTGGCCAGTACATTGCTGAAACGGTAGCCCTCTTCCTGCGTGCGGCTGGAGATCGAATACTCCACATGGTAATTAGTCTGGACGTCGGGCTTGTTTGCAATACGCGAGTAGTGAAAGCTGTGTCCGCGTATCGTCGTACCAGCCCTGCCCAGCAGGCAATTATCAATTAACTTCACAGTTACATAGCCGAAGTCTACAAGTCTGCCCGTCATCTCAATGTCAAGCGGCAAGACGCCGGCCATCGGATAGGTTGTTCCATCGCTCGTCATAAGTCGCCGCGATAGATAGATCATTCCCCCGCATTCGGCATAAACGGGCCGACCTGATGCGGCAAAATCACGAATGGCCGAAAGCATTGGGCCGTTCCCGCTGATTTGTTCCGCATGGAGTTCAGGATATCCCCCGGCAAGGTAAAGAGCATCGAGTGCATCCGGCAGCGCGTTGTCAACCATTGGGCTGAAGGGAACGAGCGTGGCTCCATGCTGCTGCAGGAGATCGAGATTATCTTCGTAATAAAAAGAAAACGCACGATCGCGCGCAACGCCGATGCGCACCTGTTGCGCAGTCACGATGCCGCTTGGTGCAGAATCATAATCGAAACTCAAGCCGCATTGCAGATGTGTCAGGCGGGTCAAATCTAGATGCTTTTCTGCAAGCGTCGCCAGAGTATCGATGCGGTGCTCAAGCGCTGCGCCACCATCGCCTTCTTCCGCTGTCTGCAAGCCGAGGTGCCGCTCCGGAATAGAAATCGAAGCTTCGCGGGGCAGCCATCCCAGTACGCGAGTCGTGCAGGCCGATCCGATTGCCGTCTCGAGCATTCGGAAATGACGCTCACCCGCAACGCGATTCAGAATGACTCCGGCCAACTGGAGATCAGGATCGAAAAGCTCAAATCCCATCACGACTGCGGCAATGCTGCGCGCGGTTTTTCCCGCGTCCAGGACCAGCACAACCGGCAATTGCAGCATCTTGGCGATCTCTGCGCTGCTGCCTCTTTCAGTCGTGCCGTCCTTGCCGTCGAAGAGGCCCATCATGCCTTCCACCAGGACCATGTCCGCGTCTGTCGAGGCATTGCGCAGGACCTCGCGATTCGCCTCCGGGGAGAGCATCCAGGTATCCAGATTGCGCGCAGCGCGGCCTGAGATCCGCGTGTGATGGCCGGTATCCAGGAAATCCGGACCGCCCTTGAATGGCTGAACGGTAATCCCTCGGCGGCGCAATGCCGCAGTAATTGCAAGGGTCACAGTGGTTTTGCCGACGCCGCTCGCCGTACCTGCAACCAGGAAACCCTTCATGAACGACCTCCCTCTGCCATACGAGGGATCGAGCCCTTGAGAACAAGCGGAAGTCCAGCCACCAACAACAATACAGTGTCGGCGACAGATGCAACACGCTGATTGATTTCGCCAACAAGGTCGCGGAAGCGGCGTCCGAGCGCATACGCCGGAACCACACCACTGCCAACTTCGTTCGATACCAGGATGACCTGCCGCGTGGTCGCTTTCAACGCAGAGTAGAGTGCATCGACATTGGCATTCAGATCGCTCGCGTTGTCTTTGTAGGTCTCCATCAGATTTGCGCCATACAGCGTCAGACAATCAATAAGAATGGCATCGCAGTCGTCTTCGCTGGTGTCAACCACTTGGCCTAAAGCGAGCGGTTCTTCCACAGTGGCCCAGTGAGCCGGACGTTCGGCGCGATGACGTTCTATTTTTTGGTGCATCTCATCATCGTCGCGACGCTCGGCAGTCGCTACGAACTTCACGCGTGCAGCCTGCTCAGCAAGCAGCTGCGCGTATCCGCTCTTGCCGCTACGTACGCCGCCCAGAACGAGGATGACCGAGTTTCTTTGGCTATTAGGCAAGCTATGCTCCCTGCCTTTGCCGTGAGGTATCGATCGAGAGATTCTCCAACTTTCCGAGCTCATCCAGTGACACGTAGCGGGCACCGAGTATTTTGGCCAACTCTGTGCACGGACCAAGCCGCTGTGCGGCGTTATCTGTGTCGACGACAATCGCCGCGCAGCTGATTCGTCGAGCTACATCCATTGCTTCCTCCCATGGATCGCCACCTCTGAGTGCTACATTCGCGCGCCCATCGGTCAGCAGAATTAAAAGCGTTTCTGGCGTGAGATATTCGCTTGCCCTATGGAGAGCCGCAGCCAGCGGCGTACGGCCACCGGTCGGCAGATACTCTAGTGCAGCGAATGCATCAGGAAGTATGCGGGCTGGCTCCAGGATGACCTGGGCAGCCACTCCACGAAAGACGATCAAGGCTACCTCGTCACCTCGTTTGAAAGAGCTCGTCAATAAAGCGCAGACAGCCCCTTTGACAAGCCGCATCCGCTGTTGCACTGCATGAGAACCGCTTGAATCAATGACGAACAAATAGCGCATCCCGGTCTGGGGCGTACGGACGCGTTCATGCAGGTCCCCCACACGCGGACACAGGCTACCAGTCTCGAGCAACGAATGATTGAGAGTTGCGCGTAGATCGAATTCGACGGGACGATCCGATTGGCGGCTGCGAACCACCGGACCGCTGCCGCATTGTTCTAGCGACGCATTGCCACCAGTACCAGCCGCATTCTGCAACTTTGAATGAATCACCGGAACGTCGATCTGCAGAGGAGCGAAGACGCGCTCTTGAATGGCTCCGGAATTCTGCTGGTCAGGAGCTTTCTCTGAAGAATCGGAGTTTGAACTTGGCGGGGGCATCGCCGCATCAGGCGGACGAGGTGGAACACGCCCGCTTTCGCGTGTCCGATGGCCAAGGACCAGGGGCATAACTGTTTCGACATGAAGACGTCCAACGCTGGTCTCACCCTGCAAAGCGGCATAAGCAATCGCAGCTCGGACTACAGCCAGATCTGCGCGCAGGGATCGAATACCTTGAGCACAGACAGTCGAACTGATTTCTTCCATTACTTCGCTGGAACAAGTCACGTCACGAAGATTTGCCCTGGCCGAGACTATATCTTTTTGTAATAGCCTCTGTGGCGATCCCCACTCGGCGGCGAATCCGTAAGGATCCCGTTCAAACATGATTCTTCGTTCCATCACCATGCGGCGTTCAGCGGGATCGAGCGATGCGTGAACCATCACCGATAACGCAAAACGATCCATCAACTGCGGCCGCAGCGATCCTTCTTCGGGATTCATACTGCCGAGCAGGATGAACTCAGCGGGATGGCTTGCACTCAGGCCTTCCCGCTCCACCGTATGCACTCCACTGGCAGCCGCATCGAGCAGGCTGTCGCCGAGGTGCGCAGGCAGCAGGTTCACCTCGTCGACATACAGCACGCCACCATGCGCTTCAGCGAGCAATCCCGGCTTTAAAACAGGATCGCCCTGCAGCGTGCGTTCAAGATGCAGGCCGCCAAGCAGGCGATCTTCAGTCGTCCCGATGGGCAGGTTAATAAACGGTGCCGGGGGTGGGAGTAGCGCAGCGAGTGCACGTGCGGCTGTCGTTTTGCCGGAACCTTTATCGCCACGCAGCAACACGCCCAGCCGCCAGTCGACTGCTGCCAGTTGCAGCGCCAGCTTCATCTCCGTCTGGCCAACGATTGCGGCAAAAGGATAGGCGATCGATTTCATCGAACTGCCTCACGCTTTTTTTCGGAGATTCGCTCGGATGTTATTTCGCCCTGCGCTTCCAGCAGCAATTCCGCCTCCAGCAGAACTCCGCGCAGAGCATTCAATGTCTCCGGCGCAGGGTTCTCCCATAGCTCGCGCTTCGCAGCCTCAAGCAGTCGTTCGGCAATTGCGTTCATGGCCCATGGATTCGCAGCGCCAAGAAATTCACGCATCTCCGGGTCGAGGGCATAGTGCTCCGCAAGCCCTTCATAAACGAAGTCAGGAGCGATCTGTGCAGTCGCGTCAAATCCGAAGATATAGTCGACAGTTGCAGCAAGTTCCAAACCGCCCTTGTAGCCGTGGCGCTTGATCGATTCAATCCACTTCGGGTTAACGACGCGGGAACGATACACCCGCAAGGCCTCCTCGCGAAGGTCGCGAACCTGTGCGGATTCCGGCCGAGAACTATCGCCGAAATACGCCTTCGGCTGCGTACCAGTGAGTGCTCGGATGGAAGCGATCATGCCGCCGTGAAACTGGAAGTAATCATCAGAGTCGAAGATGTCATGCTCACGGTTGTCCTGGTTATGCAGGGCAACCTCGATCGATTTGAGACGTTCAGCGAAGATGCTCTGCGCATCAATTCCATCGGCCCCTTTGCCGTAGGCATACCCTCCCCACGCGAGAAATGCGCGGGCGAAGTCGTTGTCGTCTTTCCAGTTCCCCGTCTCGATGAGAGGCAGAATTCCAGCGCCATACGACCCGGGTTTCGAGCCGAATATCCTGTACCGCGCTTCGGCCTCGGCTTCATGCGCGGGCATGTCCTTCTTCGTTTCAAGCTCCGCGAGATAATGCTTGCGCGGAAAATTCTGATCGAGCGGTTCGTTCAGCTCAACGAGCATCGAGATGGCCTGGTCTAAAGTGTCGATCAGGTGCGGAAATGCATCACGGAAAAAACCGCTGATGCGTAAGGTCACGTCGACGCGAGGCCGGCCCAGCTGCTCGAGCGGAATGACCTCTACACCCTCAAGTCGGCGCGATTGCGCATTCCACACAGGTCTGACGCCAAGTAGCGCAAATGCTTGCGCGATATCGTCACCGTGCGTTCGCATCTGCGACGTTCCCCAGACGCTCAGGCCCATCATCTCCGGATATTTTCCCTCTTCCGCATGGAACCGTGCGACGGCTTCGCGGGCCAGCTGCTGGCCAACTCTCCATGCCGCCTGCGATGGCAACGCACGTGGATCGACGGCATAGAAGTTGCGGCCCGTGGGCAGGATGTGGGCCATACCGCGAGTCGGCGCACCCGCGGGGCCTGCAGGAACATACTTGCCCTCGAGGGCATCAAGCAGGTGCTCAATCTCATCGCCCGATTGTTCAAGCTTCGGCACAAGTTCTTCGCACGCGAAGGTCAGCGAATCAGTTATGCCTTGGGATTCAAGACCCAGCACCGCACGCTGCACTTCACCAATGAATGTGCTGCGAAAGCCAAAGGACTCAAGCATGGTGTAGAGATCAAGTGCGGACCGATCGAGAATCTCGAGTGCATCGGCGCAAGTATGGCAGGCCTGTCCAAGCAACTCTGTCGAAACTTCAAATCGCTCGCCGGGCTTGTCGAGCAACTCTGTAAGATCCAAGCCGAACGCCATCGCCAGGCTGGCCTGCAAGCTTGGCGCAGCGGCGTTTGCCAGCCTTGTCAAAGAGCGCAGCATCTCCGGCAGCGGTGGCATCTGTCCAAGGATATGCAGACCATCGCGAATCTGCGCCATGCCCAGTTCGCAAAGGTAACCGTCAAGGTCTTCGATGAGATGCGCGACTTCATTCCCGTTCATGGATGCTAGTTGCGTCGGTATGCCTTCCGGCGTCAGCGTGTCGTCCCACTCGTGGCTATGATCGCCGCGCTCGCGGGTCATCATAGTTTTCAAGTCGAGATCAGCCTTCAGGTTTGTTCGTTCGACCAACTGCCATATCTGCTGCTGCAGGTAAGGCACTTTCAACGGGTCCAGCTTTTCCACTGCATAGTATTCGTTGACCAGCTGGTTCAATTCGGCGAGCGGGCCATACGTTTCGGCAGAGGTCATCGGCGGCGTCAGGTGGTCGACAATGATCGCGTGCGCGCGTCGTTTCGACTGGCTGCCTTCGCCAGGATCGTTGATGATAAACGGGTAAACGAGTGGCATATCACCGAGCAGAAGATCGGGAAAACACTCGCCGGAGAGACCTATGCCTTTACCGGGCAGCCATTCCAGCGTGCCATGTTTGCCCATGTGGACGATTGCGTCGGCACCCCAGCCGCCTTGTGTCTGCGGCGTCGCCAGCCAGCGATAGAACGCCGTGTAGTGATGAGTCGGCGGGAGATCAGGCGTGTGATAAATAGCGTCGGGATCGATGCCATAACCACGCGGCGGCTGCAGCGCGATCAGCGCGTTGCCAAGATCCATAGCCGCGAAAAGATAGTCGCGTTCGTCGCCCCACGGCTCTTCCGCTTCGATAGAGATGACCTTACCAGCGATCGTCGGCAACAGCTTCTTGTCCGTCTTCTTGGCGGGCTTCACGCTGGAGCCGTAATCTTGTGGCTGTCCCCAGAAATCCTGCATCCGCCGCGCTGGTCTGGCTGGAAACTCGGAGTAGATCTTGCGGTATGCAGCACGAGAAAAGCGCATGGCCCTGGCAGGATCAAGCGGATGATTCAGGTCGTAAGTGCCGCGACCAAGCAGGTCCTGCATCAGTTCGTCAGATGTCTCAGGCAATGCGTCAATCGAGTAGCGGCGCGCCCGCATCGCGTGCAAGACGGTCAGCAGGCTCGCAGGGGTATCGAGTCCCACTGCTCCACCTACCTGCGAAGCCTTGGCCGCAGAATTTGTCAGCACGAACGCAATGCGCCCCTCTTTTTTCGATTTCCTTCGCAACGCAGCGAGCCGTGTGGCGATACCTGCTATACGCGCAGCCCGATCTTCGTTTACAGCATAGAGACTTTCGCCTGCTTTGTTGCTGCGCTCCTTGAACGAAAAAGGTACAGAGATAATGCGGCCATCAAACTCGGGGATGGCGACATTGACCGCTGTATCGACAGCGTTTAATCCTCGTCTCGAACCTTCCCATGCGCCCTGCGGCATCTGGCAGGCAATGGCCTGGACGACCGGGATACCGAGTCTCTCAAAAGACAGCATCGACTCGCCGGCCTGCGTGACAGAACCGGTATTCACCTCACCGAGTGCAAACGACAGCGTCGTGATCAGCACGTCAGCAATGCCTTCGAACAACTTGAAGGCCGCAGGTCGTCCATCTTCCTTCGCTTTCAGGCTTGAGGTAAAGACGCAAAGCGCATTGGCCCCTTTGTCTTCGATTGCACGTGCAAGCGCGTCGATGAAAGCCGTGTTACCGCTCATCCTGTGCGCTCGATAAAAGAGCACAGCAACAGTCTCTTTAACAGGATTGGCCTGTCGCTTCCAGTCTTCCATCGTCGCAACTTCAGTTTCAGCAAGGTAGATACCATGCTCCGGCATGGGCATTGGCGCCGCGTATCCATAGCCGGTCAGCATGATGCGATCGGATAGAAAGCGGAATAGTTCGCCGAAATTCTGGACACCGCCCAGCGCGAGATACGCAGCAGCACTTTGCATCACATCAGGCGGTATGTTGATCGTCTCGGAAAATTCCGAACTGTTCTCGCCACACCCGCTGACCAGCACAAGCGATTGCCCTCGCTCGATGCAGGCATTGCGCAAACGATCAAAGCCTGGAATGCAGCTCAACGGCCCGTGACAACGTACGATGATGACCCGCGCCTTCGCCATTTCGCCATCAATCAATACGCTTAGCTGATCCTCGTTCCGGAGAGCATTCAGCGAGAAGGCACTGACGCGTAGCTCCTCCGGAAGCGCTTCGGCGGCCTTCATCAACGTCAGCAGATCGGTGTCTGCATGCGAGAGCAGCATGATGGCCCCGTTTGCCGAGGGGACTGCTTTTGCAAGGCTCGACGCAGGCACAATCTCGCTTTGTTTGCGCACATCCCAGTCATAATAGTTGAAGACGAACTCGCTCAATTCCGGTGGAGGCTGCAGGAAACGATCAGCGGCCAGCATCGCGTCGATGTAGTCGTAAACCTGCCGGACCTGCCAGGGGCTATTGACCGAGTGGAACCACACCGACCGGCCATCGAACACCAGGCTGACAACATTCGCCAGTGCGCAAGGACCCAGGCAGCCTCCGCGGGTAAGGTGAACGTGGTTGCGTATTTTGCGGCTGAGCCACTCCTCGGTGTAAACATCGACCGGCACGGCTGCGTAGCCCCGCTCGGTGATACCGCAGCAGCAGCCTGTGTAGCAATAGGTCAGGTGCGCGCGATGCTGGACGATGTTAAACGCACGTCCGTCAGCGCGGATCACTCGTTGCCGATACGAGTCGGTCACAGATTCACCTCGTCCTCAAGCGCGAGGCTCAGCGCAGGCACTGTTAAAGCTGTCAATGGGAAGAGGACGGATTGGTGAGGCCGGGTCATGCGCATGGTTTCTGTTCTCCGCAGAAAATGCTATGTACCCCGGCAGGTCTCCTGGCTTCGAAGTGCACCATTTTACGGATGCTTGAGTCTCCTCCTTCCCCGATGTCGAAACCGAGTGGATAATGGCGACTCATCTTCGTTTACAGTGGCGGGACCGCACCGGGATTGCACCGGACTTCCCTTTTAAGCCCTCGCGGGCACCCTGGGTCTGCAACAGTTGTACCACGCAGACTCGTGCTCTCGCTCCGGATTGCGCTAACGGGCAAACTCGTGCAGACTTACGGCCGCGTTCCGTGAGCCAGCCAAACAGCAGCCATCGCTATGTTCCTAGCTGAAACTGCCTCATCTCCTCTCACTTCTTCTGCAGTTTCGATCAGCACAGGATCACTCTGATACATTAACTTTTAAGATTCCGGGGTGCCCGCGAGGGCATAACAGGGAAGCCGGTGCGAGTCCGGCATGGTCCCGCCACTGTGTTCAGGAGACGGACCCTTCGTAAGCCACTCGGACGCATCCGGGGAAGGCGAAGAGTCCGGAGCGTCGATGAGGCGTTCAGCCTGTCAATCAGGAGACCTACCCCGGATCAATTCTTGATTCTTGCCGCGTGGAAACGGGAAGCAATCGCTCATCGCACCTCGAGCCCTTGCGCCTGTTCCCTGGTAAAGTGTGAGGCGCGCTTGCCCCTGACCGGGATCGATCTTCGAAGTCATCCATACAAAGCCGGCGCGTCCCTTTGCTATCTCAAAGATGTGCCCGGGTCTCGCAGGGGTCAACGCTCATGAGACTTGGCGCAAAGTTCTGTCCCGGCATTCTGCATGCCGTGCCCGCCAGGGATGGCCTGCTGATGCGTATCCGCATCCCTGGAGGGTTGATCACTGCAAGTCAGCTCAAAACAATTGCCGATGTATCTGAAGAATTCGCCGACGGCACTATCGAAATTACTTCGCGGTCGAACCTGCAAGTGCGGGCAATCTGCGAACAGAATGTTGCAGAGATTGCCCGCAGGCTTGATGCAACTGGTCTGCTGCCATCGCCGCTGCATGAACGAGTGCGTAACATTGCGACCAGCCCATTCGCCGGTATCGACATAGAGGAGACCATCGATACGCGTCCGCTTATCCATCAACTGGATCAGAGCCTTATCGCAGATACAGTCTTTGCGGACCTTCATCCCAAATTCAACTTCGGTATCTATGGCGGCAGCAGAAGATTCAGCCAGGAGGGGGACGACCTCGCGTTGGAAGCGATGGATGCGAACGGCGACCTGCTGTTCAGACTCTTGATTGATGGAGTCGATTCCGGTTTTGCCACAAACGGTGATGGTCCCGCCGACTGCCTTCTCAACGCTGGAAAGCTTTTTCTATCGTTAGCCAAAGAGCACGGCTGTCCGGTGCGTGCCAGGCAAGTGATGGCGATCCCGGCGGCCCTGCAACAGGTCAAGGAATTTCTCTCGCACACTCTCAGGCCATGTCCGCCGGTCGCGCAAGCCGAGTCTTTCGTCGAAGAGATCCCCGGGATCTTGCCCGCTCTGGTGCGCGGTCGCGTGAACATCATTCCATCAGTCTCGCTTGGCCGCCTCACCGTCGGACAGAGTAGATATATCGCAGATGCAGTCAAGCATATGGAAGCCGATCTTCGACTCGCTCCCTGGCGCGGAATCGTGCTCGGGTCCGTCCAAAAAGATGCGGCGGAAAATATCGTGAAGGGTCTGCGTACAGTGGGCTTGCACTGCGACGGACGAGACGGATTCCAAGGCATCGCCGCCTGTGCCGGCATCACGGGATGCGATGGGGCGTTTGCCGATGTTCGCGGCGATGCAGCGTTGCTCGCACGATCCCTCGAAGGCACTCCCGCTCCTGCTGGATGGACCGTCAATTTCTCTGGATGCGAGAAGCAGTGCGGCCGGCGCCATGGAGCAACCGCCGACTTGATCGCATATGCTTCCGGCTATACGGTAAGGCTCGAAGGTCAAGAAGCGGTGCCTAACTGTTCCTCGCAATTTGCATTGCATGCGGTTACCGCATTGCACGCCGAACTGCTCTCTGAGGTCGTATCGCGATGAGTTATGTCAAGGACGGCGCAGCCATCTACCGGGAGTCTTTTTCCATCATTCGCGGAGAGGCTGACCTGTCAGCATTTACTCCCGATCTTGCTCGCGTCGTCGTCCGCATGATCCATGCTTGCGGCATGACAGACCTTCCGCAGGATATTCAGGCCTCACCAGAAGCAGCGTCGGTCGGCATTCATGCGCTGCTTGCAAGTGCCCCACTTCTATGTGACTCATCCATGGTTGCAGATGGAATTACCCGCTCCAGGCTTCCGCGAAGCAATGAGGTCATCTGTACCCTGCGCGATGTGCGGACAGCTGCTCTTGCTGCAAAGCTCGGCACAACACGCAGCGCCGCGGCAGTCGAGTTATGGAGGGAAAGAATCGCCGGTTCCGTCGTCGTGATTGGCAATGCCCCCACCGCTCTTTTTCATTTACTCGACATACTCGAAGAGGGAGCGCCGCAACCCGCCCTCATCATCGGCATCCCGGTCGGGTTCGTAGGCGCTGCCGAATCGAAAACAGCACTTGCGGCGAATACCCTGGGCATACCATTCCTGACCGTTCGCGGGCGGCGCGGCGGCAGTGCAATTGCTGCTGCAGCAGTGAATGCACTCGCGAGCGAGGACGAATGAGCGGCCCAGCCTTAAGTGGACGTCTTTACGGACTCGGCGTAGGTCCAGGCGACCCGGAATTGATCACGGTCAAAGCATTGAGAGTGCTGCGCCAGGTCCAGGTGGTCGCGTATCCATGTGCACGGCACGGCCAAAGCAAAGCACGTCTGATCGTACGCTCGGAGTTGACTCACGGTCAGATCGAGTTGCCCATGATGTATCCCGTGACGACGGAACAGACCGACCATCCCGGCGGCTACGAAGCGATAATTTCAGAGTTCTACGATGAGATGGCTGCAACTATAGCAAGCCATCTTATGGACGCCCGCGATGTCGCGATTCTCTGTGAGGGCGACCCATTTTTCTACGGCTCGTATATGTACCTCCACGACCGACTCGCTTCTCGCTTCCCCACCGAGGTCATTCCCGGGGTCGCTTCCGTGATGGGTGCAGCCGCACGCCTCGGGACACCGCTCGTGCGCCGCGATACCGAGTTCACGATACTTCCTGGCACTCTCTCCGAAAAAGCGTTGAAGGCAAAGCTGAATTCATCGGGTGCCTTCGCCATTATGAAGCTCGGTAGAAACTTCGAGAAGGTGAAACGCGCGATCAACGCAGCGGGTCTCTCAGACAAGGCACTGTTCATCGAACGAGCGACCATGGCTGCTGAACGCATCGTGCCTCTCAGCGAAGTCAGTCCGGCTGATGTGCCCTACTTTTCAATCATCCTGATTCCCGATGCAAGTCAACCAGAGCGCGACGGGAAATATCGACCAACAGAAACATGCGAGCATACAGGTTGGATATCCCTCGTCGGCCTCGGGCCAGGTGCGGCAGACTGGATCACGCCTGAAGCGCAGCGAGCACTTGACGAAGCAACGGACCTGGTCGGTTATCACACCTATCTCGATCGCGTTCCTGTCCAACCCGGGCAGCACCGTTTCGGCTCCGACAATAAAGTCGAAGCAGACCGAGCACGCCACGCTCTCTCCCTTGCCGAGCAAGGTCACCGTGTCTGTGTCGTTTCATCCGGAGACCCTGGCATCTTTGCCATGGCTACGGCAGTGCTTGAATGCGTTGACCAGGGACCGGCCGCCTGGCATGCGCTCGACATTCGCATCCTGCCCGGCGTATCTGCCATGCAGGCGGCTGCCTCGCGCGTAGGGGCGCCCCTGGGTCACGATTTCTGCGTCATCTCTCTCTCTGATCGACTTAAGCCATGGGAGATTGTCGTGAAGCGACTCGAAGCCGCGGCATGCGCCGACTTTGCGATTGCAATCTACAATCCCATTTCGTCCGAGCGGCTATGGCAACTCGCGGAAGCGCGAACCATACTTGCCAAACACCGTTCCCCCAAGACGCCTGTGGTGCTTGCGCGCAGCGTCGGCCGGGCGGACGAACGGATTACCATCACCGACCTGGAACACTTTGATCCCTCACAGGCCGACATGCAAACCCTTATTATTATCGGCTCTTCGACCACGCGAGAACTTGAATTAGCAAACCGCCGCAAGCTCATCTACACGCCGCGGAGTTACAGCTTATGACTTCAACAAAGCCGTGGTTGTCGATCGTTGGCATCGGTGAAGACGGGTGGGATGGCCTTAACAGTGAGGCCAGGGCGGCCATCGAAAGTGCCAAGATTGTATATGGCGGCGTTCGTCACCTGGCTTTTGTACCAATGACAGTAGCGTATCCAGTTCATGTAGCGTGGCCGTCACCAATGGCGCCGGCAATCCAGGACATCCTGACTGAATATCGCGGTAAAGAAAGCATTGCAGTGCTTGCGAGTGGCGACCCTATGTTGCACGGGATAGGAGTTACCCTCACGCGCAACCTTGGTCCAACCGAATTTCGTATCATTCCGCAGGTATCTTCTTTCTCGCTTGCCTGTGCTAGGCTCGGTTGGCCTTTGGTCGACACAGAACTGGTATCACTGGTCAACCGACCTGTCGAACAGTTGCATCGCTATTTCTCTCCCGGGCAGCGACTGATTATTTTATCCGAAGATGGTGGCACACCTTCCATCGTTGCGCGGTTTCTGACAAACGCCGGATACAACTCAAGCACAATGGCTGTTTTAGAAGGCCTGGGTGGCCCCGCAGAACGCGTAATCTTTGGGCGCCCTTCGGACTGGAGATCCGAGCCGTGCGCCAGGCTTAACCTTATAGCTATCGCCTGCGTTCCCGATGCGAACTGCAAGCCATTGTCCCTCGCACCGGGCCTGCCTGATGAAACCTTCGAAACCGACGGCCAATTGACCAAGCGAGAGGTCCGCGCCGTTACCATCGCCCGGCTCGCGCCTCTGCCACATCAATGCCTGTGGGATGTCGGCGCCGGTACTGGAAGCATCGGGATCGAGTGGATGCGCATTCATCCGTCATGCAGTTGCGTTGCTTTCGAAACACGCAAGGACCGCGCCGCTCGCATCCGTTTGAATGCTGCACGGCTCGGCGTGCCAGGTCTAGAAGTCATTAAAGGCACCGCGCCTGCGTCCTTTGTGGGCCTGCCACAGCCGGATGCAATCTTCATCGGCGGCAGTGTCGCCGACGGTGCCCTGTTCGACGCCTGCTGGGCAAACCTGGTAACTGGTGGCCGCCTCGTGGCGAACGCAGTGACCGTCGACAGCGAAGCCTGTCTCGCCGCACGCCATGCACGCTACGGTGGCGACCTGTTGCGCATCATGGTCTCGCGTGCTGATCCGATCGGCAGTTCCTACGGATGGAGACCGATGATGCCAATTACCCAATGGACTGTGACCAAGCCATGAACGATGCTGCGCTTCTTGAGCAATTCTCCATTGGCATTGGCTGCTCTCCACGCGCGGACATCGCGGACATCATCCGTCTTGTGAAAGCATCGATCGATCCGATAGTTCCTGACACGGTTCTCGCCACCATCGACCGTCGCGCAGCGATCGCCGAGTCCGTCGCATCCGCCCTCGGACTACGCCTTATAGTTTTTCCCGGAAACGTTCTTACAGAGGTCGCCGGCGTCACGACACAATCCTCCCTGGCGCTTGCAAGGACTGGGACGTCCAGCGTCGCAGAAGCATCGGCATTAGCATCACTGGGTCCATCTGCGCGCCTGGTCGTCCCGCAACAGAAAGGCCGACTCTGTACATGCGCCATCGCGGCTCTTCAGACCGGGGTGCAATTATGATAGTTCACTTCATTGGAGCAGGTCCGGGAGCAGCCGACCTGCTTACTCTTCGCGGTAGGGACCACATCCAAAACTCGCCGGTCTGCCTTTACGCTGGTTCGCTCGTGCCCAAAGAAATTCTTGCTCACGCGCCGTCCGGAGCTCGCATGGTCAATACGTCCGAGATGAATCTTGACGAAATCATCGCTGAAATGTCTGATGCCCATCAGAATAATCTCGACGTAGCGCGCGTTCACTCTGGCGATCTCTCCATCTGGAGCACGATGGCCGAACAGATCCGACGTCTCCAACAACTTGGTATTCTCTACGACGTCACTCCCGGAGTTCCGGCCTTTGCTGCTGCGGCGGCGGCGCTCAATCAGGAGCTCACGCTGCCGAACGTAGCACAGACCTTGATTCTCACCCGCACCTCTACCCGCTCGACACCGATGCCCAGCGGCGAAGATCTCGCTACCCTGGGCAGCACCGGCGCCACTCTCGCTATTCACCTCTCCATCATGAATGTCGAGCAGGTGTCCTCAGAACTGTCCCCCCTTTACGGATCAGAATGTCCCGTGATCGTCGTCTTCCGCGCAAGTTGGCCTGACCAGACGATTCTTCGCGGCACGCTTTCAACTCTTCCTGAACTAGTCCGGGAATCCGGCATCGATCGCAATGCTCTTATCTTCGTGGGAAGATCTCTCCAGCAGCCATCCTTCGGTGAAAGCTATTTATATTCCGCAGAGCGCGACCGAATGGATGTCTCCAACGATTAGCTTCACGACTATTGAGACGACCAGCTTCGTGACCATACAGAACTCTATCGCCATGCGCACCAGATCGCCACGAATTCTCATTCTGGGCGGGACAAGCGAAGCTTCACGATTAGCTACGATCCTTTGGGATAGGAACCTGTCAGTCATCTCATCCCTGGCCGGTAGAGTGATTCGACCCGCTCTGCCCCCGGGTGTTGTAAGAATTGGCGGATTCGGTGGAATAGATGGACTCACAACCTATCTCGAGCAAGAGGCGATTCAAGTAGTTATCGATGTAACTCATCCGTTCGCATCAAGGATGAGTTGCAATGCTGAAGTTGCCTGTAGAACATTAAACATTCCTCTCATATCTTTTGAACGACCACCTTGGAAGCCTCATCGGGATGATCACTGGCTCCACGTTCCTGATATGCGAAGCGCTGCATTGCTGGTAGACACGAACTACTCCCGGGTCTTTCTCTCCATCGGTCGACAGGAACTCGACGTATTTTCGGGCTGCCGCCAAGCATGGTTCCTGGTGCGCTCCATCGATAAGCCTGAGAACATGATGCCGCCCAGGTCAAAACTTATCCTTGAGCGTGGTCCGTTCAATCTGGATGCGGAACGACAATTACTGCGAGACGAATCCATTGACGTCGTCGTTTCAAAGAATAGTGGAGCCACGGCTACTTACCCGAAAATCGAGGCCGCCCGGGAACTCGACATACCGATTGTCATGATCGACCGCCCACAAAAGCACTCTACACCGACCCTGGAAAGCCTGGATGACGTCATGCTGAAGCTTGCGGACTTCATTTAAAGACCACTTTGTTAGATAACTATCCCGCGGAAAGAATGGATCATGAGAAAGATCTACCTGATAGGCATTGGAGCAGGAAATCCCGAATACATCACCATCCAGGCAATTAAAGCTTTGAACAGAGTTGACGTTTTCTTTTTTATGGATAAAGGCGAGGCAAAGCAGGACCTCGTCGCGCTGCGAAAGGAGATATGTGAGCGGTATATCGATAACCCGTCGTACCGTATCATTGAGGTTAGCGATCTTGTTCGCGATCCACAAATCATCGACTACCAGGAAAGAGTCGAAGCCTGGCATCAACAACGAGCCTTGATCTACGAAGAGATGATCACCAAGGAACTCGACGAAAACCAGTGCGGTGCATTCCTGGTATGGGGTGACCCTTCACTTTACGACAGCACCCTGAGAATTATTGATCAGATCGCCAGCCGCAATGCCATCGCCTTCGAGTTCGAAATCATACCCGGCATCTCCAGCATCCAGGTTCTGGCGGCGCGCCACAAAATCAGCCTGAATGGCTTGGGTGAATCGATTCGCATCACCACCGGCCGCCGACTGACCTCAGAGGTGGGTGTTCCAGGTGAAAGAACAGTGGTCATGCTGGACGGGCAATGTTCCTTCCGGGAGAAAACAGACTGTGGCCTCGATATCTTCTGGGCTGCATATCTGGGCATGGACAACGAGATCCTTATATCTGGAAAGCTTGTTGATGTCGCAGACGAAATTCAGAAAGTTCGGTCGGATCACAGACAGCGCCATGGGTGGATCATGGATACATATCTACTTTGCAAATCACTCACAGTCGATCAAGCTGAGTTGGCGGATTGATTGCATTCGACATTTACTCTGCAAAAAACCCCATGCATCAAGGTCACTAAAGCCGCCACCGTGAAATTACCTCACCTTGCCACCTTGCCAGCCACTGTTCCACTTGAGCAGTCTCCATCTGTGACTTCTTCTCGGCCCGAGAAAGAATAGATGCTGAGGCATCATGGGCATGCTTTCCAAGTGGGCGGTGCGGGTGAATAAGCGGTCCATCACGATACTGATATGCACTCTTGCAGTCAGGTTCATTCCCCTCTTCGTCATACGCGGCCATCGGTATTCCTGGGAGAGGAATGCTGTCCTTCAGCAAACCAACGTCGCCTGTATGACCGCTGATGAGATCCAACTAAGCACCGGCTACGTGGCACAGTCCGCCGTGTTCGCCTTCAGGACTACCTGGCCCTGAGTGCCGGTCAAGTCATACAGCAATTTGAGCAGGCAGAAGCAGTCGCAACGAATCGCCTACTCGCTATACGGCGACGCCAGACGAGGCAAGGGGGATCGCTGGTCCAAGCGGCAACATCATGGCAGAAAAGATGTAAGGAATTCGCGTCCAGGAGAGGAATGGTTGATGGGGCGCTACGCTGGGAGCACCGGCCAACTTCGCACATGCTAAGAGCGGGCTTCGTAATTTGTCCGGCTGCATACTGCCGGATGCTGAGAAAACAACTTTCTCCTCTCTCATTTAACAGGAAGTATTCACGAGACCTAATGAAGCAGTGAACATTGCCGATAGGAAATATACGGACGGTCACTAGCCGTTCCGAGGCAAGCCGCCGGAAGGAATCAGCCATCAATCACCTGAATAAACTCTGTGCCGCGGTTTTAACGTTTGCTCCAGCCTGCTTTGCACAACAATCGACTGTTGGACGAGTAGCAGATGCAATGATCGGCTCCACTGTAAGCTCATCTGGCGCCTTAAACTCAGTAGTTGCCATCCCGACCGTCAGCAATGCAACTCCGACACCCATCACAGCCCGCTGGCTCGACCTGACGGCCTTTTCGCATAGCCAGCGCTACAGGAACCAGTACGGCGACGAAGGTTACCACTTCTTTGAGGATGGCCAGCAGCGCTCTGTGCTCGCCGGCAAGATCAAGCTGGATGAAGCAGGCAAATATGCGATCGGCTTCCGCGCATCTTCCGGTCGCACGTTCAACTGGGCATATGCGGATTATGCCGGCTGTGGTTTCGAATGCCGTCTGAACAATCCGGCGCAGGATTTGAATTACAAAGATCCCACGACCGATCCTGGCGAAGCAGCCGCGTATTACGCTGACCCTGCGGGCGTGGCGTTTGTGGAAGGCGTGCATTCGAACGGCTGGCAGTTTTACGTGCGCGAACTGTACGCAAGCGCTACGCCAGTCAAGCCGATCACGTTTGAATTCGGCTCCTTCGGGATCGAAAAGGGGTATTCGACGGAAATTACGACCTTTGATGATGACGGCTACATTGCCGGAGAGCGTATCCGCATCAACGATGCAAAGCATTTTTTCTTCGATCAGATCAGTCTGACAAGTGCCTATTTTGGCTTCTTCGATCAGCCGAACCTGTTTGAACGCGGCAGCGGCTTCAGCAAATCCAAC
>CAXTNK010000002.1:75159-76812 GCA_964245665.1 uncultured Acidobacteriaceae bacterium
CTACCGCCAGATCGCTGCCAAAAAGCAGCTGAACGACCGTATCAGCGTATCGGGTGAATACAACTGGATCAGCAATAACGCCCGGACCAGCACCACCCGTGAAGCCATCGTCGTAAATATCCCGGAGTCAAAACTTCTGGACAAATTCCGGCTTGAGGGCTACGAAATGTTAAGCCGTGTCTACCTGCAGGGCGATGAAGAAAAGCCCCGGCAGGGTTTGCGCTGGTAGGCGAGAAGAAGGTTGGCAAACTGAGCGGCGATTTTGGATTTGCATCCATCGATCGTGACTATGGTGTGTATGGCGGCAGCAGTTTCGCCCAGGAGATCGGCTTCAGTCTGAACGGCGACAACTACAACACGGGCATCCGTATCTTCTCGCACGCCAACTACAAAATCAACTCCGTCGTGACAGCTTTCGGTTTCTACACCCGCATCACTGGACAACAGATTACGAACCTGAACACCCAGGGACTTAACGCGGGTCTGAACTTTGACCTGAAGGCACTCGTCAATTCGGAAAAACAGGTCTTTTAGACAAACGAAATCCGTATGTTTGGAGGAAAACGAGAGAAAATGTAGTTCCTTCTCCAAGGACAACTTCAAGGTCCGCTTTAGATCTGTCGATTCGTCTTCGGCTCCGACAGATAGAAGGCGGCAGGCGAGGCTGATTTGCGTACCTCGGATGTCACGTTTCCTCACATGTAGGCCAGCAGAGCTACTTCTCCGAACCGTATGAATTAGATGAGCAATTATGCAGGGAAATAACGGAGTATCAGGCAAATCGATTCCGCTCATGTGCAGAGTGGTGAAACCAGGTACAAGCACATTAGGAAAGCAGAATCTTACGTATAGCACAGCGATTTCAGCTGACACTGTCGGGTCGACTGGCATTCATCTTCAAGTAGTAACGATGCCGCCGGGAAGTCGTGCCTTTGTCCACAAGCATGCCGGTCATGAAAGTGCCTTGTATGCCATCAGCGGCACTTCCCATGTCTGGCATGGGTATGCATTGGAGCACCATGAGATTTTGTCGCCTGGAGACTTGCTGTACATCCCAGCCGATGTGCCTCACCTTCCATATAACCCGAGCGAAACGGAGACGGTAACCGCAGTAACCGCGCGTACTGACGCCAATGAACAGGAGAGTGTGGTGCTGCTGCCTGACCTTGAGCACATCCACCCTTGCTAGACTACCGGACAAGCAGCGGCTCTTTGGCGTAGGCAAAATGGGAGCTGACCTCGAAGCTACGGGGTATGGATTGCTTCAATAATCTTCATCCGAAGTCTTAAGCGGGGAGACGGCAACGGTGTGACTCATCAAGAAGATCTTGTATCCGGGTACCTTTATCGTGAAAACATCCGGGAGAACGAATTGCTTCGCCATATTGTGTTTCCTTACGATCGCCGGAGTCAGTAAGTCCGGAGATGAAGCCGCCGCCGTACTGCAGGCTATAAGGGTGAACTTGGAAGTCGACCCTGGAACGATCGTGAGCACACTGTCTGCGAGGGCTACAAACACTGGCTCGAAGGCGTCAACGGCATTTGGCGCGATGGTCAGCGAAATGCCAATCGCTGCAGGGTGCCCGTTGGTGAGTTGATAAACGCGGTCGCTCGCAGCGTTGCAAGATCACCGCGCAGTTTACCGTGCAGGCC
>CAXTNK010000002.1:76822-80506 GCA_964245665.1 uncultured Acidobacteriaceae bacterium
ATACAAAATTGCGCCATTCATTTAGTTCCGGCGGCCGCGCAGCCTTAAGTTCACATTCCAAGCGGCAGGTCTTGCTTTCCTCGCCGGCCATCATGACACCGATCAGCCACTCAGCCCAGCCAGATTTAGCATGAGCACAGCGGATACGCTGTGTCGTATTACCACTCAGTGCCAAGTCAGCCATAAGCTGAGCGTAACCGGGAGTGAACAGAACTTCTGCATTAAAGAAAGGCTACAGCGCCGAGTGCAGCGGCTCCTGCCAATTCGGCAGCACCCAAAATTGCCTTACTCATCCGACCCTCCAGCCTTCCAGTGGGGAGGTAAGTGATCAATAGCCGTACTGATCGAGTTCCCTACGAATCCTATGTAAGGGACACTCGTGATGATTTCATCCACACGATCCAGCTTTGACATTCGGTTATGGATTTCGCCGATGATGACTTCGAGTTGATGCACGCGCAGGAGGTCCGCGACCAGTTCTCGGCACGCATCGAGCGAGGACAGTTTCAAACTGCACCCAGCGTATATAGCAGGCGTCTTTGTAACGAAAGGATGATGGCCGCGTCAGGTGAGGCAAAAACCAACGCAGTCGGGCAATAAGGCACGGAAGATGGCAACATTGCTCAATAGTCGCTCGGGCTTGTCGAACACACAGCGAGGCTGACTTAGTTGCTACATGCGAGCGTAGCGAAAGGCTGACTGGCAAGTCGATTTGGATAGACTGTGCCAAACCTTTGGCTGTTGGAACGCGTATTCGCGATTTAGCGTAAAGTCTCCGCTGCATGAAACCGAATAGGTTACAATAAGAATCCCATCCGATGGCGGTCCGCGTTGCTGCCTGCCCGGCTCCTAAGCTGTTCGCGAATGTTCCGGGAACCAACCTTATGATTCTGCTTGCTTCGTGCCGCCGCTCGCTTTCTTCTGCTTTCTCAAGTCGTGCGTTTTGTTTTGCCGCCTTGGCGCTGCTAAACGCATCGTCGACGCGCCTGGAGGCGCAAGCCGCGCATCTCGTGGCGAACCAGATGACTATAGCCACCAGCACCAACCTGGCCGAAGTTCCCGTCCAGGCGGTACGAGACGCGGCTGGCAATCTTTTCGAACTGTCCGCCAGCGGAGCCGTATACAGGCTGACTTCAGGCTGTTTGGACTACACCGCATGTGGCGGCACTGCAATCATCGCTGCAACGGCGGGCAACGTGGACGTTGGCCTGGATAGCGCGGGTGCGGTTTACGTGGCCAACGGCACAGCGAAGACCGTGACGAAGTACATACAGACCGCCGGTGTTTATGCCGGCACGGTCGTTGTCACGACCGGCGAGGGTTCCGATACAACACTGGCACCTGCAGCGCTGGACCTGGACATGAACGCGAACATCTATGTCGCGGTCAACGGCACTCATCCAGGTGTCTACAAGTTTTCTCCGGCATGCCATAGTGACAGCGTTTCCCAAAGCTGCGCAACCGATGTGCTTCAAGGCGCGCTTACGGGAGTGACATTCACCTCAATGAGGATTGTCGGCATCCAAGAGCTTGGCTATGGCACAGGCCTTGCTTATGCCTACAACACGGCAAGCAGTGCAACGCTGCACGTAAGCACACTCGGCGGCACGAATGTGAGTAGCGTGACCCAGGCAACTGCCGGGCACTACCGTTCCATGAGTTCAGACGTCGCGGGCAATTTGTACGCTGGCTTTGCCGCTGCAACCGGTAGTGGATTCCTCACGGAGATCTCCGCAAGCTGCCAGGCTGGGAACTGCGTTGCCTTCAATCTAATGGGAGTCTCTACTCCCGCCGCCGTCGCGAGTGACGGCGTAAGAGGCGTGTATGTCTACGACGCGCAGGGCGCCTCGAATCGCGTTGTGAACTATGCAACTGGCCTAGCCGATTTCGGTACAAGCCCGATTGCCAGTGCAGCCAGTGGGCAGGCCATCTCTTACTTCGGATTCGACGCGGCGGGTACGCCAGGCGGCATCTCCGTGGTGACAGGCGGCGCAATCAACCAGGACTTTACCGTGGTTGCGGCAGGCACAACCTGCAATACCTCCACGGCCTTTAACATGAGTGACGTGTGCGCAGTGCAGACATCGTTTACGCCGAAAGCACCCGGCGCTCGGCTTGGCGCCGTCACGCTGGACATTGGCATGGACAACACCACGGCGTTCGCTACGGCATTCCTTGAGGGCATGGGAACTGGACCGCGTGGCCTTTTCACCAACGGCATCGTCTCCACCTTGTACCCGGGATATGGCGGAGCCTTTCGCGGACCTTCCTCTGACGGAGCGGGCAATACCTACATTGCAGATACCAATGATAGCCAGCTGCTAAGGATCGCCGCCAATGGCGCGACCACCGCGCTGCAATCGACCGTCATGAGCGGCGCCACCACCGTCGATGGAGCAGGGAACGTCTTTTACAGCGCGACAGACGGCACTTACCAGAACAACTCGATGTTCGAGCTGATGGGCGGCGCGGGCGTCCCCATCAAGATCGCCACTATCCAGTCGCCCGACAACACGTTCGCTGTGGATTCGGCAGGTGACGTCTACTATACGGATGTAGTTGACGCATCCATCCATAAGGTGACGGTCTCGAACGGCTCCGACAGCACCATCCTGCCAGGCCAGCCGTCCTCGCGCTTCATCAGCATCTTCTTCGGTCCGGACGGCGACCTGTATATCGCAGATTTTGCGCAATCACAGATCGATACATTGGCAATCGGCTCGCAGACGCTGACTCCCTTGCTGACGGGAACAAACGGAATCAACCAGCCGCAGGGCCTGAGCGTGGATGCAGCAGGGGTCATCTATGTCACCAATTCCAATAACGCGCCGACCCTTAGATTTGCGCCCGGAGCCGCGCAGGGCGTGTCTATCGGTAACATGGATTGTTGTGGCATTACTCAAAGACCCGACGGCAGCCTCGTCACGATGAGCGACACCATCGACTTGATCGATCGCACCAGCGTGCTGCCACTGAGTTTTACCGCAGCCACAGGTGGCACCTCGACAGCGCAGATCTTCCAGTATGAGAACGACGGCTCCACCCCGCTGCACATAGCCAGCGTTGTCATCACACCGTCGAACTTCACTATCGATACTGCGACAACCACCTGTGTTGCCGGTCCTCTGTCAGTCGGTGCAGTCTGCCAGGTCGGCGTCAAGTTTACTGCTCCTCCGGCCGCTGGCACCAGTGCGGGTAGTGTCGTCATCATTGATGATTCTCTGAATGCCGCGGCCGCTACCCACACAGTAAACTTGAGCGGCCTGAGCGAAACTCCGGTGCTCACGTCATTCGCGCTCACAGGCATGCCGGCCAGCATCGTCGCCGGCACGCTTACAGGCCCAGTCACCGTTACCGCGCTGGATCAAAGCGCCGATGCATTCCCCACATTCAGCGGCATTTTAAACGTATCCAGCTCCGATCAAAACCCCGCCGCGGTGCTTCCCTCCACCATCCAGATCACCAACGGAGCTGGACAATTCAGTTTCATACCAGTGACCGCGCTAACAGGTGGTATCAGCGCCAGCATCACCGTGCAGGATCCAATATCGGGCGTCTCAGGCGTACAAGATTTCATTGTGACCACGGGGTCGGCAGCTACCGTCAGCATTTCGTCTCCGACCATCTCGGCAAAGACGGCCCAGACATTTGGCGAGGCAGTCTCTATTACGGATGCTTATGGCA
>CAXTNK010000002.1:80516-86206 GCA_964245665.1 uncultured Acidobacteriaceae bacterium
TGGCAATGCCCTTGCGAACGCGCTGCCCGTAACCGCGGCGGTTGTTCCGGGCGCCGGTGGTGCTGGCGCGACAGCCACGCAGAATCCTATCGCAGCGCCCGCAACTCAGTACTTTGCGGTGAACGGCACGCCCGGCACTTTCATCATTAACTTCACGTCACCCGGTGTGGCAGCTGCCAGGGCAACTGTTACAACGACGCTTCCGGACACCTTCCTCGTCACGGTAAATACTGATCCAAGCGCGAACTTTTACCAGGGCAATCCTACCCTCTGTGTCAACCAGAACATGGCCTCCGGTTACCAGCCAGGCAGCGGCGACAATACCGATTGCTCGCTGCGTGATGCTGTCGCTGCCGCCAACGGTACAACCGAGGCGGTGATCACATTCGCGAACAGCGTCGGCTCGATTGCAACGCCTGGCACTATCCTGCTGGGCCACGTAATCGAGTGCAATACCGCTGTGACCATCACAGGTCCCGGCAGCGCAGCGCTGACCCTTGACGGCTCTCAGGCCGGAGGGAGTGGCATCTTCATGATGGCGTCCAACGACACCACCGTCCTGGGCGGTATAACCCTGCTGAACTCCGATTCGCTTGCGGTTTTCAACGCAGGCGGATCTATTGCGCTGAACGATGTAATCATCAACGGAGCATCGAACAGCGACATGGCGGACCTGTACGGAACGGTGTCGATCATCAATAGCTCGTTCCTGAACACGACTAACGGCAATGTGGGCCTGAACATTGGCGACCAGGGCAGTATCAGTAATTCCATCTTCAGGGGCAATTCCGGTCCGGCGCTCTTTCTTGAAAGCAGCAGCAGTGTACAGGTGACCAATACCGTCTTCCTCGGCAACAGCAGTGTGAACTCTTCCCTTCAAGGCGCCGCTATCAATTCGCAGGGTGGATCGCTCTCCGTCTCGAGCAGCACATTCTCCGGCAACACTGGCAACTCCTCTTCGACCATCAACATGGACAATTCGTCCAATGCCACCATCGTAAACAGCACCTTCACGAACAACGCAGCCAGTGGCGCGGGTACTGTGACCGCGAACGGCGGCGCGATCACTGTCAGCGACAGCACCTTCTACAACAACCAGCAGTCAACGGCGCAGCAGATCGTCGGAACGGCTACAGTGACAAACAGCATCGTGGCTGGCGCTAACGGTTCAGCAACCTCTACTGGTAACTGCAGCACTTGCACATTTCACGGCAACAACATAATTGACGTCGATCCGCAACTGGCAGCGCTGGCTGACAACGGCTCGTCCAGTATGCAGCATCCTGTGCTGATGACGCTGCTTCCCATGCCTGGCTCTCTCGCAGTGTGCACCGGTGCAGCGACGAGCGACACTACGGACGAGCGAGGTTTTCCGCGCCCCACCCTCAACGGCAGCAGGTCTTGCATCGACATCGGTGCGGTGCAGACGGCTTACACCATTGCCTTCAGCACACAGCCCGGGGATACGCCAGTTTTCAGCAACATCACCCCTGCTCCAGTGGTCACTGTTACGGAGCACTCAGCAGCCATCGCCGGTGTGGCACTGGTGATCTCTGACTCGAGCGGCATCGGATCACTGACCGGCATAACTACTGGCGTCACAGGCCCGGGTGGCACAACAAACTTCAATGCACTGGTCACGCGGAAAGGTGGAACGCAGAGCCTGGCCGCAACGGCAAATTTTGCTGCAGTCACCAGTTCCCCATTCAGAGTGACAGCGGTCCCGCCCATCGTGATGTTGGCGATCAGCCCCGCATTGCAGACCTACGGCACAGCCGTTATTCCTGGAACATTTAGCGCTTCCGCGACCTACGCCGGCAACGCAGTCCCGGGTACCTTCGCTTACATCGCAACACCAAACTCGGGCAGTCCGGTCACGGTAGCGCAGGGGACCACGGTGCTGCCGGCTGCATCGTACCGAGTTGTAGCCGACTTCACCCCCACTGACTCCGCAAACTACAATGCGAACAGCAGCCTCTCCGGTGCAACCACCTACACGGTTGCACCGGGCACTGCCGCCATCACTTTCGATGTGCCGGACCACACCTTCGGCGATGCTCCGTTCATCGTCAGCGCAATCTCGCTTTCAACGGGCGCATTCATGTATTCCCTGGTCTCTGGTCCCGCAACCGTCGACGGCAACGCGGTCACCCTGAGCGGTCCGGGAACGGTAGTTCTACAGGCCGCGCAGGCAGCCGATGCAAACTACATCACGAACTCGAAGCATGCCTCCTTCACCGTGACAAGAATTGCAGCTCCGTTCACCTTGTCGGACGCAGGGGCCGCTACCTACAGCGTCATTCTCGCAAAGGGTACCACTGCCAGGACGACCATTACTGTCACGCCCTCCGCTGGTTTCTCGGGTGCGATCGCGATGAGTTGCGCACTCCTTCCGGCGAACGCCGACTGCAGCTTCAGCAGTCCGACGCTCAACTTCTTTGGATCAGGTGCGGCTCAAACCACCGGCCTAAGTATTCAGACACAAACTTCGATGAAAGCGATGCTTCAACAGCCAGGCAACAGGATTAGATCCTGTCTGGCGATGACCTTTTGGCTGCCGAGCCTGCTTCTCGCCGGATCGGGCTTTCGCAATCGCGGCTTGCGTGGGCGCAGCCGGCTTTTGATCTTAGGTATCGTGATGCTTTGGTGCATCGGCGCGACCGGACTTACCGGCTGCGGAAGTAATCCCACTCCAATCAACACCACAGCCGAAGGCACCTATATGTTCAATATAGTGGCCACCCATGGCAGCATAACGCAGAGGCTGCCGGTAACGCTGACCATCCAGTGAACAGCGCAGAACTCTGAGTCACCATATAGAAAACTTGTTGGTGTGAAGCATCCAGGTGATGTCCTGAAGATGAGGCGCGGCCAGTGGTCACAATCATCACGGCTTAGTCCTGCCGGCCTGAGCCTTCCCAGGAATGCAACAGGATGAACAGGTGCGTGATCTTCAGATAAGCACTCAGGCGTGTGTGGACCTGGGTAAACTGCTGATCGAAGTATTGCGCGGCCTGCGCAGGGAATCGTTCCGTCTCTGCGATGCTGATGTGCATCATCTGGACCGATGCCTGTTAGAGCAGAACCCCGATGTAGCGGCCACAAAATAGCGTGATTGCTTCCGCCGGCTTCTCTGAATAATCGACCGGCTGCCGCAATCTGAGCAAAAAAGTCCACACCTTCCACATCTGGGGCCGAGGACTGATCAGCCTCTCGCGTCGACCGCGCATCTGACTCTGCTGAGGAGAATTCCATGTCCGAGCATCACGACGCACCTATCGCCCACGAACCCCACGCTGTAAAGGAAGAGCACACCAAAGGTCCGCACGATCCGAAAGAGATCAACCCGAAGATGGCATCAGATATCGCCTATTGGTCGAAACAGTTCGGTGTAACCGGCGACCAGCTGCACGAAGCCATTCGAAGTCACGGAACCCACGTAGAGAAAGTGCGGGCTGCCCTGCACGCCAAGACGGCGTAGGAGAGCATCGAGCGACCGGCGAGAGTTGGACCGCCGGCCTGCTTTTCAATGCCTGCGAACGATGCCTGCCTCAACAATTGCAGCGTCTCACGAATTCTCAGTAGGTGCTCGTTGAGCAGCTTCTGGCGTTCCCGCATCTTTTCAGGTCGAAACGCACCCTCCCTGAGCTTTGGCAGTGGAGATGACCACTACCACGCCCACATCGGCAACATAGACGCCAGTGGAAGCCAGAATCCCGGTGTCCCGCATCAGTTCGTCTTGAAAGCCGTGACCGAGGGTATGAAGCAGGCTCAGAAAAACACGACAGAGAGTACAGGCGAAAGCAGGATGCGTGGGCCGAGTAATCGTCGGTAGGTGCATTATTAGGTGCATTATGATGTACCGTCGAATTTGCAAAGTGGTCGTGAATTCCACCATGACCTGCTTATAGTTGCCTTATTCTCATATTGAGAAAGGCAACAAAATGTTCAGGAAATATTTGGCCACACTTTATGAAACGTTTGAAGCGAAGATGAGTGGCACCATCTCGCTGGCATTTTCAGTGGTGGCTACATACTCGACGTTCTTCATTGGTGATACTGGCTTACACCGTTCAAGGGTCTACCTTTGGATCGGCGGTGCGTTGTCCTTTATCTATGCGAACTACAAAATTTGGGCCGTTGAACGATCAAAGCGCACCTTAGCAGAAGATGCCCTGGCCTCGAGACGATCAAATTTGAGCATGTACATTGAGGCGATCTACTACAACTACTTCGGGTGATGTTGTAGCGGGATTTGCGGGCCATGACCGGAGCGTCTTCCGGGTTATCTATAAGTGTCTACAAAGTCTGCTTATGCACACCCAACTCAATTGCAACTTCCGCGACTGACATCAACCCACTCCACACCTTCAGCTTTGCAATCAAGTCCACTACCTACTCTCCGATAGGGGTTAATACTTCGGAGACAGAAGGGGACTGGGGACTATTCCTCCCCGGTTAATGCGGGTGAATGCTTTAGCCCGAAATACAGGCGTATAACTACTTAAACAGCATAACGGTACGGAAAGCCCGCATTGCCGTAAGTGGCCCGGTTTAGTAGGCTTAGGGGTGTAAAGTGTTGATTGAAAAGGTGGGTATTTTGGTAGCGCTATCGGGGCTCGAACCCGAACTCTTCGCCTTGAGAGGGCGTTATAAGCGTATTTTGCTCCTCTTGCATGAGCTTGCAATAGTTTGTACTTCCCCAGCAAACACGCATGGATAAAGGGGATTTACACATACCCATTGTTTGCATGAGTTTTGCTCTCTTTGCAGCTTCTAGCGTCCCCACAGAGTCCCCGCTGAAAATAAAGTTCTAGAATTCATTGACTCTCGTACCAGAAAGACCTACAAATAAATACGCGCTCCGCAGGTGCTCGAAACACCCACGAAGCGCTAACCGAAGTTACCCTCGTGGAGGCAACAATGGCTAAGAATCACGCTACCATCACGCCCGTTCCAAAACAAACCGACACATCATCCATTCAATACTTCCATTCTGCCAGCGGTACTTACCGCACCGAAGAAGAGCTTCGTGAGGTTCTTCGGATCGCGAACGAGCTTCGATTCGGCAAGCGAGTCACCTACGTTTCACTCGGCTTCAAGCGAGTGTCCAAATGACCCGGGTGGCGCTCTACGCGCGCGTCAGCACTCTGAACGGCCAGAACCCTGACATGCAGCTCAGCGAGCTCAGGGAGTACGCCCAGCGCCGCGGCTGGACAGTCTCTGGCGAATACGTCGACCTCGGCGTGAGTGGTTCGAAGTCGAGCCGGCCGGAACTCAACCGAATGCTCAAGGATGCTCATGCGCGATCTGTTGACGCGATTCTGGTCTGGAAGCTGGACAGACTCGGCCGTAGCCTCAAACACCTCGTGACGACGATCGAGGACCTTGCAGCCTACAACGTGTCCTTCGTCAGCCTGCGGGACAACCTGGACCTTTCCACGCCCAGCGGCAGGCTCATGCTGCATATCATCGGCGCTATGGCAGAGTTCGAGCGCGAGCTGATCAAGGAACGTGTCACCGCCGGCATTGCTGCAGCGCGTAAGCGTGGCTGTCGCATCGGTCGCCCGAAGGTCTACGTCAGCACAGACAAGATTCGTCACCTGCGCGATGCTGGCGTCCCCTGGCGCCAGGTAGCAAAGCGTCTCGGTGTCGGAGTGGGCACGGCTGTCCGTGCTCTTGAGCAAGCC
>CAXTNK010000002.1:86216-91466 GCA_964245665.1 uncultured Acidobacteriaceae bacterium
GCCAACTAGCACGATCAACCTGCATTGGAGGAAGTGTCATGGCAACACAGGCGATCAGCGTAAAGCATCAGCCTCAGTCCGCAGAATTGGCCTCGGGGGCGAAAACACCAATCAACATATCCAGCAAGCCGAAGCTTGTGGAGATTATCGATATCGACCTTGCGAGTCAGTATCTCCACTTCTATTGGATGGACGAGAACAATTTAGAACTGAATGAGTCGATACAGAAAATTGGCATCCAGGAACCTCTTCTTGTCCGGCGGATTCACCACAGCAGAAGAGAAGGGCACGGACCAACCTACGAGTTGATTGACGGTCGGGCGCGAATGGGAGCTGCGATCAATTTTCGCAGCCTCTCCGATAAAGTCCCGGTCTTGGTGGTGAACATGTCCGACGAACAGGTTCGCTCACTCCAATGGCGGAAAATCTCCTGGAGCGTGATAGGGCATGTGTTCAACCTGAAACCGACACACCCAGATGAACATCCCCCCTTTGGCCTGAGGCAGCTCGCTGGCCATATCGGTTGGCGGAAAAAAGGTGCGCTTAGCGATTCATATATTAAGGCGCAATATCTAGACGAGATAGCGCGTGGTATGAAGTCCAAGCGGCATATGACTCGTGCATACTATGCTCACTACTCCACCGATCATTCGCTAAGTGATATTCAGTGGTGGCAGGACACACTCAACATCCTCTACTCTGACAACAAGCACCAGATTCCTGACAGTATCGCCCAGGATATGAAAACCCTCATGGCTGCGTATGCAGAAACATATCTGGTAAATCACAAGCTCAGGTCCGATAAAACCGACCAAGCGTTCGAGTTTCTCAGGCTGTATGCCGTGTTTCGGAAGGGAATCATCAATCTGGCTGAGAGGCTTTGGCCGCAAGTGGACATGCAGCCTCTCCGAGATCAGGTCTGACGTTGCCGGGCCGCGGGAGTGATCTCGCGGCCTTTGTTTGGAGATTGTTTATCCTATGACGATTATGAGATCCCAAGAACGCATGAGGGTGGCTGCGCATCACGAGGCTGGGCATGCAGTCTTAGCGTTCAAGCTCAATATCGCATTTCGCAAGAAAGGCCTTTCAATCAGCCCAGACGAGGACAGCCGCGGGCAATTCTGGCACTCTGGCGCGATCGGTGGCGATCCATCTGTGGAGATTACCGACAGGATGGTGACCAAAGCGGAACGCCAGGTGATGTGCATGCTGGCTGGGATTGAGAGTCAGCGTCGGTTTCGACTGTCCTCCGTGAGGAACTATCATGCGTCTGGTGACTATCAGGGCGCCATCGATCTGTTAATGCGGTTTGCTGGTTCGGGTGAGGAGGTTGAGCTTTGGATTAGGCTGCTTCGATTTCGGACGCGAGCAATCGTAAACTCATCGTTGTGGTGGCCAGTGATTGAAGGACTGGCCACCACGTTGGTATCCAGACACAGGTTAACGGGCCCAGAGGCTATCGCAGAGATTCGGAGACTGCTAACGCCTCCCGGATTGTCTGCAACTATAGGAAGGGTGGTCGCATGACGCTCAGCTACGCGAATGACAAGCTTATGGCCACGATAGAGATGCTGGCATTGAGTCAAAACAGCCTACAGAACAAGTTAGCGGCTGCGTTCACGGGTGAGCTGGTCAAACTTCAGGACAGTTGCTTTCCTCCAGACCTGCTACCGCGATGGCATTCGATCATCGCTAGACTTCGAGATGCCTCTGACGTTAGCCGCCCTCAAGCCGTAATGAATCTGTCCGACTATGACGCTCGAGAGCTGATCCAGCAGATCTATGTACTTAGCATTAACCTGCAACGTCGAGTGAATATCGACGACCTCATCCTTCAGAGGCAAAGAGAGAGCTAGACTTAGCCCACTCGGCCAGAAGGAACGCTAGTTCCACTTCACTCCGGGGTATCGGGCCTCAAACCCTTCTGGAATGTGCTGCTTGAGAACTTTTACGGATCCCGGATGCGTGATCTTGTAAGCGAATTCCCACTTGGTGCCGTAACGGATACGAAGACACTCCTGAAATGATCCGTTCCGGGCATAGAAGAAAACGTTAAGGTTCAGCGACTTATCGTGTGGTTGAAATGCAGACGAGAGCGGGAACGATGTATTTGGTCCTACTTCGGGTAGGAAATCGGAAAAACAGGCCTTACTTTCAAGTGGATCGCTCGGATTATTAAACATGAGATCTTCATCGCATACTCGCGTGGACACGTCATAGATTGGGTTCTTGCCAAGATTTCCCAAGATGAGCATCGGCTTCGATGCGATGGAGATAGGGATCACTTCGGGAACGCTGTCGCCTCCAATGAGGAAGTCGGCTGTTTGCGCGCTAAATCGGGCTAATTGGTCGCTCTTATCCGCCAAGCTCTGGCTTAGCTTGTAGACCTTATCCTGAGCTTCAGCCTCTTTGCGTTGAGCCGCTTGCATTAGGCTGAACTGCTCCGCCTGCATAGCTGCCGCCTTCTTTACCTGGTGAGCGTTGAAGAGTGCGCCCAAAACAAGGCAGCAGAACGCGATACCGGACACCCAGCGGGTATTCACACTGCTCTGTCCCCAGTTGGCGAGCAGTGCGATGGAGGCAGGTAAGATTATGAAGACCGTCGGTATCCAATGCGACAGTTGGGCCATGCCTTTAATCTTATCTTCGCCTCAGATGGCGTTCCACAACCATCTGTTTCTGGCACACCAGAACAAGCCCAGCAAAGGCAGGCCAAAGGGATGCATCCTCGATGGCTGGATGACCCACTTCTGGAACGTCGCTACCGCATGAGGCTGAGACTGCGCAGCATCTGATTGCCGGCCTGGATGCGAGTGTCCTGCGGCGTAATCAACTGGAAGCTGTTGTTGTCAGCCAAGCGCGCGAAATCTTCCGCTGTGCCGCCGCTGAGTTCGAAGGTGGCCCGCGCTTCCGGCTCTTCCTCCCTGGGTTGATCTTCTGATTCACACAGAGCAAGCAACCGGTCGGCCGCCCACTGACGCGCGGCAATCTTGATCTTCAGCAACTCTAGATCGTCGGCGCCACTGTCCGCAAGTTCAATGACTTCATCCATCAGCATGTGAGCGCGGAGCATGCGCTGAGTTTTGGTGTCGATATTTATAGAACGCGCGCGCGGTCGGGAATTTCTTTTTTGTCTCATCGTGTCTCTCCTGGGCAGTTGTTTGTGGCAAAATTCTGGAAAGGGGAAATCATAATCAATGCCTCCAACAGACAAAGAAGTTCAGCAATGGGCTACTGATGCAAATGACGACGTAGAACGTTTGATGAGCCTGAAAGAAGCCTGCCCAGAGCAGTCGGACTCAATCGATATCGTCCTGAAGAGAGCGCTTGAACGTAAGGGTCGGCATGATAGGGACTTGCAAAATCGCTCGATGGGCATTACAGAAATGGACTAGTAAGCTCCAAGCCTGATCCAGACATCCATCGATGAATCGCTTACAAAGGCAAGCATCACCGACTCGGCACGGTCCGGTGACTTCACTCCACGCTTACGCGCCTCATCCTTTGACTCGATGAGGACCTGGCCGCGGGGATTGTGTTTGTAACGGATGCCAGCGAGTTGGCCGATGGTCTTGTCATCCAGACTTCCGCTCATGTCCCCTGATTCCAGACGCATGCGCAGTCCCCAATAGAGTTCCGCCTTTCGGTTCGCGTACTTCTCCGGATCGAGAGCTGCTTCTCCCACGTTGATAGGGTTAGCGTTGAAGCCAAGGTCCATCAGGTGCTGGTACATCCCCCAGCCGATACCGATGGAGTCGACATTCACAGCCTCAAGATCAGCCCTGTATGGACGCAGGGCGGCTACAACATCACCGCGCGGATCCGATGACGGCCAAGACTGGATACTGAGGATTTCGCAGCCGCGTCGTAGGGTGAGAACAGTCTCGTCTTCTCCTGGACCTGCGACGTCGAGGCCGGCTGTCACGCCGCCCGTACCATCGGTTTTCCGCGCTTTTGCCTGTTCCAGCCAGACGAGCGAAAGCAGAGAGAATTCAGACTGTGCCGGGAAAGCTCCGCAGACACGCGATTCCCACAGAGGATGGCCGGCGCCCCACTCTCCCCACCGTTCCTTCACCCAGCGGCGCGTTGTCAAGTATGGGCGGCTGTTTCTGTCCAGTTCCTCGTCAGGCAAGGTGAGCAAGTCGCAGTCGCCGCGGCCGAGCTTTACCGTGTGTCCATCTTCCCCGAGATACTTGAGGCAGAGACCGTCAAAGTTCGGCGTGTCGAAGGCAGAGATGGTGAACAGGTTCCACGATTCACGTCCGGAGGCGAAGGAGTCATAGAAGGGCCCGCTCGAGATGGTTGGATTGCCGAGAGCAAGCACCCGCACATCGCCGCCGGCCCGCGCGCCTTCGATGGCTCCCCAGATCTTCGGATCAATGCCGGGCGCTTCGTCCAGAATCACCAGGATGTGATCGGCATGGAAGCCCTGGAACTTGACGCCTTCATCCTGCTTCGTCACAGAGGTGGTGAAGCCGATCGCATATCTCTTCGGTCCGAACTTGATCTCTGTCAGGTTTGCTTTTGGAAAGGGATACTTCGATTTCTCGAGCAGGGCATGAATGTCACCCCAGAGCATCTTTTCGACTTGTTTGGCCGTGGGAGCAGTGGTGACGACGATGGCCTCCTGGAAGCGAGCGAGGAACCAGAGAACTGCAGTGGCGGCCGTGAGTGTCTTGCCGCTTGAGTGGCAGGCCTTTACGGCAGTCTTTGAGTATGGCGTAGCCACGGAGCGGAGAATCGCTTCCTGCGTGCCCCAAACGTCACACTGCAGCCATGTGCGCACGAACTCAACCGGGTCGTGGAGCGTTGTTTGGAGCTTAGCTTTTTGCGTCGATGTAAGGTTCTTCATTCAGAATGCCATCCAGAAATTCAATGCTGACTTCCATCCGTCCGTTGACTTCCTTGCGATCCACTTCCTGGCCGAGTTCCTTCGCCGCGCGCTCATGCAAGGCGCGAATCTCGCGCACGAGCGCTGTGTCGACGTTGTATTCTTCGACGACGCGCGCGCTGTCACCCCAGCCGACCGACTTGAGGCTCCGCACAATGAAGCCAGTCTTACCGCCTGGTACTCCATGAAGGGTCGTATCAGCCGCACGCTCCTCCACAATCTTCCAGAGCCGGCTGTGAGCTTCCTGCAGCACACCCACGCGCACCTCGCGCCGGGCGATGCCGTGCTGTAAAGCGCGCTCCGCAAGAGTGTTGCTGTGCTCTTCGACCTGGGCCTGAAATGCCGGCAGTTCCTTCCAG
>CAXTNK010000002.1:91476-95641 GCA_964245665.1 uncultured Acidobacteriaceae bacterium
GCGCGCGAGCGATGATCGATGAATCCCGAGTTGTTCGGCAATCTCGACATCCGGCAAATTGTCCTCGGCCGCGAGTACGGCAGCCTGTCTTTGTTTTGCAGTCAGTTTTACGCTTGCTTTGTCCATGTTCCTTCTTGTCTGTGCCTCTGCCTTCAAATCTTGTCTGGTATCTGTACGTTGGGATAGCAACGGCAATTGGCAATCTCGCCGCAATGCGCCGTGTAGCCGTCGAGGGTGGGAGGTTCATCCCAGCGAACGAACTTGCCCTGCATGGCTTTGTGGCTTGGCCGCACGTCACCATCGCGGGAAGTCTCCCAGAAGTAGCCCGGCGAGTTGATGTACTCGGCTCGAGCGCGGGTCAGTGCAGTCGCTGTGCTCGAAACGGCCGTTCGTGCGAGCATGTTCGCTGTGCTTTTCGCAACCTCGCCAGAGCGCATGACTTCGGCGGCGATCTCTGATGCCCGCGTCCCCTTCGTAATGCCCTCAGTGGTCAGCTTGAAGAGCCGCTCGGCTGCGTCGGTCGGAATGCTGGTGATGCGCGCTGTCTGTTCTGCAAGAGCCTTCCGCATGGCCGCACCAGTAGGAGCATTTTCAATTTCCCTGCGCAGCGCCTGGCCGATCGCTTCGCCGTGCTTGTGCCAGGCCATGGCATCCCGCCGGCTGACGTCCGCGATCATGCGGCCGGCGACAGACTCCGCCCATGGCTGCAGGATCTCTGTGTAACGAATCAGAATGGCTCGCAATCGCGGAAGGTCTTTGATGATGCCGTTCGGCGCCATACCGGTGATCAGATCGCCCACTTGGTTCGCGACACTGCGCAATTGGCGAGCATAATGCGATTCAGCCTTCCGGCCGGACAGGAAGCGATCGCGCATCTCAAGGCGAGCTTGTTGGATGTCTTTGCGGTACTTCAGCCGCGAAGGTTCAATCAGTGAACTTAGTTTCATTTCGTTGCCTCTCAAGAAAATGAGGGATGCCGGGCCACAACGCCGGCACCCCTCGCAGCGGAAGCGCTCTCATCGGGAAAGGAGACATGCGAAAACCGATGGAGCAACTTCCACGCGACTCGGGGGACCAGGACCCCGAGCCTCTACGTCCAGGCGATCCCAGGCGCCCAGACGCAAAGCTTTATGCTGTCGTCTGCAGTTGTTCGTGAGCTCGAACGAATTGAATGTTGCTGATCGGCTCATCGGGATTCTTGATGAGCGTTTCCAGCAGCGACTTCCACAGTCCAGCCATATCAGCAACATTCTCGGCACGGTAGCAGGGTGCGAGTGCTGCCTTGATGGCAGGCGTCGAAGCAAGGGAAACAAAATGTTGGCCGTAGGGAGCATCCGGATCGATATATTGCAAACTGTTAATCCCTTCCAGCATCAACTGCAGTTCCGCGGCGCGATTCTTCAACGCAGTCAACTCTTTGGCGTAGATTTCGGCATACTCACCCAGGACGGCGCCGGCCCGCGGAGCTAACCCTGTAGTCAGTTTGTTCAGTCGAGTCTTCGCCGCCTTCAATTCCGCGTCAATCAGTTCACGCGTTTCGGTCGCCTGTGTTAGCTCGTTCGTCGCATCGGCGCGTGCACGGATCCGAGCGGTGATTTCTGCCGGTAGTGCGCGAGGATCCTCGCCTTTTCGAATTGCGTTAGCCCGCCACCTGGCCGTCTCATGGTCAAGGCCGTCGAAGCCTTGCAATGCAACCTCGGCTTCCTCGATCATGGCAGTCGCGCGACTGAGTGACTCCTCGAGAGTTTGCACCTCTGATTTGCACTTCGCCGCTTCCTTGCTGGCCGCCTTGAGCGCTGCGCGTGCTGTTGTCTGCTGCTCCAATGTCGTCGTCATGGTTACTCGCCTTCCTGCTGGTGTTCTCTGACACCGCTTGCTTTTAAGAACCAGTGGTCTGCATGTTCACGCGGCACCTGGTGTGTGCCGGCCGGATAGTGGATCTGCACCCAGTTGAATCCGTCCTGATGCGTGAGAAGTAGCTTCTTCGGAAAGGTCATGGTGACGGTCTCGCGACCTTCAGCGGCTTGCTGTGGTGTTTGTATCTGCATGTGTGCTCCTTTTCGTTGCGGGCTTAGTAGAAGGAATTCAGAAACTGCTCGACGGTAGCGTCATCCCAGGTGTGCATGCTCTTTAGCTCTTCCTGCAGAGCAGGAGATCGTAGAAGGCCTACGATCTTTGCAGCCCTGTCGGGACTTTCACTCAATGCCGCAGCGCACCGAATCTCAACCAGTTCGGTAAATGCCTTGATCCGGGTATCAAGATCGTTCGAAGGTAACCGAAGCGCTTTCCTAAACGCGCGGATAGCTTTTTTCAGTTGCGGCTTCACTGGAGCACCGAATTGAAGTTGCGTGCAAGATCGGCGTTGACCCGGGTCTGTTCCCTGGCCACTTCGCGCCCGGTAGTGACCGGGTGATCGCTGCCCTCGATGTGGATGTCGGTCTTTTGCGAGATCGACACCGGCGACTTGAACAACTGTGCTTCCGAAGCACGCCGATTCACCAGGCCCTGATTCACTTCATAATGGCCAGCGACCAAAACTTTATTCCAGCGGGCAAACTCAGCAGCAGCGCCGCTCATGTCGCCTTTGTTCACGTCTGCCAGAAGCGTCGAGTGAGCAAAAGCTTTTTGCCCGATGTTGAACGCAAGATCAGAGAGTGCCGTCAACTGGTTGGTATTGAGGGATCGATGTACCAGGCTTCGCACGGTGTCCGTAGCTTTGCCCAGATCGCTTGCAAACAACTGCATGGCGCCTTTTTTGTCGAGGCCGCCAGAGAAGTCTTCCCCTGGCTGTACCCTATGTCCTATCCCAACTGTCTGGACCCCGCCCGAATCTTGGTACAGGCCAAAGCCGTTCTTAAGATGGCCTTCCCATCGCTCGGTAAAGCCCTTAGCGCTTTGCAGCACATTGGTGCCAAAATTCTTGACTGACTGCGCAGCTCCGGAGACGCCGCTTGCTATGGAATTCTTGAAGTTCACCAGCTCGTTCAGTATGGACTTGAACACATCCGCAAGCCCGCTGTTAGTTACCGCGCTCTCAAGCGAATGCATCGCAGAGGATGCTGTTCTTTCGACCGCGCTGATCGTTCTCCGCCCAGTTTCGGAATGCAGGAAAGCATACGCAGCATAGACGATTGCAGCCGTTGCAATAATTGGCAGCAGGACGGGAAGCAATGCTGTAGCACCCGCCGCCGCGCTTCCGCCTGCGACAAGAACGCCACCTTCCGCCGCCGCAGCACCGCCAGCGACTGCCGCGCCTTCTGCGGTGGCCGCGACCGCTCCGCCTACGCGCGCGATACTGCCAATTCTTCCCAAGATCCCAAACGCTGTCGAAAACGTCTTTATTGCCACAACGAGACCGATCAGCCGTGATGACCATCCAGCCGTGACATGATCTAGTCGAGCCGTGAAGATAATCATCTTCTCCATCCAGCCCAGGACCGGCTCAGCGATGGGTAGTAATCGGCCGATGATGATTTCGCTTAAGTCTGTGAAGCTTCCGACAAGCAGCCGAATTTGCATCATGAATGCATGCGACTGCTCCGACGCCCCGGCTGGATCCACCCCGGTCGCGCTGAAAAGCTTGTCCCGCAGCAGAACCGCTTTCTCCATCTCCGGCAGATTGCGGTTTAGTTGCAGGAACGTCGCTGAGTCGATACCGAACATCGATGCAATTCGCGCGCCCTGATATTCAGGCTTGGCATGCAACTGGTTCATCAGATCGAGGAAGACTTTGGCATTATCGATTTGTGTTGGATCTACGTGCAGCGTCGCAAGCACTCCATTCAAGCCGGGATTCGTGCGTCGTGCTACCGAAAGGCTTTCAATTGCCGCTTGTGCCTGTCCAGCGGAGACCCCAACCTGTTCCGCAGCCAGCGAAAGTGTTTGCAGTTCTTTTGCGCTGGCACCAGTCCGTTGCGCGGCAAAGTAGAGACCTTCCATCTGCTTCGCCGCGGTGGCCAGGGCACCGCCCATGACCGTGGTGGCGATGACAGATGCCTCGCCCAACTTGATGAAGCCTTTGGTCATTTCGACAGCGCTTTTGCCTACGATGTTCATGGATTCCTGGAAGCGGCGGAACTTTTGCTCGTCCAGAGCAAAGCCAATCTTCACGAGGAACGACTTAAACACGTTTTCTGCTGGCATCAGCTATCTCCTTGCCCAACGC
>CAXTNK010000002.1:95651-100796 GCA_964245665.1 uncultured Acidobacteriaceae bacterium
GCGAACAATTCATTGGCGGTCAGCTTGCGACCCGTCCCAATCAATTGAGCCGGTGCCTTTTTAGGCGACCAGTGTGCATCCGAAGCGGCAACGAACTGCTGAATCGGAGAGAGCTTTGAGATGGCATCCAGTGAACGCCGGCCCCACAAACGATCTGACTGACGAGCGAATTCTTCGTTGTTGGCTATCCCAGGGTTCAACTGCTCGCGTCGCGTCGCTGCCGCAGCAGCAGCGGCTTCGAGGTTGAACTCTTCATCGTCGACCAGAAGTTCGGCAGCGCTGCCGCTGCTACTGCCTTCAGGCTTGTCCGGGCACGTGCAGGCGACGGCTGATAGGTCATCGTGGAAGATACGCATAGGGGCATCGTGAAAACGTCCGCGGAATACTTTTGGCATATAGATTCCTTTCTAGTTTGCAGGTGCGAACTCACAGCCGCTCGGGCGAATGTTCACTGCTTTGACTTTCACTGTGCCGCCGGGATCGATGGTCAATGAGTTCGTGGGAGAGTACTGCGTGAGATAGGGGTCGAGACTGTCTCCTAGATAGGGATTGATCGTGATTTGGACGCCATTTGCGTTCAAATCAGTCGTGGATACACCGGGAATGAAGGGAGCGCCGTTCACGATCGTGAACACTTGGCCAACCTTGCCGACGCACGAAGGGAGATAAACCGCGCAATTGGCAGTGCAGGTTCTGACGACATAGTAATTTGCGCCATTCATGTGAAAGTCGACGGTCGGCGGCGTAGTCACATAGAGCGGATTCGTTTCGCTTTGCGGGTTGCTCGGATCTGGTGGATAGGGATAGGTGCTCTGGGCCTGAGCCATCAGAGCGCATAGAAGAACAAGAGCAAAACAAGTAAGTCGACGCATGGTAAGACCTCTTTTCGAAAGTATTGTTACTCGACTACTGCATCAGGCGCGCTGCACGAGAGCTGTTCGAAGCGATCGGCCGTGCCTCCTGCTGAGTGCGCACCAGAGAGGTGCAGCCTCCAGCATCGCTCTCGATTCGGTAGTAGATCGGCTCTGGAGGCTGTGCAGCTTTCAATTCAAACTCCATGCGCCGGGTCTTGGTGTCTTCGTCGGCCATGGTGATGCCGATCAGCCATTCAGCCCAGCCGGCGATTGCACTGGCTCCGCGCATTCGCTGCGTGAGGCCGCCAGTCTCTGCTTTGTTGAAGTGATGGACCACGCCGATGCTGCACCCGACCTGAGCCTGGATGAGAGTGAGCTGCCGCAGGACATTGCGCATCTCTGTGTTGTTGTTCTCATCCGCGGTATGCAGAACATTCAGCACATCGAAGACGGCAAACTCTATCTTGCGAGCAGTGAACTCCGCAATCAATTCCGCGACCTGCTCAGGATTGTCGAGCATCAGTTCTGCGGACTGCTTTCGAGAGTTGACGAACAGGTTTTCCCGAAGTATATCGATGCTCCCGCCCTTCGATGGAAACAGGTGACGAAGACGCCAAGCGGTCATCGCTGGATTATCTTCGCGAGACACCAGCGCGCACCGAACAGGCCGAGAAACTTCAAAGCCGAGCCAGGGAACGCCCAGAGCCAAAGAGATCATCATGTCGGCCGCCGCCCAGCTCTTTCCGCCTTTCGGAACCGCGACAAAGAAGCCGTTTGCGCCGCGCTCGATGATGCCGTCTAGTACCCAGTCAATCTTTTCTGGCGCTGCAGACATGAACTCGGAAGCATCTGCGAGAAGCTTGCTTTCAGACTTGGCCGGCTTCCACTGTGGCGCTCTCTTGATCTCTGAAAGGACGTCGGCAGCCGTGTGATCTTTAAGGAAATCACTCACGTCACCCTTTTCCGGCAGCCCAGGCAGTGCAACAATCTTGACGCCCGCAGCATAGGGAAAGATCGAGCGCGCGACTTGCTCCGCATGGTTCCGTCCAGTGTCATCGTTGTCAGGGAAGATGACGACGCGCTTGCCGGCAAAATAAGGCGAGTAGGAATCGCGCCACTTACCAGCGCCATCGAAGTTGGTGGTAGCAGTAAAGAAAATGCCTTTGTCGCGATCGCTTAGACCCAGCGCACGAACGTTGTCGCAATCCTTCTCGCCTTCGCATATTGCAATGTCATTCGACACCAGGACTTCAGGCAGGCGGTAAAGCGGTTTAGCTATCTCGCCTAGCTTGTATTCGTATCCGCCCTTGCCGTCAGGCCTTCTCTGCATGAATCGCTTTCCAGGCATGCGCACTTTCTCGAAGAGAAGGCGGCCGTAAGCGTCCAAGTACGGATACACCGCTTCTGGCTTTTGGCCAGTAGCAAACAGCTTCGAGCCTCCGAGTAAGTCAGAGATGTTTGCCTTCGCTGTTGCCTCATCGCATTTGGAAAACAGCATCTCGAAGGCGATCATGCCGCCCTTACCGCAACCAGCATGACAATAGAAAGCACCTTTCTCGAGATTCAAACTCAACGAGGCACTTCTGTCTTCATGGAAAAGGCACTTCAAGGCAACCTCGTTCTTCATGGGCAACCGTTGTCCGTCAAAGCGGATTTCGAAGTAGCTGCGTATCTTGCTCGCGTCGATCATCCTTGCCTCAATTCCGGGTAGAGTCCGAACATCTTTTCGGCGAATTTGAAACCTTGCCTGGTTCCATTGGCGCCAATGCGAACGACCTCGCATTTCAATTTGGCAAGGGCAGACCTAGAGATCTGTTTCCTTGTCTGCTTTCGGCGTCTTGCGATCACAACGGGGCTCATACGTTCCACCACCGTTCCATCGTTTTGTAATTTTTGAAAAGGTGATCATCCCACTCGCGGTAGGCCTTGCCATTTGTTCTGGCATCGCGTCCCATGTGCCAGTCGCTTGCTGCAATAGCATCGACCGCGACCATCATCAACTCGGTTGCTTTCTCCAAATCGCCTGCTGTGCGCTTTAGGCATTCGTCAAGCCGCGCAAGGCCAAGCCGTTTTCGTTCAGCCGTGAAAGCGTAGATCTTAGGGTTTCTGGCAGTCTTCTCGATGTAGTAACTCCACACCTTAGCCACTGCAGCATTCCTAACCGCGCTGCTGGCTTCGTTCTTGAGCAGCTCTAATTGCGAAACCGAAGGACCATCTCCGTCGGACGCGTGAGCGTTCGACGATATATATTCCTGTTCCTGTTCCTGTTCCTGATTAGGCATACTCTTCGCGAAGGCTTCGGCGAAGGCTACCTGAAAGCCTTCCGTTAAGCCTTCGATGAAGTCTTTAAGTTGTTGAAGCAATTGCACTTTAAGGCCGCATTCAGGTAGCAAATCAAAGGCTTCCGGCCACGATCGCACTACATTCGGCGACTCAGGCCGGTTGTACTTCAGGAAGTTGGGCAACCAGACAAACTTAGCCTTCTCGTCATGTCTAGCGATGCCCTTAGATAAGGCTTCCTGGAAGGCTTTGGTAAAGGCTTCGCTCGACATCTCGAGCTCTGCAGTAAGCCCAGGAATCGTTGCCCGCATCGCGCCAAGCATCGTCAGATTTGGGTGAGTTAGAAGGAAGAATAGAACGAGTTTGCCGCGCTCCGAAAGCGCAGCGAACTTCGCATCGTTCCATATCCTGGTATCGATCTTTCTATATCGCGCCATCAGGCCACCTGCGCGCTTTTAGCAACTGCCTCAATCCAGCATTTGCAGTCTGTGATGTCTGCATGGTCAAGTGCGAGGCGATCAATTGACAAGAGCGTCGCAGCATAAACCCGCCGTTCGAAGTCGGAGAGACCAGCTGCAGTTTTCTCGATGGCCTTTAGTTCTTCTACGAGTTGTCTACGGTAGGCACGTAGCTGGGTAGTGGGGAAGCCACAATTTGGTTGCGCCGAATGGGAAATGTTGTTACTGTCAGTCAAGAGATTGATCCTTTCACTGAGCGCTGCCTGCAAGCAGCGCTTTCGTTTTTGGGCATGAAAAACCCCGCGCAAGGCGGGGGGGCAGCTTGAGTCGAGTATGGTTTTTATCAGACAAGCGTTGAACGATATCTGCTGGCTGCAAACTCCTTCGATCCAAGTACGCATCCCTTCCACGAGAGAATCGCAATCGAAGCGGATTTAGAACCGTCTATGGCGCGTTCCAAAAGTGCCTGCGTGGGTTTCGCTGACTGATCCCGCATAGCTGACACTTTCCGAGGACCGGTCGCATCTGAATGGCGTTTAAGCCGGACTCCCCTGCCGCGGTTAATCATGTCTGCATCACCGTTGTTCACGAGCCTGTATGCCTCGATGCCTTCTACTGTGTAGTCACACGCCTTGTCGCTTGGGGTAGACGGTTCAAATACTTCAATCGATTTCTTGAAAACCAGGGACTCCCTTTTCATTGTTCAAGCACCTTTCGCGGGCCGATTTGCGATCCGATTTTTTGCAGATAAACATCTAAATGCCGCCAAGCAGAATGCTTATGCTGTCTGAGCCGGGCGGAATCCCTCACTTATCAAGCGGTCGATCTCTGATCGTGGAATCAACAGGCGCCCCTTACTACTAAGCTTCACGCTTGAACAGACACCCATATAGGCTCTCCTGCGCCATGTCCAAGGTGACTCGCCTGTGGCCGCCCCTGCCTCTTGTACTCTGTACAGAAGCTTTTCTGCGCCGGTCGAGTTCAAGGCTGCAGTCCCGAATGAATTTAAAGTTTTCATCTTCTCCCTCGAAATGTTTGCCGCTAAAAAGACGTTAATAGAAATTCCAAGCCCGTCCGAGCAAATGTTTGTACACGATGTTGACCATTTTCGTGTAACATATTTTTATGGCAGATTCGGTACAAAATTTCACGCGCCAACAGGTCAAGAGGCTGTTGAAAGCAGAGAAACAGCGCACGATATCTTGGCACGCAAGTGACGAATTAGAAGCGCTGGTGAATTTTCTTAACTCCGGGCGACATAAGCATCTGCATGCTAACGAAGGCTTTCGCGAAGAATTTCTATCGATGCTTCAAATGTGGCGGGAAGTAAAAGGGGACTGGTCAAAATTCCTGGGCAAGAGAATGAATGCCGGCTTGTCTATCTCATTTACTCAGGGAAACTTCTGCATACCGTCCTTGCGAACTCCAGTGCTTGCTCCCGCCGGCAGCCACGCCGAGAACGAGACACAATGGAAATTCGCTAGCTTTGCTATGCACCCCGACAATGGACAGTTGGCGGGCCCCTGTCGAAGAAGTTCTTGCGGCAGATTTTT
>CAXTNK010000002.1:100806-110151 GCA_964245665.1 uncultured Acidobacteriaceae bacterium
GTTCAACGGAGTGCGCATGGCACGATCCAAAGCGTATGAGCGATGCTCGCGATCGAATTACCAAAAAATTGCAGGAACTATGTGAAGAACCAACAAGGGAATGGGAGCGAGATCCGGTCGGAGGAAAGTGGGAAGATTACGTATCCGACCGGGTCATCTTCGAGGAACCGAAAAGAGACACTGTAAAGATACATACAGCAACACCAAGGCAAATCAAAGGATGGGCGAATCGGGGAAAAATTCGCAAGCCGAGAGAGGCACAAAATGCCAAAGGCTAAAGACCGAGATGGAGTGTTTCAGCGCAAAGATCGCCCAGGAACCTTCTATGGCAGCTGGATTGATGCGAGCGGCCGACGGCGGAAGCGCAAGCTCGATGCTCACACTTTGCAACAAGCTCGCAGCCTGGTTAGCGCCGAGAAGGCGCGCGTAGATGAACAGCGTACGAAGGGGTACGCACCGGCAACGAAAGAATCCTTCGCTTCCCTTCTGCCTCGATATTTGAAGCATCAGAAGAACCGCATCAGCGCTGCCAGCCACAAGAGAACCGCTGGCATCATCGAGAATCAATTGCGGCCCACTTTCGGATCTATGCCGATGGGTAGCATCCGGCGCGTGGACATTCAGCACTATGTCACAGAGCGAGCCGGCGAAGTCTCGCCTGGCAGTGTTGTGAAAGAACTCAACGTTCTCAAACACATCCTGAGCCTGGCGGTTGACTGGGAGCTGATCCCTATAAACCCCGCGATGAAAGTAAAGGCGCCTAGCGTACCGGCCGGCCGCGTCCGTTACCTGCAGCCGACTGAGCTCCGCGCGCTGCTTGCCGAGTGTCCGGACTGGCTAAGGCCGATCGCTGGCCTGGCAGCGTTCACGGCGATGCGGCGCGGCGAAGTCCTTGGACTTCGCTGGCTGGATGTCGACATCAATGGAGCACGGATTCTGCTTCCGCAAACCAAGAACGGAGACGGGCGAATCGTTCACCTGAACAAGCTCGCGTGCGAGGTTCTACAGGGGCAGTGGCGCGTCAACGCGAAACCAACCGATCGCGTCTTCCCTCTCGCGGGCGAATGCACAGCTGACAACATCAGCAAGGGATTCGCAGCGGTGTGCCGGCGCCTCCAGATCGAAGACTTCACGTTTCATGATCTTAGACACACCGCAGCGTCCTGGTTAAAGATGCAGGGCGCGGACATCCATACAGTCGCTCAACTGCTCGGTCATAAGGATCTCAGAATGGCAGCAAGGTACCAGCATCTGTCGGGCGAGTTCCTGTCTGCAGCCGTTGGGCGCCTGGATGCCATTTTCGGCGAGATACCTCAGTTGCCCTCTTAAAGCCGTAGCCTGAAGGAGCTAGCGTCCCCACAGAGTCCCCGAGGCCTTGAACCAACAGATGTTTAGATGAGCTCAGAAAGGAGGTAAGTCGTTTGTTTTGTTTTTGGTAGCGCTATCGGGGCTCGAACCCGAACTCTTCGCCTTGAGAGGGCGACGTGTTAACCAGTTACACCATAGCGCCACGTATTATGAAGAATATCACGCTGGGATCGACAACCCTGCTGGCCAAGACCCTCTAGATACCCAGCTTCTTCACTTCGTCGTTGTAATACTTGCGGTACAGGATGTCCCACTCCTGCGAACCTTCCATGATGATCTTGCGCTGTGAAGAAATCTTCAGACGGGCGGCTGCGTCAATTCGCATCTCTTCCATAAGGAGCTTTTCAAGTGCCTTGCGCGCTTCCTGACGAATCGTATTGCGATCTTCAAGGAACTCACACTCGTCCGTCTCCGCAAGCGTGTCGGCAATGGTGTGAGCCAGCTTATTCAGTTTGTCGCGGCTGATTCTCACAGAACCGCCTTGTACTTCTTGGCCAACTCGTTCTTGACCTTCTTGAACATGTCCGCATATTGCGCGCCGGTGCGGTGCATCTCGTCCTGGTAGGCCTCGAGAATCATGCGCACTTCTTCGTTGATACGGTCTTCCAGCTTCAATTCGTCCAGCAGTCCGGCCGCCACGCGTTCATTCAGCTTAAGCGGCTTGTCGGTGCGGATGACTTTGGCTTCGATCAGTTGGCGCACGGTTTGCTTCGCCAGATAGCCGACGTACTCATTCGAAAAAATCATCTAGGTTCTTTCGGACTATAGCACACCAGACAGGGCAACATCCTCAGCCGACCCGGGAGTTCCATGGCTCGGAGCCGCCGTGACAGCGGGCCGCGGCTTGTGCGGGCAAGTCGCTGTATTCAAACAGGCATCCGGCAGAATCAATCGCTCCACTGGCCGCCCGCTGACCAGGTGCTCCTGCACAATCTCGTCCACGTCTGACGGATGAACAAAGCCATACCAGACCTGCTCCGGGTAAACCACCACCACCGGTCCATGCTCGCACTGCTCCAGGCAGCCGGCCTTGTTGGCGCGGACGGCATTCTTGAGCCCAGCCGCCGCCGTCTTCTCCTTAAACAGCCCGTGGAGTTCCCCTTTACCATCGTGGGTACAGCTGCCGCGCGGTGCAGAGGGGTCGCGCTGGTTTGTGCAAATGAAGACATGTCGTTCAAACTTTGGCAAAATCCACCTCTTCCAACATGTTAGAGCAACGTCTCAAAGACCGGATTCATCCTTTTCCACCACAGTTTTCTGCCGCGGCTGCCGCCATCTGCGACAATGAAGATGCATGCAACCTGACACGCTCCATTCCCTGAAAGACGACATGGTGGCCTTCATTGAAGGTCACGGTATACGCCGGCTCCCCGGCTTTGTGACGGAAGATGTGCCCTCGGTTCTATGGGAAGACGAAGACAATCCAGATAGCTGGAAAGACTTCGTTGAAATGGCAAAAGTTGCTGCCGTGCCGTTCATCACCATGAGCGATATCTCACTCGAAAAGGGTGACGTCGAGGAACTGCTCGAAGACCTGCGCGACACACCCTTCCCTGATCCCGAATCTTCAGAACTGGAAGAAGCAGAGTACCTCGTCAACTACGTTGGCAAGACCGGATTTGTGCAGCTCGGCTTCGTCTATCAGGGCGTCATGTTCCTGCACGAAAGTGCGACTGAGTGGTACGAACGCTATCAGCATCTATTGGATACAGCCGGCCTCGGTGGTCTGGTCGTTGACGACAGCTCAGACGAAGAATAATCACAGGTGAGCACGCAGTCACCTTCCACAACTGACCTGCCCGGACCAGTGCCGGCCTCACTTGCTGCAACCGCCCGCTACCAGCGCTGGGAGGTGCAGAGTGTCGACTCCGCCGATGCGGAGCGACTCGCTGCTGATGCCCAGATCCCGCTCACCCTGGCCGGACTGCTGATCGATCGCGGTATTAAAACGACCGCCGAAGCCGCGGCATTTCTCAAGCCCACCATTGATCACCTGGCCGATCCGTACACGATGCTCGGTATGCGTAGAGCAGTCGCCCGCATCCAGGCCGCCATCGCAGAACATGAGCCAATCCTCATATATGGAGATTACGATGTCGACGGCACCACCGCGATCGTACTGCTCAAGACCGCCATCGAAATGCTAGGCGGGTCTGTCCGCTTCCACATCCCGCACCGCCTGCGCGACGGCTACGGGATGCAGGCCGAGATACTCTCGCGCACCGCCGCCGAAGGCGTCCGCCTCGTCATCAGTGTCGACACGGGCATCCGCGCCTTTGCCGCTGCTGAAGAAGCAGAGCGCCTCGGCATCGATCTCATCGTCACCGACCATCACCTGCCGGATGCTTCGGCACCGCTGCCGCGCGCACTTGCCATCCTCAATCCAAACCAGCATGGTTGCGGTTACGTATGCAAATACATCTGCGGAGCAGGCGTTGCCTTTAAACTTTCGCAGGCACTCCTCGAAGCAAATGACGCAGCAAAAGGCACCGAACGCGCGCGCAATAAAATCATTCCATCCTTCCTGAAAATGCTGGTCATCGCAACCGTTGCGGATGCCGTTCCGCTGCTCGGCGAGAACCGCGTCTTCGCAAGCCTGGGCGTCGAAGAACTGCGCCGTCCCGTCAACGCGGGCCTGCGTGCGCTGATGGAAGTTGCCAAGCTCGATGCACATCTCACCAACAGCGCGAAGCGTCTCACATCGACCGACATCGCCTTCCGCCTCGCGCCTCGCATCAACGCCGCCGGACGCATGGACGTAGCCTCTGACGTTGTCGAACTCTTCACCACGCGCGACCCCGCTCGCGCCCACGAACTTGCCGAGAAGCTCGAGCAGCTCAACCAGGACCGTCGGAATACCGAAGCCTCTGCTCTCGCCGAAATCGAGCGCCGCCTCAAGGAAGACACCGACTTCGCGACCACTGCATGCATTGTCATCGATGGAGACGGCTGGCATCGTGGCGTCATCGGTATCCTTGCCTCCCGGATCGTAGACCGTACAGCAAAGCCCGCGCTCGTCATCGCTCATGAAAATGGCGAGGCCTACGGCAGCGGCCGCTCCATCGACGGCTTCCATCTGCTCAACGCACTTGAGTCATGTCCGGAGCTCTTTACTCGCTTCGGCGGCCATGCACATGCGGTAGGTTTTTCACTGCCCTCTGATCGTGTTGCGACTTTGCGCGAACGGTTGCAGGCGTATGCCGAAATCCACATCACTCCGGAAACAGCAGCGCGCAAACTGCATTGCCATGCCGAGTTGTCTCTCCAAGCGATCTCGCCCGTCCTGTTTTCATGGCTCGCGAAACTGCAGCCAACGGGCATGGGCAACACAGAGCCAATCTTCGTGGCCCGTCATGTGTTGGTCGATGGCGCGCCGCGCATCCTGAAAAAAAGACACATCAAGCTGCGACTCACGCAGCAAGGCGCAAGCTATTCCGCGCTCGCCTGGGACTGGGCCGAACGCGCCGCGGAACTGGGCATCCAGAGTGGCTCGACCATCGATATCGCGTACCGCCTCCGTCAAAACGAACACCCCGAATACGGCGGCCTGGAGCTCGAAATAGTCGACCTGCGGCTATCGTAGATTTTTTTACGCGGCCCGCACTTAAACACCCCGAGCCTAAAGATGCGTCATCCTGAGCGAAGCCCAGCGCAGTCGAAGGACCTTCGTTCTCTCCGCCAGCCACCGGCACCACCAGCAGGTCCCGATGCTAAACTCCACCCATGTCGCGTGGCTTTTTTATCACCTTCGAAGGACTCGACGGCTCGGGTAAATCGACCCAGCTCAGGAAACTCATCCGTACTTTCGAAGCTCGCAACGAGCCATTTACAGTGACCCGCCAACCCGGCGGCACCACCCTCGGCGACCGCATCCGCTCCCTGCTGCTCGACAGCCGCGCAGAAAGCCCCGCACCCAAAGCTGAGCTCGCCCTCATGTTCGCCGACCGTGCACAATGCATCCACCAGGTCATCGCGCCAGCCCTCGAACGAGGCGATACCGTGCTCTGCGACCGCTTCACTGACTCGACCGAGGCCTACCAGGGAGGAGGTCGCCAACTCGGTTCACAGCTAGTACGCGAGCTGCACCAGACACTCTGTGATGACTTGCAGCCTGACCTTACGCTGCTCCTCATGCCACCCTTCGAGCGATCGCTTGGAAGAGCGCGACGACGCAATCAACGAGTGATCGAAAGCAGCGGCCGCGATGAGAACCGTTTCGAAAACCTCGACACAGAATTCTTTCGCCGCACCTACGACATGTACGGCACCATCGCAAACCGCGACTCTGTGCGTGTCGTCGTAATCGAAGGCGAAGCAGGGATTGAAGAGGTTTTCGGCAGTATCCTTAAGACTGTGGACGAAAGACTGAACGCCTTTCGTCACCATTCTCACTAAAAATCATGCCCACAGTACCAGACGAAAAGGAACGCGAGAGCGCCGTACTCGCTGCCAGCAAGGCAGACCAGGGATACGAGCGCGATGGCTTCCGCTTTCCACCCGGCCTCAAACTGAACCTGCCGTTCTACATCCTGCGCCGCTTCTTCAAAGCCTCGAATCCCATCATGCTCTTCGAGCATCTCGCGACCACTTACGGGCCCATCTCGCATTACAAACTTGGCTGGCAACACATCGTCTTCCTGAATGACCCGGAGATGATTAAAGAGATCCTCATCAACCAGCCGCAGCACTTCATCAAGGAACGCACACAGCGCCGCATGAAGATCCTGCTCGGCGAAGGACTCATCACCAGTGAAGGCGCCTTTCACATGCGCCAGAGACGCATCGCCGCACCGGCTTTTCATCGCCAGCGCATCCAGGCGTATGCCAACAACATGGTTGAACGCGCACGCAGTATACGCGACGGCTGGAGGGAAGGCAGCACCATCGAGATCGGCGGCGAGATGATGCATCTCTCACTCGAAATCGTCGCCCGCACACTCTTTAATACTGATGTGACGCCCGAGATCCGGCAGATCAATACCGAAGTCAACGCGATCATGGATGTCTACAATCTGCTGATCGCGCTGCCGCAGGCAGAAAAATATCTTGCCGCGCCAATCCCGGGGCTCATGCGTTTTCGCCGCGCACGCAAACGTCTCGATGCAGTCGTTCACAGGATGATTGCCGATCGTCGATTGCAACTGCAGACAGACACTACTGACCACGGTGACCTGCTCTCCATGCTCATGTCCAGCCGCGACGAAGACGCGACGACCGCAGCCGAACAGACCGGCATGACGGACGAACAACTACGTGACGAGATCCTCACAATTTTTCTTGCGGGTTACGAGACGACTGCGAACGCGCTCACCTGGACATGGTTTCTGCTCGCTCAGAATTCTGAAGCAGCCAACCGGTTCTATGAAGAAATCGACCGCGTGCTCGGTGATCGCCAGGCGACGCTTGAAGACCTTCCGCAGCTCCGATATGTTGAGCAGGTCTTCGCGGAATCTATGCGTCTCTATCCGCCAGCGTGGGCCATGGGCCGGCAATCGACCGCACCCATCACTCTCGGCGACTATCGCTTTCCATCCGAGACATACTTCTTCTTCAGCCAGTACATCATTCAGCGAAGCGAGACATATTTCCCGGATCCGTTACGCTTCGATCCTGATCGCTTCACGCCGGAAAGCAAGGCAGGCCGACCGCAATTCGCGTACTTCCCTTTTGGTGGCGGCGGGCGTAAATGCATCGGTGAAGCTTTTGCCTGGATGGAAGGCGTTCTCCTGCTCGCCACCATCGGTCAGAAGTGGCGTATGGAACTGTTGCCGGGACCAATCATGAAGGCAGAACACGTTCAGCCGAAGATCACTCTGCGCCCGAAATATCCCATCCACATGCGCCTGCATGCGAGGAAGCCTCTAGCCTGAACAAGAAGCTTTTGGCCTGAATCGGGTCCGCTCGTCTTTGCATCACAAATATGAACAAGCTTCACATTTCCACGTGTCGTCAAGCATTCCGACACGAGCAGGTGACCCATGAAATTTGCACGTCTGTTTGCTGCTCCCGTCCTCTTCATCTCCCTCGTTTCTGTAGTACCGCTAGTCGTCGCGCAGGATTCCACTGCGGCCACAAGCGCCCAGCCAACTGACGCTCAGAAGAGCCAGGCCAAGGCGCAGAAGAAACAGGAGAAGGCCCAGAAGAAGCAGCTCAAAGCCAACGAGAAAGCCGACAAGGCAAAAGCTAACGCTGCCAAACAGCAGGAGAAAGCCATCACAGATAACGACAAAGCCACAGCAGATGCACAGAAAGCCGCCAAGATGCAGTAGTCGTCAGTCATGTCCTGCGCGGGTCACAATCCACCGTTTCGCGGAGAGTGACCCGGCCGTCAGTCGGACAACACATCAGGCATGTGTTTCGCCATGCACTGTCAGGTTTGCGGCGGTGTTGTACGATGCCCCCGGATTGGCGACCAAGGCTACTTTCTGCTTCAACGCATCAGACATTCGTTCCACCTTTCTCCTGCCTACCCTCGAATGCTCGCGCGTTTCACCATGAAGTCGAGTGAAAGCTGAGACTAGCCTCAGATCATCCGCTCCTCACAAGAGCGAACAACACCATTTCCGGTGCAGCGCAAACCCCTCGCTGGAGGATCGCCAGGCCAAACCTGGGCCCGCTTCTGTTATCACTAGTGCGCAAAGACAGCGGTGATACCATCGCTATCATCCATGCGTATCAGCCCGATTACAGCCCTCTTCGCCACGCTGCTCGCAGCGCCACTCAATGCGCAAACAGGGCCTCCACACACCGTCCTCCATGCCGCGCGCATGCTGGTCATTGAGACTGGCGAGATCGTCTATCCAGGCGAAATCCTCGTCACTGGCGACCGCATCACGCAAAGTGGAAAGTCTGTGATGCACCCATCCGGCGCGCAGGTCATCGACCTCGGCGACACCACGCTCATGCCGGGTCTCATCGACGCTCACGTTCACCTCTTCCTCCATCCAGGCGACGAGGAACTTCAGACTGTAAAAGAGTCGGTCGCCGAGCGCACCATCCTCGCGACCCTCGCCGCCAAAGCTGACTTGATGGCCGGCTTCACCGCCGAGCGCGACATGGGCACTGAAGGCGCCGGTTCAGCCGACTCCGCCGTCCGCGATCTGATCAACGACGGCGCCATCCCCGGCCCGCGTATGCGCATTAGCGGCAACGCCATCAGCGTTACGGGCGGCCACGAAGATGCTCTTCTTTTCAATCCTGATCAGCATGTCCTCGGCAATGCCACGTATGCCGACAGCGCCACCCAACTCGTCTCGGTCATACGCGAACAGCTGAAGCAGGGCGCCGACTTCATCAAGATTTACGAGACTGGTAAGGACTCGCTCCGGGACGGCAAGTTCTCTGCGCCCTACCAATACACCCAGGCTGAACTGACCGCGGCCGTCGCCGAAACCGCCCGGGTATACACCCGTGTCGGCGTCCACTGCACCGGTGAACCAGGCGCCCTCTACGCCGTTCAAGCCGGAGTCGCATCAATCGACCACGCCTACGATCTCAGTGACCAGACGATGAAACTCATGCGCGAAAAACATATCTTCGCCGTACCGACCTTCGCCATCTCGGAGTACTTCATCAGCCACGCATCGTCACCGGAATCCGCAAGCCAGGAACAGTGGCTGCAGAAATTTCACGCTGAACAGTTCAAGAAGCAGCTGGCAGCCGGCGTCCCCATGGCCGTCGGTTCGGATGTCGGACCGTTTCCGCACGGCACGCAGGCGCGCGAACTGGAGCTGATGGTCCAATACGGCATGTCCCCGCTTGCCGCTCTGCAGGCGGACCTGCTCAACAACGCCGAACTCCTCGACTGGAAAGATCACATCGGCACTCTCAAACCCAGCGCTTATGCCGACATCATCGCCGTTCCCGGCAACCCGCTCAGCGACATTTCAGCGGTCAACCACGTCAGCTTCGTGATGAAAAACGGCACCATTTACCGGAGATAGAAAGTCACATCCAGGCTGCTGCCGACATTTCATC
>CAXTNK010000003.1:0-12245 GCA_964245665.1 uncultured Acidobacteriaceae bacterium
ACTCGACTGTCCCCTGGACCAGCTATACGTCAGTACCGTTCACATGGCCGAGATTCGTTTCGGCATTGAGGTGCTTCAGGATCCAAGCCACCGGGCACTGCTGACCCGGTGGCTTACGACAACGATCCGGCCTGTGTTTGCAGGTCGGGTTCTTCCGATCACAGAAGACACTATGCTCCGGTGGCGACTCCTGGTAGAAGACGGACGGAAAGCAGGGAAGACTTTTTCCCAACCCGACCTGATCATCGCTGCGACGGCGATCGAGCATGAGTTGGTTCTCGTCACCCGCAATGTAAAAGACTTCATTAGTCTGCTTCTGACGATCGTCGATCCATGGAGAGAGCATGCCTAGTCCCCACGCCAAGGCTCGCTGCCCCTGGGCACAATCCGATCCGCTCCTGACCTGCTACCACGACGAAGAGTGGGGTGTGCCCGAGTACGACAGCCGTGCGCTGTGGGAGAAGCTCATGCTCGACGGCTTCCAGGCTGGCCTGTCCTGGCTCATCATCCTGCGCAAACGCGATGCCTTTCGCAAAGCCTTCAAGAATTTCGATCCCAAGAAGGTCGCTAAATTTACCGAAGCCGATGTCGCCCGGTTGATGGAAGACGTTGGCATCGTCCGCGCGCGGGCCAAGATCGAAGCTACCATCGGCGGCGCCCGCGCCTATCTCGCCATGCAATCTGCCGGCGAGGACTTTTCAAAATTCTGCTGGGACTTCACTGGCGGCAAGCCGATCCAGAACACCGGCAAACATCTCGTCAAGTCCGACCTATCGGAAGAAATCTCAAAGCAGTTGAAAAAGCGCGGCTTCAAGTTCGTCGGTCCGGTGATCGTCTATGCATGGATGCAGGCCTGTGGCTTGGTCAACGATCATGACGAAAACTGCTTTCGTCGCAAAACCGCACCACGCCAAAAGCAGGGCTGAAGCCTGCACTGGAGCCTGCGCATCCAATTTGCGAGAGGTATTCCAATGGAAAAAGCGACATTTGGAGCAGGCTGTTTCTGGGGTGTCGAAGTGAGCTTCGGCCAGATTCCCGGCGTGACTGAAACCGCCGTCGGTTATGAGGGCGGCAAGCTCGACCGGCCCACCTATAAAGACGTCTGCACAGACCGCACCGGCCACGCAGAAGTTGTTGAGTTGGACTTCGATCCGGCCCGGGTGAGCTACGAAACAATCGTCCGCGCATTCTTCGAACTGCACGATCCGACCACCCTCAACCGCCAGGGACCGGACTGGGGCGCACAGTATCGCAGCGCCATTTTCTTCCACACACCCGAGCAGGAAGCGACGGCTAAAAAGGTGATCGAAGACCTGACGGCTGCGAAGCGTTTCTCGAAGCCGATAGTGACCGAAGTTGTCCCGGCGCAGACTTTCTGGAGAGCCGAAGAGTATCACCAGAAGTACCTGGAAAAACGCGGCGCCGTCTCCTGCCACATCTAGTCCATATCGCAGCAAAAAGCCCGGCTAGCTATGCCGGGCTTTTGCCGCGATGGCCGATGATGGCTCCGTAGAACATGCACTGCGCAGAGCAAGCCGACCTTCGCCCTCAGGCCCACTATCCAAACCTGACCCGCGCCGGGTATCTTAAGCAGCTATGCTTACGCGCACCCGCATTCTCGCGTTTCTCCTGCTCACGACTGCCGTCCCCGCCTTCACCCAGACTCAGAACACGCTTACGAACAACGAAAAGTCCCAGGGCTGGCAGCTTCTCTGGGACGGCAAGACTACCGACGGCTGGCGCAGCGAGCGCGGCGGCCGATTCCCTTCCTCAGGCTGGGTGATTAAAGACGGGGTGCTCAGCGTTACCGATGTTGGCGGCAGTGAAGGCGGCGATGCCGGCGACATCGTTACTGTCCGCACCTACGCCAACTATGAACTTTCCATCGACTTTCGCACCACCACCGGGGCCAACAGCGGCATCCTCTACCTGGTCGACCTCGCCCTGAAAAAGGGACCCGGCTCACCCGTCGGCTACGAGTACCAGATCCTCGACGACGACGTGCACCCCGACGCCAGGCGCGGCAAGGATGGCGATCGCACCGTCGCTTCCCTCTACGATCTGATCCCTGCTGCGGGCACCGCCAACCACACCAAACCCATCCGTCCGGTGGGCGAGTGGAACACTGCCCGGATCGTCGTCAACGGGACCCATGTCGAGCATTGGCTCAACGGCGTCAAAGTCGTGGACTATGACCGCAACTCCCCACAGTTCCGCCAACTGATAGCGAGCAGCAAGTTCGCGGTCTATCCGCACTTCGCCAACATGCATGATACCTGCATCGACCTGCAGGACCACGGCTTTCCCGTCTCCTTCCGCAACATCAAAATCCGCGAACTTCCGTCAACACCAGGCATGTAGACCAGCCGTTCGTCGGGATGAATCGTCTCCGCCAGGAAGCCGGTTTCGAGTAAATTGCCCGGGCGACGGGGCGCTGACAATGCGAGAATTTCAGGTGCGTCCTGTTCAGGATCGGCAGCACAGGATCGGCAGGAAGAGAGAATGGAGAGAGCGGCGGACCCGGCGGATTGATTGCACGCCGGGCCCGTATCCATCCAGAACCGCGAAGTTTTTGGATGGCCAAAGCTGGTGCACCCGAGAAGATTCGAACTTCTGACCCTTCGCTTCGGAGGCGAATGCTCTATCCAGCTGAGCTACGGGTGCGCATTCCAAGCATACTACGACTGCATAGCGCCGCTCCACTCTACATTCTGGCCGCTTTGACACACATCTTGACAGAACATTAAGGTATCTTCCAACCTGCCCTGGCATCCCATCAGTGAATCAGCCAGGCAAGACGAGGACACTCAACCGATGACACGTGAAACTGCGCAACCTTCCGACACCTCCGCTTCCAAGAAAACCATGCGCGTCGCGCAGGTCCACAGGGCCGGCGGCGCTTTTGAACTCGTCGAACGCCCCATTCCCGAGCCGCCCGCTAGCCACGTCCGCATCCAGGTACAGGCCTGCGGCGTCTGCCACAGCGATTCGCTCACCAAGGAAGGCCACATGCCCGGCATCCAGTATCCGCGCGTGCCTGGCCATGAAGTCATTGGCTTGATCGACGCGGTCGGACCGAATGTCGAGCCATGGAAAGTCGGCCAGCGCGTCGGCCTGGACTGGTATGGCGGACATTGCGGACATTGCGAACCCTGTCGGCGCGGCGACCTGGTCATGTGCCGCAACGCCAGCATTCCCGGGATTACCTACGACGGCGGCTATGCGGAATACGTAATCGCTCCAGCCGAAGCACTCGCCCTGGTACCCGATTCGCTCGACAGCACCGAAGCCGCGCCACTCCTTTGCGCAGGCATTACTACCTTCAACGCCATCCGCAACAGCAAGGCGAAGGCGCCGGACCTGGTCGCGATCCTCGGCGTTGGCGGCCTCGGCCATCTCGCCGTGCAATATGCTGCCAAGCTCGGCTTCAAAACTGTCGCCATCGCGCGCGGCGCCGACAAGGCGAAATTCGCGAAGGAACTCGGCGCCCACCACTACATAGACAGTACCAGTGAAGACGTAGCCAAGGCACTGCAGGCGCTCGGCGGAGCAAAGCTCATCCTCTCGACAGTCACCAGCACCGACGCCATTGATGCCGCGATCGGTGGACTTGGCTATGCGGGCGAACTGGTTGTCGTCGGTATTTCCATGGAACCGATCAAGGTGACCTCACTCCAGTTGATCGGCAATCGCCAATCAATCCACGGCTGGCCCAGCGGTACCGCCATCGACTCCGAAGACACGCTCAACTTCAGCGAATTGCAGAACGTCAAAGCCCTTATCCAAACCTTCCCGCTCGAGAAAGCCGCCGAAGCCTACGACCATATGATGAGCGGCAAAGCAAGATTCCGCGCTGTACTGGCCATCCGGGTGCCGGCCGCACGGGAGTCCACGCCTTCAGCGTAAATGCATGCTTCCGTTGGTCGCACTTTTCCGTGACGAAGCTGTTCACCGGCCGCAGCCAGAGTCATACATCAAAGCCAAAGCGCCTCGACATCGATCGGGGCGCTTCCCATTACCTACGGTCAACAACAACTACTTAGCTGACTGTTGCGAGTAGATCCCAACTACTCTTCACGGTTTTTTGACGTTGAGCTGCAGGGCGCCGCTGCGTTGCAGTTGCTGCGCCAGAAACACCGAACCTGGCCTGGTGACATGCGAGTCATCCGCCAGCATCGGTGCACTCCCTGGCGTGAGCGCGACGCATTGCCTGCGTGGGCACAGTAGATCGATCAGGGAGATATATCGAACCCCGGGACGGTCGCGCACGACCGCTTTAAGAGTCGCATCTGCCTCGAATACGTCAGGTGCAAGATGTGCATCGGCAGAGCGTCCATCGTGCTCTCCTCGCTCTGATTCCTTGACCAGGATGGAAGGCAGCGGACGATCGTACCGCATGATCGGCCCGATCACGAAGACCTGCACGTGAAAAGGTGCGAGCTCTTCCAGCACCGTTTCGAGGTCATGGGCATCCGACGATTCCCAGTTCGCGGACAGGAGAATGGCATCCACGTGATGCGAGGGGAGATATGTCTTCAGCAGAAAATTTCGCATCTCTCTGCAGCTTTTGCCTTCAAGCTTCTCATTGACTTTGGGAAGGCATGCAATGCCGGTCACCTGTTGCCAATTGATATCGGTAAAGACAGTGGACAGCCCAAACCAGAGATGCGCTGCATGACTGTTGCCGACAATCATGTACGTCGGTTTGGTTGAGCTCTGAGGCAGGCATACATCCGGGTCAAAGTCGCGCAGGAAGGTACTGCCTTGACGGGGCAGTATGAAGCATTGATTTACCCGGTAAGACGCATGGTCCCCGCCCATCATCTGGTACGAGGCAATCCGCGCGCTCTGCGGACTGTAGCGAGAGGTCGCGCCATTGCTCGCGATCACATACGAGCCAAACGCCAGGACCGAGACCGCAGCTACGCCAGCCATGCTGAAGACGGCGCGACGACCGACACCCAATCCTTTGCGAAAAGGCGTTTCGACAAACCGCCATGAAAGAACGGCAGCGACGAAGCTTTCCGCAATGATGAGAATATCCGTGCTGGCCTGGCTGAGCTGCCAGCTTTCGCGAAAGTCATAGTTTCTGAGCGCGATGAGCGGCCAGTGCCACAGGTAAAGCGAATACGAGATGGTTCCAATAAATACAATGGGCTTCCATGAGAGCAGGCGATAGGAAAGACTGTCGCGCATCTGTCCGCCAAGAATGACCAACGCCGCACCGGCGCATGGAAGCAGGGCGTGAAACCCTGGATAATCAGCGCCATTGGCGAATCGATTCGTCGCGGTCAGGATGCAAATAAGGCCAAGCCCACCCGCTGTTTCGCGCAAGACCCGGCTGCGGGCAAGGCTGATCGAATCCATGGCCAGCACGGTACCGATCAGCAACTCCCAGGCACGTGTCGGGGCAAGATAGAAGGTCGATGTGGGATCGCGGTAGACCAGGACGGCACATGCCACGAATGAAACCGCCAGTACAAGAAAAATCACCCTGGACGTCCATGCGCGGGCATAGCGGAAAAGCAGATAAAGCAGCAATGGGAAGACAAGGTAAAACTGCTCTTCCACCCCCAGGGACCACGTATGCAGCAGCGGACGCCGATTCGCAAAAAGGTCGAAGTAGCTTGACTGCCGCGCGAAATAAATATTGGAGATGGAAAGCATCGCCGCTACCAGGGACTGCGCAAAATCCATCAGGTCAGTGGGCAGCATCAGGAACCACGCCACACTGCAGGTAAACAGCAGCATGACAAAAAGCGCAGGGATGATTCTACGGACACGCCGTTCGTAGAACTCCACGATGGAGAAGGTATTGTTCCCCAACTGGCGAAGAAGGATGGCGCTGATCAGATAACCCGAGATCACGAAGAAAATATCGACGCCGACGAAACCGCCACCAAGTCCCCGCAGGTGCAGATGAGCGGCTATGACCAGGCAGACAGCCATGGCCCTCATCCCATCGATATCGGGCCGGTAGAATCCAGCCGATGAATGCGTCTTGTTGGCGTTCAGCAAAAGAATCCTTGGAGCGGAATAAATACAGGTACACCACTGCAACAGGAAACTGCTTTAAGAAGCGGCGGCGGCATCTCTCTTGCGCTCGAGTTCTGTCATTGCGGACTGGATCAGTTCTTTCGCACCATTGATCTGTCCCAGCACAATCTGCAGATCCATCGCGGGCTTGCTCGGGTTGCGGGTCGAGGTGCAATACACACCGTGCTGGCCGACGAGGATCAGCGCGTCCGTCAGCATGTCGAGCGACACGGCAAGCCGGCCGCGCTCCGCGCCCATCATGAATTCGAGGCGTTCCAGTTCTTCGCGGCGTTCAGCAACGGCGGGCGATGTGTCTAAAGGCATGCGTTCTCCTGGCAAAGTGAAAGCGCGGCCGAGCTTTCGCTCCAGCCGCGCCTGTTCGTGTTTCGTATTGAATTAGCTTGCAGTCAACTCGGCCGCAATGCGCTCCATCGCAAAGGCTTCAATCTGATCGCCCTGCTGAATGTCGCTGAAGCCATTGATGCCGATACCGCACTCCATGCCATTGGTGACTTCGCGGGCATCGTCCTTGAAGCGCTTGAGCGAACCAAGCTTGCCCTTGAAGACCTGCTCGCCGCCACGCATGACGCGGACTTCTGCATCGCGCTTGATCGAGCCATCCGTCACGCGGCAACCGGCAATGGTGCCGATCTTTGGAATGCGGAAGACTTCCTGCACCAGTGCGCGTCCAAGGAAATTCTCCTTGTACACCGGGTCGAGCAGTCCAAGCATGGCCTTGCGAATTTCGTCCTGCACCTCGTAAATGATGGAGTGCAGACGGATTTCGACGCCTTCCTGTTCTGCTGCTTCGGCCGACTTGCGATCAGGCCGCACGTTGAAGCCGATGACAATCGCATTCGATGCCGACGCGAGCAGGATATCGCTCTCGTTGATGGCGCCGACGCCCGTGTGAATGACCTTGATGCGGACTTTCTCTGTCGACATCTTCTGCAGCGAATCGGCCAGTACTTCGACCGAACCGGTAACGTCGCCCTTGATGATGAGCGGCAGTTCCTTGACGCCGGCCTGCTTGATCTGTTCGGCCAGCCCTTCGAGGGACACGCGCGAACTCTTCGCCAGCTGCGATTCACGCTGCTTCATAGCGCGATAGGTCGAGATGGTTTTCGCCTTGTCGCGATCTGAAACGACGAGGAACGTATCGCCGGCATCCGGCATGCCTTCAAGACCGAGGATCTCGACTGGTGTCGATGGTCCGGCTTCTTCGATGGCCTTGCCGCGATCGTCAAACATCGCTCGAATCTTGCCGAAGGTGTTGCCGACGATAAAGCTGTCGCCAGCCTTCAACGTACCGTTCTGTACGAGGACGGAAGCGACCACGCCGCGTCCACGATCGAGCTTGGCTTCGATGACTGTCGCGACCGCCGAACGCTCCGGCGACGCTTTCAGGTCAGCGATATCTGCTGTCAGCGTGATCATTTCGAGCAGCAGGTCGAGGTTGAGCCGCTTCTTTGCCGATACATCGACGAAGACCGTCGAGCCGCCCCACGATTCCGGAACCAGTCCGCGGTCGCCGAGCTGCTGTTTCACCCGGTCGGGCTGAGCGTCCGGCTTGTCGATCTTGTTAACTGCAACAATGATCGGCACATTTGCCGCCTTGGCGTGATCAATGGCTTCAATCGTCTGCGGCATCACGCCGTCATCCGCCGCAACCACGATCACAACGATGTCAGTTACTTTTGCGCCACGGGCACGCATCCGGGTAAAGGCTTCGTGACCCGGCGTATCGAGGAAGACAATCTCGCGTCCGAACGCCGGAGAATCCGGCTTCGCGATGCGGACCTTATAGGCACCGATATGCTGCGTGATGCCGCCTGCCTCGCCTGCCGCTACTTCTGTTTCGCGGATGGCGTCGAGCAGCGATGTCTTACCGTGATCGACGTGGCCCATGACCGTAACGACCGGCGGACGGGGAACTTCAATCTCACCCGTGTTGTCGGTCGCCATGAAGCTTTCGAGGGCTTCGTTCGCCATCTCGTCTTCAAAGCTGATGACATTAGTGTCGGCGCCAAACTGGCGAGCGACGTCCTTCACCAGTTCTGCATCGAGCGACTGGTTCACGGTCACGAAGACGCCACGCATCAGCAACGATGCGATAAGGTCCTTGCCGCGTACTTCCAACTTCTCTGCAAGGTCCTTGACGCTGATGCCTTCCGTCACAGTGATAGTGCGAGTGATGGGCAGCGGCTCCATCGAGATCTGCGATCCGCCAAAACGCGGCGGCGGCGCAAAACCCTTCATCGGGCCTTCTTTGGTCTTCGGATACTGCTGACGCCCACGACCGCGTGGCGGACCACTTGGACGCTGCGGACGTGGCGCTTCGCCGGCCGGCAGTAATCCACCGGCACCGGGCGCGCCACCAGGACCTCCTGGACGTGGGCCAAAACCGGGCCGTGCCCCCGGGCCTCCCGGGCGTGGAGCGAAACCTGGCCGCGAGCCCGGAGGTCCAGTCGGCGCAGAACGCGTGGGATGCATGGGACGACGCGCGCCTGGAGCGCCGCTGGGACCGGTCGGATTGTAGCCGCCGGGTGCACCAGGACGCGGACCATAGCCTGGACCACCGCCCTGCCCGCCGCCCGGACCTGAAGGACGCGGGCCGCGATCGAAGATGGGTCGGCCGCGCTGCAGGCCAGCGCCACCAGGTCCACCGGGACCGGAAGGCCGCGGCTGCGACCCGGGATAAGAAGACTGCGGGTAATTGGACGCTGGCGGAGCGGGGCGTGGAGCGGGTGGCGGCGGCGCCGTATACACCGGGCGCGGGCCCGTCTGCGGCATGATCACACGCCGCGCGGGAACCACTGGTGCAGCAGCAACGGGTTCGGCCGGCACGCTCGTGTCCGGAGCAGACTCAAATGGCGTGGTCGCAGGCGCAGCAGCGGTTACGACCTCAGGCGGAGGCGCAGGAGATGCGACCGGCGCCGGCGGAGCGGCAGCAACTACAGGACGCGGTGCGGCCTCTGGACTCGATGGCGCAGCAGACGGCAATGTAGCAGACGGCGGTGCAGCAACAGTCACTGGCGGCCTGGCAACAACAGGGCCTGAAGGCGGCTTGGCCGCGATGGCGGGTGCTGCATGAACAATATTCGGCGCCTGGCGTGGCAAGGGAACGATTCGGCGCGGTGCCGGCGCGGACGATACAGCCTGGCCACCGGGCACGAATCCAGGAGGACGCGATCCCGGCTGGGAAGCAGCTGGCGTTGCGGCCGCGACTGGTGCAGGAATAGGCGTGGCAGAAGCTGCCGGAGCAGCGACCACCGGGGGCGCCGGTGCGACACTTGCCGGGGCTGCGCTGGGAGAAGTCGGTGCAGGAGCAGGACGCGATGCGGGCGGCGCTACTGCTATGACAGGCCTTTGCGGTGGCGCGGCACTGACGGCTGGCGGAGGAGAAGGCACGGGGCGGCGCGCAGCCTGCTGATCGCGCTCCGCCTGCTCCTTGCGTTCCTGGATGGCGCGCAGTACATCGCCTGGCTTCTTGACGCCGGATAAATCAATCTTTGGACGGTCGCCGTTGCCGTTCCCATTGTCATGGCGCACGGACGAACCGCCGCGACTGCCGCGCTGGAAATGCAGACGCACGCGCTCTGCTTCATCGCCTTCGAGCGAACTGGAGTGGGTCTTTTTCTCCTTGACGCCCACATCATCAAGGACATCCAGAATTGCCCGGCTCTTTACTTCAAGCTCTCGCGCTAAATCATTGATTCGAACTTTACTCATTCGCCCCTTTTATGGCGACTACCCGACACCGACACTCAGCTTTGCATAACTACCTCAAAGGTCAGCAGGATGGTACGCACTCACTATCTATTATCGCCCGAAAACGGGTAGAAGTGGACGGCTGGCGTGAAAGCACCGCCAAACCAGTCCACTCAACTTACCGGGAAACGAAGAACGCTGACTAAATCTCGTCCTCGTTTTCCTGCTTTGGCTCGCTTTCGTCAGGGTTCACCTTGTCCGAAAGATCGCCATCCAAATCCGCCTTTGGGCGGTTCCGTCGAAGGGTCGCACTTGTATCATCGCGCCCCGGCTCGAGAATTTCCACCCCAAATTCACCAACATCCTCGCCGGATTCGGTTAATTTCTCCATCCGCTGGCGCGCAATATCGTCCACAATGCGGCCCGAACCATCGCGATTGTCGGGAATTACTTCACTGTTTTCTTCGATATCCAGGCGCAGGGCATCTTCTTCTTCCTCGGATGATGCACGCTCCCGGTCCGCCGCTGCAGAAAGTTCAGGATCACTGTCCAGACGCTCTTCTTCGGCCTCCGTCAACTCACCTGCGCTGTCGCCCTCATCCAGGCCGACCAAGGTTTTTGGGCGCAACACCTGTGCCACCGAGCGCCCAGGTTCGTCTCCAAAAGCAATTTGCGTATCGCCAGTCTGCTGCTCGAGTGACGTTCCTTCGCCACCCAGATCTTCCATTTCGCTATCCGTTTTCGCCACTTCGCCCTCACCCTCTTTTTCTGGGTGAGATGCGGCAGCTGCGTCACCGGCATGCTCTTCGCCCGGCTCATATTGACCAAAATAATGACGGACCGCGGTGCCGATTTTCTCGAGAGTCCTCTCGCCAATACCCGGAATTTCTTCCAGCTGCTCCGGCGTCATATCGGCCAGTGCTTCGACGGTCGTGATGCCGGCAGCGACCAGCTTCTGGATAATCTGCTCACCCAGTTCGGTCACCTGTTCGATCGCGGTCGAAGGTCCGCCGCTCATCGACTGCATCTGGTGCTCAACTTCCTGACGCTTCTCTTCTTCACTCTTGATGTCGATCTTCCAGCCCAGAAGCTTCGCGGCAAGGCGTACGTTCTGGCCTTTTTTGCCAATCGCAAGCGACAGCTGCGAGTCATCGACGATGACTTCGATCTGCTTATCGCTGAGATCGGTGATACTGACGCGGCTTACCTTGGCGGGCTGCAATGCTTTCTCGGCGAAGGTGGTTATTTCGTCAGAGTATTCGATGATGTCGATTTTTTCGCCGCGCAGTTCGCGGATGATCGACTGAACACGCATACCCTTCATGCCCACGCACGCGCCGACCGGATCGACGTCCTTATCCCGTGACTGCACAGCAATCTTGGTGCGCTCGCCGGCTTCGCGGGCAATGGCGCGGACCGAAACTGTACCGTCATAGATCTCCGGCACTTCACTCTGGAACAGGTTCTGCACCAGTTCCGGCACGGCGCGCGACACGATCACCTGCGGGCCTTTTGCGGCGCGATCGACACGCAGCAGGACGACGCGCACGCGCTCGCCGACAGCGAACTGCTCCAGGCGCGACTGCTCGCGGCGCGGCATCCGTGCTTCGGCTTTGCCGATGTCAAAGATTACATCCTGAGGCTCGACGCGCTTTACGACGGCGTTCATGATTTCGCCGACACGATGGTTGTATTCGAGGAATACTGTGTCGCGCTCTGCTTCACGCACCTTCTGGAAGATGACCTGCTTGGCCATCTGCGCGGCGATGCGACCGAGCACATCCGTCGGCTTGTAGTAGCGGATTTCGCCGCCTACTTCTACTTCAGGAGCCAGTGCGCGTGCTTCATCGAGGGTGATCTGGTTGACCGGATCTTCGACTAACTCAGGTGTCTCGACCACCGTCTTGTAGACGTACGCGCGGATTTCACCGCTCTCCTTGTCGAGCTCGGCGCGCATGTTCTCGACTGTCTTGTAGTACTTGCGCGTCGCCAGTGCGATCGCGTCTTCAACAGCGCCCACCACGATGCCGGGATCGATGCCCTTATCGCGGCTCAACGCTTCAATGTTCTGATACAAAAGACTCGCCATAATTCCGTCTCTCTTTTCCTTAAAACTTGTCTTGCAAACTTGCTAGTTATGACTTGTCATCTCGACCGAAGCGAAGCGGAGTGAAGGGATCTGCTTCTTCTCTGGCCGTTGAACGCTCCAGCCGGCACTAGAATTCAGGCACCAGGTTGGCCTTCTCCACATTACTCAAGTGCACTTCCACGCTGGTCGTCCGTGCTTCTGCTTTCTTCTTGCTCTTGCGCTTTTCTTCCGATGTATCCAGTTCAAGCTTCCCGTCCACCAGCTTGAGGATGCGCCCCTTCCAATGGCGATTTCCATTGACTGGTTCGAAGGTCTGCAGCTTCACCAGGCTGCCGACAAAACGTCCATAGTCCGCTGCGACTGACAGCTTGCGGTCAAGGCCCGGCGACGAAACTTCAAGCGTGTACTC
>CAXTNK010000003.1:12255-19509 GCA_964245665.1 uncultured Acidobacteriaceae bacterium
ACACCAGGTCTTCGACGTCGAGCAACGTGCCGAAGTCGCGTGAAAACTGCTCGCAGTCTTCGTGGGTCACGCCGGACAGATGTTCGATCGAAAGCTCGCCGCGAATGACGGCGCTCGGCAGGCTTTCGAGGTCATCCAGTTCGGCAATATCGCCATCCTCATCAGTCGGGGTGAGAACATCTTCAACCCCTGCATCGTCCGAAACTTTGCGCCCCAACAGACGTTCTGCTTCTTCAGCGCCGCGCTTCTTCGAGCCACCGGCTGCCATCGCTGCCTGCGCTGCTTTGGCGGCTTCAGCAAGCTTTGCGCGACCCTCCGCATTCTTCTCGACGAAGACCCGCAGCGCACGGAATTTGCCACCTCCGGCGAAGTCGAGATCGACCACATCGAGGCCGTGAGAGGCGGCGACGCGCTGGGCTGCTGCTCGTAATTTCTCGAAATCGACTGCCATTTCGTGCCTTTTTATGTCGTTTTCAGTGCCAAAACTGATATTTCTCGACCGATTTTGCCCCAAATAAAAAGTGGGCTTTCGCCCACTCGTCTCTCCTGGCCGGTCCGCTACTGCAGGACGCTCAAACCGGAACAAACTCGCTGTCATCCCTAAACATACGCCTCGCCTGCCGGAATTTCAAACCGCCCACCCTCGTACTTGTGGCGTCTTGAATTTCACTGATCAGGAGCGTTGCCTTTATTAATCTCGATGTTGCCGATCTTCGCGTGAAGCTTCATCTTCAACTGGCCGTTGCCGTGATAGCTGGCCTCCTTGCCGAACATGCCTGACTCACTCATATTGAACGCGCGGTCGGTAATGTTGCCCATGCAGACGGAAACGGTCACGTCATGATACTTGGCGAGATCGATCGCTCCCACGCCGAGGTTGCCCACGCCGATATCGATTTCGACGTTGCCATTCAGCGCGTCGACGGCGACGTTGCCGACCCCAAGTGAGAGCCGGACACTGGTCTGGTCGGGGACGTAGAGAGTGATGTGCGGTGAGCCGTTATTCTTCGGCAGGTCCAACTGCACCTTTGCGTACTGTTTCGACACGCTGAATTCGCGAACCCAGGATGCCGGATTCTGGTGGCCGTCTTTCGCATCGCTGTCCTTTGGGTCGATGACTAACTTCAATGTGCCGGAGTCGCCACGGCGAATGGCCAGGTCGGCTACGTTTGCGTCGATGACCAGCTGGCCGCCGGGGCCAAAGGCCTGCTGACGCTCGTAGCTGTCGTTCCCGGCCGCGAGCACTGGGTAGGGCGCGATGGATTGAATTGCCACGGCGCTCATTCCTGCTGCCAGGGTGCAGGCCAGTATCGCTGTCATTTTCATGCCTGGAGATACGCAGTGGATTGCGTGGCGGTTCCCTGATCGTCCGTGGTCAGGCCTGGGAACCGCAGATTTCTCCACTGCAGTGCGCTTCGGTCGAGGTGGCGAATCATGGTCTGCAAGGCTTCATCCGGCGGCGTGGATGGGAGAAGAAAAGCAGGTCCATTCGACTGCGCTGCGCTGCGCTCAGGATGACAAAGCAGGGGTTGAATCCGGAGTTCGAATCCAAATTCGTGTTTGCCCTGCCGGGCGGACCACCCTACAATCAACAACAACCATTCGACAATTGCGCCCAACCTGACTAAGGGTCGGCTGTGAATCGCACAGCTTTACAGTGTCATCTAGATATGACACCCGAGATTAGAAAACATGATTGAGTTTCCCGTTCCCGAAGCACTTACGTTTGACGATGTACTTCTCGTTCCTGCCTTCAGCGAAGTGGTTCCGACCCAGGTCAGCACGCAGACCCAGCTGACCCAGCGCATTTCCATCAACACCCCACTGCTTTCGGCCGCCATGGATACGGTCACCGAGTCGAGGCTGGCCATAGCCATGGCGCAGCAGGGGGGACTGGGCATCATCCATCGCAACCTGACCATCGACCAGCAGGCCGGTGAAGTGGACAAGGTGAAGCGTTCGGAAAGCGGCATGATCGTTGACCCGGTCACGATCGGGCCGGAGCAGCTGATCTCGGACGCACTCGACGTCATGCGCCGTTACAAAATCTCCGGCGTGCCAGTTACGCAGGGTAAAAAGCTGGTCGGCATCCTGACGAATCGCGATCTGCGGTTTGAAACACGGACCGATATTCCAGTGGGCGATGTGATGACCAAGGACGGCCTGATCACTGTCCCTGTGGGTACGACGCTTGAAGAAGCCGAACAGATTCTCCACCAGCATCGCGTGGAAAAACTTTTGGTGGTCAATGGCGGTTACGAATTGAAGGGTCTGATCACGGTCAAGGATATCCAGAAGAAATTGAAGTATCCGAATGCTGCGAAAGACTCGCAGGGCCGTCTCCGTGTGGGTGCAGCGATTGGCGCGACCGGGGACTACCTGGAGCGCACGGCTGAGTTGATCCGCGCACGGGCTGATGTGATTTCGATCGACTCGGCGCATGGTCATTCTTCTCGCGTGCTCGAAGCAGTGCGCGACGTAAAACGCAGGTTTCCAGAGGTGGAGCTGCTGGCAGGCAATGTCGCGACTTACGAAGGCGCGAAGGCGCTGATGGATGCAGGCGCTGACGCTGTGAAGGTGGGCATCGGGCCCGGATCCATCTGCACCACGCGCATGGTCACTGGCGCAGGCATGCCGCAGATTACGGCGATTTCCGAATGCTATCGCGCCGCCAGGGAACGCAATATCCCGATCATCGCCGATGGCGGTATCAAGTATTCGGGCGACGTGGCGAAGGCGATTGCGGCAGGCGCAAGCGTGGTGATGATTGGCTCGCTCTTCGCTGGTGTGGATGAAAGTCCGGGCGAAACGATTCTCTACCAGGGACGGTCGTTCAAGGCGTATCGCGGCATGGGATCGTTGTCTGCAATGGCGCAGGGATCGGGCGAACGCTACTTCCAGGGCAAGGACGACTTTACTGACGACAGCGGCCGCATGGAAGGCGTGGTCGCGCGTGAGCGTCAAGGCAACAACAGACTGGCCAAGTTCGTACCGGAAGGCATCGAAGGGCGTGTACCGCATCGTGGGCCGCTCGAGTCGATGGTCTACCAGTTAGTCGGCGGCTTACGGTCGGGGATGGGCTATCTCGGCTGCTCGACGATCCCGGAATTGCAGCAGAATGCCCGGTTCGTCCGCATCTCAAATGCAGGCCTGCGCGAAAGCCACGTCCACGACGTCATCATCACGCGCGAAGCCCCCAACTACCATGTCGAATAGTACTGGCCGTGCGGGCGGGCGCAGCTTCGGTGCTTATGCTTCCGTTGGTCGCGTGGATCCACTCTGGGTCGGACTGCGTGGCTTACTGCCAGGGTCGATACCATTGGGCGGGATTTGTCAGGGATGAGGGCTGAGACACATTCACATCTACACAGGTCAAGTGGCCTGCGTCTCTTCCTGGCATGGCTGCCAGCCGTGATCGGCGTGTGCGTGATCATTGCCGAATCCACCGAGACGTTTTCCAGCGGCAACACCAGCGGACCGCTGCGTCATATATGGGAAAGCATCTTTGGTCCGCAGACGAATGCCTACTGGGATGAAGTCCACCACATCATTCGCAAAACCGGCCATTTTGTCGGCTACGGCACGTTGAGCCTGCTGTTCTACCACGCGTGGGGGCGGACGGCGGGGATTCTGCACGGACGGACCTTCCGCATCGAGAGTGTGTTGTACGCACTCGCCTGTACGCTGATTGTTGCTGCCGGGGACGAGTATCACCAGACATTTTTGCCAGGCAGGACGGGTCGACCGCAGGACGTGGTGCTGGACATGATCGGCGCCTGCACACTGCAATTGCTGTTTTGGGTCATGATGCTGGTCGTGGGCCTGGGCAGTTCCCACTCCACCGCCGACAGCGTCTAGGTACTGCGCGTACAACGAATCGCGCTGCGCGCCTGCTGAGGTGTTCTCAACAGTCCTCGCGTTGGTCGGGAGCAAGCGATTCCGCTGGTTTCGCAACATTTGGGGTGGGAACGCGTTTTAATAGTTGAAGGCCGGAGGTGTACCTGTGCCCAGTTTTTTCCCTAACTCACGAAATCTCTTTACAAGGCTGTGCGCGTCCTTTGTGCTTGCTGGTATGTGCCTCGGTGGATCAGCCTTGCATGCGCAGAGTTCGGTGTCTCACGCCCGAGGCATCGTGGTGGCGGAAGACCTGCCGCCGAACGGCAATGTATTGGAGTTCGTACCGCAGGGTCTGCACTCTCTAACGCAGAATGCTTCATGGCACAGCGACTTCACCTTTGACCGCTCCATGCTGGCGCTGGCAGGCAAACTGGAGGGCCTGGACGAGCCGACGAAGCAGGCGATTGCGCGACTAAACGGCGTATCCGTGCACAGCTATCGCTATCCCCATCCAGGCATTTATGACCTGGCGGAGGTTGATTCAATCCGCGCGCAGTACGACGCGCTGGGCTGGAAGCACGTCGTGTCGAAGAAGCCGAAGCCTGGGATTGCTCCGGGGAGCACAATCCCGGCACGAACTGATTTGTGGATTCATCTGAATGGCGTAAACGTGGCAGGTGTAGCGGTCCTGCTGGCAGAACCTTCGAGCCTGAACCTGGTGACGGTCGCCGGGGACATCAGCACGCTGGATTTATTGAAGCTGCGCGGCCACTTCGGGATACCGAAATTCGATTCAGACGACATTCCTAAGTAATCCTCGGTTTACGGATCGTTTGTTGTTGAGGAACCCCTGGTGCAGGGCAAGTCATGGAGCGCAGGCGGCCTTCTCAGTGGACGCAAAAATACGGCCCGGGCCCGGCAATACTGTGCCGGAGCCTGCGCGTTTTGCGACTTGGCGATGACGATCTAGATCCAACGTACAAACGGCAGGCTACGCTGTGGTTCGAACCGACGGTATCAACTCAGTCTCGGACTACCCCGCTCCCGCCTTTGCTGGTACACTTGGGAGGACGCCGAGGGTTCTCCAGGAACCCGTAATGGAAGGTGTTATCTGCAGGGGCAAGGCCAGTAAATTTGATGGCAGCGCCGCAAAGGCAACAACATCGGGGAGTGGCTCAGCCTGGTAGAGCACCTGGTTCGGGACCAGGGGGTCGGAGGTTCGAATCCTCTCTCCCCGACCAATCTAAATCCTACAATCCAGCATTCGCAGCCAAGCTTAGATGTGGCGGCTCGGCTCGCGAGTCTCGCGATAGCGTGCCTCGCCATGGAGCATATCCTGGCGAGCCCTCGCTGGTGACAGCACCGGGTTTGAGAATTACCAGCGTGGCACAGCCGGCGATGGTCGTAAGTTCGGTCGATAATAGTTCAACCACATGAGCACGGTGCCGAATTTCACCTGATACATAGCCAAGGAATATAACTCTTTAATCAGCGAATCCGTTTTGCGGCATAAGCGCAGGCTACGGCATATTGACTCCAGTTGGCCAGACGAATTGTAGATGTGCCTAACAAGGCAGGTCGGCAGCTCAAGGTCTTTTATGAGAACGGAGGCCTCGGGGAGAAGGGCAATTATGAAGCTGGAGATATGGTGGAGATAGACTTCACTTTACGATCTCGACCAGCCTTTTATCCTCATGGTCCCAGGCCTTGGCTCCTGACTGCGTCAGTTTGCGGTTCGTATCATCCCAGTGAAGCCCGGTGATTTGATTATTGCCAGTCTCATAAGCGTAGGTTGTTCCATCGTCCTTGTAGAGCGTGAAGTCCGTACTGGCACCCGCATACACCTTCACCTTCATGATTGGCTGGTCGTCGTGCGTACTTTCGACTGCAGCGCCCATCGGCAGAATGGAACCAGCTTTTACAAACAGTGGGATTATATCGATCGGTGCTTTTGCTGTAATCGTCTGACCACCATGTACCTTTTCATTTGTCCAGTAGTTATACCAGTCACTTCCTGCGGGTAGATAGACTTCGCGACTAGTCGCGCCCTGTTCGACTACCGGAGCTACTAACAGTGCGGGACCAAACATATATTCGTCCGCTATGTTTGCGACCTTCTCGTCATGAGGGAAATCCATGAAGAGAGCGCGCATAAAGGGTGCGCCAGTCTGATGCGTAGACCAGCCAAGTGAATAAATGTAAGGCATAAGTGTGTAGCGCAGCTTGAGATACTTCTCAAGAATAGGCTGGGCTTGTGGTCCATAACTCCAGACTTCGTTATAGTTACGCGTGCCATGCGTGCGCATCGTGGGCAGGAAAGTGCCGTATTCGAACCAGCGCACGTATAACTCGGGATAGTCATCATCGTTGCCGACATTATCGCGCGCGCCTGCCGGATCAATCAGCGGCGGGTGAGCGGGTTTGTGATGCGAAGGGAGTCCCTGCCAGCCGCCGATATCATTTCCGGTATAGGCAAGCCCGGACGCAGCGACGTTAAGTCCCGTTGGAATCTGGCGACGCATTGAATCCCACGTCGGCGAGATGTCAGAGGACCAGAAGATGTCGCCGTTTCGTTGCGCGCCTGTAAAACCATCGCGTGAGAGTGTCAGCGAACGCTGCTGTGGCTTGTCTTGGCGAATGCCATTGTAAATAGCAGCAGTATGAAAGAGTGGATAGACATTGAAGTATTCATTGCCCGGGCCGACGCTCAGGTAAGCGCCATCCGGTGGAAGGTCTGGCTCGGTCTCATCTGCCCAGAAGAAATCGAAGCCTTTCGAGGCTATATCGTCCCTGATCAGACTCCACCACCACTTGGCTGCTTCAGGATTTGTCGTATCGATATCCGAGCCGGCCTTATCATAGGGCAATCCATTGAGCGGTTTACCTGGCGACGGCAGATCACCTGTCTTCGGTAACTCGCTGGCATAATGCTCGAACCAGCCTTTGTTCAGCAGGAAGTCGTAATAGCGGGAGCCCGGCGCGAATCGCGGCCACACGCTGATCATTGTCTCGATATTCTGAGCATGAAGTTGCTTGTTCATAGTCATTGGATCGGGCCACATATCAGGATCGAAGTCGTACTGGCCCATCTGCGTGTAATAGAACCAGTCGACGACGATCATGTCCAATGGAAGGTGCCGGTCACGATAGCCCCTGGCAACGGCCAGTACTTCTGCCTGCGAGCGATAGCGCTGCTTGCACTGGATGAAACCGTACGCAGCTTTTGGCAGCATCTGCGTTGTGCCGGTCAGCAGCCGGTAGCCGCCATACAGTTCGTCGGTGGTGTCACCTTCGATAACGAAAAATGAAACGCGTTTGCCAAGCTCGGAAGACCACTTCGTCTCACCATCAAACGCAGGATAGATAGTAGTGGACGAGGCATTGTCCCAGAGAATGGCATAGCGTTTATTCGTCACC
>CAXTNK010000003.1:19519-31644 GCA_964245665.1 uncultured Acidobacteriaceae bacterium
CACGCAGTAAGATGGTGAACCGGGTGCCAGGTAATTCGCCGCGCAGGTAACGGGCCGCTGGCGATGATCGAGATAGCCTTCCTGATTTTCGCCGAGGCCATAATAATGCTCGTCGTCGGGAGCTACAAAGTCTGCACCGACCGTGTAGAGCGGCAGATCTTCCGGCTTGATGCCGCGCGCGCTCTTGAGCGTGTCATCTTTCTGGTTCAACTCAGCCATCTTCCAGCCATTCATTTCAGTGAGCGGCGAGCCGTCAGGAAGAGTGAACTTTATGTCGACACCGGGAACTGAGCCGGAGAAAAACTTTGCTGTATCCGGCAGTCTCACGTTTGGATCGTGATGATGGGGAGGCGCAACTGTAACAGTCATGCGGGCGCTTTTGTAGATGTCGGCACCATCTGCGTTTGTAGTGTGGATCCAGCCGGTGCTCTCAGCTTTGGCAATCACTCCGTAGCCTGGAACGGCCTCGGCTTCCCTAGCGATGGTGCTCAACGTCACGCGTACCACATTCGGCGCGTAAGGCTCGATGAAAACTGTCTGCCCATTTCGTTCAATCGCCGTTGTCTGACCGAAGGCGTGAGTGGACAGCGGCATGAGAAGCATCGCCAGGAGATAACGTTTCATTGAGGCCTCAAGCGAGGATGTGAGATCACTCCTGACAATACATGACCTGGGATACCTGGGAATACGACGATCTAAACACTCGACGCCGGCGACCTTAAGCTGTTACAAACGCCTCCCAAATCAAGAGGCAAATCAGCCTGCGACTAAGTACTCTCCATGGCGATGGGCTGAGCGTCCGGCTCCATTTCAGTAAGTGGACGCCCAAATGCAATTTTCGGATAGACGTTTGTATAAGTATCGATCGTCACTTCAATTAGCGCAGGCGCAGATGAGTCATCCCACAGTGTTTTGAGGCCAGCTTCAATTTTGGAAGCATCACCTACGCTGGCGGAGCGAATGCCGAAGGCCTCTGCCACCCGGGCAAAATCCGGCGTGCTGTAACCCCACAACGTCGATTGATACTGCTCGTTAAAGTAGCTTTGCTGAAACTGGCGTACCATCCCGTGACAGTGATTGTTGATGACGACAATCTTGACCGGGAGGTGATTACGCACAATCGTCTGTAACTCCTGCAGGTTGCATTGAAACGCTCCATCTCCCGCGATAACAACTACCGGCCTTGGCGCCAGGGAGACGGCTGCTCCAATAGCAGCTGGAAGTGCGAAGCCCATCGAACCCATGCCGCCAGACGTAAGCCAACGCTGGTCTGCTCCGACTTCAATCGATTGCGCCGCCCACATCTGGTGCTGGCCGACATCCACCAGGTAGGCGCCGGCCGCCCTGGACGCAGCAGAAAGCTGGTGCATGAAGACATTCGGGTTGATGCCCTCGATGGTCGTGAGTTCAAGACGATCGTCGAAGCGCTCACGCAGAGCCGTGATCTCTTCCCGCCATTGCAGCCAGTCGGGGCGGTCGGTAGCTTTGAGATTTTCGACGGCCTGCTCGAGAAACGGCCGCAGTTCTGTATGGATTGCCATGCAGCCGGGGACGCGGTTGTTGAGTTCGCCTGCTTCGATATCCACATGAACGATGACGCGGTCGCCCTTGAAGAAAGCCGTGTCATTGCCCGTCTGACGTATATCGAGCCTGCTGCCCATTACCAGCAGCAAATCGCTATTGGCGAGTGCATGATTGGCCCAGCGATTCGCATAGCTGCCGATCATGCCGACGCGCAGAGGATCTTCATAGGGCATCACGTCGACAGCAAGGAGCGAATTGACGACGGGAATGCCGAGCGTGCGCACAAATGCGTGCAATGCGGACAACGCGTTGCCGGCACGGACGCCTGCGCCGACCAATGCCAGAGGCTTCTTTGATTTCGCCAGTGCTGCCCGCAGATCGTCCCAGACATGCGCAGCAATCGGCGCGACATTCGAGGCGATGCCTGCATAGCTCAGCGGGTCGGGAACTTCGAATTTCGTGTTCTGAATATCCATCGGCACGTCGACCAGGACCGGTCCGGGCCTACCGCTGACGGCAAGATCGAAGGCCTTCGCCAGTAACTCCGGCAGCTCTTCGATAGAGCCAACCTGCCAGGCGGCCTTGGTGATCGGCTTGGCCATACTGACGATGTCGCTCTCCTGAAAACCTAGCTGGCGGATGGCTCGGTCGCCGCGCAGTTCGTGACGATTTACCTGGCCTGTGATGAAGACCGCAGGCGATGAATCAAAGTGGCAGCTGCCAATACCAGTCAACAGATTGATAGCACCAGGACCGCTGGTGGCCATGGCAACGCCGGGTACGCCGGTGATGCGCCCGGTGGCGTCTGCGGCGAAAGCCGCAGCCTGCTCATGGTGCACACTGACGACGCGTATCTTCTTGAACTCATACAGCGAATTGAGCATGTGCGTGATCATGCCGCCGGGCAGTTCGTACACGGTGCGCACGCCGCGGCTATACAGATAACGCGCAATGTAGTCAGATGCCTTGATCATCATGTCTGTTCAGCCTGTGCAGGAGAGAGCCGGGAAGTCGGGTTACCCTTATTATTAGATGAGTTATCTCCAGATGTGGAGCGATCTACTTCAATTTTGTGATCTGCTGAACGATTACCGAGAGCTTCGTAGGCTGCGATCTGCTCAAGGCTGAAGGCATGCATATGCGAACCCGCCTGCCATTCCCTATACCAATCCACCAGCCACTCCAAGGCGACGGAAAGACGCAGACGCGGTTGCCATCCCAGTTCGGCGCGGGCCTTGCTTGAGTCGAGCTTCAGGAGACCGGCTTCATGCACGCTCTCCTGGCCATCCTTAAACCAGGAGGCAGAGCCGCCCCAACGCTCTGCCATAGCCGTCGCGATGCGTTCGACTGGCCATGCGTCATCATCGAAGGGGCCGAAGTTCCAGGCATCCGCGAAGCTCGTGTCTCCGGCAAGAAGCTTTTCAGCCAGTAAGAGATAGCCTGCAACTGGTTCGAGCACATGCTGCCAGGGACGCACAGAAAGCGGCCGGCGAATGGGCACGGATTGTCCACTGATGAAGCCGCGGACCAGGTCAGGAATCAACCTGTCTTCTGACCAGTCACCGCCGCCGATAACGTTGCCGGCACGCGCCGTCGCGAGAGCAACACTGTGCTTCTCAAGACTCTCCGCCGAGAAGAAAGAGTTGCGATAACAAGCGGTCAGAATTTCTGCGCAGGCCTTGCTGCTGCTGTACGGATCGTAACCGCCCAGATGGTCGGTCTCACGATAACCCCATCGCCATTCGCGGTTCAAATAACATTTATCCGTAGTGATAACGACTGCTGCGCGGACGGATGGAAGTGTGCGCACAGTTTCAAGCACATGCGCAGTGCCCATCACGTTGGTCGTGTATGTCTCCAGCGGATCAGCATAGGAACGCCGCACTAATGGCTGAGCTGCCAGGTGAAAGACGACATCAGGTGCGAACTCACGCATGGCGCGATCTAGCTTGCTGATGTCACGAATATCCCCGCGAACGTCTTCAATGACTGAGTCCACTTTCGCAGAGTGGAAAAAGCTGGGCTCTGAAGATGGATCGAGCGCATAGCCGCGCACGGTTGCGCCCAGGCCTGCAAGGGTTAGAGCGAGCCATCCGCCTTTGAAGCCGGTGTGCCCGGTAAGGAAGATGCGCTTGCCTTGGAGGGTGCTGCTCACCAGGTTTTCCAGGGGGCCTTGCCTGAATTCCACAACGCCTCCAGATGCTGCCTGTCTCTCAATGTATCCATCGGCTGCCAGAAATCATGGTGATAGTATGCGTTCAGATTGTGATCGCGGGCAAGCTGCTCCAATGGCTCACGCTCCCACATAATCGCAGGATCATCCGGCAGCGATCCCAGTACTTTGGTCGAGAGTACGAAGAATCCGCCGTTGATCCAGCCGCCATCCCCGGTAGGCTTTTCCTGAAATGTATGGACTTCTGTTCCCTGAATACCGAGTAGTCCGAACCTGGCCAGCGGCTGAACAGCCGTCAATGTCGCATCCTTGCCATGGCTCTTATGAAACTTGATCAGTTTTGTGATGTTCACATCGGAGACGCCGTCCCCGTAGGTCATGCAGAAAGTCTCTTCGCCCGCCAGGTGCTGGCTCACCTTCTTTAGCCGTCCGCCGGTTCCGGTATGTTCACCTGTATCGACCAACGTTACATGCCATGGTTCCGTGGTGTTTCCATGCACCTCCATACGATTTTCTGACATGTGAAAAGTGACGTCGGCGGTGTGCAGAAAGTAGTTCGCAAAGTACTCCTTGATCACATACCCTTTGTAGCCCAGGCAGATCACGAAGTCGAAGATTCCATGCTGTGAATACATCTTGAGGATGTGCCACAGGATCGGGCGGCCGCCGATTTCGACCATGGGTTTGGGACGAAGCGAGGTTTCCTCGCTGATGCGAGTCCCCAGGCCACCCGCCAGAATGACTGCCTTCATTTCCACCTCATGTTGATCTCGCTTGTTGAATAGTCGCCGATTCTTAAATAGTCATCGATTCCCGATGAGTCAATCACCCGCAGCAGGGCCAGGGCGAGCGAAGACTCTTTCATCATAGACTTGCGCTTTGGAGATGCGGTCGAGGCCACAAAGTTGTTGACCTGCAAGCTCATTCATAAGGCACTCGTGCTCATAGCACTGCGCTATCATAAATGTCAGCAACTACCGATTTAAGAGCGCCGAACCAAGATTTGAGGGGAAAACACTGGTGAGTGAACGCGCTGAACAAATCAGGAAGCAAATACTCGAGTTAGCCGTGGAGTATCACCGCGAAGCGTTTCCATCACGCACCTTTCAGCCCGGCGAATCAGTTGTTCCTGTCTCCGGCAAAGTGATCGACGGTGCAGACCTGAGTTCTGTCGTGGACTCCGCGCTCGATTGCTGGTTTACTACCGGACGTTTCGCGAAGGCGTTTGAAAAGAAGCTGGCCCGCTTTGTGGGTGTGCGAGGATGCTCGCTGGTCAATTCCGGTTCATCGGCAAACCTGGTTGCACTGACCGCACTCACTTCACCCAAGCTCGGCGATCGCCAACTGAAGCCGGGCGACGAAGTCATCACGGTCGCGGCGGGCTTTCCGACGACAGTCAACCCGATCATTCAGAACCGGCTTGTCCCGGTCTTCCTGGACGTAACCCTGCCGACACTCGAAATTGATGTAGATCAGCTCGACCGTGCTCTCAGTCCGAAGACACGCGCCATCATGATCGCGCACACGCTCGGGAATACCTTCAACCTGGATGCAGTGATGGCCTTCGCGAAGAAGCACAAGCTGTGGGTGGTCGAGGATTGCTGTGATGCTCTCGGGTCTACGTATCGCGGTCAGAAGGTCGGCACCTTCGGCGACCTGGCGACCTTAAGCTTCTATCCCGCACACCATATCACGATGGGTGAAGGCGGTGCGGTGCTGACCAATACGCCACTGCTGCAGACGCTGGTTGAATCCTTCCGGGACTGGGGCCGCGACTGCTGGTGCGAACCGGGCGTCGATAACACCTGCGGCAAACGATTTGACTGGCAGCTCGGTACGCTGCCCTGTGGATATGACCACAAATACACGTATTCGCACATTGGCTACAACCTGAAAGCGACGGACATGCAGGCCGCGCTCGGCCTTTCCCAGCTTGACCATATCGAAGAATTTATCCAGGCGCGCCGGGATAATTACCGCTATCTGCGGCAGGCGCTTGAGCCAATGGAGAATGTGCTCATGCTGCCAGTCGCAACTGAGGGCGCTGACCCGAGCTGGTTCGGCTTTCCTCTTGGCGTCCGTGCGGAAGCGCCTTTCACCCGCGACCAACTCGTTCGCGCACTCGAAGCACAGAAAATTGGAACACGGCTGATGTTTGCCGGAAACCTTCTGCGCCAGCCGGCCTACCAGGGCATTGAATTCAGGCAGATCGGCGAACTGCCGAACACCGATTTCGTCATGCGTAATATTCTCTGGCTCGGTGTCTATCCGGGCCTGACGCGGCCCATGATCGATCACGTGGCAAACACGATCGCGATGTTTGTGGAGCAAGGCGCAGCACTTCCCGTCCTCAACTGATTAGCGCCTTGTAACGATGCCGCCGGCTGTGAAGGGATGAGGATGAAGCAGACGGTTCTGGCCGCACGAGATGTCGACATGGTCTGCGAAGCCACGCGTCTTTTATGGGAAGACGTGCGTGGACAGCAGTTGTTCATCACCGGCGGCACTGGCTTTTTCGGTCGATGGCTCCTCGAAACTTTCACCGCAGCCAATGATCGGTTTGCCCTTAAGGCGAAGGTTACTGTTCTTACTCGCGACCCCAAGCGGTTCGCCAAAGCATGTGCTCACCTGGCGAATCATCCGTCGGTAACGTTGCTGGCCGGCGACATACAGAGCTGCGCCTCTCCTGCGGGTGAATTTTCGACTGTCATCCATGCGGCTGCAGATGTCTCAGCAGCGCGTGGTACAGTGGCCGAGCAGTCAAGTCTGCTCGCAACTACATTCGACGGCACGCGGCGGATGCTTGATTTCGCAGCCGCTCATGACACGCGTAGATTTCTAATGGTAAGTTCCGGCGCAGTGTACGGTGCGCAGCCATCAACCATGACACATATACCGGAGAGCTATACCGGCGCGCCGGAGCCATGCCTGCCAGGCAGTGCATACGGAGAAGGCAAACGTGCCTCGGAAGCATTATGTGCCGCGTACTCTGGACGCAACGGGCTTGCTTGCATGATCGCACGGCCCTTTGCATTTGTTGGACCGCATCTTGAACTCGACCAGGGTTTCGCCATCGGTGACTTTATCCGGAGCACCCTCGCTTCAGAGCCAATTCTTATTCGTGGCGATGGAACGCCACTGCGCTCGTATCTTTACACAACAGACCTTGCCGTCTGGCTGTGGACGATCCTGTTCCGCGGCACACCGCTGCGACCGTACAATGTGGGTTCCAGTCATGCCATCAGCGTTCGTGCACTCGCAGAAGAGGTAGCAGCGATTCTTTCACCGGGCCTGCCCATCCACGTAGCTCAAACGCCTGATCCAACCAAGGCGGCGCTGCAGTACGTGCCGGATGTTCAGCGATGTGCGCAGGAATTAAATCTGCTGCAGACTGTGACGTTGCGCGATGCGATCCTGCGTACGGCAGAATGGCATGGCTGGCAATCAGCCACTTCCCTATCTCACCAGGAGTTCTCGATTGAAGCTCATTAGTATCGTCAGTCCCTGCTATAACGAGCAGGACAATGTGGAGCAGCTCTACATACGCCTTCGCGATACTCTGGCGCGCTTTCCTCAATTTCGCTACGAACATATCTTCATCGATAACGCATCGACGGATAATACTGTCGCTATTCTTCGTGCACTGGCGGCCCAGGATCCCCACGTCAAGGTAATCGTCAACGCTCGCAATTTCGGTCATCTGCGCTCTCCGCAGCACGCTATTCTGCACGCCGAAGGAGACGCCGTCGGTATGCTGCTTTCTGATTTGCAGGATCCACCTGAGCTGTTCGCAGAAATGATCGAAGAATGGGAGCGGGGCACGCCAGTAGTAGTCGGCATTAAGAACACGAGTGAAGAAAATTGGCTGATGTACAAGATTCGCAGTGCTTATTACGGAACCATCGCGCGATTGACGAGTGTGCGGGTCTTCGAACACTTCACGGGTTTTGGGCTTTATGACCGCAAAGTAGTTGACATCCTGCGCAATCATTTCCGCGACCCCTATCCCTATTTCCGCGGCATGATTGCCGAGATAGGTTTACCGTACAAGGCCTTTTACTACAATCAGAAGCGTCGCGAACGAGGCATCACCAAGAATAACTTTTATACCCTGTATGACCTCGCGATGCTGGGCATCACGAACCTTTCAAAGGTTCCACTTCGCCTCGTCACGTTTATCGGCTTTGTTTTCGCCCTGCTGAGCCTGGCCGTCGGCACCGGCTATCTGATCGCGAAGCTGCTTTTCTGGAACCACTTCCAAATAGGTGTCGCACCAGTCGCCGTAGGACTCTTTTTCTTCGGCTCTGTCCAACTTGTAGCTATCGGGATCATCGGCGAATATATCGGGTCTATCCATACCATGGTGCAGGGACGCCCCCTCGTCATTGAAAAAGAGCGGATCAACTTCACCGACTAGTCTCAAGTGAGATCGTTCCGTTGTATCGGCGCCTATGATATGCGCGCTCAGCCAGGCGGTTATTTCGTATCTGTAGGGGATACTGTCGGAATCCTGCGCCTTCAAAATTGTCCGCATGTTTTCATGTTTGCAGCTGACAAAGGTTGTGAGCAGCATTGAGTGCGCAGCGTATGCTGGGATGTGACTTCCCGGCTCATGAATATCCGCGCGGATTTATCCCTTGCGTACAGGTTGCCTGTATTCGGCGGCTTGGGTTCTTCGTAACGCACTCTTCAGCGCGCCACGACACCTTCGTGCTTCGCAGAAATGGACAATCAGGAAAACTATGGGCGAAAGCAAGAATGACAACAAGCGACATCAGCAAACAAGTATCCCACCGGTCGTCCACCGGGCTGACCGCGACCATCAACGACCTTATTGGCAACGAGCCCACCGTGACTGGCGCTTCTGGATAGGCGTGGCCTGTATTGCGATCGCGCTCTATGTATACGTCATGAGTAACGATCTATCGATGCTTCCCCGTCGATAGACCGTTACACCATGCAGACTTTCGCGACAGCCCGTGGCGAAGCTTACTGGCCAAGCTTGAAGGAAAACAGAGATGTACCGACAGCCACCAGTACATACTGCTGACCGTCGAGCATGTAAGTCTCAGGCGCATTCGAGATAGCTCCAATGCGGGTGTGCCACAACGGAGTTCCCTTCAGCGGATCGTAGGCGACAAGGTTGCCCGTTACATCGCTACTGAATAGCAGCTTGCCGGCGGTCGTCAATAGACCGGTGATCCCAATGGGCGAAGATGATCCTCCCGGAAAGCGATACTTCCAGGCAGTTTTACCCGTCTTGTAATCTATTGCGACAATCGATGTGCCAAGCGAGCCGACAGCGTCCTCTTCCTTTCCACCAAGGCCGGTCACAAGACGTGGATTGCTTTCGGTAAGATAGTACATCGCGTATATCTCGCGCAGCTGCACATAGAACAGGCCAGTGTCAGGATCGAAGCTCGGGGGAGGCCAGTTTGTAGCGCCGCCGTTGTCCGGTGAAACGAGCGCGCCGGCGGGCATGGAATCCTTCGCAGGATCACGCACGGGTTCGCCGCGCTTGTCGATGCCTGCAGCCCAGTTGGCGGACTCTGCATATTTGCTCGTCAGCAGGTGTTCGCCGGTAGTTCGATCTATCACAAAAAAGTAACCGTTGCGGGTAGCCTGCAGCACCAGCTTTCGTGGTTTGCCGTTAAACATTGCGTCGGCAAAGACGGGAGACTGGGTGGAATCCCAATCATGCGTGTCGTGAGGAGAGGTCTGAAAATACCAGCTCATCTTTCCCGTATCCACATTCAACGCGATCAGTGAACAAGTGTAAAGATTATCGCCTTCACCGCGTGTTTCAGTGGTGTAAGCGGGCGTGGGATTGCCCGTAGAAAACACATACAGGTGAGTATCGGGATCGTACGAACCAGGCATCCATGTCTGGGCCCCGCCATGGCGCGCCGCATCCAGGCTCTTCCATGTATTCAGCCCGGGATCGCCTTCCTTCATGGGCACGGTATAGAACTTCCACTGCAGTTCTCCGGTTACCGGATCAAAGGATTGGAGAAAACCGGGCGAATCAAGATCGTCGCCGGTACCGACAATCAGGTGATTACCTATAGCTATTGGAGCAGCGGTCGAGAAATATTCCTGGTTGAAGTCAGCTATTTCTTTATGCCAGCGCTCTTTTCCTGTCTTTGCATCGAGCGAGATTAGATAATCATCGGGTGTCTCGAAGAAGAGCCAGTCTCCGACCATGGCCATGCCGCGATTACCGATGTGTGTTCCGCCCTTGGTCTTCCAGAAATAGTGCCACAGCACCGTCCCGGTACGCGCGTCAACCGCCCACGCATTATCCGGTGCGGAGACATAGAGAATGCCATTCACCTGCAGGATGGCGCCGCCGACGCGCAGCGGAAATCCACCCGGCGCGGCTGCTTCTGCTGCTTCTCCGCCGATGATGGTCGCATCAGCATCGGGCCCGAAGAATCCACCAGGATTGGCGCCGGTGGGCAATGTGTCCGTCCAGGCCAAACCGAGGTTCTTGATATTGGCCTGGTTGATCTGTTTGAGTGTGCTGTAACGACGCTGCGAGTAATCGCCGCCATAGGTTGGCCATGCGTCTGTGGCTGGCTTCGTCAACAAGGCAGGGTCGAGCCCTTGTCCGAAAGAGTAAGCCGGACAGAAAGCTATAGCTAATACTGCAAACATCCCGAGCATTCTATTCATTTCAATGTCACCAGGTAAGCTGTCAGGTTATGGATGTCAGTGTCTTTAATCGTCGGCAGCATGTCGAGATGCGGCTGGAGTGGATTATGGACAGCAACCTGGGGAACTGCGCCGTGGATGGCGAAGCTGTGATACGTATCATCAGTCGTTATCAGCGAGACATTAAAGGCATCGAGATGGGTAAGCTTTCCTTCGTACTTCTGTCCTCCGGGGAAGCTGACGGTTACAGTGGTCGGAGGCACATGCGAGACTGTAGCTGCTGTCCGGCTGAGGGACCGACCGCCCCCACCTGAGAGCACAAGGTTCTGCAAGGTTTTTGGATCATGTTTCGAGCCAATGCCTGCAAGGTCGCCAGTCACGGAATGGCAGCTGCTGCATTTGCCAGTGCCGTTGAAATAGGTCTCGCCGGCCTTCGAGTCTCCTACAACGATATTGATTGGCGGTGAGATAGCTTCGCCACGGGTTGACGAAGAGAGACTATGAACAAATGCGGCAATATCGCTGATCCGGGCCATGTCAAAGTCGAACTTAGGCATGCCCTTATCGACGCGGCCGTTCATAATGGTTGGCGCGATTGTTTCCCCGTGCTGGTCGTCCAGAACCAGTTGCGACCGCACCAGGTTTGGCCCTGTTTCGCCACCGCGCGCGTCGGATCCATGGCAGAATCCGCAGCTCACGCCGAATGTCTGCTTACCCCTGGCAACGGCCGCCGGATCCTGCGGCGGTCGAACGGGGTAAGCGGGCATGATGACTCTTGGCGCTGACGCCGTAGCCGCTGGAGCCTGCGGGCTGGTTGCGGGCTGCGCAGCAACCGGCACGGTCGCTGATTGTCCGGATGCCGGGGCTGAAGGAGTCGATGTTTGCGCCTGCAATAAACAGGCAAGCCCTGAAAGAAAAAAGGTCCCGAGGAATGGTCCGCGCCTCAAAAGTATCCACCTCAATGCAATTACTTAATGGATGCATCCTATACAAATTGGCGCAGGCTTGCGATGACAGTTCAGAAACAAAGCAGATCCGCTTTTACCGCGCAGCATTGTGGCTCGAGGATTTGTGGCCGGAGAGTGAACTTGCTTGCCGTGCCGGAGTTGGCTTATGCAGTTTGTCTCGCACGGCAGGTAAACTGCAGGCAGCTGTGCTCAAAGACGGGCTCTGGTACAGGATTTCGACAGCCAGCCACTTTTTATGACACTGGCTTGCTCTCGTTCGATGTGTCAGAAAGGTTTCCAGTCGCAGCCCGTGCAAAGGCAGAGCGGGCCATGTTGAACCTGTCATCTGTCCGGCCATTGAAAGCAATTAACTACCGGCTGTCGCTGCTCAAAGGCGAAGGCCGCGCTCTTACCAGCGTGGCCTCTGCTTGTCGATCCAAGACGGGCTACTCGAATGAAGGTGGCTCTGCTTTCGCACCGCTTCCCCACTGCTTGTCTGGCATCGATCCAAGCCTGAACGTCAACGTACCGCCGCTGTTCGCGAAGGATTCCGGCAGCCATGTCTGCGTCCACCTTATTCCATTTACACGCAGCTCCTGTACATAGGGCGAGTTAGTCGCGGCGCCTTGTGCCGTGATATGAATGTCGCCTGCCGCACGATGCACCGTCATCTTTGGAAACATCGGTGAGCCCAGCACAAGCTCGGCACGTCCGGGTATCTCCGGATAAAAACCGAGCGACGCAAAGACCGCCCACGAAGACATTTCTCCCAGGTCGTCATTGCCGGGAATGCCGTTCGGCTTTGTGGTGTAAGCGTCGGCCAGCAG
>CAXTNK010000003.1:31654-58376 GCA_964245665.1 uncultured Acidobacteriaceae bacterium
GCATTCTTCCAGATAGTAATCAGCACCTGCCGCACCAGCTGCTGCGTCTTCCATGGCTGGCCTGCCCAGTCATACAGCAACGGAGATTCAATCGATGGCTCGTTGTTCAACTCGGCATGAAGCGGTCCAGCCTCCGTCACAGCGGGGGCATCATGATCGTCGTAGAAAAACTTGTCGAGACGCGCGCCGGCTTTGTGGGTCCCGCCCATCGCTGTAAACAATCCCTTCACATTGAATGGAACCATCCAGACATACTGCGCGGCTGTGCCTTCCACAAAGCCATCCTCGGTCGCAGGTGTGAACGGCTGCGGTGGCTTCTTCTCGTCATCCTGCACGAGCGCCCATGTGCCATCCGCATTACGATTTTCGAAGTAGCCGCCTTCAGGCGCAGCTCTGGGATTAAAGATGTTATGCCAGTATTGCGCGCGCGTCAGAAAGCGCCGGCTCACGTCGTCCTGATGCAGGCGCGATGCGAGCGCCGAGATACCGAACTCCGCTGTCACATCTTCAAGCGTATCGGCGGCCGGACCCCATGCCGGCGCATCTGTCGGGATGTAATGAAGCGACAGCCACTTGTCGAGGCCAGGCCGTTGCCCTGCGCACTCTACCGGGCAGCCATTCTTTGAAAGGTCAGCCGCAGTCGGCACATCGGCCGCGTGTACCAGTGATGTCAGCGCCGCATGCGCATCGAAGTCGCGGCCGCCGAACGCGTAGATATCTGCCAGCGCGGGCGCAGAAGGATCGCCGTTCATCACGTGCGTTGCGCCACTATTGTTTGTCCATCTATCCCATGCGCCGCCATTCTGATCTGCCTGGTTCAGCAGACTCTGCGCAATGTCGCTGCCGATCTTAGGATCAAGCCATGTCACCAGCTGCAGCTGCGAACGATACACATCCCATCCGGAGAAATTGGCGTACTGCACCTTCTGGTTTACCGCGAGGGTATGAGTCTTTTCGTCCATACCTGTGTACTCGCCATTCGCATCGCTCGCAGTAGTCGGCGTCATCAACGAGTGATAGAGAGCGGTGGTGAATACGGTCCGCTGATCAGGCGTGCCGCCTTCAATTTCGATCTGCTTCAGACGCTTCTCCCATGCTGACTTTGCCTGCTCGCGCACGGATTCAAAGCTCACTCCTTCGCCGTTTTCAGCCGCCAGGTTCGCGCGTGCATTTGCTTCGCTCACATATGAAATGCCCACGCGCATGCGCACCTCGCGGGCGTGGTCAAAGGTGACCCAAACACCGGAACCATGGCCCTTTTCCGCAAAGCCTTTCGCGCCAAAACCTGTCCCACCATCCGCCGTAACTGCTCCCGGTGTAACGGCATCATCGTGCCATGCACCGGTCGCCGAGAAAGGCTGATCGAGCTTCGCAACAAAGTACAACGTGTAGTACGGACGACGATCTTCCGTGCCCAGGTATCCGCAAAAGTTGCCGCTGCGCACTGATCCTGAAATAAGCTTCTGTGCCGGATCGATGACAGTATGCGCGTCCACTGATCCCGCTTCTGAATCCGAAGTACGTACCAGGAGAGACGCGGGCTTGCCCTCAGAAAAGTGGAAGATGGCTGCGCCTGTGCGCGTCGAAGCAGTCAGTTCCACGGAGACGCCGCTGCCCATCTTCACGGTGTAGTAGCCGGGCTCTGCATGTTCATCCGCATGCGTGAACGACGCTGTATAAGCATGTCGAAAGTCAGATGATGGTGACTTATCGACGGGCTCGGCAACAGGCATCATCGGGATATCGCCTGCGCCGCCGCCACAACCCCAGCCTTCCACATTTGTGAGCGAGAATCCGCGCAGTGCGACCGAGCGATATTCATAGCCGCCCGGTGCAGCGATCGGCCGGTCCACGCGAACAGGAGAAGCTTCCGGACTGAACTGCACCATGCCGAACGGAACAGTCGCGCCGGGAAACACATTGCCGCCGTGAGATGTGCCGATAAGTGGGTTTACGCGAGAGACCGCGCTGTCAAGCTGCTGTCCGTGGCAAGTGGCGCCAATAAGCGCCAGAAGCGATATCGCGAAGGGGTATTTAGCTATCAAGAAACCTCCCTTTGCTTTTCATAGTAGGTCAGCGCAGATATACATGAACAAATTGTCATTGCTTTTTGATCTCGAGAATGAGGGGATCCTAACCTCAAGCACTCGTGTGGCTCGATACTGGAAGAACCAGGACGAACTGCATCAAGACTTTTATACGTGCCCACTGGATAAGATTACGGAGCAAATTACGGATGAGTCCACCGGGAAAGTCCAGACTTCTGTCTACCCTGGAAGCGAACTGGCAAGCGGAGACTGAAGGCTACTACACCTACCTGGCGCTGTCTAAACGCGAACAGGATGTGCAGCGGCGCAGTGCATGAGCTACTCGCTGCGCGTCGGCAGGGCCATGCCGAAGCAGTCGGATGGGTTGGCGATGCCATTTATGGTGTGAACGATGGCCTCGGTTCTATCTTCGGCATCGTTACCGGAGTCTCGGGAGCCACACTCGGCAATAGTCACTTCGTGCTGATTGCAGGTCTCGCAGGCATGATAGCCAGCGCGCTTTCCATGGGATCAGGCGCGTACCTTGCCGCCAAGAGCGAACGCGAAATTTATGAAGCAGAATTTGCCCGTGAACGCGACGCTGTGAAGTACAACGAAGCAGAGGCGCGGCAGATCCTTTCGCTCAGCTACCAGATCCGCGGCTTGCCCGAAGAAGATGCAGATCATATGGTCGAGCATCTTGCCCGCGATCGTGAACAGTTAGTGCAGGCGCTTGCACGCGAACGCCTCAACACGACAGAAGAAGGACTGAGCGAGCCGATGGTTCTACCGTTTCCGGAGCATTATCGACGGCGGTCGGCGCATTCATTCCGATAATTCCATTCTTCTTTCTCGCCGGCATTTCAGCCATCATCGTCGCAGCAATCGTCTCGTTGATTGCACACTTCTTCGTCGGAGCCTCAAATCGCTCATCACCATCCGCACATGGTGGAGCAGCGGCCCGGAGATGACAGCAGTCGGCGCAGTCGAGGGCGTCGTAACGTACTTCATCGGCGTTGGTCTCGGTCGTATCGGGGAAGGCCAGTGAAAGGGTTAACATTGTCGTCGCAGAAAAGTTACTATCTGAAAGCCTCTTGCTCTGCGCCATCGCGCTCTTAGGTGGTTCGGCAATGGCCCAGAACGACTTTTCAAAAGTGCTCTCCGGCGGCTTTGAATACAGCATCCAGTGAACAATAAGACATCGATGAATAGACGCAGTTTTCTCAAGGCAACGGCCGCCGCGATTGCTGCTGGTTCACTGATTCCGTCTGCTTCTACCCGCGAACCGGATCTCAAAATTCCCATGGTCTTCGAATCGAAGTTCAAAGGCCACGGCGAATTTGATTATTGGATGATCAACGGCAAGTCGTATCCGAAGACCGACGTCATCCATCTGCAGCAGGGCAAACGCTACCGCCTGGTGATGCAGAACAGGAGTAGGAATCACCATCCGGTCCATCTGCACCGGCATACCTTCGAAGTCACCCGACTGGAAGACAAACCGCTTTCCGGGCTGCCGAAAAATGTCGTCATGATGAATGGCGGCACCACGGCAGAAGTCGATTTCACAGCTAATAATCCCGGTGCGACTCTCTTCCACTGTCACCAGCAGAGCCACATGGATTTCGGCTTCATGACGCTGCTCGGCTACGTGTAGTTCGCTCGATACTGCCGGAATGTCCGGTCAATTTCGAAAGCAATTCGGAGAAAGTTTCTCCGCAGAGCGCCGGCTTGCGATAGTTTCAATGCATCAGCACCCGATTGACTCTGCCCGTCACGTCCTGGCCTTGGCTGGGCGCGCTCGCCATTCGATTATCGGAGACAGCTGCATGAGGACGAATGGGCACACAGGTCTCCCTGCATCACCGGACAGCATACAGGTATGACAAAGCGGTCTCGCTCGGTCCCCAGGTCATACAACTGCGGCCCACTCCGCACTGTCGAACCCCCATCCTGAACTACTCGCTTGAGATCACTCCCGCCGATCGCATCCTTAACTGGCAGCTCGACCCCCACGCCAATCACCTCGCCCGCGTTCTCTTTCCCAGCAAAACCAGCGAGTTCGTCGTCGACGTAAAGCTGGTCGCGGACCTTACCCCGTTCAATCCTTTCGCCTTCTACCTGGAACCGGGTTTTGAGAATTATCCCTTTGAATACTCGCCTGAACTGGCGCGCGACCTCGAGCCATATCGCTTGATCGAGACGCCCGGCCAGCGCATGCAGGCCCTCGTCAATTCGATATCGAGACAAGAACAGAGCACCGTCAGTTTCCTGGTTGCCATCAACCAGCGCATCCGCGATGACATAGGCTATGTCGTGCGCCTGGAGCACGGCGTCCAGAACTGCGAGCAGACCCTTGAAATGCGCACAGGCTCGTGTCGCGACTCGGCATGGCTACTGGTGCAGCTCTTCCGTCAACTTGGTATCGCCGCGCGTTTTGTCTCCGGCTACCTGATCCAACTGGCCACAGATGACGCACCTGCAGACAGCGCCACTGGTCCGAGAGTCGATACGGCTGATCTCCATGCGTGGGCCGAGGTTTTTCTGCCCGGCGCCGGCTGGATTGGCCTCGATCCAACGTCAGGCCTTTTCGCCGCAGAGGGCCACATCCCGCTCGTCTGTACACCCACCGCCGCGCAGGCAGCGCCTATCGGCGGCACAGTCGAACACGCGAAGGTAGATTTCAGTTTCGCCATCTCGGTCCGTCGCTTGAATGAAGCCATGAAGCTCGAAAAACCGTACAGCGAGGATGACTGGGCCCAGGTGCAGAAGCTGGCTCACGCGATTGATGATGACCTGCTGAAGCACGATGTCCGCCTGACGATGGGTGGCGAGCCAACGTTTGTCGGCATCGACGAGCCGGAAAGTCCGCAATGGAATATCGATGCGCTCGGCCCGATCAAGCGCACGCGCGGGCTCACACTCATTCGCCGTCTCCGCGAGCGGACGGCGCCACAGGCGCTGCTACTGTTTGCCCAGGGCAAGTGGTATCCCGGTGAAGCATTGCCGCGCTGGGCTTTTCACTGTGTGTCCCGCAATGACGGCGTCGCTATCTGGGAGAACGGCGATCTGATCGCGCAGGAAGAACGTGAATATGGCTTCAGTCAGCAGGACGCGTTGACCTTTCTCCAGGCGCTGAGCAGACGTCTCGAAGTCAGTCCGGAAAATATCCTGCCCGCGTTCAATCCACAGGCCGAGAGCGACGAACCTGCCGGCTACGTCCTGCCGCTCCGTCGCCGTCAGGCCGCCGCTAAACTCGCGTGGTCAAGCCAGCCGTGGTTTGTGCGTCCGGAGCGCCTGGTGCTTTCGATGGGCGATTCACCGATAGGCTTTCGCATCCCGGTAGAAGCGATGCCGTGGGTCGCACCCGATGAACTCGTCTATACATACGAGGGCGATCCGGAAGCCAGGCAGGTAAAGCTTCCGGTAGCCCCGACGCGGCGCATGGACCTGTTCGAAGCCGAGCCCGCAGACGATCCTCTGCCGCCACTCTCGAGCACAGCAGAGACTGCAACCGAACTCATCCGCCCATCGCTCTGCGTGCAGGTTCGCGATGGCCGTCTGCATGTCTTCCTGCCCTACGCGCCGGTCGTTTCTGATTACCTCGACGTGGTTTCCGCTGTCGAAGATACCTGTCAATATCTACATAAGCCCGTCTGGCTTGAAGGCTATACACCGCCATCCGATCCGCGTCTGCGCGCGTTCAGTCTTACGCCCGATCCCGGGGTGCTTGAAGTGAATCTACCGCCCGCGAGCAACTGGGACGACCTGGAAAAACTGAACGCCATCCTCTTCGAAGAAGCCCTCGCCAACCGGCTGATTGCAGGAAAATTCGCCTACGACGGCAGTCATCTCGCGACCGGCGGCGGCAGTCACATCGTGATCGGCGGCGCGACTGTGATGGAGAGCCCGCTGCTTCGGCGGCCCGATCTGCTGCGTAGCATGGTCGGCTTCTGGCAGAACCATCCTTCTCTTTCCTACCTGTTCTGCGGGATGTACGTCGGCCCAACCAGCCAATATCCGCGCGTCGACGAAGCCCGTGCAGACGCACTCTATGAACTTGAAGTCGCCTTTCATCAGCTTACCGAAAACGACTGCACACCGTACACACTCGACGGCCTCTTCCGTAACCTGCTGGTCGATGTCACGGGCAATTCGCACCGCGCCGAATTCTGTATCGACAAGATGTATCCTCCGCCGGGCATGGGCCTGCAACTCGGGCTGCTCGAACTGCGCGCCTTTGAAATGGCGCCGCACTACCGCATGGGGCTGATGGAGATGCTGCTGGTTCGCGCGCTCGTCTCCACCTTCTGGCGCCAACCCTTCAACGGCGCGCTGACTCGCTGGGGCACCGCGCTGCATGACCGTTTCATGCTTCCTTATTTCGTACAGCGTGACCTCTCCGATGTCCTCGGCTTGCTTCGCCAGGCGGGCTATCACTTCGATGAAAGCTGGTTCGCGCCGCATGCTGAATTTCGCTTTCCGAAGATCGGCTCCATCACCGCCGATGGAGTGGTACTCGAACTACGCCAGGCGCTCGAACCATGGAATGTCCTCGCAGAAGATTCGACTTCTGGCGCCACCGTCCGCTCGGTAGATTCATCGCTCGAACGCATGCAGTTGAAGCTCACTGGGATGACCGATATTGAGCGCTACGTCATCACCTGCAATCGCCGCCGCGGGCCGCTTCATCCTACAAAGGAAGCCGGCCAGGCTGTCGCCGGAGTACGCTACAGGGCACGCAAGCTTTCGAGTTCCCTCCACCCCACTATCCCCGTCCATGTACCGCTCGCGTTCAACCTGATCGACACCTGGAAAGATCTTGTCGTTGCCCAGTGCAGGTACCACGCCGGCCCTCCAGATGGCAGTATTCACACTGCGCGGCCAGTCGATGCCAATGAAGCGATGCAGCGTCGCCTTGAAAGATTTGAAGTCACAGCGCCGTCATCCGATCTGGTCAAAGCGCCGGTAGAAGACCTGAACCCGAGCTTCCCTATGACCCTCGACATGCGCTGGCCGGCTACTGTCAGCAAGGCCCACATTGAGACACGCGAGCGTCTGCCATGATCGGCGATCTTTACCAGTCACCACTCCGCTACGGCCATACCTACGACGAAGCTTCAGTCGATGGCGTCAAGCCACGCGAGCACTGGGCCAGGCTCATGGATTCGCTGCGCACTATCGGGCCGGATGAGCTTGAACAGCGCGGCGTGCGTGCCGATCGGCGGATTCGCGAGAACGGCATCACTTACAACATTTATGGTGACCCGCAGGGCGCGAATCGTCCATGGCGCATCGACCTTGTGCCGCTGCTCATTCCTGCCGAGGAATGGCGTTACATCGAGCAGGGCGTCATCCAGCGTGCCCGTCTGCTCAGCCTGCTGCTGGAGGATCTGTATGGCCCGCAAAATCTGCTGAAAGAGCATCACTTTCCCGGCGCACTTCTGTATGCCAATCCGGAATTTCTACGACCGATGGTCGGCGTGAATGTCCCGGCCCACAGCTATCTCCACATGCTCGCAGTTGATCTGGCGCGTTCGCCTGATGGCCAGTGGTGGGTCCTGGCCGACCGTACGCAGGCGCCATCCGGCAGCGGCTATGCGCTTGAGAATCGCACCATCGTATCCGATCTGCTGCCGGAACTCTTTCGCTCTTCCGAGATCAGGCGTCTCGCTCCCTTTTTCCGGGCGCAGCGGGACACGCTGAGCAGCCTTTCTGACAAAGAAAATCCGCGCATCGTTCTGCTTACGCCTGGCCCGCATAACGAGACCTATTTCGAGCACTCCTACCTGGCGAAATATCTCGGCTTCACGCTGGTCGAAGGCGCTGATCTCACCGTGCGCAACCGGCAGGTTTTTCTAAAAACGGTCGGCGGACTCGAACCCGTCGATGTTATTCTTCGCCGGGTCGATGATGGCTTCTGCGATCCACTTGAGCTCCGCAGTGATTCACTGCTCGGCGTGCCCGGCCTGGTCGATGCCATTGTCGCCGGCAATGTGAAGGTCGCGAACGCGCTGGGCAGCGGCGTCATCGAGTCTGCTGCCATCATGCCGTTTTTGCCCGGATTGTCACGGCATCTGCTCAAGGAAGAACTCAAGCTGCCCTCTGTAGCGACCTGGTGGTGCGGCCAGGCGCCGGCCCTGGAATGGGTGCTCGAGCACCTTGAATCAGTCGTCATCAAGCCAGCATTTCCAGCGAAAGGCATGGAGCCGGTCTTCGGCTCCGAACTGCCTCCCGCAGAGAAAGCGAAACTGATCGCACGCCTGCGCGGACGCCCGCATGAGTATGTAGCCCAGGAGCAGGTCGCACTCTCTACTGCGCCTGTCTGGGAAAATCGGCGACTCAGTTCGCGCAGCGTTGTCTTGCGCACGTATGTCCTGAACACTGGCAATGAATGGCTCGCGTTTCCAGGCGGCCTGGTGCGCGTTGCAGAGGCACACGGCTCTGTGGTGTCCATGCAGCGCGGCGGTCACAGCAAGGACGCCTGGGTGCTGTGGGACAGTCCGGTCGACACCTTCAGCATGCTTCGTCCTCGTGATGAACCCGTACAGCTGCGCCGCATCCCGCGCGTGGTGCCGAGTCGCGTAGCCGATAACACCTTCTGGCTTGGCCGATATGTGGAGCGCGCCGAGAATATCGCCCGCATCCTGCGCACCATGGTCCCGCGCGTTCGCCATGCAGAAGAATCGGAACTGGGCAGCCTCGTGCTTCTGCATGCATGCTTCGGCCTGCGGCGCGGCAAGGCTTCGAAGAGCCGAAGGCAGCCACTTACCTATCCCAAGCTCGAGAAAGAGGTGCTTTCGCTCTTGCGGGATACGAAGCGGTTCTCCAGTCTGCCGAGCACGCTTGAAGAAGTCGCGCGCATTGGCGGCAATGTACGCGAGCGCCTGTCTGCCGACATGATGCTCTTGATCAGCCGCCTGCGACAATCCATGGCCAGCGCTCCCGGTACAGAGTTCCTCGAGTATCCCGCGATGCTGACCACCTGTCTGGAACTGCTTTCTGCATTCTCCGGCATGGAGCGCGAGAATATCAATCGCGGCTCAGGATGGCTCTTCATGAGCATCGGCCGTCGACTGGAACGCGCGATTTATCTAACGAGGCAGCTGCGGATCATTACCAGTCCGCTGGCCGCGGCCGACGGGTCATTTCTCGATTGCCTGCTTGAGGTTGCCGATAGTTCCATGACCTACCGGACGCGCTACTACACGACCCTGCAGCCGCTGGCTGTTCTGGATGTGTTAATGGCAGATGACAGCAATCCCCGATCGCTCGACTTTCAGCTTTCTCACCTTGTTGAACTGTATGAAAAGCTGCCGCGGCACGTTGCTGCAGACCGGCAAGCGATGGAGGATGCACTCAATGCTCTACGCTGCATCCAACTGCAGGCAGTTCAGCCTTCGATGACCCGGAAAACGAAACGGCCAGCCAATGAACTTATGGCAATTGATAGTTATTTAATGGAACTGGAGACACTTCTGCCATCCTGGTCGAATAACCTGGCCAGTCAATACTTCAACCATGCGCGCACCATGCCTATCGCAATGGGCGTGTAACTCGGGATCATAACCTTATCTAATGATTTATAAGATCAGCCATCGGACAACTTATAAATACGTCTACCCGGTTTCATTTGGAAACCATGTAGCATGCCTCAAACCGCGCTCATTTCCAAAGAATCAATTGATAGATAGTGCATTACAGATAACTCCTGCACCAACGAGCCAGACGGAGCGAACGGATTATTTCGGCAACCTCCTCTGCTTCTTCACTGTGCAGGATCCCCATGAAGAGCTGACCGTGGAAGCACGAAGTAAAGTCATCATTCGTCCCGACGCGGGTCGAGACGATTTATCTTCTGGGCCCTGGGAAGAGTCTGCGCAATCGCTCGCGCAGGCGCGTGCCCCGGAAGCGCTCGAAGCTCACCAGTTCCAGTTCGAATCGCCGCGCATCCGAAAAAAGCCTGAGTTTGCTGCTTACGCCCTCGAATCCTTTACGCCCCATCGGCCTATGCATGAGGCATTGCGCGACCTGACGACGCGTATCCATAAGGACTTTCAATTTGATTCGAAGGTCACCAACGTGCGTACATCAATCGAAGAAGTCTTCAAGAAACGCCGCGGCGTCTGCCAGGATTTCGCGCATATACAGATCGCCTGCCTGCGCTCCATTCACCTGGCTGCGCGGTATGTGAGCGGCTACCTGCGAACCTATCCGCCACCTGGCAAGCCGCGTCTTGTAGGAGCCGATGCTTCGCACGCGTGGGTATCGGCATATTGCTGCGGCAACGGCTGGCTGGACATGGATCCAACCAACGACGTTGCACCCACGGATGGCCATGTCACACTCGCATGGGGTCGCGACTATGGAGACGTCAGTCCGCTGCGCGGGCTTATCCTGGGTGGCGGCGAACATACACTTAAAGTCGCTGTTGATATGGAACCTGTCGCGGAATAGGTTCCTCTTATTAGCTTACTTAAGGGTAAGTCAGACGCCTGAGATTGCTTCCAGACTCAGTTTCATACTCATCCTTCTATAACAATTGCCGGAACTTACCGCTTGATCCGCGCAAGCGAATGCATGAAGGGGGCGTGCCTGTCTCATGATCAAAAGGAGCTATTCTGCACACCCGGGCTTGTACTAACTCATCTTCCATGACTTATCGGCGCAACCTCAACGCGCTCCTGATAGCAGAACCGTGTAGATAATACCCGATTACCAGGGCACTTTTACCGGACTGGTATCTAAATCGCTGTAATCCCACAAGTGCAGTGGTTTCAATAGGTTAGTGTTACCTCTCGAAGCACTAAAGTATGCACCAGAATAGGCGATTTAGTTGCTTAATTCATGTTGCAGGATCGCCAAGTTTTGTTACCCTTCACGAAGTTCCTTAGACACTTATCAGCGTACGGGTCAACGTTTACCGGGCGCAGAACAATCACAGTGCAGCAGTCCCTTGTCTTCTTCTCGTCCCGCAGTTAGATAATGTGCGTCGAGCTTTGCCGGGTTCGCTTCAAGAATGTGTGAGTGATCGCAATTGCCGGGTTGCATTGCTTTGTTGGAACTTATAGGCCAGTCACTTACATTTAGTCCTCGCGGGAGTTTTAATGAATTACCAGGATCTATTTAAAGATCAGAATCGACGCTTCTGGTCCATGCTCTATCTCGGATTTCTCAGCCTGTTGTTTCTGGCTGCGATCAGTGGCAATGACAGGCCCATCTGGGCAGCAACCGGTCCGACCATTATCAACATCGGTACGACCGTTCAGCATGAAGATGTCAAGCGACTCGGCATCAACATCAGCGGCCAGCTTTCTTACGATTCTGCGCAGATGCTGCGAGACATCACCTTTAACAATCCTGGTTTCGAGTCGCAGATGTGGCAGTCAGTGCTCACATGCGCTGCGGTCAATGGCAATACATGCACCGACAACAATGGCTGGTCGCAATGGCCGGCTGACTTTCTGCAGGGCGGCTCTTTCGAGTTCATTTACGGCAGCGCGAAAGGCAAGACTGGAACGCTCGCCAGCATGACCAAGGCGAGCGGCAATGGCGGCGCTGGAGCGTGGTATAACTTCGGCGCTGTTAAGCCCGCTGTAGGCGATATTTTCATTATCAAGAAAGACTTTCCGGGAAATCCCGCAGCGGGATGGTGGCCGACCACCAGTGGTGGCGGGACCATTACCGCTGAGACCTCAGACCTGTCTCCTCATACGGCAGGCAAGCAGGCACTCGTTTTTAATGCCAATGGCAGCGGCCAGTCCGCCAGCGTCTATTCTTACTTCGACAGTACCGCAGGGCGTTCCTTTCTCCAGATGAAGGGAAGCTATACTCTCACTTTCCGCGCCAAGTCAGCTTCGGGCTCGAAGATCTTGAGCGTTAGTGTCGAACGTATAACATCGACGCACGGCAACGCACAATATTTCAATCAACAGGTCCCACTTACAAATCAGTGGCAGGATTTCACCTTCAACTTCACGGCTGATGAAGACGGCACATATATTGGCACTGCTCTTCTGGGCTTTTCTGCTACCGGCGGAACCATCTATCTCGACGATGCAGTGGTGACGGAGAGTGCGGAAGCATCCAACAAGACCGCTTTTCGCGACGCTGTTGTGGATCGCCTCAAACAGGTGAATCCTGGCGTTCTCCGCTACATGGATAGCGGCGTCAGCTTCGGCACGTCGATCGACAACATGATCGCTGTCCCGGACGCCCGTCTGCGCACCGGCTTCGGCCAGGGATCCTCAACGACAAACGCCGTACCGATGGGCCTGGAAGAATTTCTTCAGTTGTGTGAAGCAGTGGGAGCAGAGCCCTGGTACACGTTGCCTATGGGTGTCTCACCCGCCGAGACGCAGCATCTTATCCAGTTCCTCGCAGGCGACAGTTCAACTCCTTATGGTGCGAAGCGTGCTGCTCTAGGTCAGTCGGCTCCATGGACATCCGTTTTCCCGAAGATCCATATTGAACTGGGCGACGAAGCCTGGAACACAGCTTTCTCCGGCGACTTCATCGTCGCACCGGCGGCCTACGGTTCCCGCGTTGCGACCATCTTCGGTGCGGCGAAATCAGCGCCCGGTTATGAAGAATCGAAGTTTGACCTGATCATGGATGGATGGGCTGCCGTGCCCTGGTGGAACCAGCAGGCGATGAACGCTGCGTCAAACACCTACGACACGATTGATGTGGCTCCCTACACCTTCGACACGTTCACCGACTTCTCGTCGAACCCGGCCATCTTCGGATCCATGCTCGCGCAGCCTGAAGCAATTGACAGCAGAACTACTGGCAGCATGTATCAACAAATGCAGACGGTGAGCGGCCAGGCCAGCGGATTGTCTGGCAAGCCGGCTAATCTCGCAGTCTATGAGGTGAACCTCAGCACCACGACAGCCACTGCTCCGCAGAGTGTCATCAACGAGGTCGTGCCATCGCTCGGCGCCGGGCTATCCACTGCCGAGCACATGCTGCTGATGATGCGCGATGACAATGTGCAACTGCAAACCATGTTTGCTCTACCTGGATATCAGAATGGCTACACGAACCCGCATGGCGGCGGTGGCAATGTACAGCTATGGGGCACGGTCGTCGACATGGGCGGTCAATCCAATCTCTGCCGGCCGCAATTCCTTGCAGAAACCCTGGCGAATACCGCCATCGGCGGCAACATGATCGCTACTACACAAACCGGCGCTGACCCCACATGGAATGAATCCAGCCCTAATGACACGGCGAACCCCATCATCATCAAGGGCGCTCATTACATCCAGTCCTTCGCATTCGTGAAGGGCACTGAAAACAGTCTTATACTCTTCAACCTGAACCTGACCTCTGCCCTGCCTGTCACCTTTACGGGAACGAATGCTCCCAGAGGTGAGGTACAGGTCGGAACGCTGAACTCTGCCAACCTGACAGACACGAATGAATCGGGCAGCAAGGTTGCCATCACGAACTCGACGATTGCAGATTTCAAGTCAGGGTCCACGATCAACCTGCCTGCTCATTCAATGACGGTTTATACATGGTCCACTGCCGGTGGTGTAACTCCGCCGAAACCAGTGCCGACGACCACGAGCCTGTCTGCTACGCCGACAAGTGTCGTCAAGGGGAAGACGGTTGACCTCATCGCCCGAGTGACTCCCAAATCCGGTAACATTAGTCCCTCCGGCAGTGTGGTTTTCAAAGATGGTTCAACGACCATCGGATCAACCGCGCTGAGTAACGGCTCCATCTCACTGAATGTTACGACGCTCGCAACAGGCACACACACTGTCACTGCCGACTACGTTGGCTCTACAGCCTACGAAGCTTCAGTCTCACCCGCAGTGGTCATCAAGGTCACGTCAACACCGCTCATCAGCACCTCCACAAAGCTCACTGCTCCCGCACTGGTGGATGACGGCAAGTCGCTCGCTCTCTCGGCCGTCGTCGCGAAATCATCGGGCGCTACGCCAACAGGAACAGCAACCTTCTATGCCAGCAGCACAAAGTTAGGCGCGGCCAGTTTAAGCGGCGGTAAAGCTTCGCTGACTGTCTCCAATGTCACGCTGGCTGCTGCGACTTACGGTGTCTATGCAACCTACAGCGGCAACAGCATCGACGCTTCGTCCAGGTCGAACACTGTCAATGTGAAGGTGGTGAAGACTGCAATTTCAACCAAAACAGCGTTTGCTCTCTCGTCCACAAAAGTGACCAAAGGGCAAAAGGTCACAGCAAAGATCACGGTTGCAGCTTCATCAGGGGTGGTGCCCGGTGGATCAGTGAAGATTTATCTCGGGTCGACGGTTCTTGCTACCGTAAGCTTGTCAAAGGGCATCGCGACCTATAGCACAACAGCCACTACCACTGGGACCTATCAAACCTACGCAGTCTACACAGGCTCATCTACCGATACGTCCTCGACTTCAGCAAAGGAAACATTGACCGTCGGCTCGTAACCTTAGCGATTAGCTGCCGATGGCCTTATCAGGCCTCTCTGAAGTCTCCATAAGTCGTTTCTTAATTCCAGATAGTTGAGCGTTCTATCAAACATCCAGCTTCAGAAAAGCTGGATGCTTTGTTTTTGCGTGAGCGAAGAAAAGTTAAGTGCCGCGGCAAAGAGTAGGATCTAGAAAAACTGACGTTGTCCGCTCACCCCCGTCACCGGAGATCAGTCATGGGATTTGCATTCCTCGATGTCGCCATCGGCATTACCTTCATTTATTTGTTACTGAGCCTCATCTGCTCGGCGGTGAATGAACTGATCGCTGCCATCCTGAAGGCACGTGCCGGTTTCCTCGAAAGAGGAATAGTTCATCTGCTTGAAGACAGGCAGTTCGCGGACAGAATGTATCAGCATCCCCTGATCCGCAGTCTTGGCGGCACGGTTCATCCGTTCTGGGCGAAGCTCGGTATCAAGGAAAAGCCCGCGTACATTCCCGCGCGCAACTTTGCCCTCGCGCTGATGGACATGCTCAATCCCGGCATCGGTACCCGCGATGCCCTTACCCCTGCTATCGCCTCACCTGCATGGGCCGCAAGCGCAGAGCCATCCGGCTCGCATCTGCTCGAAGCATTGAACACCGAGCCATCCGGATTACCGCCCGGCGTGCGCCGTGCTCTCACTTCCCTGGTGCAGGCGGCTGGCACTGATGCCGCACGCAGTCGTCAGAACATCGAAGACTGGTACAATAGCGCCATGGATCGCGTCGCCGGCGCCTACAAGCGGCGAACGCAGTACACCATCTTCTGCATCGGCATGATCGTCACCATCGGCATCAATGCGGATTCGCTGACCATCTTCAAGCGGCTTACTTCGGACAAGACGCTGGCCGCTGCAGTCTCTGATACTGCCGAGCAATACACGCGTGCCCAGGATGCGACACCAGTTCCAGTTGACCCTGCCCAGTCTCCGGAGCAGCAGAAAGACCAGGCAGAACGCGAGTTGAAACGCAAACTGGATACGCTCGATCGCCTTGGTCTTCCTATCGGCTGGGATAAGAAAGATGAAAATTCCACGCCACCGGAATGGCCCGGCATTACGCACCTGTTTAGCCTGGCGCCGCGATCGCAAAGGCTCATTCTCTTTCACTGGCCCGGGTGGCTGCTCACTGCCTTCGCCGTATCGTTTGGAGCACCCTTCTGGTTCGACCTGCTGAACCGCTTCATGGTGGTCCGCTCGACCATCAAGCCAAAGGAAAAAAGTCAGGAATAAACTATAGCCAGACGGCAATCGAGGGTGCCCCATCTATGCAAACAAGGGTAGGAAGATGCCGAAGCAGACATCTGTCGGGTGAATGCCTCTCGATAGATTGGATCATTCCACGCAACAGATGCACTGATACCGTACGTGGTCACTAATTAATCCCGATAGCCATTGAGGTTCACCCAATATAAGTACACCTAAGTAACAAACAGGTGTTCGCGGGGCACGTTGTACTCCACCGCTAAAGGCCATCTATCGTCAAGCAGCACTTACATGCGTAACATAGGATGTCTGTAGAGCAAGGATAATGATGTCAACTGCACTCCCCCGGCAACACGCTTATACTGGTCCGGCCGTAGCCGCGCTCCCTGAGCCCACTTACGCGGAACGCGTCCGCACGCTCATTGCGCATACATCCATCGCCACGCTTTCCACTCTTTCGCGCAAACATCCGGGCTTTCCTTTCGGCTCGCTCATGCCCTTTGCGCTCGACAACCTTGGACGACCCCTCTTCCTGATCAGCAACATGGCAATGCACACGCAGAACCTGAAAAATGATTCGCGCGCCAGCCTTTTCATTGAGCAGAAAACTGGCGACGGCGATCCTTTGGGTGCAGCGCGTGCCACGCTGGTCGGCAATGCCGAACCTGTACCCCCGGATGAGATTGCTGAGGTTCGCGAACAATACCTCGCGCGCCATGAGAACAGCCGCTACTGGGTTGACTTTGCTGATTTCGGTTTCTGCCGGCTGCAATTAGTTGAAATTTATTACGTCGGCGGCTTCGGCATGATGGGCTGGGTCAAAGCCTCGGATTACCAGGCTGCCGCGCCCGATCCGCTCGCCGATGCAGCTGCCGGTATCCTGTCCCACATGAATCAGGACCATGTTTCGTCGATGGTCCTGCTCGCACGCCTCGAGGCCGGCATCACGGCAAGCGAAGCGACCATGACGTCAATAGATCGCCTCGGCTTTACCCTCCGCCTCAAAACCAAGGACGGCATGAAGGGCACACGCATCAACTTTCTTCACGAGGTCACTACGGCATCCGACACGCGTAAGATGCTGATAGAAATGGTACGCCAGGCCAAATTGAAAACCTTTATCTGACATAGTTCGTCGTGATTCATTAAATGATTAGTTCGGCGGTAACTAATTGTCATCAATTGAGCCCGATGCAAAAGTTATCCCGGCCGAAGCGCAGCCTAGCGGAGAGATCTGCATTTCCTAATACTTCCCAGCGATCGCTTCCGGCCGGCTGTCAAGCTAACTTCATTTCTCGCTGTCCAGCGCCTTCATTTGTCCTTCGTCGTAACGAGTTCCGACAATTGGCGCCTCCGCAGCAAGCTTGTCCAACTGCTGCAACTGATCCGGCAACAAATTCAAATCGACCGCGCCCAATGCCTCATCCAACTGCGTTCGTGTCCGTGCGCCGATCGTTGGAAGCAGATCTTTCCCTTGCGCCAGTACCCACGCAATGGCCAGTCGTGTCTGTGTGGTGCCGAGCTGTTGCGCAAGGGCCGCAAGCCCTTCGACGAACCTGCGATTCTGCTCACCATTCGCACCCTTGAACCGCGGCAGAAATGCCCGCATATCGCCCCTCGCGGGAGCGCTCCCTGCAAGCAATCCGCGAGAAAGCACGCCATAGGCAGTAATACTCATCCCCAGTTCGCGCGTGGCGGGCAGAATCTGCTCCTCGGGCTTGCGTGTCACCAGTGCATACTCGATCTGCAGATCGGCAACGGGGTGCACCGCGTTCGCCTTCCTGATCGTCTGGGCACCGACTTCGGAAAGCCCGATCTGGCGCACATAGCCCTGCTTGATCAGGTCGGCAATCGCGCCGACTGTCTCTTCAATGGGCACTCGAGGATCCAGTCGCGCCGGCCGGTACACATCGACATAATCCACTCCAAGCCGCTGCAGACTATAGGCGAGAAAATTCTTCACCGCAGCCGGTCGCGCGTCGTATCCACTCCACCCGCCGCGCGGATCACGCATCGCCCCGAACTTCACCGATAGCAGCACCTTGTCGCGGCGATCTTCAATCGCCCGGCCAATCAGCATTTCATTGTGGCCCATGCCATAGAAATCGCCAGTATCGATCAGGTTTACGCCGCGATCGATCGCCGCATGGATCGTCGCTATACTCTCGCGATCGTCACTGTGTCCATACATGCCGGACATGCCCATGCAGCCCAGTGCAATCGGGAACACCTCCGGGCCATTTGCGCCCAGTCTACGTTGCAGTATGCTCATCATTCTCCTGAAAGACGCTCAACGAGAAGTATTCACGAAACCTCCGAAGGAATGATCGAAGCCAATGAAATGACTTTCATACCAGCGCCAGCAGCCCGGAACTTTTCAATCCCGCAGCTTGCCTCCGGGGCGTCTGCGCGGCGTGCGGTGTTTGCCACCCGGGCCCACATTTAAAAGGATCAGGAAGTAGTATCTCCTGATCCTTTTAAATCGCCTCTACGCCGAGTATGGCTTCCCGCCGGGCCCACCGGAGGCAGGCTGCGAATTACCAGGCGTTCGATGCTGTGGGCTGCTTGCCGGTGTAGGCAGAGCAGCATGGCTTCTTTACCGGCAGGAATTCCATGAACTCCACGCGGGTGCCGTCGGGATCATGCAGATCCAGTTGCATTTTGCCGTCTACGCCCAGTACCTGGGGATTCTTTTCAGCCGGCGCGACCCATCCTCGCTGTTCCAACCGATGCTGCAGGTCGGCTACGCTCACGACGCCCGGCGCGATATGGTTGGCGCTGCCCAGGGCTTCGCGCGACGGTGGATTCGGCAGATACAGCATGTATTCGATCCAGTCAGTCCCATCGGGCACCTGCATCATCACCCAATCAATGTGCCCGCCCTCTTTGGCGCCACCCTGCCAGTACAGATGAAAACCAAGAATGTCTTTGTAGAAGTGGTCGAGCGCCGCGCGGTCGTGTACCTGGTAGCCCGCATGCATGATGTGACCACTCAACCGCTCGGATGCATTCTTCGGTTCTGCCAGTCGATGCATGCCCGCCTGCGTAAACACTACCTTGTTCCCTTCCGGATCATGCACCAGGAAGCTCCGGCTGCCATCCCTCTCATTCGTAACCGTATCAGGCACACTCACTCCATGCGCCCCGAGATATGTGCGTAGCTTCTCAGCATTCGCAGTCAGAAATGCAACACTATCGAGACGATCGGCCTGCCCCATCTTGGGTGGAGACAGAAGCTCCACATACTGCAGATGGTTGGCATAGAAGCGCACGCCGGCACCTGGTGTACCTGCTGGCACCTGGTCCCAGCCAACCAGGCCCGCATAGAACCTGCTCGATTGAGCGAAGTCATCCGCGTAGAACGTCACATGCGCGATACCGGTAATTGCTGGCAGAACTGCCGGCGCTGGCTGAGCATGAGCCACTGCAACAAGAGAGAACAACAACACCATGCTGAAGAACTTGCGCATTCCGTCTAACCCCGGGGCCTTGAAGAGACTTGATCGATCCACGACTGCCGATTATTGCACGCAGGAGCTCCGGTTGGATCATCGATTGCCCCCGGCCGGCCCTGCGCAGGCAGCGATACTAGCCGTATGTGCGATTTAAAAAAGGACCCGTGTGGCAAACGACGCACGCCGCGTAGGCGCCCCTGGAGGGAGTCGCAACTAAGCGTAGATCCCGCGCTGCTTGATGGTGAAGGCGACGCGATCGATGGCCAGCATGTATGCGGCGATGCGGTTGTTGACGGCATGGGCTTCTGCGTAGCGGACGACGTCGTCGAAGCTTTCGGCGAGGATGCTTTCGAGCTGTTCATTGACGACAGCCTCTTTCCAGAAATAGCCCTGGCGGTCCTGTACCCACTCGAAATACGAAGCAGTGACGCCACCCGAATTCGCAAGAATGTCCGGGATAATGAAGACCTTCTTGTCTTCAAGAATTTCGTCGGCTACAGCAGTTGTCGGGCCATTCGCACCTTCGCAGACAATCTTCGCGCGGATGCGATCTGCATTGCGGCTGGTGATGACATTTTCCGTTGCTGCGGGAATCAGGATCTCGCAATCGGAGACAATCAGTTCGGACGAATCGGCAGCCTCTGCACCTTTGAAGCCGAGAATTGTGCCATTTCTCTGGCGATATTCGAGCAGCTGGTGAATATCGATCCCCCTGCTATTGAACAAGCCGCCATCAAACTCGGCTATACCGACGATCGTGTAACCCTTCTCCATCATCAGCTTAGCTGCATTCGAACCGACATTGCCGAAACCCTGGATGACTACGCGGCAACCCTCGCGCTGCATATTCAGATATTTGAGAGCCTCGTCGCAGACCACGCCAATGCCGCGGCCCGTGGCTTCACGGCGGCCGCGTGAGCCACCGATGTTCAACGGTTTACCCGTCACAACGCTGGTTACAGTCTGGCGCATGTGCATGGAATAGGTGTCCATGATCCATGCCATCACCTGTTCATTGGTATTCATGTCGGGCGCCGGCACATCTTTTTCCGGCCCGATGAATTCGATAATGTCCGAGGTATAGCGGCGCGTCATGCGCTCGAGTTCCCCCAGCGACATTTTCTTTGGATCGCAGATCACTCCACCCTTCGCGCCGCCAAAGGGGATGTTTACGACTGCACATTTCCACGTCATCCAGCTTGCCAGCGCGCGCACTTCATCGAGCGTCACATCGGGCGAATAGCGGATACCGCCCTTACCCGGGCCCCGCGCCATCGAGTGCTGGACCCGGAAACCGGTGAAAACCTCGATGCGGCCGTCATCCATCGTGACCGGAATGTGCACGATAATCTCGCGCTGCGGATAACGCAGGACTTTCCAGATACCTTCATCCAGGTTGAGTTTACGGGCGGCAAAGTCAAAGCGAGCAGCCTGGGCTTCCCAGGGATTGATTTCCTGCTCAAGTGTGAGTGTTTGCATACAATTCTCCAGTTTTAACTACAAATCGTTGGGCCGAGTACGGCATGGTACATCGGAGGCAGCCACACGACAGGGTGCGGCAAGGACTACAAAAAGTAATTCCGAACAGCAAACTACAATGCATTATTTGGATTCACCCAAACCTGTCGAGTATAGGCTCTCGACAGGGCACGGGCAATGGGAGCCACTACTACTATGGATGTACCAGGTAGCCTGTTCGCCACAACAAGGTTTCAGGCGTTATCCGGATTTTCGCTCCAAAAAACAGACGACGCAGCCGAAGCTGCGCCTTCTTTCCTGTGCTTTGAGAGACTTACGCCCGGCTCAGGTAAGCACCTTCCGCTGTATCGACCCGGATCTTCTCGCCCTCATTGATAAACGGCGGCACCTGCACAACAAGCCCGGTTTCCATCTTGGCCGGCTTGGTCACCGACGAAGCCGTGGCTGACTTCAGCCCGGGTTCTGTCTCGATCACCGTCATCACCACCATTTGCGGCAGTTCGATGCCGACCGGTACTCCGTCGAAGATCGAAACATTGATCTGCAGATTTGGAATCAGGTACTCGACCGAATCGCCCAGCGTGTCCCGTTTGAGATTCAGCTGCTCGTAGTTTTCGGTGTTCATGAAGTAGTAGTCATCGCCGTCGTTGTAGAGAAATTCCATCGGTATCTCGTCCACGATCACGCGCTCGATCGGATCGGGGGAGCGAAAACGGTGCTCGAACATCGCGCCCGTGCGCAGGTTGCGCAGCTTGGCCTGGATGAAGGCACGCAGGTTACCCGGGGTTCGGTGCTCCACCGCGAAGACGGTGTGCAGCTCGTTGTTGTGCTTGATGATCATGCCCGGACGCATTTGAGTGGCGGGAATCGCCATAAGAGATGTTGCTCCTTCACTTGCATTCACTTGAATTTTGCCGACTGGCTCCAGGTATAACGTCCACTTCGGAGATTGCCCAGCATACCAGTGGCGAGCTTGGCGGCACATCGTTCTGCTGACCGCGCTACGACCAAAGTTAAATTGTAGCGCAGCCACGCATCAGGGTAGGTGACTCTGAAACCCGCCCATTGTAGTCATGGCGGATGCGTCGTAGATGCTCACCTGGCGAAACTGGCGTCGACACCCCTGGAGCCCACGCTGAGGCGCAAGCCAGGCTTCCGAGACCCTTTCGCCAACGCAAAGCTCTCGAACATTGTCTTCGACAATCCGCAAGACATCGCGACGACCGATCGTGTCGATGCCGTCAAGACTGATAACAATCGCCTTCTGCAGGCTGCGGAACTGGGCGAGGGCGTACTTCGTTTTCAGCTTTTACCGAAGACTTTCGCGAACAAGTGGCCCAGCTTATGAAAAATGCCGGTCTGTTTCGGCGCATTCTTGTCCGGCGTGGCAGTCGGTGCGGTAACGCCGCCACTCGTCGTGGTCGCGGTTGAAGACGGCCGAGCGTCAGCAGCATCAGGCGGAGCAGATGGCACAGCCGGCGGTGCATCTCCGTTAAAGACCAGCGGCACACTCACCTGCGCATGCACTTCGCCTGACGGCACTACAGGCGCCGTCGGCAGGCTCGGAGCCGGCGCCAGCCCTTCACTCTGTGCCAGAGGGAAAGGATTCGCCGCTGCCTGTGATGGATGCGTGGAATTACCCACATCCGCGATCGCCGGTGCCGGCGCCGGGCAGCCGCATGATTCGGTTTCCGTATCGATCACATCCTGCAAACCGCCGCGCTCCAGCGTTACATGCTGGTCCGGCTTGATGCGGTATAGTCCGCCATCCATCTGGCTCGTGACCGTCACGTATGGCGCATTTGTGCCATGGTTGTCGATGCAGGTATCGCCCCTCGCATTCACGCGGATCTTCAAGTCGGCATGCCCTGGACCGGAGATCAGGATGCGCAGGTCCGGCGTCAGTAGTACATCGGAATATTTTCCTGTTTCGTAATTTGCTTCGATGGCGCCGCGGTCAAGAGCCATCATCAGCGCCGTGGAATCCGGGGCGTCGATGCTCTTGTCATGCGAAAGATGGACGGCAGTCGTCGCGCACAGCCGCAGCGAACCGCCCCGTGTGAGGGTGATATTCACCGGCTGCTCACCCGCTGTAATCGCGCTTCCATTGCCGAGCAGCATCTGGCCGTCATGCACTTCGACCGCGCCGGATACCTGGACTTCCTTCGCGCTCGTGCGCCCGATCGGCGCAGGCTGCTGGGCACTTGCGGAAGCTGACAGGCCGCTGATCAACAGTAGGGCGACGTGCCGAAGGACAAGTGTCGACCATGACAACCTGGAACCTGTTTCATCCAGGACTGCCGAGTTCCGCTGCACCCGCTTTGATTGCGGATTGCATACGAGGCATTTTGAATGCATCGTGTTTATGGAACACGCTTTAGTTACAGATAAAGGAGTGGGCCGGCGCATTTTCAGAGGTTATGCTCAACTCATATTGTATGCGCCCACCGGCCTCTTAAGCCCAACTGGACTTTGGCCGCCGGGAAAACTGCCGAGGCGTCGAATACCTCTACTGCCTGGAACCGCCCTCACGAAGAGCCACTATCTCAAGACTTGTCATCCCGGCCCGATCCATATTTCAGATGTGTCATTTTGACCGAAGCGCAGCATAGTGGAGAGAGCTGCGTTTGCCCTCCGCGATCGTTCCACCCCACCCGATCACAATTCCAAGAAATTCTGAATCAGCCTCTTGCCGTCCTGCGTAAGCACGCTCTCCGGGTGAAACTGCACGCCCTCAATCTGATACTCGCGATGCCGTAACCCCATAATGATCCCGTCGCTCGACCGCGCCGAAATCTCCAATGCATCCGGCAGTGTCTCTTCCGCAACAATCAGGGAGTGATACCGCGTGCAGGTCATGGGACTGTCAATCCCGGCGAAGATTGACTTGCCGTCATGATCGACGGCACTTGTCTTTCCATGCATCAACTGAGGCGCGCGCACTACATTCCCACCGAATGCTGCGCCTATCGCCTGGTGGCCCAGGCACACGCCGAGGATTGGCACCTTGCCGGCGAACCGCTGAATCAGCGGAATCAGGATGCCCGCATCCTGCGGCGTGCACGGTCCCGGCGATAACAGGATCCGCTCCGGCGCCAGTGCTTCGACATCATCCACGCTGAGCTCGTCATTGCGATGGATGGTCATCTCCGCGCCCAGCTCGCCCATGTACTGCACCAGGTTGTAGGTAAACGAATCGTAGTTGTCGAGAACGAAGATCATGGCTCTGTTCAGTGTAGCGTTGCTTGCATGAACAAGCACCGATGGGGTGCGCGATAACGATGGATGTTGCAGACGATCCTTGCTAAACTTGCCGGTCACCGGGCCCCAATTCAATGATGGGTAATCTCGATGGCCAGCTTATTCCGCTTCCTCCCAGTTCTCGTTCTTCTGCCCGCCCTCTCGCAAACAGCCTTCCCGCAGGCGGATTCATCCGCAACCCCGCTCGCAGGGATGACAACCACCATCAACGCTTCGGTTCTGACGTACCACTACGACAATCGTCGGAGCGGTCTGAACGCCAGTGAAACCACGCTGACGCAGAGCAATGTAAACGAAGAACAATTCGGCAAGACAGCGTTCTACACTCTCGACGGCAAGGTGCATGCCGAACCGCTGTACATTGCTGAAACAATCGGGACCATCAAACATCATTACCTGTTCGCCGCAACCGAGCATGACAGCGTCTACAAGATCGATCTGGACGCCGGCAAGCAGGTCTGGAAGACCTCGCTGCTGGGCAAGGACGAAAAGATCGCTGCAGCCACGCAGGTCAGCGAAGCCACCGAGCTGGGTGTGACTGCCACGCCGGTCATCGATCTTTCTGCCGGCGCCCACGGCGTCATCTATGCTGTTGCCGCCTCGATCGATGCTGCTGGAAAGTCTCACCAGCGCCTGCACGCACTTGATCTGAACACCGGAGACGAACTGCTCGACGGGCCCAGGGAAATTGCGGCTACCTATCCCGGAACCGGCGATAACAGCTCCAATGGTGTCGTTGTTTTTGACCCTAAACAATACATTCATCGAGCCGGTCTTCTACTCGCGAACAACACCATCTACACAACCTGGTCGTCGCGCGGGGATGTGCGTCCCTACACCGGCTGGGTCATCGCCTACTCTGCGACCACGCTCAAACAAACGGGTGTCCTGAATGTCACGCCCAACGGCCACGAGGGCGGCATCTGGATGAGCGGCGGCGCGCCTGCTGTCGACAGTGAAGGCAACATCTATATCGTGGATGGAAACGGCACCTTCGACACTACCTTCAATGCTGCCGGGAATCCCACCCAGGGTGATTACGGCAACACTCTCTTCAAGCTCGATACTGTGGGCGGCAAGCTCGCCATTACCGATTATTACGCTCCTAACAACACGTACAACGAGATCAGCAACGATCTCGACTTCGGCTCGAGCGGCGTGCTGCTGTTGCCTCCACTCAAAGACGCAAGCGGGAAAACCTGGAACCTGTCGGTCACGGCGTCGAAAGAGGGCGATGTCTACCTGAATAACCTTGCCAACCTTGGCAAGTTTCATCACAAAGGTGGCGTCGTGTATCAGGAACTCGACGGAGTGTTGCCGCGTGGCAGTTACGCGACGCCCGTCTACTTCAACGGAACGATTTATTTCGGGGTGAATTATGGCCATATGCTGACCTTCACGGTCGCGGATGCAAAAATCACCACAAAGCCGCCTCAAGCACCATCTACTTTCTTCGGTTACACCGGCCCCATCCCCGTCATCTCCGCCAACGGCACCAGGGAGGGTATCGTGTGGGCGCTCGACGCCGCCAATCCGGAGGTCCTGCATGCCTATAGGGCGAATGACGTTTCGGATGAAATCTATAGCAGCAGCCAGGCCCCGAAAGGCCGCGACGCCCTGGGCACCCCGTTCCACTTCTCGACGCCCACCGTCATCGATGGCCGCGTCTTCGTTGGGACCCCCACAGGCGTAGCTGTCTTCGGCTTGCTGAAGTAGTCCTCTGCATTCGCATCGGTATAAGCAACCATGGCGGTAGCTGATTTACACAAAAAAAACCTGGAGCTGCTTCACTCCAGGTTTATCAGGAACTTAAGTTGACGCCATAGGCAGAGATTCTACGAAAGTACCGGCAGATTGATCTGCTGGCCCGCCTGGATCTTGTCCGGGTTATCGATGCCATTCGCCTCGGCAATTTTCTGGTAATGGTTCGGCGAACCATAAAACTTCTTGCTGACCTTTGAGAGATTATCGCCGCTCTGAATGGTGTACGGCTGTTCTGCCCCACCCGTCGTCACGATCTCATGCTGCAGGTCGGCATACGATGCATCGACTGCCTTGATCGAATCCCACACCCGGTTGGCGATCACCTGCGATGGCACCGTGGCCTTCAGGTGCAGTTTGTCGCCTGCGAGGCTTTCGTCTTCAACCTTTGCGCCTTCTGCGCTGAATTCCTCGATAGTGGCGACGACGGGTGCATACTTCTGCTTCAATGCTTCTAAATCAGCCATACTTTTCTCCTTGAGTTAACTCATAGGTGGATGCAGAAACAGGCGAGGCAAGCAGCCCGCGTTCGTTCATCCCGGCTGCGTCTCATAGACCGTCAGAGGCTTTTCGCAGAATTTCACATCGCTACTGCAAGTGGCGTCACGAACGACGCGCACGCTCGATTGCCCGGATAACGGCCTGCGCCTTATTCAGCGACTCCTCGTATTCCTTCTCGGGCACCGAGTCTGCCACGATCCCTGCGCCGGCCTGGATGTAGCCCGTCCCATTCTGCACCAGCATGCTGCGGATCGCGATACAGGAGTCAAGGTTTCCGCTGAAATCGGCATAGAGAACGCTGCCGCCGTACAGCCCTCGCCGGGTCGGCTCCAGTTCTTCGATGATCTCCATCGCGCGGATCTTCGGCGCACCGGAAAGCGTGCCTGCCGGAAAGCAGCTGCGAAACGCGTCGACACCGGATAGCCCCTTGCGCAGCTTGCCTTCAATCGCGCTCACGAGGTGCATCACGTGCGAGTAGCGCTCGACGTACATGAAGTCCTTCACCCGCACCGACCCGTACTCCGAAACGCGTCCGACATCATTCCGGCCGAGGTCTACCAGCATCACGT
>CAXTNK010000003.1:58386-60091 GCA_964245665.1 uncultured Acidobacteriaceae bacterium
GCATCACGTGTTCTGCGCGCTCTTTTTCATCAGCCAGCAACCCTTCGGCGATCCGGTTGTCTTCTTCTTCGTTGGCTGAACGGGGACGGGTTCCGGCAATCGGCCGATACTCCACCTTGCCGCCGTTCCCCATGCCGCTTACGCGCACAAGCAACTCTGGCGAAGAGCCCAGGATCTCGAAGGACGAAGCCGCCTGCGTTTTTGCGGCAGATGTAACGCCGCATCGCAGAAAATACATAAAGGGTGAAGGGTTGACGATGCGCAGTGCCCGGTAGATTGAGAATGGATCCGCTTCCGGTTTGACCTCGAAGCGCTGTGAAAGGACAGCCTGAAAGACATCTCCGGCTGCGATATAGTCTTTCGTCCTGCGCACTGCGGCAAGGAAGTTTTTCTTGGACGTCCGATAGGTAATGCTGAGCTTCCCTGCTGCTTTTGCCTTTTTTTGAGGAGGGAGTGCCCGTGCCAGTCTGCGCTTGAGCGAGTTGAGCCGCTTTACTGCGTCGGCGTAGGCTGCACCCGGCTTCACACCCGTCACGTCGGCCGTTGCAACCAACAGGATTTCCTTCTTTACGTGATCGAACGCGAGAACATCATGGAAGAACATCAGGCAGGCATCCGGGAGTTGCAGATCATCCTTGGCTGTTGCCGGCAGCTGCTCGATCTGGCGCACGACATCGTAGGAAAAGAATCCCACAGCTCCTGCCGTGAACGGCGGCAGCCCGGCAATCCGCGCCGGTTTGTGGCCGGACAGTGCCTGCTTAAGAAATTCAAAGACATCGGCTTCGACAGTGGCATGCCGCTTGCCATGGTAGACATCGAGGGTGCGTCCACGAGCAACCACTCGCTGGTAGGGCCGGACGCCGATAAAAGTATAACGTCCGACCTTTTCGCCGCCCTCTACCGATTCCAGCAGGAAGCATTCCGGCTCGCTCGCAGCCAGCCGGAGGAAAGCAGACACCGGCGTTTCAAGGTCAGCGGTCAGCCGCCGCACAACAGGAACGAGGGTATGCGTGCGCGCGAGGCGCAGAAACTCGGCCCGGTTCGGTTCAAACCGGGTCGTCTCAGGAGATTTGGAAGAAGCAGCCATCCTTTCCACTGTAAGGCTCAGCCGCGTCCCGGTACAGTCGGCAACGTTTACCTGGTGTCATTCGTTGCGTAGCGGGGTCAGAAGTGGATTTGTCATCCTGAGCGCAGCGTAGTAGTCGGATGCAGGTTGTCACCGTAGTCGGATTCAGATTGGTCGGAACCGCCTATGGTCGGGATGACAAATCCAGATGGCAAGGAAAGTTTGAGGCAGCCAGATGAGCGCAGCTACTCACCGTCGACATCATGGAGCGCACTGATGTGCCGCTTCACGATGTTATCGGTCTCGTATGCAAACGGTTTGAAATCGGCTGAACCGCCGATGTTTTCTTGGGCAAACAGCTTCTCGTCCTTATCGTGTATCTGCTGCATGTCAGTGATGTAAGCAGCATCGAACGCTGCACCGGAAGCAGCCTTCAGTTTGTCCAGTCGCTGCTGGAACTCGTCGTTCAGCTTCGGCTCTAAGGAAATCTGGTGAGCAGCCGCCAGTTTCTTCAGTTTCATGTTCACCTGGTCATGGTCCTGCACCTCGGTCAGGGCCAGGTTCTTCACCTTCTGGCTGGTCGCCATCTGCTCAGCCAGTTTGCTCGCGGCTACTTCATACGCACCACCCTGGGAGACC
>CAXTNK010000003.1:60101-72562 GCA_964245665.1 uncultured Acidobacteriaceae bacterium
CGAATGCCTTGTCCGTGTCTGTCGCCGGTGCAGCACTCGCATCAGGAACGGAAGCAAAGAACGCAAAAGCAAAAGAAAGCCCTATGAAAGCTACCGGTAAGTTCTTATAGAAAGTTTGCATGTTCAGCCTCCACAAATTGCCGATGGAGCGTTCCGGCACACGGTTGGATGCAGGTGCTCGCCACATCCGATGAATATTCGCGACCCAGCCAGGCTGCGGCGCGCAATGCTCCAATAACTTGCTCCCCGCCGCATCGCAATGGCCGCATCCTAATAAAAGACAATCAGGAGACGTGCATATGGCAGAAGAGATCGAAATTGAACACCAGGAAAAAAAGCAACGCTTTGTCCTAGAAGTTGATGGCGCGGAGGCCGAACTGACCTATCAGCGAAAAGGCGACGTGATCATCTTCGACCACACTGCTGTGCCGCCTGCCATCCAGCATCGCGGCCTGGCCGATAGACTGGCTGCGACTGCCCTGGAATATGCCCGTGAACAGAACCTGCAGGTCAAGCCCGAATGCAGGTTCATGGCGGTTTATATCGAGCGCCACAAGCAATATCAGGACTTGCTCAGCAAACCTGCCGAGTCGCATACACCCCGGCCGCTCGCCGGCGGAACCCGCTGACTTAACGGGCGGAGGCCGCTTCCTTGCAAGCGATCAAACCATCTGCAACACTCAACAGGATGGTCCGTTATTACCTGGTGAAGGGTCGTGTGCAGGGAGTTGGCTTCCGCTGGTTCGTCCACCAGGAGGCGGCGGCGCTTGGTTTGCATGGCTGGGTGCGCAATACCGAAGAAGGCCACGTGGAAGTGGTTGCAGCCGGCGACGAAGAAGAGTTGAAGGACCTTCGCCAGATCATCAGTAAAGGCTCGCGAGGGAGCCGGGTTGACAAGGTAGACGAGCGCGAGCTCGCCGAAGCTGAACGCGAAAAGCTCGGGCCGTTCAAGATTGAAGGAGCATGGTAAGGCACTCTATGACAGATTTATTGAATAAGGCCGCAAGCAACGTAAAATCGCTCAAACCAATTGATTGCGAGCCCCTTAAAAGCCTCATCCGCACCGTCCCTGACTTCCCGAAGCCCGGCATTCTTTTCTACGACATCACCACGCTGCTGAAAGATAAGGTCGGCTTTGCGGAGCTGATCGACGCGCTTGCCGCCCATTACATTGGCCGCGACATCGACCTTGTGCTCGGCATCGAGGCGCGTGGCTTCATCTTTGGCCCGGCACTCGCTTATCGCCTGAACGCAGGATTTGTGCCGGTGAGAAAACCGAAGAAGCTGCCGGCGCCCACAGTTCGCGTCAGCTACGACCTGGAATATGGGGCAGATGCACTCGAAGTTCATCTCGATGCCATCGAACCCGGCCAGCGCGTCGTCATCGTAGATGATCTGCTTGCGACCGGCGGCACCATGGAGGCCACCATCAAACTTGTCCGCCAACTCGGTGGCGAGATCGCCGGCCTGGGCTTCGCCATCGAACTGGATTTTCTTAAAGGCCGCGAGCGCTTCCCTGAATACGACGTCTTCAGCCTGATGCACTACGACGAGTAGTCATTGCAATCTGATCCATTACCGAAGATCTGGCCTATAGCAGAGTGGTGCTTTTAGCCTGATGCACTATAGTGGCTCGCAATCGAACAGGTGCGGGGTCTAGACGTTATCATCCCGACCCCTCCACTTTGTCACCGCGACCCAAGTGGAGGGCCCTGAATTTCCCTCAAGCCAGCCCCTGCTTCCGCAGATAGTAATCAGGATCCGACCTTTTACCGGCCGCGCAGGAAATGGAAAACAACCGAAATTATAGCCAGAATGAGCAGTATATGAATCGCGAAAGCGGTCACGTGGAAAACCACGAACCCAAGTACCCACAGAACAAGAAGCAAGCCAGCTAATCCTAGAAACATTTTGAAAATCCTTGATTAGAAATTTCGCGACGACCATACCGAGGGAGTGCAGGCCCTTGCGCGCTGCTTCTACGATGCACAAATCCTGATTCGCGTCTCAGAGCACCGCGGACCGAGTTACAAAGCATCTATCTGAAAATAGAAATTCCACGAAGGAACAGGATGAAACAGATCAAGTTAGGAACACAGGGCCTGAAGGTTTCGCAGCTCGGCCTTGGCTGTATGGGCATGTCAGAGTTTTACGGAGCTCGCGACGACGAAGAATCGATTGGCACCATTCACCGCGCCCTCGACCTCGGCATTACCTTCCTCGACACGTCGAATATCTACGGTCCGTATACCAATGAAGTCCTGGTCGGCAAGGCCATCGCCGGACGTCGCGATGAGGTCCAGCTCGCCACCAAGTTCGGCATCGTGCGCAGCGAAGATCCCGCGGCCAGAGGGGTGAGTGGCAAGCCGGAATACGTCAAAAGCTGTTGTGACGCGAGCCTGAAGCGCCTAAATGTCGAGGTGATCGACCTCTATTACCAGCACCGCGTCGATCCGAATACGCCCATCGAAGAAACAGTCGGAGCCATGGCTGAACTGGTAAAAGAGGGAAAGGTTCGCTATCTGGGTTTATCCGAGGCAGCGCCTGCGACCATCCGCCGCGCGAACGCGACCCATCCCATCAGCGCCCTGCAGACCGAATATTCCCTGTGGAGCCGTGACCCGGAAGAAGAAATCCTGCCGACATTGCGAGAACTAGGCATCGGAATGGTGCCCTATTCGCCATTGGGCCGCGGTTTTCTGACCGGCCAGATCAAGTCTCCTGACGACTTCGAAGCCGATGACTACCGCAGGAATTCGCCGCGCTTCCAGGGGGAAAATTTCCAGAAAAACCTGGACCTTGTCGCCCGTATTGAGAAGCTGGCGAAGGACAAAGGCTGCACTACTTCGCAGCTGGCACTGGCATGGGTTCTCGCCCAGGATGATGATCTCGCGCCGATTCCGGGTACGAAGCGGGTGAAGTACCTGGAAGAAAACGCTAAAGCCGTCGATGTGCAGCTCTCAGGCGAAGATTTGAAGCAGTTGGACGAGGTTGCGCCGCATGGTTCAGCCGCAGGCGACCGCTATCCGGCAGCTGCCATGAAAGCGATTAACCAGTAAAAGCTAGGGCTTGGGCTTATCGAGGACGGTGCCGGTGTCTCCGGCATCGCGTACCAGCGGCAGGACCGGCAGGCGATCGGAGCTGCCGGCTTCCTGGGTCACTGCCTCCAGGTGCTCCAGCACTTCATCAACACTCATCATGTAGATTTCACGACCATTGTCATAGCCATTTTCTATCGCGGTCTTCAGATAGCGACCGGCTATCTGCGCCGCCATCCGGTCAGTAATGACCTTGCCGGTACGCTTCTTCTGTTCCACCCAGGCCATGGCGGGCATGGAGATCCACAGCGGCGTCCCATTGATCTCGTAGCGCACATCAATGGCGTCGGCGTGGCGAGTGGCAATCGCCACAATATTGGCCCGCCAGCGGCAGTTGAGAACCTCGCCCGTCCAGCGGTCGGCTATCTTGAATTCTTCATACATGACTCTTTCAATCTACCGGCTGTCCCGTGGAGTAGCAAGGCTGTGCGTCTCATCGATTTTTCCGATGTTCCTTAACGGGAAAGTTTTGCAACCTCCGCCAGCCTGTACGCGTCCATTCCAACGTTCAGGAAATGTGCTGCGAGTAATCCACAGAATTGTGTCTTCGGAAACATATTTTTTGGCATCTCGTGCGTCCAATAGCTGCAACGGAACCATTTTCAGTCTGTTCGTCAGGAGTACTTACTGTGCCTTATACCGCCGCAACCGCGCGCCCATTCGTCGAAAAGCTCCATCAACAGCGCAAAGTTATTGAGCAGGCCATGCTTTCTGCCGTTGAGCAGGGACGCGAAGCCTCGACCGCCGATATCCAGGACACCGCTGACCTCGCCGTCGCCTCCTACCAGCGCGAAATGCTATTTAGCCAGGGCACCAGCCAGCACATCCAGTTGCAGATGATCCAGCAGGCGCTCGATCGTATCGACGACGAAACTTTCGGTGAATGCCAGCATTGCGGTAAGGAAATCGGCAAGAAACGCCTCGAAGCCCTTCCGTGGACACCTTACTGCATCGCGTGTCAGGAAAAAATCGAGAACGGCGAACTCGAACCAGCCCACCGCGCCGCCTAGGTACTGGCCGTATGGGCGGACACGCTATGCGTCTATGCTTCCGACAGTCGCGTGCTTCCTCGATGGTTCAGAAGGTATTGTGATTTGTCATCCACCCCACTCTATAATCCTGAGCGGAGACTAGCCCACCACGATTTGTCATCCTGAGCGAAGCGCAGCGTAGTCAAATGGATCTGCTTCTTCTACGCCTGCCGCATAAGCCGCAACACACAGGATGACGAATCGTGAGGCGGGATGGCACTCACAGGCCGCCGAACTCACCGCGTAATTTGTCTTCCTTAGCGGAACTGACCGACCCGCCTCCTCTGAACCCGCCACAAATGTCTCATGGAATCAAAGCAGCAAACGGGCATCCAACCAGCATGTCCCGCCTTCTCTACATCGAATCTTCTCCGCGCAGAACTCTGTCCGTCTCGATGGAAGCAGCCCATGTCTTTCTGCATAGGTACGCCTCGCTGCACCCGGCAGACGAACTGGACGTGCTCGATCTGTGGGCCGAGCCATTGCCGGAGTTTGATCAGGCGGCCATAGGCTCGAAATACAAATCCGTCTCCGGTGAAGAGATGGAGCCGGCAGAAGCTGCAACCTGGCAACAGATCGTGGCACTGATCGAGCGCATCCAGAAAGCCGACAAACTGGTCTTCGGCGTGCCCATGTGGAACTTCGCGATTCCCTACAAACTGAAACACTTCGTCGACCTGGTGACCCAGCGTGGCCACCTGTTCAGCTTCGACGGCAGGAACTACGGCCCGCTGCTTACGGGTAAGAAGGCACTGGTGATTTACACCCGTGGCTCGGATTACGGTCCGGGATCGCCAAGCCCTCTGGCCGAGTATGACCACCAGCAAAACTACTTCGATTTCTGGCTGCGCTTCATTGGCGTGACAGACATCACCAACATCGCAGTCGAAAAGACCTGGGGCGACAACGAGCGCGAGGCCAGACGCTTCGCCCGCGATGCCGCCGCAGACGCCGCACAAAAGTTTTAGCTGACCTTCCCACAGATTTGTCTTCAGCCAGGCGCAGCGAAGTCGGACGGGCCTGCCTTTCTTCGCGCCACAACATTGGGTGGCCGAGGTCCCGCATCTGAGACCTGGGTTTAGACAGCCGTCCTCTCATCGCCGGCGCCATCCTCCGCTATTCTAGAAACTATGCAACTCCGCACTGGCTCTGAAATCCGCGAGATGTTCCTCAGCTTTTTTGAAAGCAAGGGGCACCGCCGCGTGCACTCGTCCTCGCTCGTCCCGCACAACGATCCGACGCTGCTGTTCACCAACGCTGGCATGAACCAGTTCAAGGATGTGTTCCTTGGCCTCGAGCAGCGCGACTACTCGCGCGCCACTACTTCGCAAAGATGCGTCCGCGCCGGCGGCAAGCACAACGACCTCGAAAACGTCGGCTTCACGCGGCGTCATCACACCTTCTTCGAGATGCTCGGCAACTTCTCGTTTGGCGATTACTTCAAGCGCGACGCGATTGCCTATGCGTGGGAACTGGTCACGTCGCCCGAGTGGTTCGGTATCCCGAAAGACAAGCTCTACGTCACCATCTTCAAGGGCGAAGGCGCGGTGCCGAGAGACGCAGAGGCTTATGGCTATTGGCTCGAACAGGGTATCCCTGCCGAGCGCATCTTTGAAATGGGGATGAAGGACAACTTCTGGCAGATGGGCGATACAGGCCCCTGCGGCCCCTGCTCGGAGATTTTCTACGATCTCGGCATTGAAGCTTCGGAAACAGGAGAAGACAAGCCCTTCGGTGAAGACGATCAGCGCTATATCGAGATCTGGAACCTGGTCTTCATGCAATTCGATCGTAGCTCGTCCGGCGAACTCGCGCTGTTGCCAAAGCCATCGATCGATACGGGCGCAGGGCTCGAACGCGTTGCTTCTGTGCTGCAAGGCAAGCTTTCGAACTACGATACTGATCTTTTCACGCCGTTGATCGCGCGCGCCGGCGAACTGACGAACGCCACCTACGGCGACGGCACAGCGCTCGGGGATGCTTCATTGCGCATCATCTCGGATCACGCACGCGCTGCAACGTTTCTGATCAACGATGGCGTTCTACCAGCGAACGAAGGACGCGGTTATGTCCTGCGCAAGATTCTGCGTCGCGGCATCCGTCACGGACGATTGCTTGGCCAGCAGGAACCGTTCATGTTTCAGATGGTCTACGCAGTGCGCGATGAAATGCAGGCTGCTTACCCGGAACTGATGGAAAATGCAGACCGCATCGCCAGAGTCATTGAATCTGAAGAGAAGCAGTTTGCTCGCGTGCTCGCGGAGGGCAACTCCAGATTGGAGGCGGACGTATTGAGGTGGTTAGATGCCCGTGCTGTAAAGCTCGGAATGAATCTAGATCTAAAGACGCGTTTGGATCTCGGAGGTTTTAATCATGCCGCAAGTCGAAGCGTCGAACTTCTTGCGAAAGCAGGTTCTCACGATTCCTTTCCCGGAGATAAGGCCTTCTACTATTACGAAACATTCGGACTGCCGTTGGACTTCATGGTCGACATGCTTCGTGACGCTGGCATCGCCTTCGACCTTACAGGCTTCGAAGAAGCACGCGCCGAGGAACAAGCGCGTGCACGCGCATCGTGGAAAGGTGGTTCAAAGGCGAGCGCCAGTCCGGCGTATCGCGATCTGCCCAAGACAATCTTTGACGGTTACACTTCTCTTCAGGATACCTCTGCTGCAGTTCTGGCGATCGTGAAAGATGGTGGCGGTGTCGACTCTGCTGCTGTCGGCGACGATGTTGAAATTGTCCTCGATCACACCACCTTCTACGCCGATTCCGGTGGACAGGTAGGTGACCATGGCTGGCTCTACTCCGACGACCACAACACCATCATCGCCGAGGTGCATGGCTGCACCAAGCCTGTGCAGGGCATCTTCGCGCATAAGTGCACCGTCCGTCAGCCGATTAAAGTCGGGCAGCGCGTCGATACGGTCGTCGACCAGAACTATCGCGATGCTACCCGGCGCAATCACACGGGAACGCACCTGATCCACGCAGCCTTGCGCGAGGTACTTGGACCACATGTGAAGCAGGCTGGGTCGCTCGTGTCTCCGTCGCGGCTACGCTTCGACTTCTCCCATTTCGCGCCAGTTGCGGATGAAGAACTGCAGGACATTGAAGACCGCATCAACAAGCAGGTCCTCACTAACACAACGGTGCAGACGCTGGTCGATGTGCCGATCGATGTCGCAGTGAACGAGTACCACGCGATGGCGCTGTTCGGCGAGAAGTATGGTGACAAGGTACGCGTGGTCAAGATCGGCGACTTCTCGACCGAGCTATGCGGCGGTACGCACACGTCTGCCACCGGCGAAATCGGCCTGATCAAACTGACTGGTGAGTCGAGCGTTGCCTCGGGTGTCAGGCGTATCGAAGCGCTGACCGGACTCGGCGCGCTGGGCGAGTTCCGACGTGGCTACGACGTCGCACAGGTAGCGGCTCAACTCACTGGCGCAAGCGAAAATACTCCGGCTGATGCGCTGCGTCACAAACTGTCCTCACAGGAAGAAGAACTGAAAAAACTCCGCCGCGAACTGGACCAGGCACGGATGAAGTCAGCTGCTTCTACCGTCTCGTCTGCCGGTGACAATGCAGTCGACGTGAATGGCGTGAAAGTCCTCGCTCAACGCGTCGAAGCACTCGACCGAGGCCAGATGCGGACGCTCGTCGACAACCTGCGGAACAAGCTGGGCTCGGGCGTCGTAGCATTGGGCGCGGCCACCGAAGATGGCAAAGTGGCGCTGATTGTCGGGGTCACAAAGGACCTGACAGCAAAGCTGCAGGCAGGCAAGATCGTTGGCCTGCTGGCACAAAAAGTCGTTGGCGCCGGAGGAGGACGACCTGATCTTGCCGAAGCCGGTGGCAAAGATCCTTCGCAGCTTGACGCCGCGCTCGCGGGCACGGCTGAGGTTGTGCGCGGGCTTCTGGCTTAGCGAGCAGACGACAGTCATCCGGTAACTCCATGCCGATGATGGTTTTTTGCGCGCTGCGAGGCTGAGTTGGACAGGGATACTCTGAAGCTCTGGAACAAAGTAAGCCAGAATAACGCACCTTATCTGTCGTCGGCGGGTTTAAAGTAACGTGTTGATCCCGGTACATTCCGGGCGCTTTGCAGGCAGGCGGGCCCGACAGCAACTTTATACTGAAGGCAGAAGAAGGCTCGAATTGCGTCATACGCCTATGCCGTCTTACGCCCTGCAGCGCGCCGCCGCCGTCCTGATGCTTTGCTTCGGGCTTGCAGGGACTGGGCCCCAAGGCGCATGGGCGAGCCACAAGGCGACGCATGGGTCATCTGCAGATACGGCGGGTGCATTCGACCATGCCGAGCGGATGCGTGAAGCGCTGGAAGGGCGACCGGAACGACAGCGTACCCGTGCCGCGTATGCGGAGGTGCTCGATGCCTATCGCGCCATCTATCATGCGACTCCGACCAGCCGGCACGCGGATGCCGCGATCGACGCCGTGGCGAGCCTGCTGGCCGAAGAGGGTCGCGCTCTGAACGACACTCACCTGCTGCAGGACGCGGTCGAGCAATATGAATACCTGCGGAGCACGCATGCGGCGAGCCCTTTCCGCCAGAGCGCTTTGCTGAGCGAAGCCGAGATCCAGGAGAGCGACCTGCACGATAACGGCGCGGCGCAGCAACTGTTCGCCGAGTTTCTGAAGCAGTATCCGCGCAGCCCGCTGGCCGGCGAGGCGCGTCAGCAGTCAAAGGCGCTGAATCGGAGCGATAACCCGTCCCCGTCGATGGCTCATCAGCCGCCTCAGGCAGTGAGGCAGCCGACCCCTTCCCAATCAGAAGGCGCGGCAACGGAAACGGCACGTGAGCATGCGCGGCAGCTTGCAGAGTTGAACGCATTCCCGCAGAAACTGCCGGGACCTCTTCGCGCGCTCTGCAAACACGGACGAGACAGTCCCTGCCAAAATCCACATTCGACACGGCGCCCGCTGCCATGCGGCCGGCCACGCAGCCAGTCTTCAGCCAACAGGCGGCTACAGGCGGGCCAATCCTGATCACCGGCATTCGCCACTGGTCGACACCCGTGTACACGCGCGTGGCCATCGACCTGAGCGACCAGGTGCAGTTTGAAGCAGCACGGGTACCTGACCCGGACCGCATTTTGTTTGATCTGCATGGCGCGCATCTTGCACCGGAGTTGATACGGAAATCGGTTGATGTGACAGATGACGGATACCTGAAGAGGGTGCGGGTAACGCAGTATTCGAATGACTCGAGTCGTATTGTGCTGGATGTTTCGCATGTGAGTGAATATTCGGCGTTCTTTCTGCCAAACCCATGGCGGCTGATTATTGATATTCACGGTGCTGCAAATGGAAGCCCGGCAAATGGGAGCCCGGCGAAGGGAAGCCTGCTCACAAGGCAGGCTTCCGCTCCTGCTGCAGACAACACAATGCGTCAGACAATGACCACGGCTGGTCCAGGAACACCAGACTCGGCCAGTGATAGTGATGCGAACGCGGGACCACTGCGGGAGGTCAAGACCCTGGGGCAGCAGGCAAACCGCGTCAAGGCCACGCACCGTCCGACGACCAGTCCCATTGCGGAGTCAGTGAGCGGAACTACGCGCGCCGCGCAGCCGAATGAATTGGAAGGTCTGGGTGTGTCCTCATCGGAAGTTGTGCGCCCTTCGCCTTCGGCCGCCGCGACGCTGCCTGCGCTAAAGCCGGCTGATCCGGTTACCGATGCTACGACTTCGCGGGCGGCCAGGCGTACGCGGCGTCCCTCACAAACAGACGATCTAGCCACTACTTCAGATACAAATACAGCCAAGCTGCCCGCACACCTGGCGCCGGAGATTCCTGCAGCCGGTGCGCGCGAGGCCACCCCCACGTCTACGGGCGAGCGTTCCCTGGTGCGCGCACTGGGATTGAAGATCGGCCGCATCGTGATTGATGCCGGGCATGGCGGGCATGATTCCGGCACGCTCGGGCCGGGTGGTATCGAAGAAAAAGATGTGGTGCTGGACGTAGCACTGCGGCTGGGGAAACTGCTGAAGCAGAGGCTCGGCGCGGACGTGATTTACACGCGCGATGACGATACGTTTATCCCGCTCGAAACGCGGACGGCGATTGCGAACAAGGCGCAGGCAGACCTGTTCATCAGCGTCCATGCCAACTCGAGCAGCGATGCGTCGGCGCGTGGCGTAGAGGTCTACTACCTGAACTTCACCACATCTCCTGAAGCGCTTGAGGTGGCGGCACGCGAAAATGCGGTGTCAGATCAGTCAATCTACCAGTTATCTGACCTAGTGAAAAAGATCACGCTGAAGGACAAGATTGACGAGTCACACGAGTTTGCGGCGAATGTGGAAAGTTCGCTGTACGGTGGTCTTGAAGAAGGCAACGCCGGCCTGAAGGATCGGGGCGTAAAGAAAGCCCCGTTTGTGGTATTGATTGGCGCAAATATGCCATCGATCCTGGCAGAGATCTCGTTCCTGACGAACCCTGAGGATGCACGCGAGTTACGTGATCCTGCCTATAGGGAACGCATAGCCGAATCGTTGTACCGCGGTATCGAGAAATATGTCTCGGGACTTTCCGGCGTACGCCTGGCGCAGGCCGGAAGCCGCCCTTCCGGTCAATAGATACAACTATTGTTTCGTATCATTAAGGCTTCCCAAGTATCAAACTTCGGTTTACTTTCGTAAGCCGTTTTCTTCGTGATGCCCTCCTCTCCATGAGAAAGTTGAGCCTTGATATCCGGGATACACAGCCTACTTTTGCTGCTCCTTGTCTATTGAGTTTCGAAAAGCAGAGTGCCTGTTGATTCACCTCGGATGAGGAGACTTAATTGAGCCTTTCCGGAAACCGCCTCCTTACTGCTTCACTGGTTCTTTGCGCTTGCTGCATGACAATGCAGGCGCACGCGGCTGGACCGGGCAGTGAAGTCATCGGTACAAAGATCGACGAGACAAAGCTGGTAGCCCTCGCTGGCAATACGCGCAGTGCGGCGCGCAATGCAGAGTACGATCGAGGCCCTGTCGATGACAATCTGCAACTGGACCATATGCTTTTACTCCTGCAGCACTCCGGCGCCAAAGAAGTAGAGCTGGAGAAACTGGTTGATGCCATGAACACGCCAGCCAAGCCGGAATTTCATCACTGGCTTACGCCACGGGAGTTTGGAGAACGGTTTGGATCAGTCACTTCAAATATCGATACAGTTACAAACTGGCTCGAAGGTCACGGTTTAACGGTTGGTCGCATTTACGCGGATGGCATGCTGATCGATTTCTCCGGCAGCGCCGGGCAGGTGCGCGAAGCCTTCCACACGGAGTTGCACACGCTTGACGTGGATGGCGAGCGGCATATCGCGAACATGACTGATCCGATGGTTCCCGCAGCATTGGCGCCGGCTATTCGCGGCATCGTGTCACTGCATGATTTTCGTCCGCATGGTCTGCATACAGAGGTGGTGCGTTCGCATGTCGATGTGCAGACGGGCCGCCTGATAACCGCATCACAGCCAACGCCGGAGTATGCTTTCGCGGAGCGCGGCGAAACCTTCCAGGCGATCACGCCGGGCGACCTGGCGACCATCTATTCGCTGAACCCGCTGTTTGCCTCCGGCTACACAGGGCAGGGGCAGACCATCGCTGTCATTGAAGACACGAACGTGTATGCCGTCGCAGACTGGGCTGCCTTCCGCAACATATTCGGGCTGACGAAGTACAAGACCGGGACGTTCACGCAGGTGCATCCCGGAAACTGCACGAACCCCGGTGTAAATGCCGACGACGAAGAGGCGATTCTCGATGCAGAGTATGCATCGGCCGCGGCGCCGGGCTCAACGATTGAGCTGGCATCCTGTGCCGACAGCAGGACAACCTTCGGTGGTCTGCTGGCCCTGGCGAACCTGGTAAATATGTCAAACGGGCCGGCTGTCATCAGCATCAGTTATGGCGAATGCGAGGCTGAAAATGGTGCCACTGCCAATGCAACGTACAGCGCTCTTTATCAGCAGGCAGCGGCGGAAGGATTATCGGTTTTCGTTGCTTCAGGCGATGAAGGCGCGGCTGGATGCGACAACGGTGCGGCGTCGGCGACCCATGGCATCAATGTGAACGGCTTTGCGAGTACTGCTTATAACGTAGCCGTGGGCGGCACTGACTTTGGGGACACCTATGCGGGCACGACTTCGAGCTACTGGTCCTCGACCGACTTCTCCGCCGATGCGTCGGCCAAGTCGTATATCAACGAGATTCCGTGGAACGACTCGTGTGCCGGAGCGTTGCTGGCGTCGGCGGCAACCGGCTCAGCCGTTGCGTATGGAGCGAACGGTTTCTGCAATAGTGCGACGGGGAGGGATTATTAC
>CAXTNK010000003.1:72572-94900 GCA_964245665.1 uncultured Acidobacteriaceae bacterium
TTCGAGCGGTGTCGCAACAACTTTCGGCATTTCCGGCGGCAGTTGCAAGGGGAATGCAAAGCCATCGTGGCAGGCTGGTGTGCTCGGCATCCCGGCTGACGGCGTGCGCGATCTGCCGGATGTCTCGTTGTTCGCGGCGAATGGGCTGTGGGGACACTATTACATCTATTGCGATTCGGACAAGAACAACGGTGGCACACCATGCACAGGAGCGCCTTCGGGATGGTCCGGAGGCGGAGGGACGTCTTTCGCTGCGCCGATCATGGCGGGCATCCAGGCACTGGTAAACCAGAGGACGGGAGCACGGCAGGGTAATCCGAATCCGGTCTATTACAGGCTGGCCGCAGCGGAATATGGCCGGGCTGGCTCGGCCAGTTGCAATTCCAAAAAGGGCGATGCGGTGAGTGGATCCTGCGTCTTCTACGACATCACGCAGGGTGACATTGACGTGAACTGTACGGGCGGGACAAGCTGTTACCGGCCCTCCGGAATGAATGGCGTGCTTTCGGCCTCCAGCAATAAAGACAAGGTGGCTTACGGGACGACCACGGGTTACGACCTCGCAACCGGCATCGGCTCGGTGAATGCCTATAATCTCGTAATCAATTGGCCGAGCCTGACGAAAGTAGCGCAAAAGGGGATGAGAAGTCCAGGTACTCCAGTTGTCAGGTAAGTGCTGCTGCTTTGGGAACAATTACCGCACTACTGCTGCAGACGTCAGTTCGCTATGGACTGGACACGATTTCTCCCTGCGCTTTTCGCGAGATACATGCCGGCATCGGCGCGCTCCAGCAGCGATTCCCAGTTATCTGTTTCGCCATGCCAGACGGCGACCCCGATGCTCGCCGTAACACTTAACTGGCTCCGGCCGATGGCTACCTGGCTCAATTGAATCTCCTGGCGAAGCCGCTCGGCGATCGTATCGGCCTGGAGTTTCTCCGTTTGCGGCAGAAGGGCGACAAACTCTTCGCCACCTATGCGCGCGATTAGATCCATTCGGCGCAGTGTCTGTTGCAGGATACGCGCGACTTGACAAAGCAACAGGTCTCCGGCCTGGTGACCGTAGAGATCATTCACGAACTTGAAGTGGTCGAGATCGAGCAGCACCAAGGATAGTGCTTCCTTGCTGCGGTCCGAGCGTTCGGCCTCGCGGGCGAACTCCTGCTCGAGCGCATGGCGATTCAGCAAGCCGGTCAGGGCGTCCAGTCTCGCCTGGATTTCAAGGTCGCGCTGCAGACGCTCTGCCGTCATCCATAGAAAGCTGAGCACGATGCCCGTGGCGCACACGATGGTGATGCCCACGTTGGCGACTTTCATCTGCTCCAGAGCGGCGGGATGCAGTGGAACACTCGGTATTGCGACGCCGAGTCCATAAAATAGTGTGGATGCCAGCATCAGGACAAACACCGCGACCATGGAGCCCAGCGCCGCGCGCATGCCCAGGCTCGAAGGCCGGTCGTGACGGGGCAAGCCCTGTCTGAGGACGACGTAGCAGATGTGGAACAACGTGGCCATGAGCAGGAAACAGATCAGCGCCGTGCTCCACTGGTAGGCGCGGGGACCATGCATCAGGAAGGGTCCTATGAGCGCCTGGGCCACAAGAGCAAACATCGCGATCCAGGGCCGGCTGCCGCCAGGCTCAAGCACGCGCAGCAAGGCACAATGCAGAAACAGGTAGAACGCGAGTATCAATGTGTTGCCCAGGTAGAGCAACCAGGGCTCGGGCACCGCTCCCGGGATGACGCGCAGTCCGGACGCCATGGCGCCCGACAGGTAAGCTGCGGCGAGCCATCTCGTACCTTTGAACGTCGGACTCGTGCAGCTCACGGTGAAGAGGGCACAAGCCGCGAACAGGAAGATGGCGAGGGAGACAAGACAGAGTGCGAAAGCCTGCAGATCATTTTCCGGCACTCGACACTCTTTCCCGCTGACCACTAACCTTATTCCGCTTTAGGCGGCTACCTGGATGCAGCCTACGACGTCGCAGGCGGGCAGGCAATCCAAAGTTCGTGGCTGACAGAAAGATTTTCCAAAAGCGGAAAGAGATTAGAAGCAGGTACCGATTTGGAACTGCACTTCCGATTATCTGTCTCACTCGCTGGTACGAGATGCTAGAGTCGATCTCGACAGAGTCCGGGTCTTGTACCATGGGAGGGGATGCAACGCCGCCTTTTCGCCACACCTTTATCGCTCCTGCTGCTGTTCACGGCACTCTTCACTTTTCTGATCCAGTCCGGTGAACTGGGAACTGCCGACACCACCTATCGGCTGCAGGTGACGCACTCGCTCTGGACGGGCGAACCACAGGTGTTTCCTGACCAGTATCCGGAGTTTGGATTGCATGGGCGCAATGGCCATATTTATGCATGGTTTGGCATTGGCCAATCGCTCCTGATGTTGCCGGCGGACCTGATCGGCTCGGCGCTCAAACATCTGCCATTGTGGCAGAGTTATGTCGATACTCAAGCTGACCCGGCTATTCGCAGCATTGTCGTGAGTATGAGCACCAACATCCTGCTGAACGTGCTGACGGCGTTTGTGGTGTTTCGTTTTCTAGGGCTGCTGGGCTTCTCCGTGCGCGAGAGAGTTGCCGGGACGTTGAGCCTGTTGCTGGCGACGACGCACCTGCACTACGCGCAGAATATGCAGGAAAACAACTATATTTTCCTGCTAGCTCTGACTGGTTTTTCGCTGCAGTTGTACTGGCTCAAGACGGGGGACAGGCGGGGGTTGTTCTGGGGATCGTTTGCACTGGGATTGAACCTGCTGACGCGGTTGACGACCGGCCTGGACTTGATGGCTGCGGGGCTGTTTCTACTGCTGGTGCTGCGATTTACAAGGCACGGGGCTGGGAAAGATTCACGCTTTCCCACCCTTGCTCGGCAAGGATGGGGCACCCGCGCTTCGGCTGGTCAGGTGGGTTCGTGGCTGGCGATTGCGAGCGCTTACCTGCGGACCGCGATGCCAATCTACGTCGCGTTTTTTTTCATCGATCGGCTGTATCAATGGATACGGTTCGGATCGTGGACGAATACTTACGTCACTATTTTTGCGCGCGAGGAGCGGCAGATCGATCCGACACTGCCACTGAAATACCCATTCAGCGGACACTTTTTTGCCGGCGGGCTAACGTCCGGCATAATCGGACCATTCTTCGCGCCGGAAAAATCCGTATTCCTGTTTGATCCGATTTTCGGTTTGACGCTGGTGGTCGCGGTGCTGTTCTGGAAGCGCTTCTCTCCTCTCGTTCGCGCGTTTGTCGTGACCGGATTTGCACTGGTTTTAGCCTACCTGGTCTTTTATGCGCGCTATTTTTCCTGGCCGGGCGATTTCGCATGGGGCGACCGCTATGCTGCGAGTGCAATCGAGTTCAGCACTCTTCTTACGTGGCCGCTGCTGCTGCGCTACTGGAAGAACCTCGGCAAGGGCATCAAGGCGCTGGCGATCGCAGTTACTTCGGCGAGCGTGGTCGTCCAACTGGCATCGATCGCCTACTGGGTGCCGCTCGAGATTTACCAAGAGGAGACGTTGGGTCATCCGACATGGGTGATCCTGCTGCGTTTCAAGAACATCCTTGCGCGTGCGCTGGGCAGGAGCGCAGATTGGGCGATGACCTCACAGGACCGCTTCCCTGCCATGTACCAGGACCCGTGGGACGCCCAACACATCACCACGTGGTACTTTCTGCCGTCACTGCTGCGGCATATTGGGGTCGCGCCCATGTGGGCGGTGCACGTGCTATACGCGGTCTGGATCGTAGTGGGTGCAGCGATGGTGGTGGTGGGGGTGCGGTTGCTAAGGTCGCTGCGGGTAGCGGGAGAAGCCGTCGGCGGTTTCCGTGGTTAGCGGAGTCAAGCCGCACTCCGCCAGGTTTGCAACAATAAAGAGGTGAGTCCGCACGAAGAAGCAATTGAACCGCTGACGACCGCCGCACCCGTGACTCATTCTCCGCACAAGGGGATGCTCGCGTTGCTGGGCCTGGCATGCGGCGTGGGTGTCGCGAATATCTACTATAACCAGCCGCTCCTGCTCGAAATCAGCCGCAGTCTCCATATTGCCGAGCACCAGGCAGGGCTGATTGCCGTCGCGACGCAGGTCGGCTATGCAGTCGGCATTGTCACTTTTGTGCCGCTGGGCGATGTCCTGGAGCGGCGCGCGCTGATGATGCGGCTGTTCACCGCCGTCTCCTGTTCCCTGCTGCTGTGCGCGGTAGCGCCGCGGCTGTGGCTGATGGTGGTCGCGTCGATCTTCATCGGGCTGACGGCTTCTGTCACGCACATTGTGCTGCCGATTGCGCCTGAAGTCGCTGACGAGGCGGATCGCGGTCGGGCCATCGGCACGGTGATGACCGGTCTGTTGATGGGGGTGCTGCTGGCGCGAGCCGTGGCGGGCTACATTGCCACCTGGCTGGGGTGGCGCGCAGTCTTTCTTGCGGCATGTGTCGTCAATGCGGCGTTTGTGCCGATCCTGTGGCGGCGGTTTCCGCTTCTGCCACCGGCACATCCTCTGCCCTATACCCAGGCACTGCGATCGCTCTGGACGATCTTCAGGAAAGAAGCAGTCATCCGGGAATCTGCGACGCAAGGGGCCCTGTTTTTCGCGGCTTTCAGCACTTTCTGGACGACGCTGGCTTTTCTGCTGGGGACGCCGCGTTACCATCTTGGGCCGGGAACAGCCGGGAGCTTCGGCATCCTGGGCGCGACAGGGGCGCTGATTGCACCGATTGCTGGGCGAATGAATGATCAGCGCGGGTCGCGTTTTGTGATCAATATTGCTCTCGGCGTGATGATCCTTGGTTTCCTGGTGCTGTGGATCTTCGGCTACCACCTGCTGGGACTGGTGGCCGGTGTCATCATCTTGGACTTCGGCGCACAGGCGAACCAGATTTCGAATCAAACCCGCATCTTTGGACAGCTGCCGCAGGCCCGGAGCCGGGTGAACACCATTTATATGACGCTTTATTTTCTGGGCGGCTCGATCGGTTCAGCGCTTTCGACCTGGGCATGGGCCCGTTGGCATTGGAATGGTGTTTGCGCGCTGGGTATAGGCTTTCTGCTGCTGGCCTTGCTAAGGCATGTGACGGGAGTGCGTGTGCAAGGGCCGCCGAAGATGCTGCAGACCGTTGAAACGACTGCGGAAGAGGCCTGAATTGCGAACTTTCGTGACAGCGTTTACAAAAACGCGGTCGAATTTGGACACCATGGCTGTTAAACTGGTTAACACAGGGGTGATCTATGGAAAAGTCGTTCTGTGACACAGAAATGAACCTCAGCGAGACGTTTTTCGCAGCCTGCACGGATGAAGCCACGGCCGAGCCCACCACCTACAAGCAGTCCTGTGCCAAAAGCAATATTCGCAGTGACGCGCGTCGTACCCTGTTGACCCATCGCAAGGCCTGCCCTGTCTGCAATCCGCGCGTCGGCGCCCGCTAGCGCTTCAAAGTCCTTGGAAACCTGCTTGCCCGGATCGGTTTGATCGACATCTATTGTCATCCTGACCGGAGTACAGCTCCCCCGGCCAATAATTCCCGGCCCAAAAAAATCTAAGTCACCACCGCCAGTCTCTGCCTGCTTGCGGGTAGAACCCATCCGTGGAATCGGCGCGTTGCCCGTGGTGTCGCGCCACAGGATGACGCTGCCCTTCCGTGCGTCCACGCGATCCCAGGCCTGTAAATAGACTCTGCAGCCCCTGCGTTCCGGCGTCTGCCGAATCTAACGCCGTACAAGTTAGCAAGCGCGATGCTGCCGATCGGATTCGTGCCCTTCTCTTGAGAGCCGCATATTGCATCTCCGGAGTTCAAGGTCGGCGCATCCATGCCGTTGCGCGACACGCGTTGGCTAAAACTCGTTAACAGATGGTGAATGCCGACGAACAGCAACAAGGGAAACTTATCCACAATTTCACGCGGTGAGTAGTCCGGGTGCAAGCCGCTTTGGTGCGTCGAACAGCGTGATCTTTTTGTTGATTGGATGGCAAGCCCATTAAGTAACAGGAAATTAACTCCGGGGCGTCTCCAACTATTGCAGCATTGCTTTGGGTCATCCGCGTTTGATGTCACGGTCCGGGTAGAGCGCCCGGCACCAGGACCCTACTAGCAAGCTGGCCATTGACGACGCAAAACATAAAGGATCAAGCAATGAATATGAACTGGCGCAAAGGCTGTGCCGCACTCGCACTGATTGCGGTGATGCAGCCTGGCTTTCTCATCGCAGAGGATGCTGGACCGGTCTCTCAGAAAACCCTTGTGCTCGCCCCAAAGTCGAGCGATGAAGTATCACAACACGTTCTGCGGCCCGAAGCGGAAACAAATCTTACTGACGCGCAGAAGCTTGCGCTGCTGCGCAAGAAAGTGAAATACGTTTTCGTTCTCTTCCAAGAGAACCGCTCATTTGATTTCTACTTCGGCACTTACCCTGGAGCGCACGGCCTTTTCTCTCAGCCGGCCTCGAAGACTCCGGGCTTTGACCAGCCGATCGTGAACACGGATGGAACTGTTTCGACCATCTCTCCCTTTAAAATTCCAACGACCGTGACGGCGACGACTACCGGCGCGACCGTGCCGATCTATCCCGCCGATACGGCTTCAGTCGATCACTCGCATGCAGGCATTGATAACGACCTGGATGTAAATGACAAGAATATTCCGCAGAATGATCGCTACGCTCTGAATGCTGAAGGCCTCACGACCAAGAATGGCGTGATCGTAAGTTCCACCACGCTGTTGGCGCCGACGACTCGTCCAACACTCGCGCAGAAGCAGACTGCAGAGCTGGTCCTTGGCCACGTGGATTGCGATACGGCCCCCGTGCTGTGGAACTATGCAGACCGCTTTACCCTCTTCGATAACTTCTTCGACACGGTGATTGGCCCGTCTACGCCGAACGCGCTTGGCATGTTCTCCGGCCAGTCGGGCAAGACGCAGTGGGTTGAGCATCCTGAGTTGAGCAGTCTCTACAACACGACGAACGCCGCGCTGCCAATTGTTTCTGATCCGCAGCCGTTCTGGGGTTCAGCGCTTGATGTCTTCACTCCTTCGAGAGAGAAGCAGCCGGTAGATAATCCTGGCGGTGTCTCCAGCAATCCTGCGTCGAACCTGACGTATGCGTCACTTGGACTGTCGTTCATGGGTTCAAAAATTTATGACACGACGTCGTACGACAACAACGTTGGCGCTGACCTGGCCGATGTGCAGAGTGATCTTGAAAAAATTGCAGGAGACAAGAACAAGCCGGTGAACTGGGCGTGGTATCAGGAAGGCTACGATCACGAGCCGACCGACCCGCATGGCACCGATACTCATTACGACTACATCGCTCATCACAATGCACCCCAATATTTCGGCTACGAGGCGAATAACCCAGTCGAGACAAAGGCGCACTTAAAGGGACTGGGAGATTTCTTCTCTGCAGTAAAAGGCAAGAGCCTGCCGGATGCCGGCGGCGTGTTTTATGTACGCGGCGGTTACGGCAACCTGGATGGACTGAAGCCGCTTGATCCGAACCCAACCGTACAGGCAGATTTCGCCGGTAACGACGATCATCCGGGCTACTCGGATCTGCAGATCAGCTCGGCGCTCGTGGCGGATGAAGTGAATGCAATCGCCAGCAGCCCGTACTGGAAAGACAGCGCGATCATCATTACCTACGACGAAACAGACGGCGAGTATGACCACACGCAGCCGATCGTTCGGTCACAGGATCCGGAAGGCAATCCTCTTGACCAGGGTCCGCGTATTCCGACGATTGTGATCTCGCCATATTCGGTTGCGCATGCGGTCTCGCATGAGCGCACGGAGCATAGCTCGATCATCAAGTTTATCGATCAACTCTACAACCTGACACCACTGGCAGATCTGCCGGATGAAGCGGCAGCCCGCAGGCTGGGCGAGAAAGAGTTTGGACAGAAATATCTTGGACCGACGGATGATGGCGTCGCCGGTGTAGGTAATCTGTTCAGTGCTTTCGACAACAATCGTCTGCTCGGCAAGGCCGCTCCGCTTGAAGCGTCTTACGCGATGATTCCCACCAGCCAGACCTTGACCTTCCCGCAATTTGAAGGTGAGGGATGCCGGATCCTTGGCATCACGCCGACAGATACTGGCAAGGATGGCAGTGTGATTGATCCAGCGCCGGTTGACTTCAATCCGAGGCCAAGCACAAACCCTGGTATTCCTACTTCGGGTACGTGGACGCCGTAATCTGTTGAGTATTGGCGGCACAAGCTAATAACGTTTCACCGGTCAGGGTGCGGCAACCACCGCCCCTGACTTACTTTTTGGTAGGAGAGTTATTGAATGATTGTTAGTCGATTGAAAGCTATTCCCTCGCTTGTTGCTTTACTCTTGCCAATTTTTGCAATTAATTCCAAGGCGCAATTAACACGGGAAGTCCTTGAAACAGTAAAGGCCACGAACACACTTACCTGCGGCGTGATTCGCGAAGAAGAGGACTATTCCAAAGCCGACACTCATGGCAATCGTGCCGCGCTGGATCGTGACATCTGCAAAGGACTAGCCAGTGCAGTACTCAGCGATAAAGGCAAGGTGATCTTCGCGACGTATCCTGACGAACCAACTGCGATCAAGGCGTTGAATGATGGCAAGGTTGAAGTGATCGCAAGTGCCACGCCCAGTTTTACAAACGCGACGGTCTTTCATGTCGGCTTTTCGCCGGTCATCTTTTTTGATGGCCAGGGTTTCCTCGTCAATAAGTCTTCAGGCATAACGGACGTGAAGCAGCTCGATGGTAAGAAGGTCTGCTTTATCGACGAGACGACAAATGCTGTCCATCTACCGCTCTATGGCGCACGGGAGAAGATCAGGTTCTTACCCTTTCCTTTTGAAGAACAAGGCGAGATGGAAGCAGCCATGTATACCGCCAACTGCGCGGCAATGACGACGGACATCACGCAGCTTGCAAACACGCGGGCGCGTTTCAACAGCCGGTCGAAAGATTTCGCATTATTGCCGCAGGTGATTACCAAGGATCCTCTTGCGGTTGCCTACCGATCGGGCGACGCGCAGTGGGCGGCTGTGGTCGACTGGACAACTGCGGCGCTCATCCAGGCAGAAGAGAGTGGCGTAACGGCTGCGAATATCGACCAGCAACGGGAGACGACAGCGGACCCGGCGATCCAACTCTACTTCAGCAGGAGTAGCGGCATGGGCACGACGCTTGGTCTCGATGCGGACTGGGCAGTGCGGGCAGTTAAGAGCGTAGGTAATTACGGCGAGTTATACGAGCGCGACCTGGGGAGTGGCTCACCGCTACAGATTCCACGCGGCATGAATGCACTGTGGAGTCAGGGCGGATTGATCTACGCGCCGGTTGCCAAGCGATAGCAGTATGCCGCAGATAGCGAGCAGGTAAGTGTCGACGGCCAGTGGAAACGGCCCTATACTCCGGTATGCGCCGTTTCTTTTTACTGCTTCTTCTCGCATTCACTGCTCCGCTTTTTGCGCAGACAATTTCGGTCAGCTTCCCTGCTGCGCAATCTGCCAGACCGCTTGATGGACGTGTGCTCCTGTTGCTTTCGAACGATCCCAGCGAAGAGCCGCGGAACCAGATCGACGACACGATGAAGTCACAGATGGTATTTGGCGTGACGGTCGATGGATGGAAGCCGGGCGAACGGCTGACTATTGGCGATAACGCGAAAGGCTATCCCAGGGCGAGCCTGAAGGATGTACCGGCCGGCGACTACAGTGTGCAGGTGGTGCTGAATATTTACGAGACATTTCACCGTGCGAATGGCAAAACGATCAAGCTGCCGCCCGACCGGGGCGAAGGCCAGCACTGGAACCTGGCGCCGGGCAATCTCTACTCGAAGCCAATCAAAGTTCACGTTGGTTCATCAGCACCGGTGGCGCTTTCGCTGGATCAGGTGATCCCGCCGATCAAGCCGGAGGCGGATTCGAAATACATCCGACATATCCGCATTCAGTCAGAACTCTTGACGAAGTTCTGGGGGACACCGATGTATCTGTCGGCGGTGGTGCTGGTGCCAGAAGGATTCGATACGCATCTCGAAGCACATTTCCCACTCATCGTTTCGCACGACCATTTTGTCAGTGATATGAAGAGTGATTTTCGCGAGACCCCTCCTGATCCCGATCTGAAACCTGACTTTTCAGAACGCTTTCATCTCGCGGGTTATAACCGCATTCAACAGGAAGAAGCGTACAAGAACTACCAGACATGGATTGCTCCGGGCACGCCGCGCTTCCTGATCGTGAAACTGCAGCATGCCAATCCATTTTATGACGATTCCTATGCGGTGAACTCCGCCAATGTAGGCCCATATGGCGATGCCATCGAGACTGAACTTATCCCTGCGATCGAGAAGAAGTTCCGTGGCATTGGCCGGGGCTGGGCGCGCTTCATGTACGGGGGCTCGACCGGTGGGTGGGAGTCGCTCGCAGTGCAGTTGTTTTATCTGGACAACTACAACGGCGCATTTGTAGCCTGCCCGGATCCGGTTGACTTTCATGCGTACATGACGACTGACTTATACAAGCAGGACAATATTTTCTATCTGCAGGGTGCGAATAAGAAGGTAGAACAGCCCGCGATGCGCGACTATCTGGGACATACGTTGATAACAGTGCGCGACAACATCGCGTATGAAGCAGCACTCGGTGATCATGGGCGGTCGGGCGAGCAATTCGATATCTGGCAGGCCGTCTATTCTCCAACGGGCGAGGATGGCTATCCGCAGCCGATCTTCGATAAAGACACCGGCGCAATCGATCACAAGACGGCCGAATATTGGCGCGAGCATTATGACCTGGATGCGAAATTGCAGCGCGACTGGAACACGCTTGGACCGAAGCTGCAGGGTAAGCTGCATCTTTATGTAGGTTCGGACGACACGTATTTCCTGAATGATGCCGTGTACCTGATGGAGGATTTTCTGAAGCAGACAGGCACGCCGGGGCATGGTGTTCCTTACGAAGGCGAAGTGAAATATGGCCCGCGCGCCGAGCACTGCTGGAATGGTGATCCGACGAAGCCGAACTGGTACACGCGCCTGCACTATGACCAGATGTATGTGCCGCAGATCATGGAACGTATTCAGAAAACGGCGCCTGCCGGAGCTGATTTGAAAAGCTGGCGATACTAAAAATGCAGATTCTCGATACAGATGTACTGGTCGTTATCGATCTGCAAAATGACTTTTGTCCCGGCGGCGCGCTTGCAGTACCACGCGGCGACGAGGTCATCGAGGTCATCCATCGCATCGCGAAAAGCTTCCGGCATATAGTGCTGACGCAGGACTGGCACCCTGTGGGTCATGTGTCATTTGCCAGTGCTCATGCGGGACGCAAACCGTTTGACAAGATAGAGACCGCGCACGGCGCACAGACACTGTGGCCGGATCACTGCGTGCAGGGATCGGCAGGAGCAGAGATTCATCCTGCTTTGCAATTGACCAGGGCGGAGCTTCTACTGCGCAAAGGATTCCGTGTTGGCGTCGATTCCTACTCGGCTCTTTTCGAAAATGACCATACAACGCCGACAGGCCTCGGCGGCTATCTTCGCGAGCGTGACTTACGGAGAGTTTTTCTGGCCGGGTTAGCTTACGATTTCTGCGTTGGATTTTCAGCGCTGGATGCAAGGCAGCTTGAATTTCCTGTCATCGTGTTTTGCGACGCCTGCCGTGCAATTGATAGCGATGGATCGGCTGCGAAGATGGACGCGCATTTGCAAAAGGCTGGCGTGGCGCAGATACAAAGCTCGGTGCTATAAATTCTGAAAAAAAGGGCACTCATCCTCCCCCGAGAATGAGTGCCAAGCGGGGCGACTTACATCTGTCGCTGAAGAGTAGTGAAGAAATCGGCCAAAACGTTTCGGCTGCTTTCGCACTTTATTGCGGACGCTGCGAAACGGACAGTACAAAACTGCACATCATTCGAATTTCTTTCGGTTTCGCTACCCTTTGACGGACTGCTCCGGCCATGTTCCGATGAAGGTTCGTGGATCGCAAACCTACACTTCCGGTGGACGCCATCCTGGCGGAGGTCGCCGCCTCGCTCGCGCTTAACTCGAGCCTTGTCATCGAAGCGCCGCCGGGGGCGGGTAAGACAACGCGCGTGCCGCCGGCGCTGCTCGATGTTGTTTCCGGAGACGTAGTAGTCCTGGAGCCGCGGCGGATCGCAGCTCGTCTCTCGGCGCGCAGGGTGGCGGCAGAACTGGGTGAGCAGGTGGGCGGCCTCGTCGGGTACCAGGTGCGGTTTGAGGAAGCGACTGGTCCGCGCACCCGTCTGCGTTTCGTGACCGAAGGCGTGCTGACACGCCGTCTGCTTTCTGACCCGGAGTTACGGGGCGTCGATGCCGTCGTACTCGATGAATTTCACGAGCGTCATCTCGACAGCGATCTTGCGCTTGCGCTCTTGAAACGACTGCAGGTCAAAAGACCTACACTGCGGATCGTAGTGATGTCCGCCACGCTCGATGCCGGCCCGATTGCAAAATACCTGGGCAATTGCCCGGTGCTCCGATCAGAGGGCCGGTTGTTTCCACTTACTATCCAGCACCTGCCCTACTCGCCGCAGCCGCTCGATGCGCAGGTGCGCGCGGCGGCGGAAGAAATGACACGCGAACAGGCGACCGGCAACATTCTCGTTTTCCTGCCGGGTGCCGCGGAGATACGTCGGTGCATGCGTGCGTGCGAATCATTGGCAAATCGGCTGGGCATGCTAGCGCTTCCCTTGCATGGAGATTTGTCATCGGCCGAGCAGGATCGCGCCGTACTGCCGTCTGCGCAGCGGAAAATAATCTTCGCTACCAATGTTGCCGAAAGTTCAATCACGGTGGAAGGAGTAACCGCTGTAATTGATAGCGGACTGGTGCGAGTGGCCAGTTACTCTCCGTGGACTGGATTGCCAACCCTGCAAGTAGGCCGCGTGAGCAAGGCTTCGGCAACGCAGAGGGCAGGGCGCGCGGGCCGCACCGCTCCCGGCACCGTGTTGCGGCTTTATTCGATAGAAGATTTTCAAGCGCGCGCTGCTTATGATGCGCCCGAAATAGTTCGTAGTGATCTGGCGCAGCTTGTATTGACTCTTCGTGCGATGGATTGCGCAAATGTTGAAGCAATCGACTGGCTTGATACGCCGCCAATAGCCGCGACCCAAAGTGCTGAATCATTACTCGACCGGCTCGGCGCCACAGGAGAGATGGCGAAGCGGCTCGCGCGTTATCCGTTGCCGCCAAGGATTGCTCGTATCCTCGTCGATGCTCTGCAGCGTGGTGTCGGAGAAGACGCATGCGTTGCTGCCGCGCTCCTCGGCTCAGGCGCGCAGAGCACCAGCAGCGATCTTCTAACCGCAATGGACATGCCGCTCGATACGCGCACGACGCAGCAGGTGGAACAATTGCGACGATTGGCTAAGCCAGCTCGACAAATGAAGCACGATGATGATGCATTACAGATGGCTGTGCTGACCGGTTTTCCCGATCGCGTGGCGCGACGTCGCAGTGGGAGCCAGGTGATACTCGCAAACGGAACATCGGCCGAGTTTGCAGGTAATGTTCCTGCATACGAGTTTATGGTTGCGATGGACGCGGAAGATCGAAAGGATAAGGCTCTTCCGTTGATCCGAATGGCAGCACGCATTGAGCCAGAATGGCTGATCGAATTATTTCCTGAACGCGTGCATGAGAAAACATTAGTCGAGTGGAACGCGACCGCAGAGCGAGTAGATGCGGCAGAGATGCTGTTGTATGACGCGCTGATTATTCATGAATCAAGGAATGCCGCACCAGGCGCAGAGGCGGCAGCCGCCATGCTGGCTGGCAAGGCACTCGAGGCTGGCGTGTCACGGTTTGTCGATGAAGTTGCGCTGACTGAACTGATAGCGCGGATCGCGTTCGCCGGCCTGCCTTCGCCATCTGTGGAAGAAGCGCTTAACGAGCTTTGTACAGGATTGCGCAGCTTCGCAGAATTAAAAGATGCCGCTGTCCATCTATTTGTATTGTTGAAAGAGAGGGCTGGTGCGCGGCGTCTGGAGGAGATAGCGCCAGAGCGCATACGACTACAAGGCGGACGCCTGGTGAAGGTCCACTATGAACAGGAGAAGCCGCCATGGATCGCCTCACGCCTGCAGGATTTTTTCGGTATGAGGGAAACACCGCGCATCGGTCCCGGGCGAGCGCAGGTGGTGGTACATCTGCTTGCGCCGAACCAAAGACCACTGCAGATGACGAGCGATCTCGCAGGATTCTGGGAGCGCCTTTATCCGCAGATCCGGCGCGAATATATGCGGCGCTATCCGCGATATGTATGGCCAGAAAGGCCGCAGAATTAGACTCTGATCGACTTATTACAGGGAGCGCTATTGCACCGCCAAAACAGCTTTCCACTCCTTTCTGGAAAGGAGCGCTTCGGACGCCTTAAGTTTACCGTCCCAACGGCCGGTTTTTTGTAGGACTCAAGTCCGTGCATAATGATCATGCACCATGTCACGCGAGCAGATGATTATCGACGATTTCGGCAAGGAAAGTGAAAATACGAAGATGGATGTTCGGACTATGATGACGCGGTTTTCAACCCTTGCAATGATCGCCTTATTCGGTATCCGGAACAGCACTGGCGCCGCGAAGGTCTACCCGGATGGGCGGCCCTCCGCGAGTATTCGTTACGAGGCCCACGACGCAGGCGTCGTGTTGCCCTACGGCGGCGGCTCCGGCGATTGTGACAAGTATGGCGCGCGCGATGTGTGGGTATTTGAAGATCACGGCCACTTCTATATGCACTACGATGCCGCAGGAGATAAGGGTTGGTTAACGGCACTCGCGACCAGCGATGACCTGATCCATTGGAAGAAGGTCGGTGACGTACTTACTCTTGGGCATGCGGGAGCAGGCGACAGTGCCAGCGCGTCATATGGCACAACTTACTATGATGGCAAGACGTGGCATATGTTTTACCTCGGAACGCCGCACACGACACCACCGCCAGATCGAATTCCAGCGTTTCCTTATCTCACGATGAAGGCGCATGCAATATCGCCTACGGGGCCGTGGGTAAAGCAGCCGGATGTAACTCCGTTCAAGCCTGCTGCAGGTACGTATTACTCTGACACTGCTAGTCCAGGGCAAATTATCCGTAGTGGCAATGAGTATCTGCAGTTCTTCAGTGCGTCGACAGACCATCCTATCCTGAGAACTTTAAGTATCGCGCGAACGACTGACCTGAACGGTCCATGGAAAGTGGATGCGCAGCCGATATTTCCTTCTACCGAACAGGTGGAAAACAGTTCACTCTATTATCAGAAGGCGAATAGCACATGGTATCTATTTACGAACCACGTCGGTCTCGATAAAGATGGCGAGTATACGGACGCGGTTTGGATGTATTGGACAAAGAACCTGAACCACTGGGACTCGAAGCAGAAGGCCGTTGTGCTCGATGGTAAGAACTGCCACTGGTCGCGCCGATGCATCGGGCTGCCTTCTGTGGTGCGCTATCACGATCGACTCGCCGTCTTCTACGACGCGCCTGGGGGCGATAGTGTCTCGCACATGAAGCGCAGCATCGGACTCGCATGGCTGAAGCTGCCGCTGGCAACTCCCTCAAGCTGAGAGGACCTTTTTCATGAATAGATTACGCTGCTTATCTCGGCTGAAGTTACTCAGGGTTAAACAGAGTTGCCTTTCCTTTGCAGCTGTAGGTATGTGCTCCTGTTCGCTCACACTGTGGGGAAACCCGTAGCTCATGATTATCTTCGAGCTTTGATAACTCCGGCGGCAGTTCGACCTTTGATCCTACTCCAGCAGGAAGATTGATCGACAGTGTTCTGGCCGAGGGCTTCCACGAAACATAGACTGCTCCCTTCGGCGTCATGGTTTTTCCTTCGACATAGGGCAGGCCAGCTGCGTCGGGCTTAATCTGCAGTACACCGCCGCCCGGCTCTAGAATTCTGACACCGAGAAGACTATCGTGCAGCCAGACAAGTGCGACGGCATTCCAGCCATGCGAACCGGTAGGATCACTTGGCTGCGCGGGATTGAGAGCACCAGATACCAGATCCAGGTCTGCTCGACTGATCCAATACTCAGGCAGAGGGCCACCCCACAGCCCTTGGAGCACAGGCGGACTCGGATTATGTTTATCGCCAGGGAGGTATGGTCCGAAGCGCTCCAGTAAATGCTGCATGGCGCGCGTACTTTCTCCGCTAAGTGTCAGCGCATTTAATGCACGATAAAGGTAAGTGGGATTATTCCACCTTTCGACGCCTGCGGTGGGCGAGCCATTCGGTGCAGTGAAGGTGTAATCAAGATCAGCTGTGGCCTGGTCGTGAGTGAGTAGTCCACCTTCAATCGCCATAGCCTGTGCCGCCTGGCTGAAGCCGCGTTTGACGCCAGAATTTGCCGGGTCAGCAACATCATCCACGTGTAAGGGTATACCCTTGGCGGCTGGAATAAGATGATCGCGTTGAAACGCTGCGAGAAGTTTGTCATGCATTTTCGTCCACTCTTCCGCTTGCTGATAGTCGCCGATTGCATTTGCCATCACGATCGATAAAGTAAGTCGCTGGATAAGCTGTGCAGAAGCAATGCCACTCGATTGGCCGGCTGATGCATGCGTGCCGATGCGAATATCAGCAAATACGTTAGGGTCTCGCCACAATCCGTCGGCATCGACTTTGGACAGGACCAGCGCCCACCACTTCGTCACCTCGGGCCAATACTTCTTAATACGCGATGTGTCGCCCGTCCACATGTAGTCGTCATAGATCGCACCAACCCACTCGGCGGCCCAGTCCGCATTCGCTTCAATGGGGTAGTTGCTCGGAGGAAAGGGATGGAGATGTCCGTCGGGAAGTTGACTTTGCGCTGCAAGTCGCAGGAGTACCTGGCGCAGCTTTACATCGCCAAACCATTGCGCAGACAGTTGAGCACGAAGGCGCGCGTCTTCAAGCCACTGGCCATCCTCCCGTCCCGGCGTATCAACATACGTATCACTCATCGATACGATTGCATGCTCTAGGCTTAGTCGAACTAATTCGTCTACGCGCTTGTCTCCGCATTGGAAGGTGCCCTGGACAGCTACTGGATACTGCGAGCTGATGAAACCAGCCTTCTGAAGTTGAAAAGTGCCCGCTCGCGGGAAATAGATGTGGATCGTCCACCAGCGCGCAGTTCGTTCATCAGGCATCTCGAAATGCTGCTGGCCCTGCCTCGCGTAGTACCTGTCGATGTAGCCTTTACCGACGATTGCTTCGGGATTCAACCACCCTGAAGCTTTCACGAGAAAGTCACCGTTCAACAGCGAGTAGTTAATTTCACCATAAGCAAAGTCAATAACGGGCTTCGTTCCAGACGCCGCTCCCGTGAGAAATGGAAAACCGTGCACCGGCTTGCCGAAGTCAAAAGTGACATAGCGCGTCTCACCAGCGCGCCCGGTGATAGTAATGTCTGGTGCCGCGTGAGCCCCGTCTAAATTGACCGCGCGTTTCCCCTCCGGTACATAGTTTGCACGCAGCATTTCCTCTTCGATCGCGACCGGGTCATTGGGATCAATATGTTTACCATCTAAGTGTCCTTGCGCAAGAAGCAGAATGGGAAGCGCGGGTTCTTCATGCTGGCCGGGTGTTTCAACTGCTTCTGGATCGTCAGGCCAGGGGCCGTCCTTCACGACACTTGCAGGTGACCAGGAGGAATCATCATACCGAGCTGTAAACATCTTCGCGGACGGCATGCGGTCCCCATAAAGAAACTGCGCGAAGCGGATGCGTGGATCACCGTTGCCTCTTCCTTCAGGATGGACGCCGACAATCTGTTTGGTGTTCAAGCCAAACTCATCCGCAGGACGCACTCTCCAGCTAGTGTTGGAATTGAGCCAGCTCGAGGAGACGAATACTCCGGCGTGGATACAGCCGCTGCGCTGAAACGTAATCAGCGGACCCCAACTGTGATTCAGGATGACAACAGTATTGACGCCGCGGTGGAGAAAGCTTCGAGCATCAATCGTTTCTGTCGTAATCGACTTTTCAAAGTAGCGAGTTACCTTGCGACGGACGATCTTTCCGTTGATCCATACATGGGCATTGCTGTCGGCGGCAACATGAAGTGTGAGGTCGCCATCAAGATTTGAGAGATTGGCTTCCTTCCTGAAATAGAAGAAGCGGTTGACCGGGCATGGTTCGGATGTGGGTGCAGATATCCATTGCGCAAGCCCCGCCGCTGGCTGCGCGTGTGCGAGGCGGATCGGTAGAGTCAGCGTAAAAATGCCAGCTACGAGCAGCAACCGACGAGAAATATTATCAGGAAAACTTGCTCTCATCCATTGGACACAAAGCTTGCGATTGTTTCTCAGGTTATCCGCCAATGTCTTCATGAGATATCGTAGCTTCCCCACGGTAAATAATATCCTCGAAGCCTGAAAACTTATCGCGACTAAACTGTTGACATGTTCCCCGAGCGCTTTGTCCTGCAGGCATGAACATGCCAGACCGCCTGGCGTTCCAGCCAGTGATAGTCTCTGCGCTGGGCTGTGGCTTGCTTACTGGCGTCGGCCCTGCACGCTTTCACAGGGTAAAGTTCACCAGTAAATGAAGCTCCATTTACCAACGCTTACAGCACCTACGCAGCGCGGCGTTTTTTGGCAAGTAGAATGAATTATGAGCTTCTCTTCTTTTGAAAAAGCGAAGACCGAGTTGACCTCTGCTGTATCTGCAGAGGATGCTCCTCTTTCAATTACTTTTACGAATAGCTATGCGCGGCTGCCGGAACATTTCTATGCGCGGTTGAATCCAACGCCCGTCGCTGCGCCGCAATTAGTCAAGTTGAATACACGCCTGGCCGAAAATCTTGGAATGGATGCGAAGGCTCTCACGAGTGCTGCAGGCGTCGAGTTTCTGGCAGGTAATCGCATTGTTGCGGGATCGGAGCCGCTGGCGATGGCTTATGCTGGCCACCAGTTCGGGCACTTCGTTCCGCAACTCGGCGATGGCCGCGCCAATCTACTTGGCGAAGTGATCAGTCGCGACGGACAGCGGTACGACATTCAACTCAAAGGGTCGGGCCGGACACCATTCTCACGCGGCGGCGATGGCCGCGCGGCCCTCGGGCCCGTTCTTCGCGAATACATTGTGAGCGAGGCCATGGCTGCTCTGGGCGTGCCAACAGCGCGCTCGCTCGCCGCCGTCACCACAGGCGAGATGGTCTTTCGCGAAGGTTCGCTGCCAGGCGCCGTATTCACGCGCGTTGCCGCGAGCCATCTGCGTGTCGGCACCTTTCAATACTTTGCTGCGCGAGGCGATAACAAAGACATACGTACTCTCGCCGACTACGCGATTGCGCGGCATTATCCTGAAGCAGCGCAGGCGACCCATCCATACAGCGCGTTTCTGGATGGTGTCATCGAACGGCAGGCGCGTCTTATTGCGCAGTGGGTAATGCTTGGCTTCATTCATGGCGTGATGAATACCGATAATATGTCCATCTCCGGCGAGACGATCGACTACGGTCCATGCGCTTTTCTTGAGGCTTACGAACCAGACAAAGTTTTCAGTTCAATCGATCACCGCGGTCGTTATGCCTACAGTAATCAGCAACACGCTGGGCAGTGGAACCTTGCACGCCTTGCCGAAACATTGCTTCCACTGCTCGCCGAGGAAACGGGCAGCGACGAGGCTGCTCTGGCATCAGCGACTGAAGCTCTGGCGACCTTCACCACGCGTTTCGAAGCGGCGCGTGTTGCAGGCCTGCGGCGCAAGATTGGCTTAGTCGCCAAGCACGCAGACGATGCAGCATTGGCAGAAGATCTGCTCGAGCGTATGGCTGCCAATGGTGCTGATTTCACGCTTACCTTCCGACATCTTTGCGAGGCTGCCCTTGGCCCGCAAGGCGACGATGGAGTGCGTTCATTATTCACTGATCCCAATGCGTACGAGGCATGGGCGCTGGGATGGCGCAGGCGCTTGCAAGATGAGCCCGGGACAGCCCAGCAACGCGCCGAAGCCATGCGCAAGGTAAATCCGTTGTACATTCCACGCAATCATTTTGTGGAGGCTGCCATTGCGGCAGCAGTGGAAGATAGAAACTTTGCTCCGTTTGAGGAGCTGCTTGAGGCGACCTCGAGACCGTATGAAGAGCGGCCGGAGTTGGAACGCTACGCCCGGCCAGCGTTGCCCGAGCAGTACGTTACGCAAACCTTTTGCGGCACATAAGTTAACCACCAAAGATGGCTCCAGCTGTTTGGTAGGCGAGACAGGGATCGAACCTGTAACCCCCGGCTTAGAAGGCCGGTGCTCTATCCGATTGAGCTACTCGCCCGCAGTTCTATTCTAACGTTTCTTGCAGGATCACTCGCACAAGGTTGGCAAGCGCGGTCGCCCAATGCTCCCGAGCCTCGTCCAAGTTATCGCCGTAACCATAGACATACACTGTCGTACCGAAGCCGATCGCCTGCATATTCCAGGCTGGACGGAGAACAAGATCCGCACGGGCTTCTTCCGGGCCAAGACGCTCTGCTGACGTGACTATCCGTTTCAGCAGGCCCAGCTGTCTTTCAAGCGAAGCAAACAGCTCATCCTGCTCGCACATGATATCGATATAGCTTCCAATGCCAAACGCAACCCGACCGAAATCAAGCACCTTCTCTTCGTCTGAAAGTTCCCACGCGTCACACTTCGAGGTCCTCAGCCCGGAGGTTTCCGCATGCAGCAGCAGCAATGCAGAACGGATCTCGGGCCACTGAACAGTCTCCGGAATTTCCTGGATCATAGCCGGATTGACACGCAAATCAATATAGCTGCACGTACCCGCAGCGTCTGACCACGGCACTACGATGACAGGATCATCGACAGCCGCGGCGACGGACCATTCAACTTCCATGTCAGTTGCCAGTCACGCGCAGTACAAAGCGAAGCAGCATATTCTCAGCCCAGTATCCATCGTCGTCGCTACTGCGCGGCCCGAGGAAAGCACAGTGGCCACCGTGATCAGTCTCGACCAGCGTGATGCGCGGGTTGCTCAAAAGCGCAGCCCGCGTGGCTGGAAGCATCCTGACGAATGGATCATCGAGCGCATGAAGAACCAACGAAGGCACGGCGATCGACGAAGCGAACTGTGCGCTCGAGCACTGGGCGTAGTAGTCGTCTGCGCCTGTAAAGCCGGAATAGACAGCTGTAATGCGGTCATCAAACTCGCGAAGTGTGCGAACATTGCGCGTGCTTTCGAATTTGTAGATCTCAGGATAGAGCTCAACCTTGCGGGCAAAACGCTTGATCAGTCCGCGCAGAAATTTCCATTCATACACCCGGTTCCACGGCTCATGCAGTGCATCGGCAGAAGCGGCCAGGTCCATCGCAGGCGAAACACCGATCGCCGCCTTCAAGTAAGCAGGAGCATGCTTGCCTAGCTCACCGGCAAGTTTCATCACCAGGTTACCGCCCATTGAATAGCCAATCAGCGCGAAGCTTTCGCAGCCATACTCCTGCGCAAACGTGTCCATGACGACGCCAACGTCCCACGAAAATCCTGAGTGATACAGTGTCGGCGACAATTTCTCGGTGCCGCCGCAATTGCGCATGTTCATCCGGACTACGTTCAGCCCGGCTGCCCAGGCACGCGCCGCATTTCCAACCACATATTGCGACTCCGACGAACCTTCCAATCCATGCACCAGGATGACCGTCGCCCTCTTTCCGCGAACTGCTTCGGACTGCCAGTGACAATGGCAAAGCACGTGACTGGCAGCGAGTTTCGCTGTTGCTGCCTGCACCTCGATCACACGGGTTTCAGGAAGCGGCAGCGCTGGATGCGATCGCGGCAGAAAATTTCCCGCGATCGTCTGCACATGGCCGTTGCGCAGGAAACGCCTCGGCGCGAAATTTTCCAGCCAGTTTGCGTGGCCCGGGGGCGTACTCATCCCCCGCTTACCGCTTTTAAAACCGTCCGGGCACGGATGGGACCGAATGGCTCATCTTCATGCTTGAAATAGGCAAACACGTCTCCTGACTTTGCGCGTCCCTTCAGGTCCGCAGCTATCTGCTTCAGCTTTTTCGGTGAGTAGGCAGATTCCCGCAGACGATAGCAGCTGAAATTTGCTGTCTGCACATCAGGCGAAGCTAGCTCGTCGCTGCGAGCTACACAGAGTGCAGCGTTATACTCGCGCAAAAGCGAATAGGTCGCTTCGTCAAACCAGGATTCGTGGCGGAATTCGAAGGCGATCCGATGCCGGCTGATGCTCGGATCTCGCAGAAACGTCGCAAGTCGTTCAGAGTCTGCTTTGAAGTTTGGCGGAAGCTGAAAAAGCACCAGACCCATGCGCCCTGCGTCAGCAATCGGCGCAATCGAATGGAAAAATGCAGCAATTAATTC
>CAXTNK010000003.1:94910-96226 GCA_964245665.1 uncultured Acidobacteriaceae bacterium
AATCCCGTAGTCGCTTGAAGTGGGTAATGGCCTGTGGAGCTTTAAACGAAAACGTAAATTCCGTCTCGCCGACGGCCGCAAGCCAGGCTTGCAAAGTGGCGGATTTCGGCAACATCCGAAACGTGTAGTTCACTTCGACGGTATTCAGTTGGGAGGAGTAATACGCAAGAAACTGTCGAGCCGGCGTCTTATCGGGATAGAACCCCGGTTTCCATGACGGATATGCCCACCCAGAGCAGCCAAGATGCACGCTTCCATGCTTCAAGACGGAGTTCGTTGAAGACTTTATCGGAGCAGTACCAAGCTTAGCGATTGCCATGCGGAGGGGCAATTGGGGCGGCTAGTGGGGATTGAACCCACGACATCCGGATCCACAGACCGGCGTTCTGCCACTGAACTATAGCCGCCATACCTTTGTAAGTCTAACATTGAGAGCAGTAGCGTGCACGTGCCGGACCGCCGCCCCTTTATGCCCAAGCCCGCCGCACAACCCGAGATCCTGAGTTCGAGCAAAAGCGGCGTTGCGGGCGGCGGACGTTTCTCGAGCGCGAACCAGCTTTTCCGCAATGAAAACCTGGACATGCTGGCCCATCTGCTGGACGACTGCTTCCGCATTCCCGGCACTTCCATCCGTTTCGGAGTGGACGGGATCATCGGCCTGATACCCGGCCTAGGCGATGTGCTCGCAGGGCTCGCCTCTTCCCTGCTGGTGATTGCGGCGTGGGCGCGCGGCGTCCCCTATGTCACGCTCGCGCGGATGATGGTGAACCTCGGCATTGACGTTCTGATCGGCTCCATTCCGATTCTCGGTGATGCCTTCGATGTGGCATGGAAAGCCAACCGCCGCAACTACGCGCTCATCACCCGGCACCTGGCCGCGCCGCGCCAGAACCATTGGCGAGACTGGCTGTTTCTCGGCGGCATCACACTCGTCCTGCTGCTTACCTTTACATTGCCGATCATCGTTTTCGTCGCCCTAGTCGACTGGTTCCTGCTGAAGAAGTAATTTTGTCCACGCCTTCATTAACCTGCTCGGCGGGGACTCGTCTTTCGCCCATTTTGCTGGGTAGCCTTTGAGAAGAACACCTTCCACTAGGAACATCACTCTCTCTCAGCTCGGGTAAATGAAACTTAATTCGCAGAATCTGGACGCAAAAGCGAGCCGGTAACACGCCGCCCTCATTGAAAGGATGCTGCGAGAAGGAAACGTCGGGCGAAACTGCTACAATTTTAAAGAGTCGGGGCGTAGCGCAGCCTGGTAGCGCATCTGCTTTGGGAGCAGAGGGCCGGGGGTTCGAATCCCTCCGCCCCGACCA
>CAXTNK010000004.1:0-1568 GCA_964245665.1 uncultured Acidobacteriaceae bacterium
ATGGTAGCGCGGCGTGGCTCCAATTGACGTTCATCGTTCCCGCCCATAATGAAGGGCTGCTGGTCGAGCGTTGTGTGAAGAGCCTCCTCGCACAACTTGACACCATGTCGGGACACCGGAGCAGTCTGCTGGTAATTGCGCACAACTGCGAAGACGACACAGCAGCGCGGGCAATGGCGGCAGGTGCAGACGTCGTACGGCTGGATGATCCAACACAGCGAGGCAAGGCCTGCGCACTACGGTTTGGTATCGCGCAGGCGCTGAATGCAGGCTCGGATGCAGTCGTCATCATCGATGCGGACTCGATTGTCGCGCCGGGCTTCGTGGCGAAGATGCAGGCGGCACTCAGCAGTGGCGCGGACGCTGTGCAATGTGGCTACCGGGTGCTCCCGGGGGGCGGTAACTCTTCCCCCAGCCTGACCGGGATCGCCTTCCAGGGCTTCAATCTGGTGCGGCCAAAGGGGCGCGATCGGCTGGGACTTTCGGCAGGTATTTTCGGTAATGGATTCGGTCTGCGCCGCGAGGCGCTGGAGCGCGTTCCGTACAGCGCCGATTCGGTCGTCGAAGATCTGGAATACCACATTCAACTGGTCGCGGCCGGGATCAAGGTGAGATTTGTCCCCGATGCCACAGTCTTTGGCGAAATGCCCGCCAGCGGTGCGGGGAGTCAGACGCAGAGAGCGCGATGGGAGGGTGGCCGACTATTAATGCTAAAGGCCTACCCCCGCCGGCTGCTGCGCCAGATTCAGCGCGGACATTACAGGTTGATCGAGCCGCTGCTCGATATTCTCAGTCTTCCCCTGGCCATGGGCGTGCTGCTTCTTCTACTGGCACTGTGCATTCCCTGTACCTGGCTTCGCTGGTACGCGACCGTGAGCCTGCTCGTGATCGGCGCCCACTTTATCGTTGCTGTGAAAGCGGGTCCGCACTTCTGGAAGAGCATAGGTGTACTCGTGATGGTGCCGAAATACATACTCTGGAAGATCGTACTTCTGCCGAAGATTCTTCTAAACTCCCGTCGTAATGCTTCCTGGGTGCGTACCCACAGGGATCAACCCGCCGATTTCGCTGGAAGCGTTCATCCAGATGCGCTTGAATAAGACAGATTTGCGCGAGAGCGCAATATCGACATGGAGTATCGTCATGAGCTTCCCCCGGCTTCGAGTGTCCACAGGTCTTCTTATACTCGTTGGAATCAGCTCGATCGCTAACAACTCGTCCGTTCTGGCGCAGCAGCCTGCACTTCCCGCGGCTGCGCCGGTTTCCTCGCAAACCCCTGGCGCTCCGGCAACGGTGGCAAGTGGTTCGGTGCCTCAGTTGACGCCCAGCCCCACATCTCAGTTGAAGGCTTTCCAGCCGGACGAGAATGAAGAATATACCCTGGGCGGCGGCGACGAGATCAACATCCAGGTGGCCGGGCGGCCGGAGCTTTCCGGCAAGTACATGGTCGGTCCGGACGGGCGTATCAGTCTGCCGACCGCCGGCACGCTCGACCTGAGCAATATGACACGCGAACAGGCTGCGGACGCGGTGAACAAGGCATACAGCCAGTACTACAACACGATTTC
>CAXTNK010000004.1:1578-10355 GCA_964245665.1 uncultured Acidobacteriaceae bacterium
GACCCCTACGCTGCTCGAGGCAGTGACCCGGGCGGGGGGATTGCAGGCCCAGGTGACACCAACCGGCCGCGCGGCGACTCCGGGACAATCAGCAGGTGAGTCAATTCCTGAAGAATGCACCATCTATCGCCAGAGCGCAAAGGGGCAGCAGGTGCTGACGGTCAAACTTCGCGAACTATTGACCTCCGGCAATCCACTGGCTGATCTTCGCCTGCGCCGCAATGACAAGATCGTTGTCCCCGACCCGCACGACCGCTTTGTCTCGGTACTGGGCGAGGTGAAACTTCCCGGCCCGGTCGTACTGACGCATACCTCCACGCTGCCTTCGGTCATCGCGCAGGCGGGCGGGCTGACAGAGAATGCCGGCACCAATGCGACTGTGGCCATTGTCGATCCAGTGACCCAGAAAAAGCGTTTTGTGAAATTCAAAGAATTACTGACGCCGGAGGGTGTAAACGAGGTGGCACTGAAGCCGGGCGAAATCATTTACGTGCCGAAGAGTGGTCTGGCGAGTATGGGTTTCTTCTTTCAGCAGTTGAGCCCTCTGACCTCAATGGCGAGCATCGCTGCGCTAGCAGCAGTACAGTAAACGGAGCCTACTCATGACGAAGCAGCAGACTGTATCCAGCCAGCTTGACATGGCGCCCGTAATTTTCCCCAAGCCACCGTCACGTGACGAAGAAGAGGGAGCCCAGCGTTCCATCCATGTCCTTGAAAGTCTGCGACGTCATCGGAAGATGGTTGCGACAGTCCTGCTGGTGTTCCTCTCCATCAGTACTTTCCTGCTCTGGCGGAGACGGCACCCGATCTTCGAGGCCACCAGCCGGATTTATGTTTCGCCGGCGTCGCCCAAGGCATTGACCGATGCCGCACCCCAGATTGGTCCGTACGACAGTTATGTCGAGGAACAGATCAAGACGGTGACGCGATACGACGTCCTCGAGGAAGCACTGCAGAAGCTGCCGGCCGCGACCTGGGCTTACTGGGGCCCGACCGCGCCGCGCGCCATTGCTGCTTTACAGAAAACACTGAGCATTGTGCGCCTGGGCGAAAGCTTCGATGTCGAGATCAGCCTGGATGGACCGGAACCACACCAGGTCACGGATATGGTCAATACCATTACCCAGACCTACATCGAGAAGACCCGTCACGAACAATTCTTCGAGCGCGATCAGCAACTGGCCATTCTCCGGGATGAAGAGAGTAACCTGCAGAAGGAACTGGCGTCGAAGCAGAATCAGGAGCAGGTGCTGCTCCGTGACCTGGGAGTCGGGAGCGTGAGGTCGACCGAGGGCAGTCCTTATAATGACTCCCTAGCCAAACTGCATGCAGATCTGACCGCGGCGCAAGAGCAGTTGAGTGCAGCGCGCAGCAGTCTCGCGTCGCTGCAGGGCGGCGGCGTCAGTGCGCCCGGGATGCAGGCGGCGGCCCAGGATGTGGCAGCAGTCGATCCGGCGTTGACTGCGCTCAAGACCAGCCTCACGACGCAGCGCGGCATCCTGGTGCAGCAGATGGCAAGCCTGACACCAGCGAATCCCATTTACAAGCAGGACGACGAACAACTGAAGTCAATCGACGGGCAGATTGCCCGCATGTCCGCTGACCTGCAGAAAAAGGCAGCCAACCACCTGACGGACAAAGCGAACGCCGATATCCGGCAGAAAGCGCTGGTCGTCGAAGGACTTCAGAGGCAGCTGCTGCAGCAGACGCAACAGGCAACGGGGAGCGCCGGCCGGTTCCAGGAGGCGCAGCAGGTGCAGGAGGATACGGAGAATCTGCAGAAAGGTCTGGCGGCCATCGATGAACGAATGCGCCAGCTCGCCGTCGACAGTGGTGCGCCGGGATCGATCCACCTGCTCTCGCCGGGAATGGTTCCCACTGCTCCGAACAGGAACAAGACGGTGATCCTGGCGGCTATCCTGCTGCTCCTGAGCGTAGGCGCGAGTGTCGGAAGCGCGGTCGCATTCGATTATTTTGACCCGCATGTCTACGGAGCAGAAGATGTCAAACAGGTCATGGGTTTTCCGCCGCTCGGAATGCTGCTCGACCACGACCATTTCAGTGTCGAAGTCAGCCAGCAATACCTGTTGCGCCTCGCAGCGGCCGTTCATCATGCGGTCCGCGCCAGTGGGGCGCGCACCTTCCTGTTCACGGCAACAGAGCCTGAGAGCGGGACCACGACCCTGGTCGAAAAAGTAGCCCGGCAGCTGCGCTCGCTCAATATGCGAACCCTGACGATCGCTGCGACCAACGTCGATGGCAAGATCACCTATGTGAGTACCGCAACTCAGGCGGAGCCTGGCAAAGACGGCAATCGCGAGAGTGGCGGACGGGACAGTCAGGGCACTGTGCCAGCCGGTTCCACCTTGAACGATAAGCTGGTCCGGCAACAGCCGGGTCCCCTGGCTTTGAATGTACATGTGGGCGAACCATCCAACACCATGTTCAGCGGTTCGTTCGTCGCACAGATCCTGAACGAACATCAGAATGATTACGACGTTGTACTGATCGATGGTGGCCCGATCCTGATCTCGGCGGATGCAGAATACCTGGCACGGATCGCGGATGGAACCGTCATCGTGACGCAATCCGGCAGAACCACGCGCAACCAGCTGCGCCGGTCTGCTTCCCTGCTCGAAAAACTGCATGTGCCAGGTGTCGCCGTGGTACTCAATCGTATTACTCCGGAGCGTGCGGATGCAGCCTTGCGGCAGGATATTCAGGACTTCCAGCAGCAGCTTAAAAAACAGCGTGGGACGGGGCTGATCCGGCAGGCTCCACGGCGGATCTCGCCGCAGGACCGAGGTGCCGAAACGCCACAGGCGCAGGAGAAGTCAGCTGCTGGAAATGTAGAGAAGGAACCCGAGTTAAAGACGGCGTCGGCCAGTTGAAGACGGCGTCGGCCACTTCAAGACGGCGTCGGCCACTTCAAGACGGCGTCGGCCACTAAAAGACCAGCGTCAGTGGAACGAATTCAGTCAGGTTGAGCAGGTAACAGCAGCAGCCTGCGAGGCCAGCTTTTAACGAAGCAATCTTCAACCAAAGCACTTCTCCAGACCGCCTTTTTGTACAAGGTTCAGAGATCAGGTTAAGCCAGATGATGAACAGCAATCTTCCATTGCCGATGGTCGAAGAACAGGTTCTCCTCCTGTGGAGAGAAATTCTGGGGGCGCCTGAGGCTTCGTCGGATGAGAACTTTTTCGAGGCCGGTGGGACTTCGCTGGTGGCGGCTCGGCTGGCCAGCCGGCTTTCGGCGCGGCTGGAATTCCGTGTCGCAGCGGCCGATATTCTTTCCAATCCTACTGCCCGCAAACTCGCGGCGAAGCTGGCTGGAAAGCAGGTAACGCTTGACCGTTCCGGAAGCAACGAGCGGGCTTCGCAGCAGCGGAATGCATTTGCAGTGAGCCGACCAACCCGGGTGATTCGCTAGTCCTGTCCCGGTTACGCCTCAAATTTTTGTGCTGCCTGAATCGAAATCGGATGGTCAGTAGGAGCACCTTCAGAGCGAGCTTTACACCAGACGCGGAGCAAAACGACAATTGATGGCGGAACTGCAACATAGAGACGGTCGAGAACAGGACACTCCATCCGGGGGTGTTGTCGGCCACGGCAGCGCGAAAGACCATCCCGAAGACAGCTACGGAGATCAGGCCACGGTCAGTAGCAGCCCCGGCCCCGCGATTGCGATTGTCGGGATGGCAGGCCGCTTTCCTGGTGCGGCATCGCTCGAGGCCTTCTGGCAGAACCTGGTCGAGGGCGTGGATTCTGTCTCGCATTTCACTCCCTCCGAGCTCGAGGTCAGCACTGCGACGCGCAACCAGCGCGGTTACATTGGCGCTCGCTCGGTGCTGTCTGATGTCGACAAATTCGATCCCGCTTTCTTCGGTATCTATCCCAAGGAAGCAGAACGGATGGACCCGCAGCACCGCATTTTTCTCGAGTGCGCATGGGAGGCGCTCGAACGCGCGGGCCACAGTCCGGAACGCTTCCCGGGGTTGATCGGGGTCTATGCGGGCTGCAGCATGAATACCTATTTCATGTATAACCTGGTGCGCGACCGTGAGTACCTGGCCAGGTTTGCCGAGGGCTACCAGTCATCTGACTACACAACCATGCTCGGCAACGACAAGGATTTTCTGCCAACCCGTGTCTCCTACAAACTGAACCTGCGCGGCCCCAGCCTCTCGATTCAGACTGCCTGCTCGACATCACTGGTTGCCATAGCCCAGGCCTGCCAGAGTCTGCTGACCTTTGGCTGCGACATGGCGCTGGCCGGTGGCGTCTCGATCACCTTCCCACAGAAGCGCGGCTACGTGCCGGAAGAGGGTGGCATTCTATCGACCGACGGCGCGATCCGACCTTTTGACAAAGATGCGAAAGGAACTGTTTTCGGTCATGGCGCGGGCGTAGTACTGCTCCGGCGGATGGACGATGCCATCGCCGACGGGGACACTGTTCTGGCGGTGATCCGCGGATTTGCCTTGAATAATGACGGCAGTCAGCGCGCCGGTTATACCGCTCCCAGCCAGGAAGGTCAGGCGGACGTTATTGCTGCGGCGCAGGCGATGGCGGGCTTCGATCCGGAGACCATCTCCTACATCGAAGCGCATGGGACCGGAACGGCGCTGGGCGATCCGGTAGAAGTGGCCGGGCTGACGCGGGCCTTCCGCTCGGCTACGGACGCACGCAACTTCTGCTCACTGGGGACGGCGAAAGGCAATATTGGCCACCTGGATGTAGCCTCAGGCGTCGTCGGGCTGATCAAGACAGTACTGCAGATGCAACATCGCCAGATCCCTGGTCTGCTCCATTATCGTGAACCGAATCCTCAACTCGATCTTGCGGCCTCGCCCTTCGTGATTCATGGAACGACCACACCCTGGGAGCCGGATGGCAGCACCCTGCGGGCGGGCGTCAGTTCGTTCGGCGTAGGTGGGACAAATGCTCATGTAGTACTTGAAGAAGCGCCTACTTTACGCCAGACAAAGCACGCCCAGAATCACACTTTCGAAGTGCTCGTTCTATCGGCCAAGACAGCCAGTGCACTCAAAACCATGCAGTCAAATCTGGCTGAGTTTCTGGCCAGTCATCCTGATACCAGTCTCGGCGATGCTGCCTTCACCCTGCAGGCGGGACGGAATATCTTTCCCTACCGGGCTGCACTGGCAACCGCAGACCGGGAGGATGCGATTGCGCAACTGAAGACGTGCTCTGCCCGGACTATGCCGGCGGTCACACTTGATCGCTCCAAGCGGAAGCTTGCCTTCCTGTTTCCCGGCCAGGGCGCACAGACGCTGGGTATGGGCAGGCTTTCATTCGAGCAGTTCCCCGTCTTCCGCTCAGTCATGGAGCAGGCCGACCAGCTAATGCGACCAGTGCTTCATGAGAGCCTGATCGCGCTGATTGATCCGCCGGTCGAAAGTCCCGAAGCTCTGCGGGCGTTGAACCAGACCAATGTAACGCAGCCTGCGATCTTTGCCGTCTCCTATGGCCTGGCCAGGGTATGGGAATCTCTTGGCGTGGTGCCATCGGTCCTGATCGGTCACAGTATCGGCGAGTTCGTGGCGGCGGTGCTGGCCGGGACGCTGTCGTTTGAAGACGCCCTGCACCTGGTGGCAGCACGAGGCAGAGCGATGCAGGCGCTGCCTTCGGGCGCCATGCTGGCAGTGCGCGCCAGCCTGCAGGAACTGCAACCTTACCTGAATGAAGAGGGCGCCAGCGAAGAGGTCGATCTCGCCTCTGAGAATGCACCCCGTTCGATCGTGCTTTCCGGGACGCATGAAGCGATCGAGCGTCTGGCCGGACGATTGAGCACTGTTGGCATCACGTCACGCAAACTCGCGACCTCCCATGCCTTCCATGGCCGGATGATGGAAGGCGCGCTGGCTCCCTTTGCCGAGGCACTCGCCGCTGCGACCTTCCATGCACCGCGGCTTCCCTGGATTTCGACACTCACGGGCGAGCCAGTGGACAGCGAAGCAGTCACACGGCCGGGGTACTGGCTGCAGCAGCTCCGTTCGCCGGTTCGATTTGCCGGGGCGGCAGCCCGCGCCATTGCTGACGGCTCGAGTCTGTTTCTTGAAGTCGGTCCGGGACAGACGCTGGCCAACCTGGTCAAGCAGAATACGCCAGAGCCCGAGAAGATCACGTCCATTGCCACCCTGCCGCCGGTCGACCCGGGCGCAACACCAGCGGGACAGCTGGAGCGAGCCGCGGCGCGGCTATGGGAGCAGGGTGTCGCGCTGGACTGGACCGGCTTGTCCGGCGACGACGCTCATGCATCACCCCGTCGCCGCGTACCGCTGCCGACTTATCCGTTCGAACGGAAGAGCTATTGGGTTGCGCCGCCTTCTAAATTAACAACAGCAGACTTGCCAACAGCGGAATTGCAAACGGCAGGGACACAAACAAGAGAATCAGAGACACAAGCGTCACGCCCCGCAGCTTCCCTTCCTCCGGATCCTTCCGGGTTGAAAACTATTCCCCACGAGGCAATCTCCATGCCAGCTAGCATGACTCCTGCACTGGTCAGCAACCTGAAAGCGATGGTCACCGAACTGTCGGACATCGATCTTTCGCAGACCCCGTCTTCCGTTTCTCTGCTCGAGCTTGGTCTAGATTCGCTGTTCCTGACGCAGCTGACGCAGGCCATCCGGGCGCAGTATGGCGTGAAGCTGACTTTCCGCCAGATCATGGGCGAATACGCCACCTTCGACGCCCTCGCGGCCCACCTCGAAGCAGTCGCGCCGAAAGACAAGCTGCCTCAGCCAGCAGTCCAGCCTGCGATTCCCGCGCCTGCGATTTCCTCGTATGTCGAGCAAGCTGCGACTTCGCCCGTTCCTGCATTTCCTCCCACGCCTGCATTCACCCAGGCCAATGGCGGCGACGGATATGCTGTCCTGTTTGCACAGCAGATGGCCGCGATGAGCGCCCTCATGCAGCAGCAGCTCGCGATTCTGTCTGGATCGGGTGGTGGTCTGCCTGCTTCTGGCGCGCTTCCGGCTGCCGCAGTGGCGTCGACTCCTGCGCCACGCGCAGTCCATCATGCAAAAGGCAACTTCGCAGAGGCAACCCTGCCGGCAACCAATGCGCCGGCCGAGAAGGAGTTTGGCACGCTCGTCGCCCTGCGTCCGCCTGACCTGCGGGCCGCCGATGCGTTGACGCCCAAGCAGGAACAGTACATCGGCTCCCTGGTTAAGAGGTATACCGAGCGGACCGCAAAATCAAAGGCCAGTGTCCAGAGATTCCGTAGTGTACTCGCCGATCCGCGCGTTGCATCAGGCTTCAATCCGCAGTTCAAGGAACTGGTCTACCCGATTGCGGTCGAGAGATCGAAGGGCGCGTACCTGTGGGACCTCGATGGCAACAAGTACATCGACATCCTGAATGGATTCGGCTCCATCTTCTTCGGGCACTCGCCAGACTTCGTCACGGAGGCCGTGCGCAATCAATTGGAGCTGGGCTTCCCGATCGGACCGCAGACGGAGCTGGCCGGTGAATGCGCCGAGCTGATGGCGTCCCTCGTCGGCATGGAACGCGTCACCTTCTGCAACACCGGCTCAGAAGCAGTGATGGCGGCCATGCGCCTGGCGCGTACCGTCACCGGCAGGAACCTGATCGTCCTGTTTGCCGGCGCCTATCATGGCCAGATTGACGAAGTACTGGTGAAGTCGAACCGGAGCGAGAAGAGTATCCCGACAGCTCCGGGTATTCCGAACCAGAGTGTCTCGAATATGCTGGTGCTCGAATACGGCGCGCCTGCTTCGCTTGAAGTGATTCGGCGGCGAGCCGATGAAATTGCCGCTGTACTAGTCGAGCCCATCCAGAGCCGCCATCCCGAGCTGCGGCCGCAGGAGTTCCTGCAGGAGATCCGCTCGATAACAGAAGAAGCAGGCGCCGCGCTGATCTTTGACGAAGTCGTAACCGGTTTCCGTGCGCATCTGGGCGGTGCCCAGCACGTGTACGGTATCCGCGCCGATATGGCGACCTATGGCAAAGTGGTCGCGGGCGGCATGCCGATCGGGATTATCGCCGGCAGCCGTACCTATATGGACGCGCTCGATGGTGGCGACTGGCAGTTCGGCAACGATTCTGTACCGCAGGTCGGCGTGACCTTTGTTGCCGGCACCTTTGTACGCCATCCTTTGACCATGGCCGCGGTGAAGGCAACCCTGCAGCACCTGCGTGATGCCGGCACCGCCCTGCAATCGTCGCTCGCCGAAAAGACTGCTTCGCTCATCACTGATCTGAATGCGATGTTTGTCGAGTTCGGGTTCCCTTCGCACATCGAGACTTATGCATCGTGGTTCTTTTTCGCCGTCCCGCCGGAAGCGCGCCTGGCCAAGCTGCTCTACTACCATCTTCGCGAACGCGGTCTGCACCTCCAGGAAGGCTTCCCCTGTTTTCTGACAACGGCGCATACCGCAGACGACCTGCAGCAGGTACGCGAGATCTTCCGCCATGTACTGAGCGAGATGCATGCGCACGAGATTATCGGTTTACCGGGCAGCGTGCCGCCAGGTGGCGGCCATCACAAAGTCGACTCCGCTGCGCCGCATAAAGAACTCGCTGGCGCCGGCATTTCGAGTGGCTCTGCCGTACGCACAACCATGGAAGCGCCGATTACCGAGGCCCAGCGCGAGGTCCTCCTGGCTTCGCAGCTGGGCGCGGAAGCAAGTTGCGCCTTTAATGAATCCGTCTCGCTCCACCTCGCTGGACCACTCGACAGCGCGGCCTTGAAAACGGCCTTTGAACAGGTGGTCCAGCGGCACGAAGCC
>CAXTNK010000004.1:10365-15082 GCA_964245665.1 uncultured Acidobacteriaceae bacterium
TGCAGGCACTCCTTCAAGCCGAGGCGTCAACCCCCTTTGACCTGAAGCAGGCCCCGCTCTTCCGCGCGACGGTAGTGAGGCTGGCGGAAGACTTTTCGGTACTGATCTTTACCGGCCACCACATCATTGTGGACGGCTGGTCGATCAATATTCTGTTCGAAGAGCTGGGCAAGATTTACTCTGCCCTGCAGAACAAAACGCAGCCGAAACTGTTGCCAGTGCACTCCTTTCTGGAACAGGCAAAGACAGAGAGCCGCGAACCGAATGCCGAGACCGAGGCCTTCTGGCTGAACGAGTTTCTCTCAGCGCGCCGCCACTCGAATTGCCGGTCGACCGGCCACGCGGCGCGCTGAGAGATCATCGCGGGTCTACGTTCAAACGAGTTTTCCCTGCCGCCCTCGTAACCCGGCTGCGTGATACTTCTGCCAAAAACGGCAACACCCTTTTCAGCACGCTTCTGAGCGGCTACACACTGCTCCTTAGCAGGCTGACGCGCCAGCAGGACATCGTGGTGGGTATCCCGATGGCCGGCCAGCGGAATTTCGGCGGTGAAAGTTTTGTCGGCCACTCGGTGAATTTTCTGCCGATCCGCGTTGAAATTCCGAACTCGACAACATTTGCTGCCCTGACCAGCGAGATCAAGGGGAAGGTCTACGACGCGCTCGACCACCAGGACTACACGCTCGGCACGCTGGTACGGAAACTGAAAGTGCCACGGAATCCGGCGCGCCTGGAACTGGTCGAGGCTCAGTTCAACCTGGAGCAGGTGGGTGCCGGCGTCAGTTTTGCCGGGCTCGAGACGCGGCTGGAAGCGAATCCCAAGGCTGCCGTCAATGCAGATATCTTCTTCAATTTCATTGACAAGGGCGAGACGATCGCGCTCGAAGTCGACTACAACACGGGTCTGTTTGACGAGAGTACAATCGATCGCTGGATCACCTCGCTCGAAGCTCTGCTGGGAGACGCAGCCGAGCGCGCCAATGTACCGGCCACGAGCCTGCGCTGGCTGAGCGCCCAGGCGCTGAAGCAGGTGGTCATCGAATGGAATCAAACAAAGACTCCGTATCCTTCACAAACCTCTGTCCATGCTGTCTTTGAGGCGAAGGCAGCCGCGACACCGGCAGCCACTGCCCTGCGCTTTGGCAGCAGTTCCCTCACCTATGCGGAACTCAACGCCCGCGCCAACCAGTTTGCGCATTTCCTCAGGCGGGAACATACGCCGGCCGAGTCGCTGCGCATTGCGCTCAGCCTCGACCGGTCGCCGGAGATGATTATTGCCATCCTCGGCGTGCTCAAGGCCGGTGGCATGTATATACCGATCGACCCGACCTATCCGGCCGCGCGCATCGCCATACTGGTCGAAGACGCTGAGCCTACGCTGCTCCTGACGCAGCGTTCGATGGCGGCCAACTTTCCGCCTTCCGTTCGGACGTTCACGGTCGAAGAACTGGCGAGTTCGCTGCCGGACGAATCGACCGCTAACCTGGACCTGCCAATCCCTGCGGAGACAGCTGCGTACATCATCTATACCTCCGGCTCGACCGGTAAGCCGAAGGGCGTGGTCGTTCCGCACCGGGCCATCAACCGCCTGGTACTGGGGTCGGATTTCATTCATTTCGGTCCCGAGGAAGTGTTTCTGCAGCTTGCACCAGTCTCGTTCGATGCCTCGACCCTCGAGATCTGGGGGGCCCTGCTGAATGGCGGGACGCTGGCGTTAATCGCCGGCAACAAGCCGTCCCCGGAGGATATCGGCGAAGCGATCCGCACCTACGGTGTGACCACCATATGGCTCACGGCGGCGCTCTTCCACCTGGTAGTGATGGACTACCTGCCTATGCTGGCACCACTCAAACAGCTGCTCGCGGGCGGCGACGTGCTTTCCGTCAACCATGTACGGAAGGTGCTCGAAACGTATCCGAACCTGCGACTGGTGAATGGTTATGGGCCGACGGAAAATACGACCTTCACCTGCTGTCACACCATCACGCTGGCAGATCTCGATACCGCCAGTGTGCCCATCGGCAGGCCGATTGCCAATACACGGATCTACATTCTCGACGACCAGGGCGCACCCGTGCCTGTGGGTGTTCCCGGCCAGCTGCATGCTGCCGGCGATGGACTGGCACTGGGTTATTGGCAGGCATCCGAACTGACGGCACAGAAGTTCATCGAAGCAGACATTCCGCTGGCCGGTAGAGAACGGCTGTACAGAACGGGCGACACGGCCCGGTACCGGATCGATGGCGTGGTCGAGTTTCAGGGGCGTACCGACAACCAGATCAAGATCCGCGGCTTCCGCGTCGAGCTCGGCGAAATTGAAGCAGCAGCCGAACGCTTTGCCGGCGTCCGCGCAGCGATCGTCTCGGCGCGGCCGGACTGGACCAGCGCACAGGACATTCCCGGGGATAAACGTCTCGCGATGTACATCCTGGTGGAAGAAAAGCTCGATCCTGCAACTGTGAAGGACCAGCTGAGGAGCTTTCTACTGGAGCAACTGCCGGACCACATGCAGCCGGCTGCGATTATCCCGGTCGCCGAATTTCCGCGGACCGTCAATGGCAAGGTGGATTATCGGGCGCTTCCCGCTCCTGAAGCAGAGCGCAAGCTGCACTCCCGGGCGATCGAGGAGCCCAGGACGCCGGTCGAGGGTCAGCTGGCAACGATCTTCTGCAAAGTACTGGCGCTGGATGCTGTAAGTATCCATGACAGTATCTTTGAACTGGGCGGCGACTCTCTGTCAATCTTCCGTATCACCACGCAGGCGAACCAGGCCGGAATTCGCATGACAGCGAAACATCTCTTCCAGTACAAAACGATAGCGGCCCTTTCTCCGCAGCTTGAAAAAGACCATGCTGCATCGCCCGACCAGCCCCCCGCGCGCCAGACCATCCGGGCGGTCTCGAGAGAACAGTTCCGTAAGGCGCAGAATCTAAGAAACGTAGAATAAGAAGCAGGAATGGCGAAGCTCACCCAATTCGAAACGTCTCCCAAGGAATCGGCACCCCTGCATGTGGTGCATGGCGGTAATGGGCATCACTCGGCTTTGAAGGAGCCGGGTGGAAAAGGCAGCGCGCACGAACCGGCGTCAGGCGTCTTGCTTCCAGACACCGCCGCGGTGACAGTACCGTTTTCGACAATTGAAGATACCTATGTTTTTCCCGCCAGCCGTGAGCAGACTCGTTACTGGATGCTGGCGCAGCTCGATCCGGAGTCGACTGCCTCGAATATGGCGATCGCCTTCGAGCTCAAAGGCGAGGTCTCTGACCGGTTCGTTGAAGCAGCGATCGCCGGCCTGACCATGCGGCATGAAGCCCTGCGGACCATCTTCCGCCTGGAAGCGGGTGTGCTTTCACAGGTGGTACTGGCACGGCCGCTCTACCGTTTCACAGTGGAAGATCTGACATCGCTGACGGGTCTCAGGGGGGACGAGCAGGCAGCAGCGCTCGAAGCGACGGTGAGCCGTCATGGCCACACCATCATCGATCTTGAGAATGGGCCGGTGCTGCATGCGCACCTTGTTCATCTGGATCCACGCCGCCATGTGATGGCGCTGACCATGAATCACATCGTCTGCGACGGCTGGTCGAATGGCCTTCTGATCCGCGACTTTACCGTGCTGTATGAGGCGCTGCTGGCGGGACAGACACCAGTGCTTCCGGAACTCCCATTTCAGTTTGCGGACTTCTCGCTGTGGCAGAACGAATACCTGACGAGTCCGGCCGCGGATGAGGCGGCTGCCTTCTGGAAGGCGCATATTACGAGTGACCTGCTGGCTCTCGACATGCCCACGGACCATCCGCGGCCCTCGGGACGCAGCTTTCCCGGGCATATCGAGTCGGCGCTGCTCCCGAAGTCTATCGACGATGAATTGAAGGCATATTGCCGGCAGACTGGCTCGACCAAACATATTGTGCTGCTGGCTGCTTTTGAGGCGCTATGCGCTCGCTATACCGGCCAGAATCAATTCCTGCTGGGATCGACCATCGCCAACCGCACCCAGCCGGGGATGGAAGATGTCGTCGGACGGTTCGCCAACCCGCAGATCATCGTCGCGAAAGCCGGCGGAGATCCGACGTTCCATGAGCTCGAGCAGCGGGTCCGCGACTGGGAGACGGCGGCCTATACCCACCAGGACCTGCCGTTCAGCCGCATCATCGAAGACTTTCAGATGGACCAGGCCGGAGCGACCTCGCAGTTTCTGCAGGTGTGGTTCCTGTATCAAAAGGCATTCATGCAGCCGCAGACCGGCAGGACAATCCGCGTGACGCCGCGGCGTTCGGTCAGCGGTGGAGTGGATTTCGACCTGCTGGTGAGCGTGGTTGAACGTGCCGAGGGTCCGCGGATCCAGTTCGAATACAACACGCTGATTTTCGAGCCGGCGCGCATCCGCGGCCTGATTGACGGCTTTATCGAATTGCTGGGCGGTGCACTGACCCAGCCAGAACTCCCCCTGTCCCAGATCGCGCACGTGGTAGCCCCGCCGGTAGCTCTCCAGGCAACCGCAGAGATAGCGGCAACAGAAAACAGCAGCCAGGGATTTCTTGACGCAACTGCCAGGCATGCAGCGACCAGACCCGATGCAGTGGCCTGCAGTGATGCAAAGTCAGCGCTGACCTGGCGGCAGCTTGAAGCACAGAGCTCAGCAGTCGCTCTGGAACTCAGGCGGAAGCAGCCGGAGCTGGCGACGCTGGTCATTCACCTGGCCTCCCGCACAGAA
>CAXTNK010000004.1:15092-39197 GCA_964245665.1 uncultured Acidobacteriaceae bacterium
AAGCATGGTTGCGCTGCTTGCAGGTATCAAGCTGGGATGTCGTATCGTGCCACTGCCTCCGCAGGCCGATTCCGCAGCTATCTATGCCTGCCTGGCGAAACTGCCCCAGTCGGCACTCCTCGCTTCGCGGATGGTCAACCCTGCGCCGGTTCTCGCTTTTGAGGATTTTGCGGCCGTGGCTTGCAATCCGCCTGCTGTGATTGAAATAGACGCGCCGGAGCCGAAAGATGCTCAATTCCTGTTACTGACAGACGCAGCTTCACTCCGATTCGTTGAAATCGCCGGCAACACACTCTATCGGAATCTGTCTGCCCTGCTGCCATCCCTAGGTGTGGATGGTGATGCGTCTATCCTCGCTTTCCCGTCCGCCACCCCGCTCGATGCGACACTTGATCGCCTCTTGGTGATGAACAGTGGAGCGCAGCTGAACTTTGGATCGGACCCAGTTGCTGATCCTGCTTCACGTTCCGCCTCCGGAGCACTGGAGCGCGAAGTCGCCGCGTTTGAGGCGAGTTGTATTTTCGCGACGCCGATGCAGGCGAAGGCGCTGGCTGCTTCCGGCTGGGCCGGAGACAGGCGGGTCAGCCTGGTCGTGCGCGGTGGTCGCCTGTCTGCTGCTTTAAAGCAGGCTTTGACCCTCCGGCTGAAGTCCGCCGTTTACCTGTGTTCGACTCCGCAGGCCGCGGGTGTAGCCGGGCTGCAGTTCCTGCAGGGCGAACGGATGAGTAAAGGTTTCGTACCGGTCGATGGCGCAACCCTGGTGCTCAAGAGTGCTGATGGCATGGTCCTGCCTGCGGGCGCGTTCGGTGAGGTATGCGTCGAGAACCCCGCCGAGGATTTCCACCGGCAACATACTGGAAGCGGTGGCGGCGCAACCGGGTACATGGCCCGCAGTACAACCGCCGGCATCCTGGAGTTGCAGGACGACAAGACGCGCTATATTCAGATTCGCGGTCATCGCGTCTGTCTGGGAGACATTGAGGATGCGGCACTCAGCCTGTCCTTCGTGCATGCTGCGGCGGCCGCTATCTCAACCGACGACGCCCTGGTTCTTTATCTGGCCGCGCCTTCCAACCGGCGGGACACGAATGCTGTCCATCGGCATCTGGCCGAACAGCTTCCCAGTCACCTGGTGCCATCCGACGTGATCTGGCTTGACTGGTTTCCCGTGTCTGCAGATGGACATCTAGACGCCGCCCGTCTGCCGCAGCGCGAAGTTGTTGATACCACAAACGAAGCGGCCCGGGATGCCACAGCCCTGAACCCGGTTGAAGAAAAGCTGGCAGCGATCTGGAAGGACGTTCTGGGCCTCCGGTCGATCGATATCCATAAATCCTTCTTTGCCCTCGGCGGCAGTTCGCTGTTGCTGGTGCGGCTATTCGCCCGGGTGAACAAAGCCTTCGAAACGTCGCTGCCGATCACCACCATTTTCGATGCGCAGACGGTCGCGGCACTGGCGAAGGTGCTGGGTGGTCCGGCGCAGATGTCGCACCTGGTGCAGGTCCAGACAGCAGGTACGAAGCCGCCGCTGTTCATGATCCACTCCTACCTTCTGTACCAGGGTCTTTCAAATGGTCTAGGTCCGGATCAGCCATTCTATGGCCTGCGCGAACTCGAGCAGGATGGTCATCTGACGATCGAAGAGCGCGTCGACTTCTACGCACGGGAGATCAGGAACCTCCAGCCGCATGGGCCTTATCACGTAGCGGGCTGGTGCGCGGCCGGTCCGCTGACAGTCGAGGTGGCGCGGAAGCTGCTCGATGCAGGTGAAGAAGTGCGCTACCTGGCGCTGTTCGATTCCTGGCTGCCGGGTTATATCGAATCGATCGAAACCGAGAACGCGGACGGCAGCTGGCGTCCGTACCGAACAGTGGGCAGCAAACTCAACTATCATCGCAACCGGGTACGCGGACTGAGCTTCGGGAAGAAGGCCCGTTATGTCTGGCTGTCGATCAACCGGATTGCGCGGGACACGCGTTACCGGATCTATCTGCATAACTGGGAAAGGCTGCATCGACTTTCGGAAAAGTATCACTTCCAGCTGCCGCAGTTCATGCACAACACCAGTCTCGAGACCTTCTCCGCACTCAAAGAGTACGAAGGGCGCACACTACCGGTACGTCTGACCCTGATCCGTGCCAGTGACTCGCGAGAGGTTGCCGGGGCTGCGCCGACCTGTGGATGGGAGCAAGTCGCGGAAAAGGGTATCGAGGTTCTTTGGGCTCCGGGCGATCACGAGACCATGTTCATCGGTAAGAACCTGCAGATCACGAGCGAGATGGTGAAACTTGGTCTCGAGGCTTCCACAGCAAACGCAGCGCAGTCAGCACAAGCCATCGATGAGCCAAACGAAAATCTCATACACGGGGTGATGCATGCCGACCGCCCCACTGCTTGAGCCATCGGTGAAGACCGTACATCCGGACGCGCGGACCAGTGACCTCTACATGAAAACTGCGGCGGTCAATGTTCACGGTCATGAAGAGGGCGCAAGGCCGCCGCTCTCGTCAGACGCGATTCTTTCTTCCGTGGCCGGGTCACCGGTAACACTCGCGGGCCTCGATCATGCGATGCATCTCTGGATGCTTCCTGCCCTCGACACAGCGTCCGCGCTATCTCTTGCAGAACTGAATACCCTGCTTTCGGACGATGAACGTGCGCGAGCCCTTTCCTTCTATTTCCCCGAACACCGGGATGCCTTTATGGCCAATCGGGGCCGTCTGCGGGTCATACTCGCACATTACCTGGACTGCCTGCCGCAGGATATTCGATTCCTACAGGGAGCCCAAGGCAAACCAGAGCTTGCCTATCATCAAGGTCACGGATTGACCTTCAACCTGTCCCACACAAACGGCCTGGCTGTGCTTGCTCTCGCGCGAGGAAGACAGGTGGGCGTGGACGTGGAACAACTCAAACCTATTCCCGACCTGCTCGACACTGCCCGCCAGTATTTTTCAGAGAATGAGTATCAGCAGCTTGCCGCACTTCCATCTGCCGAGCTATGTGCTGCCTTTTATGCATGCTGGACGCGCAAAGAAGCATTTCTGAAAGGGCTGGGTACCGGGCTTGCCCGCAACCTGGCAGAATTTCAAGTTAGTCTCCTCCCCGGAACGCCGGCAGCACTACTGGCATGCCAATGGTCACCGGAACTATGTCAATCCTGGCGGCTGTACTCACTTGATCTCGGCGACGGATACCAAGGTGCGCTGGCCTATGAGCAGAATCCGCAATGGTCTCCACTCGGTCTTCGAACATTTACCTGGTCTTTTTTTAACCACTCGGCCCGGAACCGATGAATCTATGAACGACATTCGATCCCTCTACCTGGTACTTTCCCCTGCCTCGCTTCCCTATGCGAGATTTGCCCTGGAGAGCCTCTGGCGGCATTCGGTTGAATCCTTGCATCTGCATCTGATTACGGACTCGCAGGATGATCGTGACGCCTTGACCCGATTCATGCAGGCTGTGCCGGCCCTGCCGGACGGCGGACCGGCCCGACGCTGGAGCGTGTATGCCGAACATGATCTCGAGCAGCGCGAAGACGAGATGTTTGCTCAGTTTCCCAACCTGCGGGCTTTCCGCCGCGGTCATCCCTGCTGGCGCAAGATCACAGATCCGCTGCTACTACGGCAACCAGGCGACGAAATGGTCCTGCTTGATCCGGACCTGTTCTTCCCGAATAAATTCTCTTTTGAGAGCACGCCGGAAGATGGACTGCTGCTGATGTGGCAGAAGCCGAACTGCCTGCTGCCACACGATATCGTAAAGGCGGCGATGGATGCGCGTATACCACTGGCCAATCACGTCGACATCGGCGTTGCGCACTGGCGAGGCCCGGCAGACATCGAGTGGCTGGATTGGCTGATTGGCCAGCTGGGTGGCGCTCACATGCCACGGGCCATGCACATCGAAGCGATTGTGTGGGCGGCACTTGCGATGCGTATGGGCGGCGGCCATCTGGACCCGAAACTGTGGCACTGCTGGCATCGCAGCCAAAGCAAGCGCGTCATGCGATTGTTGAAGATTCCCGGCTCCAGGATTCTGCGAGCAGAACCCTGGTCTGCGATCAAATGCTTTCACGGTGGGGGTGAGGCTAAATGGTGGATCCCGGATGCAGCCAACGCCGGCTTGTTTTCGGAGCAGAGTTCGCATCCTGCCCTCAGCCGACCGATTCCCTTCGTCGAGTTGACGCCTTCCGACTACGATCGGGAACAATCATTCAAGCGGGTACTGCGGGGACTTGGTTACTACAGTCTTTTCAGGACCGCGTGAATCAACCAGGATAGATTCTGGCGAACAGATGTCTGACAGTTGGTTTGCGGCAAATGCTTATTTGCGGGAAGAGACCGTTTTGAAAACTTTCAAACAATCCGGAGACGCAAGACTTACCCCCGGTCCTGGCATGCCGTCCGAGTGGCCGCAACTTCCCGCTGACCGTATGGAAGAGGGAAAAGATTTGCTGCCTTTTATCGCTCGTCCGGCAGCGCGCCAGCGTGTCGCATCGATGCGGATCTGCATCGTGGCCGACAGTGCCTCTGTCCGTTTCGGAGGAGAGGCGATCCTGCCCTACCACTACTTCCGTATGCTGCGCAGCCGGGGCGTTGACGCGTGGCTGGTTGTGCACGACCGAACGCGGCCAGAGCTCGAAACCTCGCTGCCGGAGTATCGCGACCGCATTCTTTACACGCCTGCCGTGTGGATGCACCGGGTGATCTCCGAGGTCATGACTATCCTGCCCAGGCGAATTGCCGAATCCTCGATCGGTCTGCTCAGCGTGCTGCTCACACAGTACCACCAGCGCCGCGTGATCCGTAATTTGGTGCGGCGTGAAGGGATAGACGTGGTCCATCAGCCAACCCCGGTGTCGCCGCGCATGCCTTCGATGATGTTCAATCTTGGTGCGCCGGTGGTCATTGGTCCACTCAATGGCGGCATGCACTACCCATCAGCTTTCCGCGGCCAAGAGTCTGCTGCAAGCCATATCGCTGTGGCCTTCGCGCGTAGTCTGTCGAACTTTGCGAACTGGCTTCTTCCGGGCAAGTCCCGGGCTGCAACCGTACTGGTTGCGAATCAGCGCACGCGGGAGTCATTGCCGAGTGGCCTGAAAGGCCGGGTGATCGAACTTGTTGAAAACGCGGTCGATCTCGAAACCTGGCTACCCGAAAGAACGCCCCTGGCGCGTGTTCCGGGCCAGTTTATTTTTATCGGTAGACTGGTCGACTGGAAAAGGGTCGACATTGCGCTGTATGCACTGGCACGGGTCGAACAGGCATCGCTGCTGGTGGTAGGCGACGGCGAGATGCGAGCCGCCTGGGAGCAGCTGAGCCGCGATTTAAATCTTGGCGATCGCGTGTCATTCGTCGGCTGGCAGCCACATGATGAATGTGCAAAACTGCTGGCGCAATCGGCGGCCTTGATCCTGCCGAGTGTCTACGAGTGCGGCGGAGCGGTAGTGCTCGAAGCGATGGCGTCAGCCCGGCCGGTAATCGCGACGGGATGGGGCGGACCCTTGGAATACCTCGATTCCAGCTGTGGAATCCTGGTCGACCCGGAGAGTACGACCGGAATGGTTGACAGTTTTGCTGCCGGAATGGCATTAATGGCGAAAGAGCCGGAAGTTGCCGACCGGATGGGCGCAGCGGGCCACACACGTGTCCAGGAACACTTCAGCTGGGTGCGGAAAATCGATCGGATCGAGGAAATCTATAGTGCCGCGGCGACCACATCCGCTACGCCAGTTCGCTCTGAGATTCTCGCCACCTAATAGATCGTACTTTTTAGTCAACACGATGCATTCAAAATGCCTGGTATGCAGCTCGCAATCAAAGCGATTGCAACTCTTCAGCGAACCCGATCCGGCTTACCCGAACCAGGTTCAAGTAATTTGACGGCAATGAATAGGCCCTGGTCAAGGATTGTGTTGTCCTGGTTCGAGCAGGTTTCCCGGCAGTTATCTGAATGGGCATCAAGGACCGGACAGCCGAGGATCGAATCTTTTCAGACGACTTGATCTCGACTGCGAGCACGAAGCTTTTGGGCTCTGAAAAGGCCCGACGGCAATCGAGTAGGAGTACAAAGCGCCGACCAACTACCGTAGAAATCGCGTTGCCGGCGAATGGGCAAGAAGGGCAACCATGCCTATCCTGGTCTGCCCCAGAAAGCATATGACCGTCTCCTGCGGTGCGACGAAACATGTCTTGGGGCAACTGTGACACTCGGTGTAAAAGGGCCGTAACGGCACGATTTCGAACGCGCTCATTGTTAATAAAGTTCCAGTGGCTACAATGCTCGCGCAATGGTCATCGACAGAGGAGCGGAGCTTGAGGTACTGTCCTTCGAACTGCCCGCATATTCGGCGGTCAACTGGTACGCGCCGGGGGCCATCGAGGCTTGAAGAGTGTAAGACGCGACTCCATGGTTGAGGACCGCGGTGCCAAGCCGGGTCGTACCGAGAAAGAAGTTGACAGTGCCCTTCGGAGTTGTCTCATTGCGTGCCGCGGTGACGGTACTGGTCAACAGGGTCGTCTGACCGGCGGTGAGCTGCGTAGCCACTGATGAAAGCTTGGTCGTCGTCGCAAGGCCTTTCGATGTCAGCGTGAGCGGGACGGCATTTGATTCCGAAGCAAGTTCAGTTACATTTCCCGACTACACGGCAGACAACTTGTACTGCCCCGGGTGAACTGAGTATTGAAGGTAAGGGCTGCGGTTCCATTGACCACTTGCACGGTCCCGAGTGAGGTGCCGCCCAGGTAGAAGGTGACGGCACCTGTTGCCGTCACCCCTTCTTTTATGGAGCCATAGACGCGGAACGGGTGACAGGATTGCCCCGCTTGGTCTGCGTCGAGTTGCTGGTCTGCGAAGTTGCCGTGGGCACGGCAGCCTCGCTGATGGTGACGGTGGTTGAGGGAGACCGCGAAGCTACATCGGTCCAGCTTCCCTTGTAGGCGGCGCAGGCCGTGTAGGTGCCTGGGGGATTGGCCACTAACGTCGAGAACGTTGCAACGCCATTCGACAATGTCGACGTTCCGATCAGCGTAGTTCCAAAGTAGATGTCCACGGTCCCAGTTGGCGTGGCTCCCGAGGCCGCCGTGACGTTGATGGTTACGTTCACTGTCTGACCGACGACCAGGCTGGTTGAAGACATTGTCATCGAAGTGGTGGTGGATGGTGGACGAATGCCTACTTTCATGTTGAGGGGTGCCGAAATGGATGCGCTGGTGGTAGTTGTTCCGGCGTAGCTGGCCGTAATAGCATAACTGCCGGCGGTCAGTGTAAGGGCAGGAATACTCAAGGTTGCGTTGCCCCCGTACAAAGTACCTGTTCCGAGGACAGTCGACCCAGCGGAGAAAGTTACAGTGCCGGTCGCGGTTGTGCCGGAGGCAGTCTCGACCGTGGCAGTCAAGGTGGCTCTGTTACCCTCCGTCACCTGGGTGGGTGCCGTGACGGTCGTGGTGGTGGCGATCACCGCGGCCGAGACCGTCATATTGACGGCGGCCGAAGTCGATCCGCTGTCAGCGGCTGTCCCGGCATAAGTTGCCGTAACAGCGTAACTTCCGGCGGCCAGGCTGACGGACGGAATGTTGAGTATTGCCTTGCCAGCAGACAACGTGCCAGTTCCGAGAATCGTTGACCCAGCGGAGAAGGTGACGGTGCCGGTTGGGGTCGTTCCTGAAGCAGCGGCTACTGTGGCGGAGAAGGTAGCGGATTGACCGGCAGTGACCTGCGCGGGTGCGCTGACCACTGTCGTGGTGTTAGCGGCAGCGACTACGAGCGTGGCGCCGGTTGAGGTGGATGGACTGTCGGTAGCACTGCCACTGTAATTGGCGACGACAGAATAGGTTCCCGCTGGCATGTTTACGGCGGCAATGGCGAGAGTAGCCTTGCCGCTACTGAGAGCAACAGCACCCAGGTTCGTCGATCCGACATAGAATGTCGTGGTCCCGGTTGGCGCGGCGCCGGAAGCCGGGGTGACAGTCGCAGCCAGAGATGTTGCCTGCCCTGCGACCACCTTTGTCGGTGCAGTGACTGCTGTACTGGTCGGCACCAGGGGCGCGGTCGCCACGGTGACTGTGACTGCCGGCGAGACAGAGGCGCCGAAAGCCGCTGAACCTTCGTAGCTGGCCGTGAGTGCGTGGGTGCCCACCGTCAGGGTCGTTGTATTCAGGGAGAGTTGACCGTTGTTCAACGTAGCTGTCCCGATCGTTATGCCATTATCTGCGAGCACGACTGTGCCCGAAGGAACGGTCGTTCCGGAGGCCTGGACCACCGTGGCAGTCATCGCGACTGACTGGCCGGCTGTAATGCTGGCAGGCGTTGCTACAAGCGCCGTCGTAGTGGCGATCGGCTGGGTTGGCTGCGTACCGCCTGCAGCTGACCACTGATAAACCGTCATCGAATACGGCGGCAGAGTGGTGGTAGCCGACGGGTTGAAGTTCTGAATGGTCGAATTGGCAATGGCGACCCGGCTGCTGTTTTCGTTGCTGTCCGTGAGAGCACTCGCCGTAAGTAAACCCTGCTGCACCGTTCCTGTGGGCGCATTCACGCCACTGAAGGTTACAGGCAACGACGCCGTGCGACTCAGGTTGAAGAGAATAAGGCTGTTCGATGTGCCGTTCGTAAAGGCGAAAGACTGCAGATAGTGGGCGCCATTGATGACAATTGCGTGGCTCGGATCATTCTTGCTGTTTTCGTTCCAGGTGGGGTTGCTCCCGGTCTGGACGGTTGCCAGCATGGTGCCGCCGACCGCCGTGTTGGCCAGTTGTTCCGCGAGAAATTGCGGACGGCTCAGGTTGGTGGCGCCACCCATGTCGACCACGGTGCCCCAGATCTGGACATCCGCGCCGCCACCATTTGTATTCGTAAACCCGTTTATGTAGCCAGGTAGGCAGAACATCGTTTGGAGTGCTACGTTATCGTCGCGCATCATCAGGAGCATATGTTCAGCGACCGAGAGACCCGCACCGAGCGAAGGGACAACCTGGTTCAACACACTTTGCGGAGCCGTTCCTGAGGTCGTGCTCAGATTCACCTCGTAAACAGCGAGGTTGGCGGGTTTGCCAGTCAGGCCGCCTGCCTGGCCGGAGACCATCTGTGCCTGTTGATACACGCTGCCGGTCGACCGGCTGTCCATGGCCTCAGGCTGGGCCAGCATGGAGCCAAAGATCGCCTCGTTTGACGAATAGTCAGTAAAGTTGTTGAAGGTGTAGGGCGCGATGTCAACGGTGTCATAGGTGCTATTTGCGTTGTTCATGGCGACCTGGTTCCACCACGGCACGTCGGACCAGCCGTCCATGATCAAGTCGAACTTGGTTGCATCGTAGCCGGGAGTAGAACGCGCTGCACCGTATATGGTCGAGATACGCGACCCATAGGCGTAAGGGCTTTCGATAGTGTCGCCTGAAAATGCGGTGTTCCACGCTTCATCGCCCAGTTCAAGATGAATTGTTGGAAAGACAGTTGTCCATGGCGCTACCTGGCCGAGTGCAGCCCGCTTCGCTCCGTACGGCGTGGTCGAAGAACCGGCCAGAAACTGGATCAGGTTCTGCATCTCGGTTGGCGACATCCCCATGGGCATGGTGAACCATGGTTCAGCGTCGATGGCCTGGCAGAGTTGCAGGAACTCGACCAAGCCCATCGGAATTGCATTCTGGGCGGCGGAACCCTGGCCGAAGCCGGCACGCTGCCGCGCATAGGGAACGGCAATCTGGTTGTCGATCGAGGTGCCAAAGTCCGCGCCGCTGTCCATATAACGCAGGACGCCTGGATTCAGGCTCTTCAAACGATCGACCACTGCATTGCGAAAGGGGGTCGGATTGGAAGGTGCCGCGGCCTCGGTCAGGGCAGCGTCATCCAGATAGATTTTGCCAGCAGAGACTTCAAAGGAGAGGTAACCCGTTCCGATGTATGTGCCGTCTTCATCTGCATTAAATGTGTAGCTGTAATCCTGCCAGTTGTTGGTCAGCTGGATGGTCTGGCTGAAGTTGCTGGTCGTTCCATGGGTGGAGGTGAACCGGCCAACGTTGACGTAGAGCTGGCTCGAACCTTCAACTGCCTTGGCGCGGAAGCTAATGGTGTACGTGCCCTTCATCTGGAGGAAGGAATGGCCGGCGGTGCTGTCGAAATAGGAATACTCGTAGGCTCTACCTCCACCCGACGCATCCATCACCAATGCCTGCTGGCCGGGCGTATTCGGGGAAAGATCAGTGGTCTCCCCGTACATGGTGGCACCGCCGACAGATAGTGGCCACCATCCAGCATCCGGAGAACCCGGGAAGGCCTTCTTGATAACGAAGATGTCGCCTACCGCAGGCGTGACCGTTCCGAAGTTATACCAGGCGCCTGCGCCCCCATTGCCGCTCGGTTTGGTCATGCTGACGAGCGTGCCGGTCTGGCCGTTTGCCTTGCCGTAAATGAAATTGAACGAACCACCCTGGAGGAAGTTGGCCGGCCATTGCGACCAGCCGTTTCCATCGGTGCAGGTGTTACCGCTTACGGCCGAGCAGGTAAGTACAGACTGCCACTGCTCTGCTTCGAAGCCGGGATTGTTGAAGGTAATATCGCGCAGTATCTGCGCAGAATCATAAAAGGTCTGGCCGCTGAGATTGATACCGAGCCGCTTGACGCTTTGTTGTTGAACAGTGGTGCCGATAGCAATATTCGTTGCGCCGGTCTGCGCCCACACTGGATAGCCACTGCCACTGATGGCCGTTAACAGTAGTCCTATCACTCCCAAAGACAACATGGACCAAACACTATTTCGGCCCTTAAGTGATTCCTGATATCTCATTCGAACTCCCCGAGAAGCAAAGTAAGTGAACGGCCTGAGAGCGCCAAATGCCGCAGCAACTCATCCGCTGCGATCACTCCATCCATACTTCGAGAGAAACTGGCTAATTCGCGGTGTATCACTAAGACACACAACGGTAAGTGAAGCAAGAGGATCTGACAGCAATACGAAGGTGGCTTATCAGTACGGGCCCTGGCGCTTACTCGAGACATGGATAAAGCTGCTTCCGCAGGAAGATCCTGTCGTCTCTGCAACGACTCTATGAACAAATTCCGTAAATAGATATGGGACCTTAGTGGTATAGGTTGACTTACACTAAGGCCCTGATAACAATGGCCTTGCCTACTTTTTTGAATAGTACAACTAAGTGGGAAAAGCTTACATTCCCAGCGTAAAATATCTACACAAGTAAGTGTTATAAAAACACGATAGCTATCGTCACACTGTAGCTTGATAAGACTAATGGGTTAGCTACCTGCCCATTTTGGGGCACACGCAGGCTCGACTGCAAAGGAAGGAATGAAGCTACCACTTAAGGGTAGGCATGCAGAAGCTCACTCAGAGTACAGGTAGGTCTGCAATGCTGATTGAAATAGAAGCATGGGATTGATATTAGCCTCGAACATGATCCTTAGACCTAGGCTGCAATTTGTCCCGCGACAGTCAAACTCATTCGGTCGATTTGTATGAGCCTGGCGACGCTTCGCGTCCGATTCGTCTGACCCACAATGGAACGGGTGTAAATTTTCGTTAATAATTTTCGCGCGAATGTAACAAACCTGGTATTAAATTAAGCAATGGGATATACAGGCATGAAACGCGGGATGGTATATCAAGCCTCGCTATTCATAACGTGATCGATTGACCAGTTAAGTCGACAGTGGCGAAGAGCGAGAATAGTAGGCGCATCATCGATTGGATTAAAGAGAAGCTGCAGTGCTCAAGTTCGGATTACTCCCACTGTCTCAGTACTCGTGACCGACTTTGCCATGACCCATTTGTGCCACGGAGATAAACACGTGTAGCTGAAAATGATGCGAATTCAATGAGAGACTAGGTCTATCCTTTTCCAGGTCGAAGGTATTGAGTCCACGGCAGTCTTTCCAAACCGCATATCTGCTCAGCCGTTACCCGGCGCTATCGCACACCTTTTTTCGACAGGAGGTGATAGGGCTTCGCACGCACGGAATAAACATCGCGACGGCGTCGATCAACGATCCTGATCGCGATTTCAACTCCCTCTCCAATGAAGAGCAGAAAGCTGCGTCAACCACCTTCTATCTGAAGCATCAGCCGGTTGCGAAGATTCTGTCGACCATGTTGCGCACGACGCTCACCAAGCCGGGTGTGTTATGGCGCGGCATCAAGGCAGTAGCTCGACTGGAACCGTTTCACCTGACACATACCTTGTACGCCTTCTTCTACCTGGCGGAGGCAGTCATGCTCGGAGAATGGATGCGGCAGCGCAATCTGAACCACCTGCATATTCATTTCTCCGGCCCTGTCGCCTCCGTCGGCATGATCGCGGCAGCAGCCTGGGAGTTTCCTTACTCCATGACTGTGCATGGGCCTGACGAGTTCTTCGATCAGAATGAGATGGCGTTGCCACAGAAGATCGGTGGCGCCTGCTTTGTGATCTGCATCAGCGACTTCTGCCGCTCGCAGTTGATGCGGCTGGTGCCGCCAGCCGGGTGGAACAAATTCCTGGTGGTACGTCTTGGCATAGCGCCTGAACTGGCGATGCAGCCTATCAGGCCTGCGAAGGTCGGACCTCTCAGCATTCTCTGTACGGGGCGACTAGTGGGCGCGAAGGGCCAGGCGATCCTGCTGATGGCATTAGCAGCCCTTATCCGTCGCGCATACGCGGTCAGCCTGGTGCTCATTGGCGACGGACCGGATCGAGGTACGCTGGAAGCCCTGGTGAAACAGGAAGGCATGGAAAAGCATGTAACATTTACGGGCGGCCAGAACCACGATCGTGTGCTTGAATCGCTGCGCGGCGCAGACCTGTTTGTATTGCCGAGTTTCGCAGAAGGCATTCCGGTTGCGCTGATGGAGGCGATGGCGATCGGCGTTCCATGTATCAGCACATTCGTGGCAGGAATACCGGAATTGATCCGTCACGAGCAGGATGGACTCCTTGTGCCGGCTGGGTCGGTCGAAGCACTTACGGCAGCAATGGAGCGCCTGATTCTCAGTCCCGGGGACCGGACGCGCTTCCAGCAATCTGCGCGGCAGCGCGTCCTCGAACACTACAATCTGCCTGAGAACCTGAAGTTGCTTGCCGACACCATGTCGCAATATCTTCCAAAGTATCTTCCTGAGTGTCTTCCAAAGATCGACAGTCGAGCATGAGTGAACATTTTCAAGCCAAGGGTGAAGCCTTCGATATCTCGGTAGTCATCGTTTCGCTGAACACCGAAAAGGTGCTGCGCGAATGTCTGGACTGTCTGACGCGCGAAAGTGCCGGGCTGCGGGTCGAGACGCTGATTGTCGACAATGGGTCAAAAGATGGCTCGGTTGCGATGATCCGGAATGAGTATCCTGACGTTAAATTAATCGTGAGCCCGGAGAACCTCGGCTTCGGTCGCGCGAACAACCTTGCTTTCGAGCAGGCGACCGGCCGATATATCGTACTGCTTAACTCGGACGCCTTCCTGATGCCGGGTTCGCTGCAGCTTTCGGTCGAGCGCATGGACAAAGACACGAGCATCGGACTTGCGGGTGGCCGCCTGGTTGGCCGTGATGGCTCGTGGCAGCCATCAGCGCGCATGTTCCCTTCCCTGCGGACTGACCTGTTCGTGCTGTCAGGATTTGCCAACAAATATCCCGCGTCGCGCACTTTCGGGCGCTTCGATCGTACGTGGGCCGACCAAATGGTGGCGGCAGAAGTTGACTGGGTTCCCGGGGCTTATTCGATTATTCGCCGCGAGGCGTTGACTAGGGTCGGGCCGTTTGATCCAGCCTTCTTTCTCTACTACGAGGAGGTCGACCTGTGTCGGCGGATTCAGGCGGCGGGCTATTCAATCTGGTACTGGCCGGACGTTGTAGTGGTCCATATTGGCGGCGAGTCGTCGCGCCAGATGACCGAGAGCACAGCAGCAAACAAGAAGTTGCAGATGTCAAAGTCCGGTTCGCAACTGACGCTGTGGCGTATGCGCAGTACACTGCTTTATTACCGCAAGAACCATGGCTGGCAGGCGCACTTTGCCCGCCTTCTTGAAACGCTCTGGTATGGGCAGCGAGCCTGGCGCAAGCGTTTCAGCAGCGATGCCGAGCGAAAAAGCTCAGGCGACGCGGATCGTGCGCATGTACGTCTGATGCAGCAGGCATGGGTTGAAACCAAAGGCGGGAGAGTCTCTCCGCCGCAGCCATGGTAGCTTGCTTGAGAGCCTTCTCGTTGAAAACTGGCATGCTGACTCTCTTCGAGGCGGATGGTGGTGCTGTTTGGCAAATGTGAAGCAGATTGCCTCGCGCTGTGTGGCGGCGGTTCTGCGGACGACCGCGGGCCTGCGCCGCAATGGTCGCAGGATCATGGCGCACGCCCACCTGGTCGCCGTGTTGAAGACTGACGTTCCGGCTTCCGTCGTGATCCTGGGACGCGCGCAGGTCTATGGCACAGGCCGCATTGAACTGGGTGAAAATCTTCTGCTCTATCCAAACCTCTATCTGGAGACACTCGATGAAGGGACGATCCAGATTGGGAGCAGCGTCGTCATCTCGACGGGAGTACACCTGGTTGCGATGGCCTCGATCACGATTGGCGCAGGCACCATGATCGGCGAATATGCGAGCATCCGCGATGCGAACCATGTGCGAGCAGCGGGCCTGACACTGCGCGACGCGGGGCACAGAGCAAGGTCGATCGTGATCGGCAAGGAAGTTTGGATTGGCCGCGGCGTGACGGTCCTGCAGGGCGTCACCATTGGCGATGGCGCGACGGTCGGAGCGAATGCAGTCGTGACAAAGGATGTAGCCGCCGGCGCTACTGTCGTGGGGGTTCCGGCAAAGCCCGTGAGGCGGGAGCAGGGGCTACCTGACTCCCTTTAATCATTCCATTCTGTTTCAGGCGATTGCCGCCTGACCTTCGTCTGCAAATCCAATCCTCGAAGGTCGAGGCAGACCCGCCAGCCTCGCGATTGCTGCGATGAACTCTACTTATCGTCCTCTACTTATCGGCCAGTTGCTGCCTGATGCTCAACGGAATATAGCGCTGGGAGGCGTAGTACATGGAGTCGAGCAGGTCCTGCGAATGGCCATCGTAGTCCTCGTCCAGCGACCAGAGGAAGGTGCCGCCGAGATTACGGTTCCAGTCGGAGTACCAGACGCGGATGAAGGTCGAGAGCGGGTCGTCGTAGGTCACATAACCATCTGAGCCATTGGCCTTGAGCAGGTAGGGGACGAGTGCTTTCGCGTCGTAGTGAACGTTCCACTGTTTCTTCCCTCTTGCTGTCAGCAAAGGTTTGATGTCCTGCCCATAACTTAGAGTGAGTACGGTGTCGTCGCAGTCGCCATCGTCGGTGGTCGCTGCGTTGGGGCAGAGGCCGAACAGCTTTTTCACATTGGTGTATTCGTAACCGTAAAATGGAGTTCCCTGGTTGATTTGGGATGCCGGGGCATCGGCGAGGAAGAGATCCGTTGATTCCTTATCGCTCGCGCCCGGCTCGCATTCATAGGGGGCGGGATTGGTGTTGTCCCAGAAGATGGGCGAGTTGAGCTGTGCATGCGCAGTCCATGGACCGGCGCAGTCATACGTCATGACGTTGAAGAAATCGATGACCTTGCGGAGGTGCGGCACGTCGTAGGCCGGCTCGTTAAAGGGTGCTGCGTCGATCGACAGCAGGTAGGGACTGGGAAAGGTCTTGCGCAGAGCGGTCATGAAGCTGAGCAGCAGGGCCGTGTCCTGGCTGGTCTCGGGATACTCCCAGTCGAGATCGATGCCGTCGTAATCGTTGGCCGTGACAAATTCTTTCAGATTTTTGAGCAGCGGCTTGAGGATTGCAGGATTTGTCTCAAGTGCAGTGACATCTCCGCCGATAAGCAGCATAACCTTGACATGCGCGGCGTGGGCACGCTCGGTCAGTTCGCGTTCGACGAAGCCGGCCGGGACCTGGAGGTTGCCGTTTTCGTCAAAGGGAACACCGGCATGAATGATGTGGGTAAGTTTGGAGTAGGGAATCTGCGCGGCGGCATAGGGCGGATCATTGAACTTGCTGCCCGACTGATAGTCTCCGACGATACGCTTGTGTGCAGGTGGTTCGTGGGTTCCGTATTGCGGGTCGGCTGACTGCAACAAGTCTGCTTGTGCCTGCAACGGCAGAGCGCGTGCGATCAGTACCGACAGGAAAAGAGGTGCCAGGAGAGCAAGTGGGGCACGTTTTCTGGACGAGGACGCGAGCAGCGAGTGACGAAGAACGGGCATTGGCAGATCCTAGAACGCCTGAGGCAGTAGATTGCTGGACCAGTGCGGCAGCATTTAATCGTTGAAATATGACCATGATGATCGAGGCGGCTGCGACGGGTGTCAAGTGAAATCGGCTCCCGGCAACTCGTCTTTTAACTTTGCAGTACGGGCCTGCAGGCGTGAGCCGGTTTGCTGATCGGTCTGCGTCTAAAGTTTCTGCGTCTACATTTTCTGCGTCTAAAGTTTTCGACCAATTCGCCGATAATGCAAGCGGAGGGTCGATTGCCCCTGTTGATGCCGCGTGCGGAGCAGAGGAACTGGTGCGGGGCAACCTGTCGCAAATTCAGGCGCTGGTGCGGAGTATTCGCTCTGGCGCTGCTTGGTGCGCTCTTTAGCGGCACGCTGGCTGCACAGACTGCGCAGGCTAAGCTTCCACTTCTGACGACCACCCATGCCGCTCGACGTCTGACCATTGAAGAGGCATCAAGGCAATATCCGATCCGCCTGCAGGCCGTAGTCACCTACTATGATCCGGATGTCGATCCGCGGGGCAGTTTCCTTTTTGTCGCAGACGCAACAGGCTGCATCTTCGTTTCGTTATCGACCACACCAGTGGGGACATTAAAGGCGGGGGATCTGATCGAGATCACTGGAGTAAGCGGCCCGGGAAACTTCGCCCCGATCATCGATCATGCCGTAGCGCGCAAAGTGCGGGATGGGCGCCTTCCCTCCATCGCTCCTCGTGTGGATATGGCTGACCTGCTTACTGGTGAACAGGATGGACAGTGGGTAGAGGTAGAGGGCGTCGTACATGCTGTCAGGATAGAGGAAGGTTACCTGTATCTGGATATATCGATGCGCGGCGGTGACATCGTTGCGATGTCCGTATGGGACGGCACTCAAGCCGCTGCCCCTGCCGTAGCATCGCTTGTAGACGCCCGGATACGGCTCAGGGGGAATGCCGGGACGGTGTTCAACAACCAGCGGCAGATGACCGGCGCAGACATACTTTTTCCAGGTCTGCAAACCCTGACCGTGGAGCAGGCTGCTCCTGTTCATCCTTTTGATCAAGCCCCGGAAAAGATCGGAGGCCTCCTTCTTTACACAGCCGCCGCCGGCCTTGAGCATCGCGTGCATATCGAGGGAACGGTGACCCTGCAGTGGCCGGGGCGCATGGTCTGTATCGAGGAGAAAGATCAGGCATTGTGTGCCCAGATTGAACAGACAGACCGGCTCAGACGTGGAGACAGAATCGACCTGCTAGGTTTCCCGGTGACCGGAGCCTTTACGCCGACGCTGGTCCACGCCAGCTATCGACTGGCGCCCGGCACGCAGGTGCCCGTAACTACTGTTGTGACAGCCGACACCATCCTATCGAGTGGCAATGATGCGAAGCTGGTCACGATCGATGGCCGGTTGATCGGGCATGACCGTTCGGCGACCGATCCAACGATCCTTCTTGCTTCCGGCAAACATGTCTATTCCGCCATTCTCCCGGCCGGCTATGCAGCACAGGACGAGGAACTGGAGGACGGCAGCCTGCTGCGTATCACCGGCATCTGCTCCATGCAGGCGGACCCCGCGAAATGGCACGTCATGCAGGGGTTTGCCACCGCCAATTCATTCCGCATCCTTCGCAATGGGCCAAAAGATGTCGTGATCCTGGAGCGTCCGTCGTGGTGGAATGCGGCGCACACTCTGCGCATGCTCGTCTTCGCACTGGTGCTGACACTTGCCGCGCTGCTCCGGGTCCTGCGACTAAGACAACGCATCGAACGCCAGAGCCTTACCATTCAGGACAGCGAGAGACGGTTTCGCCACCTTGCGACGCATGACGGACTGACGCAGTTACCGAATCGAGCCTCCATCCTCGGCTCGCTGCAGCAGGCGCTCGACCAGGCCCAGTCAAAGCATGCGTCCGTGTGCGTGGCGCTGATCGACCTCGACCACTTCAAGACCATCAATGACACCCTGGGACACCAGGCGGGCGATGAGGTATTGCGCCAGTCAGCACAGCGGCTGGCTGCAACCATTCGTTCAACCGACGTGGTAGGCCGCTACGGAGGAGAGGAGTTTTTGATTGTCTTCAACGACATGGAACAGGGGCATGGGGCCGAGCGCTGTGAGATCGTGCGGCAGGCACTCTGTGCCGAGCCGATCCGGTGGCAGGATAACGATCTAACCATTACCTGTAGTATCGGCGTCGCTTCCGCCCATACACCAGGATCGCCAGCCCTTGCGCTGGTCTCGAGCGCAGATCATGCGATGTACGCAGCCAAAAGACAGGGAAGAAATCGCGTGGTGAGTGCCGATAGTCTTGAACTTCTCGAAGTGGCCGGTTGACGACGGGGACTCTATGTTCATTCGGAGGAATGAGCGTGAGAACTACCGCAGCTGCCTGGCAACAGGTCTGGCAATATTGCCAGGCAGGGCTTAGACGCACATGAACGTCGCAATTCTGGAGGTTCGAGCGGATTGAAGTCTCCGGTGAGCATAGGCAGCTACCCTGAGCTCTCGATCGGGTGCCGTTTGACCCCGGCTTCTCTGATCCTGCTTTCAGACAAGCAGAGAAGGTATTTCACCCTTGTCTTCGCTGACTCCTGCCGCTCGTTTGGCCACAACGCGAGCTGGCACGCCAACGGCAATCGAATGCGATGGAACATCGCGGATCACGACTGCATTCGCGCCGATACTCACGTCATCGCCGATGTGGATCGGTCCGAGAAGCTTGGCGCCGGCGCCAATATCCACACGGTTGCCGATAACCGGCGCCCCACGCTGCCCTTCGTGGCGCAGGCCGATGGTCACGCCATTTCGCAGGACGACATCGTCACCCAGGACCGCGTCTCCTGAGACAACAATGTCAAAGCTGTGTTCGATGCGCAGACGGCGACCGATCACTACTTCACACGGAAGTTCGGTGCCGGTGAGTGACTCCGCGATGACTTTCAAGGCTTTATAGACAATGGAGAATGGCACTCGTATCGGACGAGACTGAATGGTGTAGCGCCAGCGGCCGAAACGGTAAACAATCATGGTCCAGAAGCCGCGACGGGTCGGGTCGCCGCCATAGGAGTGCAGGTCTTCTCGGAGGTTGTTGAACATCAGCTTTCCCTCAGTGCTGGTACTGCTGGTACGGCGCTTCGCGGTTGCGCCAGTAACGACTGGTCCGGACTTTCTTGCCTAGAGTGAAAACGCAGATCTCTTCAACGCGCTTCGCTTCGGACGAGATGACAAACCTGAGTGCTTTGGTCGCGATGAGACAAATCCAATCTTCGCCCGGGTGACCAATTTAGTGTTTTGGTCAGGATGATGAGATTCGGTTGCTCTGTTCATTGCACATTTAGCTGATTTCAGGTTCGTTTGTATTCGATGAGTGTGACCTTCCGTTTGCGTGCCTTCGCAAACCGATACCGGAGTTGGCCGATGTAAATCGGGATGACCTGCAGGTGCGAGTGCAGGCCGAAAATCAGCAGAGTCAGCCAGGACGTTGAGCGGTTGCGAACTTTGAAGGCGCTGCGGGCAGCTGCGAGCAGGACGAGCCCCACCGGGAGCGCGACCGGCCACGCGGACCGCAGGATAAAACCGGCAATGACCGAGGCGACGAAGAGACAGATCCAGAAAAGCGCGCGCTGCTGGTTGCGTCGGGCCTCCGGTGTCCAGAAAGGATCTGCGGTATTGCGAAACAGCCCCGACACCTGTTCGTAGGCGTGGCCGGCGCGGGTCGCGCGCTTCCAATACTGGGAAAAGTGGGTCATGCGCAGGTCGTGCTGCGTCATCGGTGCATCGATGTGCAGAATCTTCCAGGGAATGCCATTATGCACTTGGCCGCGCAGCCGCCGGCACATTTCAGGCTCCTCGCCGGCGATAAGTTCGGGATTGTAGCCTTTGACTGAAGCCAGGGCATCGCGCCTGATCAGGACATCACCACCGAAGAATTCGGTCCAGCCCGGCGGATAAATCCAGTCGAGATCGAGCAGGCGGTTGTAAACCGAAGCTTGCGGAGCACTCTCGCGGCGATGACCCCAGACCGCGGCGATTGCCGGGTCGTCCATCAGGGCGGCGAGGGCGGTGGTAACAAAGCTCGGATGAACTTCAGTATCGCCATCCAGGAAAAGAATGTATGGCGCCTGGGTCGACGTCCAGCCGGCATTGCGGCCCCGGGCAGCGGTCATCGGATCTCCGCTTACCGGTATGACGCGCGCACCCAGTGCGGCTGCCATTTGCGGTGAGTTGTCGGTGGAAGCCGAATCGACATAGATCACCTCAATTTTTGCCGGGGGATATTCAAGCGCGCGGATGCTGGTGATACAGGCGCGCAGATGGGCCGTCTCATTACGTCCGATTACCACCACAGCAATGGCAGGCGGATCAACGTGCGCATTCAATGGTTTTACGCTGGTTCCCATCGCTATCTTAGCCCGACCGAAATAAAATGGTGGACGGACATGCCCTGATTTGACTGTACCGAATGGTGTACGCTCCTGGTCACCACTGTTAAGTACTAATGAATACACCGGTAGACCGATGCGCAGTTCCCAACAGCATCGTACATTAGGTTCGTGTGAAGAGGTGCTTTTATGGCTGCGTCTGCCAGTGCTGTTCCGGCCAGTCTCCCTGGCCAGGTCTTCTATCCCGACAATATTGCTTTTGCGAACGACTTTGACGCAAAGCCTTTCGAATTTCGGCATAGTTTTACTTCCGATCACCCACTTTTCGCACGACACCGGTTGCGGCAGCTGCTCACAAATCCGGCAACCAAGGGTGGCATTTACTATGACGCCGGCGAGATCAGGGTTGATCAGCGGTGGGACTCAGTGCCTGCACGGAACAAGCCTGTTGAAGAAGTGTTCGACTCCCTTGAAAACTCAGGAGCGTGGATCATTCTGCGGCGGGTGAACCTCGACCGCGCCTACGATGAGATTCTAGAGGAGTGCATGGCGGAAGTGCAGCGGCTGTCCGGTCGCCGCATCGATCAGGACAAGAAGAGTCAGGAGGCGATGATCTTTCTGACCTCGCCGAATCGTGTCACTTCTTACCATATCGACCGCGAGTGTAACTTCCTGATGCAGGTGAGTGGCGAAAAGACGATCAATGTCTTTGACCGCAACGATCATGAGGTCGTGCCTGAAGAGGAGCTCGAGACGTTCTGGTCAAAGGACAACAATGCGGGCGTTTATAAGCCTCAGTTTCAGGACCGGGCATTCGTGTTCACGATGCGGCCTGGAACCGGCGTCCACATACCGGTTAATTGTCCGCACTGGCTCAAGAACGGGAACAACGTCTCCATTTCGCTGAGCATAAGTTATCAATACGCCGACACGCGCCGCAAGAACGTCTACCAGGCGAACTACTACCTGCGAAAACTCGGCTTGAAGCCGACACCTCCCGGCAAATCGCCGCTGCTCGACACGCTGAAAGGCTCGGCAGTGGCGGCGGGCCTGGATATCAAGCGGCGGATCAAGCGCAAATAACGGAGGCCTTTTCGGACTTCTCCTCTTGGGCTCGACTCTCGGATCCTTCTCACCTACAGGCGCATCGTCTACTCTGTGCCCGCGTATGAGCACAGTGTCCTCTGAGGCACTGTGCCGACAACTGTGGCAAATGGTAATGGTTTGTACCAATGACGCTGCCGCCGGGCGCGAATGTCACGAGGGGTGGGGTAGATCCGTGGCTTTCGTATCCGCTGCGGCTGTTTGAAGGAGCTAGATCTCTGCTTCGGGTTCGGGGAGCATATCCCCTTCGCGGGCGACCCATACGTAGAGGGTCGGCAGCAGGAAGATGCTCATGCAGAGGCCGGCAATCAGGCCGCCGACAATGACGATGGCGAAGGGACGCTGCGAATCCGAACCGATGCCGTGCGATGTCGCTGCAGGGATCAGTCCTAGGGTTGCGACCAGCGAAGTCATCATGATCGGACGCAGACGCAGCACTGCCCCTTCAACCGCTGACTCGATGACGGACATACCCTGCGCGCGCAGCTGGTTGATGTATTCCAGCATGATGACCCCCGTCTGTACCGAGACGCCGAAAAGCGCGAGGAAGCCGACACCGGACGACACGCTGAAATGAGTGTGGGTGAGGAGCAGAGCAAGCAGGCCGCCGACCGGCGCGAGCATCACGTTCACCAGGATGAGTGTCGCCCACTTTACCGATCTGAACATGGTGTAGAGGATGAAAAAGATGCCGGCGATAGTGATCGGCAGAACCATCATCAGGCGTTTGTCAGCACGCTTCTGGCTTTCGAATTCACCGGCCCAGTCGAGATGGTAACCCGGCGGCAGTTTTACCTGCTGATGAACATCCTGAATGGCTTCCTGCACTGTGCTGCCGAGGTCGCGGCCACGGACGCTGTACTTCACGGCAACATACCGTTGACCTCCCTCGCGCTGGATCAAGCCGGCGCCGTCATGCGTGGTCAATGTCGTCAACTGCGCGAGTGAGACGCGCTCGCCGCTGGGAGAGAGCAGCCGGATGTTGTTGATTGCGTCCGCCGTGTCGCGGTATTGCGCCTTGTAGCGCGGGACGACGTCATAGCGCGCTTCGCCATCGAGTACCTGGCTGACAGCATTGCCGCCGACCGCGGTCTGAATCGCGTCCTGCACATCTGCGACGTTGATGCCGTAGCGGGCTGCTGCCTCGCGGTTAACCACATAATTCAGGTTGGGCTGACCGAGGGCGCGGTCCAGGCCGAGATCTTCCACGCCCTTGATCCTGCTCATGATTCCGACGATCTGGTTGCCCTTGTCTTCAAGCGTCTGCAGGTCGTCACCATAAATCTTGACGGCCAGTTCGCCCTTGACGCCGCTGACCGCTTCTTCCATGTTGTCGGAGATGGGCTGCGAGAAATTCCAGATCACGCCGGGCGTTTTGACAAGTTCGCGGTTCATGGCCGCGATGAGTTCGTCCTTGTTCTCGTTGAAGACGCCGCGCCATTCCTTCTTCGGCTTCAGGCCGACATAGTATTCGGTGTTCGAGAAACCAGTGACGTCCGTGCCGTCATCGGGCCGGCCAATCTGGCTTACGACTGTAGTTACTTCCGGGAAGCTGGCAAAGGTCTGCGTGGTGTGATCTGCGATGGCCTCGCTCTCCGTTGGACCGGTGCTGGGCGCGAGCGTACCGCGGGCCCAGATGGCTCCTTCGTCGAGATGGGGCAGGAACTCGGAGCCGATGACGCCGCTTTCGCCCAGAAAGAGTGCAAGCATGAGCATCACGCCGGCCAGACTGACCGTCAGCAGGCGGTTATGAATGGCATAGTGGGCAAGCTTGCGGTAGCGGGCGGTCACCCAGATGAGAACGGGGTTGTGCCACTCCTTCGCGCCTTTCGTGAACAGCAGGCTGGACAATCCCGGAGCAATCACGAGCGAGAACATGAGCGCGCCGAGAAGCGCGAACGCGACTGTCCAGGCCATGGGCCGGAAGAGACGGCCTTCCACAGCCTGCAGGGTGAAGATGGGCAGGTACGCCGTAATGATGATGCCAATGGCGTAGAAGACAGGGCGCTGGACTTCGTGCGCCGCAGAGCGGGAGACCTCGAGGATCGACTCGCCTTCTTTGCGGACACCGATCCGCCGCACGATATTCTCGACCATCACGACGGCACCATCGACGACCATGCCGAAGTCCAGTGCGCCGAGCGAGAGCAGGTTGGCCGGGATGTGCACCAGGTCCAGACAGATGGACGCAAACAGGAGCGAGAACGGAATGGTCAGCGCGACGATGAGGGCGCCGCGTGCGTTGCCGAGAAAGAGGAAGAGGATGATGACGACGAGGATGATCCCCTTCGTCAGGTTATCGAGCACCGTACTGGTCGTGAGCTGAAGCAGGTCGCCGCGATCCAGAAAGGGTTGAATGGTGACGCCCTTCGGCAGGATGTGATCATTCAGCTCTTTGACCTTGGCGCGGATCCCGGCGA
>CAXTNK010000004.1:39207-42701 GCA_964245665.1 uncultured Acidobacteriaceae bacterium
CATTGTCACCCTTCTGCAGCAGGATTATGCCTTCGACCACATCAGGATCATTGATGATCTTGCCATCCTTGCGATGGATGGCGCGGCCGATCTGGCCAAGGCGAATCTTGGCGCCTTCGACAACAGTGGCAATATCGCGGACGCGCAGGGCCGTGCCATTCTGCGCCTTCAGGACAGTGTTCTCGATGTCGGAAACGTTGCCAAAGAGGCCGACCTCCCGCACGTTGATCTGCTGCTGGCCCGACTCAATGAAACTGCCGCCGGCATTCGTGTTGTTGTTGGCAAGCTGCTGCTCGACATTGCCGATAGTCAGGCCGTAGGAGATGAGTTTGTCCGGGTCGATACGGATCTGGTACTCACGCGTAATGCCGCCAAAGCTCGATACGTCCACCACGCCCGGGACCTGCTTGAACTGCTTTTCGAGCTGCCAGTCCTCGATCGACTTGAGCTCCATGTTGTCGTAGGCAGGATTGGTGCTCTTCAGCGTGTACCAGTAAATCTGGCCGACCGGACTCCAGTCAGTACCGATCTGCGGCTGAAGTCCCTGTGGAAGCGTGACCTGTGAAAGACGCTCCAGTACTTTCTCGCGATTCCAGTCATCCGTCGAGTCATCATCGAAAATCAGATTGAGACTCGACAGGCCGGCGAGTGAAGTGGAGCGAAGATGCTGCAGATGAGGAATGCCGGCCATCGAAATTTCAAGAGGCACCGTGACCTGCTGCTCAACTTCTTCTGCAGCCCGCCCGGGCCACTGGGTGATGACCTGGACGTAATTGTTGGCAACGTCCGGATACGCTTCAACCGGCAGATTGTGAAACGATACAATGCCCCACGCAAAAAGGATGATGGCAAGGACAAGGACCATCAGACGGTTGTTCAGCGCAAAATCGACAAGACCACGGATCATTTACTGGTCCACCGTGTCCTGTAGTTCAAGTGCGTTCGTGACAACCTTCTGCCCGGCACTGAGACCAGTGACGATTTCAATCATGCCATTCGGCAGGCTAGCCCCTGTGTGCACTTCGAGACGACGGAACTGTCCGCCAGTGTTATCGCTGTTGTTGCTATTGCCTGGGATGTAGACCCAGGCACGATCATGCAGATGGAGCACGGCAGCTGCCGGAATCGACGCATGCATCTCCATCTTCTTGCCATGGAAGGTCGCAGTCGCGAACATACCGACGCGCATGAAGTAGCCGGGATTCTCGACCTGAATGCGGACCTTGCCAGTACGGATGGTCGGGTCAAGCATGGCATCGATTTCATTGATGGTGCCGGTCACCTTGCGATCGGGATATGCACTCAAATGGATATCCGCGGACTGACCGGTGTGGACCTGCGATAGATCGTTTTCGTAGACATCGCAGATGATCCAGACATGCGAGAGATCGGCGATCGTGAACAGGTTGGGCGACGAACTGAGTGAGTTGATGGAGAGCGGCGTCGGGGCGTTGTTGAGCACATTGACCGCCGGCGCTCCAGGCGCAACATTCTGCTGAATGATGACGCCGGTAGCAGGTGCGTAGATGTTGACGATCTGTTGCTGCGGGCCGTCAGGATTTTTGACGCCGAGCAGGCGCAGATGCTCACGTGCTGTCTGGACATCGATGACGGCCTTGTCCTCGGTATCCTGAGCGATCTCGAGCTGGCTTTTCGGGATAGCGCCCTTGTCATAGAGCAGCTTGGCGCGGCGCAGCTGGGTATTAGCCAGGACCTCATCCGCCACTGCTTTGTGGTAAGTCGAATAGGCGCCGGAAATATCGTCGCTGGCGACCTCCATCAGGAGTTGGCCCTTCTTGACGAAGTCGCCCACGTGCACATGGATCGCGACCACCCGGCCGGACGCCAGCGAGATGACCGGGATGGTGCGCGAGACATCAGGATTGACGACACCCGTCACGTTGAGGGTGCTGGTGGCCTGGTAGGAATCGGCCGTAGCCAGCGGAAACTGGTCGGGATGATCGACCTTGACGAGGCTCGAGTTGGGAGCATCGACAACCTGCGCAGCCGGTGGCGCCTCGGCCGCGGGATCTGATTTTTTGTCGCAGCCGGTGCTGCAAAGAGCAATCAGGCCAAGCACGACGACTGTCAGTGGGGCGCTGAAATGCAGGCGGGTTGCCCTGTTTGGTGTACTGCTACTCGGTTCTACGAAACAACTTATTTCACAAGGCATCAAGCGTTTAAGCTCCAGGGCTTAGCGGATTGCAAGGGACACAAAGGTTGTCCCTTATAGACGTTGAACCGGCTCTTTTCGACGCGGCTATCCCTTACAAGGTGGTCACTCTTCCACTTTAGCCAACCGACAGGGGCCGAACGGGGGCTTTTAGTCAATTCTTATGACTTTCTAACGTTTTGTCATGATATACACACGAATCAACCATACGAGGGACCAATGAGCGTACGGTTCGCGCCTTGTGACTATACAGAAACAGCGAAATCAGCTGTGAATCGACGCGAGCAGCGAAGCGACCTGCTGCTGGTCCTCTGCAGTCAGCGGTAACAACGGCAGACGGGGTACGCCGCCATAGTAACCGTTGAGGTCGCAGGCATACTTGATGCCGGGTATGCCCATGACGCCGATGATGCGATGTCCCGCCTGGATGAGACGCTCCTGCTTTTCGGTTTCGAGGACGGTATCCCGGTCCTTGAAAGCCATGTGAACTTCCGCGCAGGACTGCGGTGCGAAGGCCGCCATGGCGAGAATGGCTGCAGTCGCGCCGGCATGGAAGGAAGCGAGCATAGTCTGTGCAGAGCCTCCGATAACCTGGAAGCCGACTTCTTTCGTTCGCGTCTTCATGGTTGGGGCAGTTGGTAAGGCAACAGAGGCGGCGCTGCTGTCGAAACTGGAGAGGGCGATGAAATTTGTCGAGAGCATGGCGGAGGATTCTGCACTCGCGTTGGCCATGCGGCTCGTGACCGGTTTAAACGTCGGCGTAACGATTACGCTTCGTCGTGGAACTGACATAGTGGCATGGACAAGCGCCTGCATGTGTTCGATGTTGCCACTGGAATCTTTTATCCCGATGATATTGGGATGGCTGGCAAGTTCGGCTACGACTTCGATCGGCAGGTCGTACAGAGTGTAGGCAGGGATGCTGTAGAGGAGTACGGGCAGCGGTGATGCATCCGCGACCATGCGGTAGTAGTTCAGCAGGACCGCCGGCTTCATCTGCGGCCGATAAAAATGCGGCGTGCGGACGAGCACCGCATCGTAGCCATGCTCGGCAGCGAAGTCAGCGAGACGCAGTGTTTCTATCAGGCTTTCGCGGCCAATGCCGGCGATCAGGACCTTGTCAACGGAAGCTGCCTGGCTCGCAATCTTCAGCACATCGCGCGACTCGCTGTCGCTGAGCATGACTGCCTCGCCAGTTGATCCGAGCATGACAATGCCAGAAACAGCTGTGCGTGACAGGCGTTCGATATTGCGTTCGAGTTTGTGCAGAAACAGCTTGCCGTCTCCCATGAAGGGAGTGGTCGCAGCCGTCAATATTCCT
>CAXTNK010000004.1:42711-66065 GCA_964245665.1 uncultured Acidobacteriaceae bacterium
CTTGCCATATTTATCTCGCGAGGATCTTCATCGTGTGAGACTCAGCGCCCGGTGCAGTTCCTGCAGTGCGAAAACACTGGTGGCATTGCGCTGGAGTGCGGCGATACCTTCCGCAGCCGCGCGGGCAGCAGCGATGGTGGTGATCGTTGGCAGCCGTTGCGTGACCGCGGCGCGGCGAATGGCGCGCTCGTCGAAGAAAGTATCGGGGCCATAGGGTGTGTTCACGATCAACTGAATGCGATCGCCCTTGATGAGATCGACGACGTTGGGACGACCCTCTTTCACCTTGAAGACGCGCTCGACAATAAAGCCGGAGCGCTCGAGGACGTCAGCCGTGCCATGGGTCGCGACCAGTTTGAAGCCCATCTCGACATATTGCTTTGCGAGTGCCGGGAGTGCTGCTTTATCGCGCTCGTTCACACTGAAAAAGACGGTGCCGCTAGTTGGTAATTTCTGACCGGCAGCGAGTTGCGCCTTAGCGAAAGCTTCACCGAAGTTGTCCGCTACGCCCATCACTTCACCAGTCGATTTCATCTCCGGGCCAAGCACAGTGTCTGTACCTGGAAACTTGTTCCACGGAAAGACGGGAGACTTGACGTAGAAATGTTTTCCAGTCTCAAGCTCCTTGCGACTCGCCACCTGATCCGGCAGAAGCTCTTTAAGGGTACGGCCTGTCATGAGACGCGCTGCAATCTTTGCGAGCGGTACCCCGGTAGCTTTTGAGACGTAGGGCACGGGGCGGGAGGCGCGCGGATTGACTTCGATGACGAAGACCTTCTCCGGTCGCGCAGACGTTCCGCGTTGGATGGCGAACTGCAGATTGCACAGGCCACGGACATCGAGTGCGAGGGCCAGCTTGCGCGTGTAGTCGCGAATCGTCGCGAGCGCAGCCTGCGAGATATCGACCGACGGCAGCACACAGGATGAGTCGCCCGAGTGGATGCCGGCTTCTTCAATGTGCTGCATGATGCCGGCGATGACGACGTCGTGGCCGTCGCAGAGTGCATCGACATCGACTTCAATCGCGTCTTCAAGAAAATGGTCGATCAGGACCGGGCGGTCCTGCGAGTATTCAACCGCGGTCTTCATGTATTCGCGAACGTACGCGGCATCATACGCGATGACCATGGCTCGTCCGCCAAGCACGTACGAAGGACGCACGAGCACGGGATAGCCGACGCGTTCTGCGCCCTCGAGTGCTTCCTCGACACTGGTCGCCATGGCGCCGGGAGGCTGCGGAATGTCAAGCGATTCAAGCAGCTTGCCGAAGCGCTTGCGATCTTCTGCAAGGTCAATCGATTCCGGCGAGGTGCCGATGATCTTCACGCCGGCGTTCTTCAACGGCAGTGCCAGATTGAGCGGTGTCTGGCCGCCGAACTGCACGATCATGCCAACTTCTGCGCCCGCACTCGCCTCATGTTCATGCACAGCGAGTACGTCTTCGAGCGTCAGAGGTTCGAAGTAAAGACGATCACTCGTATCGTAATCGGTCGAGACCGTTTCAGGATTGCAATTGACCATGATCGTTTCATAGTCGTCTTCCTTGAGCGCGAACGCGGCGTGGCAGCAGCAGTAATCGAACTCGATTCCCTGCCCGATGCGATTCGGTCCGCTGCCAAGAATAATGACTTTACGCCTGGTGGTGGGTGGTGCTTCGTCCTCTTCATCGTAGGTCGAGTAAAGGTACGGCGTTTCACTTTCGAACTCAGCCGCGCAGGTATCGACCAGCTTGAATACGGGGCGGATGCCGAGGCGTTCACGCAGGGCTTTCACCTGCAGGGTGCCTTCATTGCCGTCGAGATGCCAGCTGTCGGCGATGCGGGCGTCAGAGATGCCCATGCGCTTCGCCTTGCGTAGTTGCTCCACGGAGATAGTCTTTTCCGTTTGCTCGCCGATACTCGTAATCGTGTCAGTTACTTCTTTAATGTGGTGCAGAAACCATGGGTCCATCGTCGTGAGACGGGCTACCTCGCGAACAGACATGCCCTTGCGGAAGGCGTAGCGGATGTATTCAAAGCGGCCCGGCTTGGCCGTGACCAGCATCTGCATCAGGCGGCGCGGTTCGATGACTTCAGCACTGATCTTCTTGCCTGTTTCGAGCGAGCGCATGGCCTTCATCAGCGATTCCTTGAAGGTGCGGCCAATAGCCATCACTTCGCCGACTGACTTCATCTGCGGTCCGAGATTTTCATCGGCTCCAGCGAACTTTTCAAACTGCCACTTGGGAACTTTCGTGACAACGTAATCGATTGTCGGCTCGAAGCAGGCCGGCGTCTTCTTGGTGATGTCGTTCGGTATCTCATCAAGCGTGTAACCGACAGCTAACTTGGCAGCAATCTTTGCGATGGGAAAGCCGGTTGCCTTCGAAGCAAGCGCGGAGGAACGCGAAACACGGGGATTCATTTCAATGACCGTCATGCGGCCATTCTGCGGATTCACGGCGAACTGTACGTTGGAGCCGCCGGTCTCGACGCCGATCTCGCGCATCACTCGGATGGCGGCATCGCGCATGGCCTGGTACTCACGATCCGTCAATGTCTGCGCGGGTGCGACCGTGATCGAGTCACCGGTATGCACGCCCATGGGATCCATGTTTTCAATGGAGCAGATGATGATGACATTGTCGGCCAGGTCGCGCATCACTTCGAGTTCGTATTCTTTCCAGCCGAGCACGGACTCTTCGATCAGGCACTCGTGCACGGGCGATAAGTCGATGCCGCGGGAAAGAATTTCCATCAATTCTTCGCGATTGTAGGCGATGCCGCCGCCGGAGCCGCCGAGAGTAAACGATGGCCGGATGACGACCGGGAAGCCAATCTTCGCGCTGAAATCCATGCCATCGCGCAGGTTGTTGACGAGCGAAGAACGCGGCATGTCGAGGCCGATCCTGGTCATTGCGTCCTTGAACAACAGACGGTCTTCTGCTTTCTTGATGGCTTCGAGCTTTGCGCCGATCAACTCGACATCGTACGTATCAAGGATTCCAGCGTCGGCGAGATCGACAGCAATGTTGAGCGCGGTCTGGCCGCCGACGGTCGGCAGCAGCGCGAACTTGCCTTTACGCTTTCCATCGACGCCGGCCATCATCTCGCATTCAATACGGATGATTTCTTCGACATACTCGCGCGTGAGCGGCTCGATGTAGGTGCGGTCGGCGAGTTCAGGATCGGTCATGATAGTCGCCGGGTTGGAGTTCACCAGGACCACTTCATAGCCTTCGTCGCGCAGAGCTTTGCAGGCCTGCGTGCCGGAGTAGTCGAACTCGGCGGACTGGCCGATGACTATCGGGCCGGAGCCGACTACCAGGATTTTTGTTATGTCATTTCTGCGTGGCATTTTGCTTATGTTCTCTTTCAATTATCGATGTTGAGGCGACTGGTCGTCGAATAGTTAGGCCCGAAGCGGTTATGCGTGCAGCCTCAGCAGCAGTTCCAATGGACAGGTTGGGCGATTGCTGAAGGGGGGGGGCTTTAGCCCCGCCATCACTACCTGCATTGAAATGCGGCTTCAGCCGCTGAGGAATAGGGTCGAGGTCTGTATGGAGGTACGGGTAAGGGCCGGCGGCAGACCGTCTCGCCGGGTTGCGCTCGATGTAAGCGATGTGTCTCTTCCCGTCGTCAACATCCCGGATGCGATGATCGGAGAATCCTGTTTGCCAGATGTCGCCAGTCCGGGCGAACGCCCGTTTGGCGCGAAAGGAAAAGCCACCCTTGATATTCTTCACGGATCGCTCTAGTGTTTCCGCGGGACTTACTAAAGCGTGAAAATGGTCCGGCATGATGACGAAAGCATGAAGAAGATAGGATGAGTTTCTGTAATGCTCCAGCACGTCGATCAGCAGCAGCGCCCAAGCTTCGTGATGGAAGAGTGACTTCCTCTGCGCTGTCTGCGAACTCACGAAATAAGTGCACCCAGCGATCTCGTAATCCTGTCTGGCTGGACGCACTTGTTCTTCCTCAGGGGCTAAAGCCCGGTTGTTGCCTGGTTGATGGATGGGCTAAAGCCCATCCCCTTCAGTTACAAATCTTCGATTAAAGATCATCTTCGATCGCTCGACCACTTACAGATCATCTTTAAATTAGCGATCGCTGACGAATCATCTTCGATCGCTCGATCATTCTTGACTACTGACGCTTGAACGCTTCGGCAAAATCAAAGTCGTTCCACGTCCGATACTGTCGTTCGCCAGCGATAAAGTCGTGATCTTCGCTGGTGAGTTTTGGTGCATTTCTGGCGACCCGGTTCCAGTCGGTATAGTAGCCGGGCGCGTGATATCTGCCGTTCAATCCCAGTGTGAAAGTGTGCACGTAAATGTAATGCAGATCAGGTTCTGACATGCCTGGCATATATTCATTGATCTGCTTCGTGACGACTCCTTTGGCGTCGAGACAGGCAATCGTGCTGCGGTCGAATTCGTCATCGTGCACCCACAGTGAAATGGCGCGCGGCTTGCCGTCGATCTGCCATACCTGCGCAGTGCCGTCGTCATTGTTGCCCTGCTGCTTCACGTGGTCCGACAGATCAGGCGTGACGAACCATGCGCCCTGCGAATACAGCCCGACTGCCTTTGGCAATGCACTTTTGTGCAAGCATGCGCTTACGAAGTTACGGACCCGCGGCTCTAAGCGGCCTGACTCCACGGCTGCTTTGTAGCGTTGCGAGGGCCTCTGCGCATGCAGAGAAAATGGGAGAAAAAAGAGGAAAGAAAGTGCAATTGACGGTATGCGCAAGTCAAGACTGCGCTGGCAATGCGTCACTTCTTCCACTCCTCCATCATCTTGCGAAAATCCTGAAACAGGTAGCTGGCATCATGAGGGCCGGGGCCTGCCTCAGGGTGGTATTGCACGCTGAAGAGCGGCATCGATCGGTGGCGCAGACCTTCGAGCGTGTTGTCATTCAGGTCAATGTGCGTCAGGTCAACTTCAGACTGCTTCAGCGAGTCAGGATCGACTGCGTAGTTGTGGTTATGGGCCGTAATCTCAACCTTGCCGGTGTGGGTGTGCTGCACCGGATGGTTGCCGCCGTGATGGCCGAACTTCAATTTGTAGGTCTTACCCCCAAGTGCGAGACCGATCAGTTGATGGCCGAGGCAGATGCCAAATATCGGCTTGCGTCCGGCGAGTTTGCGGATGTTTTCATGCGCGTACGTGACAGGCTCGGGATCGCCCGGGCCATTCGATAAAAAGATGCCGTCAGGATTCATGGCGAGTACGTCTTCTGCAGACGTCTTTGCCGGTACGACCGTGACACGGCAGGCCTGCTGGGTCAGGCCACGCAAAATGTTAGCCTTGATGCCGTAGTCGTAGGCGACCACGTGCAAGTCAGGTTCGGGCGCGACCACGTAGCCACTGGATGTTCTGGGAATCAACGGGTCGTCGTAATAGTTGGCTGGATCCTTGCAGTCGTATTCGTAGATCGACTTGGTACTGACGACGCTGGCCAGATCAGTGCCATCCATTTTGGGGATGGCGCGCGCTTTGGCGACGAGTTTGTCGGCATCCGTTTCGATATTCGAAATGACACCGCGCATGACGCCATTGTTGCGCAGATGGCGAACCAGGGCGCGTGTGTCCACATCAGCAAGTACAGGAACAGAAAAGCGTTCGAGATATTCGTCGGCGACCTGTTCAGAACGCCAACTGGAACTGATCGGCGAAAACTCGCGGGCAACCAGGCCTTCGATAAACGGGCGCGCGGCCTCGTTATCAGCAGCGTTGGTGCCGTAATTCCCTATCTGGGGATTGGTGAGGACAACGATCTGTCCCGCATAGGACGGATCAGTGAATATTTCCTGGTAGCCGGTGAGCGATGTATTGAAAACTACTTCGCCAGAGCACTCGCCTTTAGCGCCGTAGCCCTCACCGCGGAAGATGCGCCCGTCTTCGAGCGCAAGGATCGCTTGCATCGCTTCTCCAATGAGTGGATTCAATCGATTCTAGCAGCTACTGCGCGCAGGGAGGGCAGCGCTGCGCGTGTTTTCACATTCGGTCAGAGGCTGATGAGGCGCCGCGCTGCGCATTTTTTCATTGCTGGTTTTGTGGGAGATTGCTAGCGAACCAGTCCAAGCTGGTCGGTCGGCCAGTAGACAAGCTCCGCTTTGCCGTAGATGAAGTATCGATCGACGGGACCAAAGTCGCGGCTGTCGCTCGATATCGAGCGGTGGTCGCCCATCACGAAGTACTGGTGCGGTGGCAGCGTCATGGCGGCGAGCGACCGCACATCGCGATAACGCTTTGGCACGTAAGGCTCTTTGAGCTGGATGCCATTCACGAAAACGCGGCCGTCCTCAATAACGAGGCGGTCGCCCGGTAGCGCAATGACACGCTTGATGTAACTCTTCTCCGGATCGCGCGGGTAATTGAAGACGATGACGTCGCCCCGGCTGATGTCTTCGAAGCGGTAGACAAACTTGTTGATGAAGAGGCGGTCCTGGTCTTCCAGGCGCGGCAGCATGCTGGTACCTTCCACCTTCACTGGCTGGTAGAGGAAGGTGATGATGAAAACGGACGCCGCGACGGACACGATCAGGTCGCGCATCCACAGTCGCAGTGGGCGAGCGGACGCTTTGGACGGCGCACCTGGCCCCGGGCCATTTACAACGGGAGCGCCGTTATCATCGATCTTCTCAAGCCCATGCCCTGCAACGTCGTTCATGTCTGTTCAAACACCAGTTCTGTCATTGAGATGCGCTCTGTCCATGTTCATCCAAAAGTAAGACGCGGCAGAGACACTATGCGCCGCAGCCCGGCGAGCCGGACGGACAGACCATGTGTTGCGGCTTGGGCATAGGCTGCTGCTGTTGCGCAGCCGGCGTATATTGCGGGAATTGCGGGCGGCCGCTGGTGTCGTTAATGCCAACCAGTTGAGCCGGCTGCAAAACGAGTGGGCGCTGCATGATCATTTCCACACTCTGCCCCTGCGTGATCATGATGTCATTGCCGCGCGTGAGCAGGGTGTAGACCAGGCCGGCAGCCGCACCGCCTGCTGCTGCATACCCAATGCCGGCGAGCGGGCTGCCCCCTACCGAACCACTGATGCCACCAATGCCAGCTCCCGCGCCGGCACCCTTGGCGATGTTGCCGGCGTCTTTGCCTTTGCTGCCGCCCTGTTCAATCTGCCCCTCGGCATTTTTGACCGTTGCACTATCAGAGCCGGGCAGATTGTTGACGCCTCCAGGCACGCTCACCACCTGGCCATTCGGGAAGATCATGGTGGTGAAATGCATCAGCAGCTTGGCGCGGCCTTTCACGCGTCCGGGACGCTCCACCTGGTCAATGACACCCTGCACATAGACGCCTGCCGGAATCAGGACGTGGGACCCGACGATAACCGGAAAGGTCGAAACCAGGTAGACGCCGTCGCCTGGCTTAGCAGTTTTGGTATTGACCGGGCTCTGCACGGAAAGCAGGACCTTGGTACCGGCCGGTACGGTCAGATCGCCATCCGGCGCAGTTGGCGTAGAGGACGGAGCAGTCGGAGGTGCCGTCAGGGTAGTCTGCGCATTCGACAGACCTACCGGCGGGCCCTGGGTGGAGGACGCAGGCGAAGAATTTTTCACAGGCGCCGGTGCACTGGTGGTTTGTGCCGTCGCGCAGCAAGATAAGCCCAGCGCCAGGGCGGTCATGACCAGGGTGCTTCTCATGCCGGGATGGACACTGCCATGCATCATGCGCCCCATACTGCCTCCACCATAGTTTATAGACGGAGACGGTAATGTACGGGTAGCGGATTCCGAACAAGAGTCCGCTTCGGGTTACCATCAGTACCTAAATGGGACCTGGGTACCAGAACGACACTGTGGTCGAACCAGTAAATCAGGGCCGGTTCGCGCCGGTTTACTCTCTGCTGCAACAGGCGGTAGCTGATGGAGTCTTCCCGGGATGCGCTTTCGGCGTCACAGACGAGCATGGCACAAGGTTCTGCGGTGCGGTCGGACGGCAGACGTATGCCGTCAGTTCTCCGGCCATCCATCCTGACACTATTTACGACCTCGCGAGTCTCACCAAGGTGATAGCGGCCACCGCAATGGCAATGCTGCTCTACCAGCGCAAGCTTCTGGAGCTCGATAGACCGATCGTGCGCTGGCTTCCGGAATTCCTGCAGGGCAGGCGGGAACGGGCTGGAGTGACCATCCGCCATCTGCTCGCGCACAGTTCAGGACTCGCGGGTTATGCGCGGCTGTTCGAAAGCTGCTGCACGCCGGAAGCACTCTGGGAGGCATGTCTGGCCATGCCCCTCGAAGCGGAGCCGGGCACTCGGGCGGAATATTCCGATATCGGCTTCATCCTGCTGGGTCGCGTTCTTGAAAAGATTGCCGGCGAGCCGATCAAGGTTTTCTGCGAGCGCGAGATCTTTCGTCCGCTCGGCATGAAGGCGATCGGTTTCAATCCTGCTGCAGCAAAGAGACGCGCTATTCCGCCGTCGGAGGATGATCTCGTTTTCCGACATCGCGTGATCCAGGGCGAGGTGCAGGATGAAAACTGCTTCGTGCTGGGAGGTGTCAGCGGACATGCAGGCTTGTTTGGTAATGTGGATGACATTCTGCGTTTTGCAGCATCCATGCAGTTTGCAGATCAGCACAGGCTTTTTCATCACGATACGGTCGAACTCTTCAGCAGGCGGTCCAATGTGCCGCCGGGTAGTTCACGAGCACTGGGGTGGGACACTCCGTCCAGTCCTTCTTCGAGTGGAACGATGTTCAGTGACCGCAGCATAGGGCACCTGGGCTATGCCGGAACATCGCTATGGATTGATCGTGGGACCGATCGCGGGATTAACGGGAGCACAGAACAAGTTCGGCCCTGTGCAGTGGTGCTTCTATCAAATCGCACCTGGCCAGCCCGCGAAAATCAGAAGATCAAGCAACTGCGGCCAGCCTTTCATGACGCTGTACGGCAGTGCCTGCGCGCGACCTGAGCGGCGTGAGATAATTACGGGTTGGGTACTTCCGACTTTAATGGAATCTTTACATCCACTAAATAAGCGGTAAACTGACGCAGGTTCAGCAGGTATATCGACCATGGCAACAATGACAGCACCGCGCACTGTAGCGCAACCTTCCGAAAAGTTTTCGGCCAGCCGCAACAGCAACCTTCTCGAACTGACCACTGAAGGTGCCAACGAAGCTTCGCGTGGACTCGATACCAAGTCCGCGTTGGAAATCGCCCGCATTATCAACCAGGAAGACGCCAAGGTCGCACTCGCGGTGAAGAAGTCTCTGCCCGAGATTGCCCTGGTCATCGACGCCGTTGCCCGCAGTCTGCGGGATGGCGGACGTCTTATTTACGTGGCTGCCGGCTCCAGCGGCCGTATCGTTGCTCTCGATTCCTCTGAATGCCCTGCTTCCTATTCGACTGCGCCGCAGTCAGTGCAGTACATCGTCGCAGGCGGCCCGAAAGCCGTAGCTTCGGCGGTAGAAGTGAATGAAGATCTACCAGAGCTTGGCCAGCGGGACATCGCTCGCCGTCGGCCTACACGCAAGGACATTGTGATTGGTGTCTCGGCCAGTGGACGTACCCCTTACGTGGTCGGCGCACTTGAATATGCCCGTGCGCGCGGCGCGATGACAGCCTGCGTTGTCGGTAACCACAATACGTCGCTTGAAGCTGTTGCCGAGATCACGATCGTGGCCGAAGTTGGTCCTGAAGTCATCTCCGGTTCAACGCGCATGAAGGCCGCCAGTGCGCAGAAGATGATCCTCAACATGATCACAACGGGCGCCATGACGCGGCTTGGTTATGTGTACGAAAACCTGATGGTGAACGTGCATATGCAGAACACCAAACTGGTCGAGCGTGGTATCTCGACCCTGATGCGTGCGTGCAACATCGACCGCGATACGGCAGTCGATACCATCAAGTCATCCGGGCGAAGTATCCCGGTGGCACTGGTAATGTTGAAGGCTGGTGTCGATAAGCCCGAAGCAGTCCGGCGTCTGGCGAAAGCAGATGGCAATGTGCGGCTTGCAATCGAAGACACGACACTCGAACTTTGATCCTGGTTTATTTGGAAAAAGCCCTGCGAATGCAGGGCTTTTTCTTTGAGCTGAATTGCTCTTTTCGATTCCTTCCAGATTTCTCCTGTCCGTTCCTGCCGCGCTTCGTACACTGGATGTCTATGGACAAGTTTGTAATTCGCGGTGGTAAGCCGCTGCTGGGGACGATCCGCGTGAGCGGGGCGAAGAATTCGGCACTCCCTTGCATGGCGGCAGCGATTCTGACAGAAGATGAGGTCATCCTCGAAAACATTCCCCAGGTGAAGGATATCGAAACCGAGCGCAAGCTGCTCGTCTCAATGGGCGCCGAAGTTGAGCTTGGGTATGGCCGCGCCCAGCATAGAACAACCATCAGCTGCCGGTTGCTGTCCGATCCGGTCGCCAAATACGAGATCGTCAAGACCATGCGCGCGTCATCGCTCGTGCTGGGCCCGCTCATCGCGCGCACAGGAATGGCGCGTGTAGCCATGCCCGGCGGTTGTGCGATCGGTGGCCGGCCAATTGATCTACATATCCGCGGCCTTGAAGCGATGGGCGCTGTGATAACGCAGGAGCATGGCTACCTTGAAGCGCGCACGGAGCGGCTGAAGGGCGCGCACATTGTTTTCGATAAGATAACAGTGACGGGCACAGAAGACTTGTTAATGGCCGCCGTGCTGGCAGAGGGTGAAACACTCTTCGAGAATTGTGCACGCGAACCCGAGGTGAGCGATCTTGCTGCGCTGCTGGTCGCGATGGGTGCGAAGATCGAAGGCGCCGGGACTGGCACTATCAAGGTGCAGGGCGTGAAGAAGTTGCATGGGGCGCGGCATCGCATACATCCCGATCGCATCGAGGCAGGGACATTCCTCATCGCGGGCGCTATCACTTCAGGCGACTTGAACGTAGCGAACTGCAACCCTGCTCATCTCGGATCGCTGATTGGCAAGCTTGAAGCAGCGGGTGCGCGCATCGATGTGAAAGGCGATTGCGTGCGTGTGCGCAGCGAGGGCAATCTCAAGGCTGTCGACATCACGACGGAAGAATATCCCGGATTCCCTACCGATATGCAGGCGCAGTACATGGCGCTGGCGACGCAGTCGGATGGCACGAGCGTCGTAACTGAGAACATCTTCGAGAACAGATTCATGCATGTACAGGAGCTGGTGCGCATGGGCGCGAATATCCGCGTCGATGGACGGCAGGCGACTGTCCGCGGCAAATCCGCGCTATCTTCGGCAGCCGTGATGTGCTCGGACCTGCGGGCATCGGCGGCACTGGTGCTGGCAGCGATGGTGGCGGATGGTGAATCGATTCTCGATCGCGTCTACCACATGGACCGAGGCTACGAGCGGCTTGAAGAAAAGCTGCGTGGCGTGGGCGCGCAGATCCGCCGCCTTGGGAATGTCTTCCCAGAGGACTAGGCAATTGCCATGCAGTCTGACGCGCTTCGCACACTTGCAGCATCTAGAAGAGTAAAGAGGTGAGGCGATATGGCGAATGAGGAAAGCGCAGTTCGTGCTGAACTGAAGAAACTCCTTGAAGGCAAGGGAGCGCATGCAGATGTGTTCACAGCGCTGGATGGTTTTTTGTTTGAGGATGCGGGCAAGCGGCCGCATGGCCTTCCCTATTCAGCGTGGCAATTGCTCGAACATATACGATTCACGCTGAGCGACCTGCTGGATTTTTCGACGAATTCAAATTACGAGGCGCAGGCTTGGCCCGATGCTTACTGGGTCAAAGATCCGCAGCCTCCGTCGGAAGAGGCGTGGAAAAAGTCAGTCAGCGCGTTAAAGGCAGATCTTCAGGCATTCGAGAAGCTGGTCACCGATCCGCATAGCAATCTGCACGATGTCATCCCGTGGGCCGATAACAAACAGACACTGTTCCATGAAGCATTGCTGGCGGCGGACCACACGAGTTATCACACGGGCGAGTTGATCGTGCTGCGGCGGCTTCTGGGAAACTGGAAGAAGTAGGAGTTTCACCGGAGAGTCGATACTGGCCATGAAGCCGCCACCGCCATGATCGGGACTGAGCAGGAACCCTGAATGACTGGGCCCTGGGTCCTTCGCCAGCATCATCGACGCAATGCGCGCAAGGGTCCGGCGGCTCCAGCTCCTGTCGCTTCGTAGGTCCAGTTGCCAAGGGTCGAACGTGCGTTCGATAGCGGTATACGGCTGATCAGTATGGCAGCCTGGCTGGGGAAGTATTCTGCAACCACGACGATTGCTTGAACGGGGACCTGGACGTTCTCCTGTATGAGCGTGTCCAGGACAGCTGCGACTGCACGCTTCTGGCTGGCCTGCGATTCGCCATTCGCCGATTGCCTGTGGAATGGCCCATTGCTCCAGCAGTGCGGGCATTTCTGCGATGATTCTCGGGTCGTGCGTTCTTTGCGCGAGGTCGGCTGCCCAGGCGATCAGGCGCGGGTCGTCGCTGTGAAGGCATTGATGAAGAAGGTCATAGGAAACGGGAGTTGTAGTTGTAATGAGCTGCGGCGACTGCGCGGGCAGGATGCCTGCGGTTGCCAGGAAGATCAGCATGCATAAACTCCTGAGGCGTGGCGCGGCTGCGGGTCCCTCCTTGTTCATTAGACTATCGAGGTGCGTAGATTTCGTGGAAAAGATGCAGATCTCTCCGCTACGCCGCGCTCCGGTCATAATGACAAAGTCGCGTGGCCGTAATAAGTCTCGTTGCGTTAGGAGACGGCAGGTCAAGATTCAAATAACAACGAGATGCTATCGAAAGCACATCAAGGGCGCCAACGAGCGCCTAAGCGCCGGGGGCGCGTCCGCCCGTACGACCAGTACCTAGCGCCAGGAGACGGCTAGTTGCCAGCGGAGATGGCGGTTGGCGGTCTTTCTGAGGACGCGTTCGAATTCTTCAATCTCTTTGACGACAGCTGCGGTTTCAGTACCGAGAGCCATAGGGTGCTCGTGGAGAAAGTCGAGCAGGGTACAGATGCTGATCAGCCCGTCTTCAGGAGCAAACCACTGCGGCGGCGGGAGAGTCTTCGCCCAGTCAGGATTGCCGGCTCCTCCTTCGAGCAGAAGGGCCATGGAGTTCTCGTCGGCGGAGAAAAATTCGAGCATCGGCTTGGTGCCGAGCTTGCGTGCGAGCTGCTCGAGCGCGTCTTCATTGCGGGCAAGAGCGCGGCCGTTCACAAAGATGTCGAAGCCCGGATCTTCGCCCTCAACGACGATGTACATCGAAGCACTCATTGCCTGAAGTTTACCCCCAGCGGCATGCCGTTACAGCCGGGCGTTTTCGTGTTCGTTGAGGCCGGTTATCTTAAGGGTTAACGTAGTGTCGTCCTGTTTTGACGCATACAGCAGCGTTACAGCGCTGCCAATGGCAAGCAGGCCGCCGGCGAGGCTGCCCCATTCCGGCAGGTGTCTGAACCAGAGGGCAGTTTCGGTGATGCCGGCGGATGGAATGAGCCACTGCACCACGGAGACCTGGCTCGCCTTCAATTCGCGTAAAGCGGAGTAGAACAGGCAGTAGGCGGTTGCGCTCCCGCATACGCCAAGAGTGACGACTACAGCAATTTGCGCACCAGCCCAGGCGACAGCCGGCAGATGCTCGAAGATGAGGCTGTAGAGGGCAAAGAGTATGCCGGCTGTCAGCATCTGGACCATCACAGACGCCGCCAGATTTGCCTCGGCGAGTGTTTTTCTGGCTCTTACCAGCACGGCAGCAATGGCGACTACGATCAGCGCCAATCCGATGAGCGAGAGAGCCTGCGAGGTCGAAGACGAGAGACTGCCGCGGACGAGGAAAGCCGTGCCTGCGAGTCCGCCGAGCACGGCCGGCGCGCCAGTCAGGCCACTGCTGCTTTCGAGCATAGACGCTACGAGCGGAAGAGTCGCAAAAATCAGAACGACCAGGCCTGGCGACATGTCCGATCGGTTGGCGAGGTAGATGGTGGGTAGCGCTATCAGAACGGCGGCGAACAGGATGTTCGGAAGCAATGGGATGGTAAGTCCTGGGCGTTTTGTTCGCCGAAAGGTCCAGGGGATTAGCACGATGGCGGCAACGAAGTACCGCAGGGCGAGGACGCGGAATGGTGGCAGGCCGGAGAGGCTGGTGTCTTCGGAGAGCCTGAAGAGCCACTCGGAGCCCCAGAGCAGGCTGACGAGGAGAACGGCGATTTTGGCAGGAATCTTCATGGCAAAAGACGAAGGCTGCGCTCGCACGCAGCCTTCGTTATTGATGATTTGAACTACCGGGGACCGCGATTACCGCCGCCACCGGGTGCGCCGCCTGGACCGCCCGGTCCACCTGGTCCACGGCCGCGACCACGACGGCGACGACGGTTCTTGTTGGCTGCTGCACCACCTGGACCACCCGCGCCTGGAGCGCCTGCTGTCACTGGCGTCCCATCAACACTGTTGAAGTTTGGCTCGTCGTCACCATCAGCTCCGTCATCGCTGTCACCATCTTCGAAGTCGTCTCCGCCTTCGATCAGGATGGTGCTGTCGCCATTACTGGAAGCGGGAGACGCAGTCTGGTGATCTTCACGAGGCGCGCGTTCGGTCCGTTCCGGACGTGGTGCACGTGCCGGAGGAGCAGCAAACTCATCTCCACCCTGCGGTGGTGCCGCGATGCCAAGCTTCTCGCGCTGCTCACGAAGCAGCGACTTGCGCGACAGCTTGATGCGATTGCCTTCGATAGCCAGGACCTTCACGAGGATCTGGTCGCCCTCGTTAAGCTCATCCTTTACTTCCTTAACGCGGTGCTCGGCAATCTCGCTGATGTGCAGTAGACCGTCGGTGCCCGGGAACAGCTCGACGAATGCACCGAACTCAGCCAGACGAACAACCTTACCGAGATAGGTCTTACCCAGTTCGGGGGTTGCGGTCAGGTCGCTGATCATCTGGATGGCCTTCTTCAAGCCCTCGCCATCGCTCGACGCGACATTGACGCGACCGGAGTCGTCCACATCGATCTTGACGCCGGTGACTTCAATGATGCCGCGAATCGTTTTGCCGCCCGGTCCGATAAGGTCGCGGATCTTATCCGTGGGGATCTGCAGGGTGTGGATCTGCGGAGCGAACTTGGACTGCTCCTCGCTCGCCGAACTCTTCGCAGCGTCCATCTTGTCGAGCAGGAACAACCGGCCATGGCGAGCCTGTTCAAGTGCCTCGCGCATGATGTTGCCGGTGATGCCGCTGATCTTGATGTCCATCTGCAGCGCGGTAATGCCCTTGCGGGTGCCGGCTACTTTGAAGTCCATATCGCCGTAGTGATCTTCTGCGCCGGCGATGTCGGTCAGGATGGCGTATTCATCGCCTTCTTTCACCAGGCCCATCGCGACACCGGCGACACTGCCCTTGAGAGTGATACCGGCGTCCATCAGCGCGAGTGACGCGCCGCAGACACTGGCCATCGAAGAAGAGCCGTTCGACTCGAGAATGTCGGAGACGATGCGGAAGGTGTAAGGAGAATCTTCCGGCGCGGGAAGGACGGCGGCGATGGCACGCTCCGCCAGTGCGCCGTGACCTATCTCACGACGGCCTGTGCCGGTCATGCGGCCGGTTTCGCCAACCGAGAACGGCGGGAAATTGTAGTGAAGCATGAGGCGCTTTTTCTGCTCGCCTTCATAGCTCTCAAGACGCTGCATGTCGTCGGTCGTGCCAAGTGTAACTGTGACGAGTGCCTGTGTCTCACCGCGTGTGAAGAGCGCCGAACCGTGGGTGCGGGGCAGTACGCTGGTCTCGATGGTGATCTCGCGAATCTCGTCGAAAGCGCGGCGGTCGGGACGAATGCGGTCCTTGGTGACCTGCTCGCGGAAGATCTGTTCGCGGAGCAACTCGTAATATTTGGAAAGCTTCTTCTTCGCGTCCGGCTCGTCGGCCGGAAGGTCCTTGGCCAGTTCATCCTTGATCTGCTTGACGAGCGCGTAGCTGGCAGTCTTCTCATGCTTCTTGGTATCGAGTGCATCGGAAAGACGCTCGCCGACCTTGGCCTTGAGGCTCGCGAAGTAAGCTTCGTCATCTTCGACGGGCTTCAATTCACGCTTGGTCTTGCCGGACTTGCTGACAAGCTCTTCAATGACTGCGACGATCTTCTTGATCTCGACATGAGCATAGTCGATGGCGTCAGCAACGGAATCTTCCGAAACTTCCTTCGAGCCGCTCTCGACCATCACGATGCCGTCCTTGGTGCCGACGACCATGATGTTCATGTCACTGTCTTTGCGCTCGGAATAGGTCGGATTGATCACGAACTGACCATCGATACGGCCGACCCGCACTGCCCCGACCGGGCCATTAAATGGAATGTCTGAAAGGGACAACGCGACGCTGGCTCCGTTAATACCGAGGACGTCGGGATCATTTTCCTTATCTGCGGAGAGCACAAACGCGATGACCTGGGTCTCATTGCGGAAGGTCTCGGGGAACAATGGGCGGATGGGGCGATCGATCTGACGGCTGGTGAGAATTTCCTTCTCGCTCGGACGGCCTTCGCGCTTGATGAAGCCGCCGGGGATACGGCCGCCGGCGTAGGTGTATTCGCGATAGTCGACGGTGAGCGGGAAAAAGTCGATGCCTTCTTTCGGATCGGGCGCTGCTACAGCAGTTGCGAGCACGCGCAGATCGCCGTAAGAGACAAACACAGAGCCGGATGCCTGTTTGGCGATGCGGCCGGTTTCAAAGGTCAGCTGTTTGCCACCGGCAAGTTCAACTGTGACTTCCTGTTTCATAAATTCCTCATTTCAGTGGGGCCCATCGTTCGATCGATGGGGCGGACTGGAGCGTCCGGGCGATGAGGAAAGATGATGTAACTGGTGGAAGAGGTATACGGGCAGTTCTGCTGATGCCCGGAGCGCCTGTTGTTCTCAGACGAGGAGAAAGCGCTCTCAATTCGGTTCCCGATTTCTCGTAGCGTTCACCAAGCTCACGAGGCAGAGGCCGCGTGCAATGAAATCAAATGCACGCAGGATCCGCAACCCTCCGGCCAGACCAGTTCAAATCTTTCCGAGTATGTAAAGGAATCTCAATGCCTACTTGCGAATGCCAAGCTTACCGATGACGTCCCGATAACGATCGGAATAGTTCGTCTTCAAGTAATCCAGCAGGCGGCGGCGCTTGCTCACGAGCATAAGCAGTCCACGCCGGGAGGCATGGTCCTTCTTGTGCGACTTAAAATGCTCGGTCAGTTCACCGATGCGCTCGCTCAAAATCGCGATCTGCACTTCGGGGCTTCCCGTGTCATTATCATGAGTGCGAAAACGGGTAATTACGTCGATCTTCTTTGCAGGTGCCAGCACGGCAGTCCGTACTCCTCTAATTCAAATCAAGTCCACTCACTAAGTGTCTGCAACCAGCGTAACATAGCCCGAATCTGCAGCAAAATTAAGGGTACACAATGAGAAAGGGCGGCTGAATAAGCTCAGCCACCCTTTCATATTGCATTCGTTCTGCTTCTATTCTTTCAGCTTCCTGCAGACTGCATTGTGATGCCTGATTGATGCTACCTAGTTGAGCCGGCCCGTCGTTTCTGAAGCGGGCAGCTTCTGCACCTTGCTGTGTTTCACTGAGTAGCCGAAGTAGATCGCCAGCCCGATGGCAAGCCAGCCGACCAGTACCTCCCAGGTAAGCAGCGGCAGACTGATCATCAGGTAGAAGGCGCTGAGAATACCGAGGATAGGAACCAGCGGCACGAGTGGCGTCCTGAAGGGGCGATGAAGATTGGGCTGGCGTCGGCGCAGGATCCAGACGCCGGCACTCACGATGGCGAAGGCCAGCAACGTACCCATGTTGACGAGCTGCGATAGCCGGTCAATGGGCAGCACCGCAGGCAGGAACGCAACGATGACGCCGACGACGATCGTCGAAATCCACGGGGTGCGGAACTTGGGGTGAATCGCCGATGCCCACGGCCAGATAAGTCCGTCACGCGACATGGAGAAGAAGACGCGCGACTGCCCGAGCAGCATGACCAGCATGACGGTGAAGAGCCCGAAGACGGCGCCGATCTTCACGAGCAGACTGCCCCAGCTAACGCCGGTGACATCGATGCCCATGGCAACCGGATCGGCCACATTGAGTTTGTGATAGTCGACTAAGCCGGTGAGGGTAAGCGAAACGGCTATGTAGAGGACGGTGCAAATAACCAGCGATCCCAGAAGGCCGATCGGCATGTCGCGCTGAGGATTCTTCGCCTCCTGCGCTGCAGTGGAGACAGCGTCGAAACCGATGTAAGCGAAGAAGACCGAAGCTGCTCCGGCGATGATGCCGTGAACACCAAAATCACCGTGCGCATTCACAGGCGGAATGAACGGATGCCAGTTGGCGGCGGTGAAGCTAGGGTGATGGAGAAGAAAGTTGATGCCGAGGAAGAGAAAGATTCCGACAATACCCAGCTTCACGACCACAATCGCCGAATTCAGGTTGGCGGATTCCTTAATGCCCACGACCAGGACAGCGGTCACCAGCAGAATAACCAGGAACGCCACCAGGTTGAAGACGCCGGTCACATGAGGCAGGCCTGCCGGATTGATACTGGCGGGCAGCGAACTCAGCTGCAGCCATTTACCGCCCGGCACCTGCACCAGTACATTCCCGGGAGTCGTCGTCAGCTGCGGCGGAATCTGAATGTGCAGCTGCTGCAGGAGCGAGACGAAATAGCCGGACCAGCCGGAAGCCACGGTCGCCGCGCCGAAAGCATATTCGAGCACCAAGTCCCAGCCGATGATCCAAGCGACAAACTCACCGAGCGTGGCATAGCCATAGGTATAGGCCGAGCCGGCGATTGGAATCACTGAAGCGAACTCGGCATAGCAGAGGCCAGCGAAGGCGCAGGTAATGCCTGCAACAACGAAGCTGAGCGCGATCGCTGGTCCGGCATGGTTCGCCGCAGCCTGCCCGGTCAGCACGAAGATGCCGGCGCCAATGACGGCACCGATGCCGAGGGTGATCAGGTTCAAAGGTCCGAGCGAACGTTTGAGCGTGTGCTCGCCTTCTTCGTTCGCCTCCCTGGTCAGAAGTCCCAGTGGTTTCGTCGCAAACAATCTTGCCAAAAGCCCGCCTCCGATGCAGCTTCAAATGTAGTGCGTGTATGTGCTTCAGGAGCAATGAACCGGCTGCGACGTGGTAGGCGGATCGCTCTCATGAATGATGCATGAATGCTAGTTCCATGTTCTACCTGATACGGACGAGAAAGTCTTCTGTCGGTTTGCCGAGTTGTTCAGGAGAGGGCGATATGAGGGCGGAAATGACCGCGAGCGAGTCAGCACCGGCGCGCAAAAGCATCTGGCTGTTCGCAAGCGTAATGCCGCCAATCGCGACGAGCGTTTTTCGGGTAGTTGCACGAGCAAGGGCAAGACCTTCGCGGCCGATAACAGGGTCAGGATTGGCTTTCGATAGTGTGCCGAAGATGGGGCCGATGGCGATGTAATCGACCGGTTCGCGGTCGGCTGCCGCTACCTGCCGTGGGTTGTGAGTCGATACGCCGAGAATTTTATCGGGGCCGATCCGTTCCCTTGCCTGCCTGGGCGTCAGGTCATCCTGACCGACGTGGACGCCGTCGAAATCCGTCGCCTCGCAGAGATGCACGCGATCGTTCAGGATCAGGGTACCTTCTGGCTTCGGGAAGATGCTGCGCAGCATGACGGCTCGCTCGATGATTGTGTCGTCGGTGCTGTCCTTATCGCGATATTGCAGGAAGCGGATGCCGGCTGCATACAGGGACCGGGCAAAGTCTTCGAATTCGATCTTCGCGGCAGTGAGGAGCGCTGCGTCGATGATTGGATAGAGACGCGGCAGGGCAAATGCTTTTGCCGGGTCGGGACTCGATGACGCAGATCCCTCCACTACTCTGCGCTCCGGTCGGAATGACAAATCTGGGTCATAGGGTCAGGACGGAAACTATTTGGAAGTCAGGCATTCTTGGCGATCATCGATCATTAAAACCATACACATTGCGGCAGCGCGAGCATCCGCCCACGGAAGTCAATTCACCACGAACGCGCGAAGCGCTCTTCGCGGTACGGCAGTACCGTCGTATGGCAGTACCTAGGCGACGACGGCTGCGCCTGATTCGCGCAGGTGGGCCATGCGTTCTTTTTCTCGCTCGAAGAAACGCTCCATGAATTTCGTATCGAAGGTGCCGGCCCGAAAATCGGGATCATTGAAGATCTTGCGATGTAGTGGAATCGTCGTATGGATTCCTTCGACGACAAACATCTCGAGTGATCGCCGCATGCGCGCCATGGCCTCTTCGCGGTCCTTGCCGTGCACAATGAGCTTCGCGATCATCGAGTCGTAATAAGGCGGTACGAAGCCTTCGGAGTACTGTGCTGTATCCACGCGCACGCCATTGCCGCCGGGCACGTTGAAGGCTGTGATCTTCCCTGCTGAGGGAGTGAATTTTTCCGGATGCTCAGCGTTGACGCGGCACTCGATGGCATGGCCGCGGATGACGATGGGGTCAGGAATAATCTCGGCCAGTGTTTCGCCGCTCGCGATGCGCAGCTGTGCTTTTACCAGGTCGACGCCCGTGATCATCTCAGTCACCGGATGCTCGACCTGGATGCGGGTGTTCATCTCGATGAAGTACAGCTTGCCATCCTCATCCATCAGGAACTCGATAGTGCCGGCGTTCTGGTAGCCGATATGCTCGAGACATTTCCGAATTGTGTTGCCTATATCGGCGCGCATCTTCGGCGTCACCTGCAGCGACGGCGCTTCTTCAATCAGCTTCTGATGGCGACGCTGGATCGAGCATTCGCGTTCGCCGAGCGACATGACGTGGCCATGTTCATCGGCCAGTACCTGGAACTCGATATGCCGCGGCTGCTCGATGAACTTCTCCATGTAAAGCTCACCATTGCCGAAGGAGTTGGTTGCCTCGGTCTGCGCTGACTCAAACAGCTGCGGCAGTTCGGCATCATTGCGGATGATGCGCATACCGCGCCCGCCACCGCCGGCTTTCGCTTTGACGATGACCGGGTAGCCGATGGTCTTGGCCCATTCGATCGCTTCGTCCGAAGTCGCAACCACGCCATCAGAACCGGGAAGGATCGGCACCTTGGCCTGCTTCATCACCTGGCGCGCACGTTCCTTTTCGCCCATCATGCGGATGACATCCGGCGGCGGTCCAATGAACTTGATATTCGAGGCGCGGCAGACTTCTGCAAAGTTGGCGTTCTCGCTGAGCAGTCCATAGCCGGGATGGATCGCATCGACGTCAGCGATCTCTGCCGCGCTGATGACAGCGGGAACATTCAGGTAGCTTTCGGCCGAGCGCGGCGGCCCGATACAGATGGCTTCATCCGCATACTTGACGTGCAGCGAGTTCCGGTCCGCTTCGCTGTAAATAGCGACGGTGCGGATACCGAGTTCCTTGCATGCGCAGATGACGCGCAGAGCAATTTCGCCGCGGTTGGCGATCAGTACTTTACGAAGCATATTTCTCCAGAGCCAGCAACTTGATCAGCAAGAGGATCAGCACGCACATCAGCGCGGGCGAAGCGTGAACAGTGGCTGACCGTATTCGACCGGCTGCCCGTTGGTGACGAGGCGTTTGACGATCTCGCCGGACAAGTCGGACTCGATCTCGTTCATCAGCTTCATCGCTTCAACGATGCAGAGCACCTGGCCGCTCTCCACCTGATCGCCGACTTTGACGAACGCAGGCGAGCCTGGCGAGGACGACTCGTAGAACGTGCCGACGATAGGCGACTTGACCGTGTGCAGGTTGGCGTCTTCGGTCGGCGGTGCAGGGGCGGCTGCGGGTGCAACACCTGCTGCAGCAGGCGCGGGGATAGCAGCGGCGGTCAGCGGTGCTGACGGGCGGCCTTGCTGGGCCGCGAGAATCTGTGCCAACTGTGCCATGTCGAGCGAAGGAGCGGCCGGTGGCAGAGCACTGGCAAATTTCAGGCGGACCTTCAGGTCTTCGCGCTCAAGATCAAATTCGCCGATATTGTTTTCTTTCAGAAACTCAATCAGCGACTTGAGTTCATCCATGTCTTCAGGCTTCATGCGTCCTTATCTCTGCTTTATCTTTACCGCGCGTCTCTAAACAGCATTCTCTAAAGTTCAAGCCAGGCCTTGGAAGACCTGGTCAATCGTTCGGCCCCTTGTTCTGTTACAGAGACCGTGTCTTCGATGCGAATCCCAAACTTTCCCGGCATATAAATGCCCGGTTCGATTGTTATGACCATGCCGGATTGCAAAATCGCTTTCTGGTCCTTCGCCACCCTGGGCTGTTCGTGGATTTCCAGCCCCACCCCATGCCCGGTCGAATGCGTGAAGTACTTCCCCAGTTTATGCCGTTCCAGCACCGAACGACACGCATGGTCGACTACTCCACAGGTCACGCCGGCGACCACTGCCCGCACTCCGTTTTCCTGCGCTTCGAGTACAGCGTCATACGCAGCGCGCTCTTCCGATGTTGCTTTCCCTACGTGGATTGTCCTGGTCATGTCCGAGCAGTAACCACCCAAGATAACACCAAAATCAAGGGTGACGAAGCCCTGCCGCGGCACCTTCGCCGTGCTCGCCGTCCCATGAGGAAGCGCCGACCGCGGGCCGCTCGCGACGATGGTCGGAAACGACATGGCTTCGGCGCCGGAGTTGCGTGCCTGGTACTCCAGGTGCCCGGCAATCTCCATCTCGGAAACTCCCGGCTTGAGGTGCGGGAGGATGGATTCGAAGAGCTGGTCGCCGAGTGAGGCAGCGGCCTGCATCAGCTGCAGTTCGTCGGCATCCTTGACCATGCGCAGTTCGGAGAGCAACGGATGTTTGAGCGGCTTGAGAGTCTTGGCGCGTCTGCCCGGCGGCAGCGACTGCCGCATAATAGTCAGTGACGTGACGGTGGTGGCATCGCCATCAAAGCTGACGATCGACGCACCGCTATCCACCAGGAGTGCAAGCGCTTCGAGCATCGCTGACTTTTTCGCGATTACAGCACGCGCGCCTTTAACCTGTTCCTTCGCCTGTGCCGTATAGCGGCCGTCGGTATACATGACGGCACGATTCGCGGTGATGGCAAGGGCGGCGTTCGAGCCGGTAAATCCGCAGAGGTAAACAACGTCGGGAAGGTGAGTGACCAGCAGGGACTCGACGCCACCTTCGTGCATCTTGCTGCGCAGCCGGCGCAGTCGTCGGGAATAATTCATTGCTCCAGATATATCAGAGCGAAGATGATCGAGCGATAACGCAGCAGCTGGTGCTTAGTGTAGTGCAGCGGTCCCCGCTAATTCACCAGCCGGCTGGGACGCTTCTGTCGTGGCCGGACGCTGGCCGGCGGCTTGGCCCGCGCATGATCGGGAACGCGTGTCTCTTTTTCAGGAAGTGGCGTCGGCAGTAGTGCAATCCGGCTCGAAGCCATGGTCGCGGAGGACTGATCGTCCATCCACTCGTCCATGCGC
>CAXTNK010000004.1:66075-75252 GCA_964245665.1 uncultured Acidobacteriaceae bacterium
TGCGCGAACGCTTGAAGCGCCAGCGATTACCCAGCTTGAATGCCGGGATGGTGCCTTCCGAGGCGTACTTGTAAAGCGTGTCGGGACTGATGCCGAGATACTCGGAAGCTTGACGGATATCCATCACTTCCCTGAGTTCGCTGCTGGCAGTTCGCGTTTTCATAAAGGCTTCCTTAAAGGCGTTCGTCAGTGCGCAGATGGGTAGGCGAAGAGTTCGCCCGCGCCTTGTTTGTATCCTGTTTTTTACCCGGAAACAAGGATTCATTCTTGGCAGCAGTTTTCTGAACCCGATCTGCCACGCATCCTGCTATGCAATACGAAAGCAGTAAAAACTATCTTCTCGAAACCCGTCCCGTGCGGAACTAAAGTAGGAGAGTGGCACCCAATCCTATGACGCTAGAATCACCTAGAATTGAGTCAAGATGAAGGGCAGCAATCACTTACGCGGCCAGTCGACGGGCAAACCACAGGGCGACGGCTTCGCCCGCTTCTGGCAGACACAGCCGATGCTCGCACGGTGGTCCTACGGTGCAGGCGTGATGGGCGCACTGCTGGCGATCCATGACTTTCATCACCCTCACGACGATTTTGGCTACTCCACGCCAGTGCTTGGCGTCGCCATCGTGCTGTACCTGCTCAGTTTACTTAGACAGGCAAGAGCGAGACGCTAGTTCTAATTGCTGTCCCGCGGATGCAGTGTCGGCCGTTCCGAATCGTCCGTTCCCGTGCTGTTTGTCGACCCGTTCGACGACCCGTTTCCGTTTCCAGATGAAGAGCCGCTGCCTGACCCACTCGTTCCGTTGCCGCTCGCTTTACGCAGCGTCGGCTTCTTCGATTCCGGACCTTCACGCAGCTTCCGCTTGTTCTGGATGCGGGCGAGGCGCGCCTTCACGTCGTTGAACTCGGACGTAGTGACCAGATACTGATCGCGGGCAGGAAGAATCTGGGCAATCTCCTTCTGGGTCGCCTCGATCCGATCCGGCGTCTGCGGATGCGTGTCGAACGCTTTGGCGATGGCGCCCGGTTTGTGCTTTTCAAGACTCTGCACCTTTTCGAAGAAGGCCACAAAAGCTTCCGGGTCGTAGCCGGCGCGGTACATATATTCGAGACCGAGATAGTCGGCCTGGCGTTCGAAGTCGCGCGAGAATTGCAGGAAGGTCAATGGGACACCGATCTGCGCAGCCTCGTAGAGTCCATAGCCAGCGTAGCCGCCGATCATGATGAGCGGAATGGTGCTGAGCTGGGCATAGTTCATGCGGGTCTGTTCGCGCATGGCGTGATGCGCGGCGACGTGGCCGATCTCGTGCGCCATCACGCCGGCCAATTCTGCTTCTTCGTCAGCGGCGAGGATGGCCCCGCTATTCACGTAGAAGAAACCGCCGGGGAGGGCCATGGCGTTGATCGAATCGTCGTCGATGACCTTGATGGTGAACGGAACCTTGGCGTCTGAATTCTTGACCAAGTTCTGACCGACGCGGTTAACAAATTCGGTCACGACCGGGTCAGTCACGAAGCGCACGCTCTTCTCGATCTCCATCGAATACTGCTTGCCTTCTTTGATCTCGGATTCGGTCGAGTACCAGTTGCCCAGTCCGCGGCCGCCGATCTCACGGGTGCCGACTGCATTCACATCCTCGATGCTGCCGGGCTTCACGCCATTCACAACACCATCTTTACCAACCGTCGGCCCGGGCTGCGGTTTGGCAGCAGGCGGCGTTGGATTGTCTTTGCTGGATGGAGTGCCGGCGGAAGTCGGAGCAGCAGGGGGAGTAGTTGGCTTCGACGTCGGATCGGAGGCTGGCGGCGTGCCCGGAACCGGGTTTATCTGGGGAACGGGCGTGGTCTGCACCGGGCCCTGCGTACCTTCGGGGCCGGGTGTAGTAGGAGTCTGTTGTGCATACAACGGCGCGGCCGCGAGACAAATGCCCGCTAAAGCCAACTCAAGACGCTTGTTTCTGGCCAAAAACCCCATACTTCCACCTCAAGCGCATTTTCGGAAACTATGTGGCCTTGTATGCAATATCGAAGTTGATCTTTTCCTGGTGAAAAGCCAGCCGACATCCCCATCTCGAACAAACCATTTCCGAAAATGCTGAACGACGCAAATCTGATTTCCAGTATGCGCCTTTCTGAGTATGCGGTCAGCTGACGTTTTTCTTTCTGATCAAAAATGGAATAGATGCTGTACCACCATTACCAGGGTTCCAATAGAGACGATAGAAACACTCAGAATCCACAGTTTTCTGGTTACCTCGCTTCGCTTCACCACACGCTGCACGAGCGGCAGGCTGGACATGGCGCTGGCCATCGATGCGAGCACTGTGCCGATGCCTGCAAGTTCAGGCGACAGCTGGCCGCTCGACGCGAGATGCGCCGCCGCAGCGCTGAACTGGCGCTGCTGACCAGTCCGCCAATGATGCTGACCAGCAGAAAACCGGCGCCGCCAAGATGCCGTTCGGCCAGCGTACCGGCGACCTGGATAGCCAGAAAGATGGCGCCAAAGCGCAGAATCTTGGCCAAAGACAGCGGAGAATCCAGTTCGAGTTCAACCGGCTCTTCTTCTGAAGTGCGGCGAGCCCGCCAGATGAACAAGGCGGCCATAGCGATCATGATCGCGAGCGGCAGGCCCGCATGCAAGGCCGATGGTTCGGAAAATATAGCCAGGACCGCCAGGTTGCGCACGAACATGGCGATCGTGGTGAGCAGCGTAATGACCGAGGCGAGGCGGACAGGATCATTACCCGGCTGCACCACCCACTGCGCCAGTTCCGCGGCAGTTGCAGTCGAGTTCACCAGGCCGCCAAGGATCGCTGCGTACAGCAGGCCGCGCTGACTGTAGATCCGCAGCAGCACATAGTTGACGAAGCCGATACTCGCGACCACGATGACAGTGACCCAGGCCTGGCGCGGATTGAGGAGCTGCCATTTGTCAATGAACCTTCCAGGCAGCGTCGGATAAATGACAAATGCGATGAGACCCAGGAGCACGGCCGACTGTATCTCTTTCGGATTTACGCCGCCAGTCATGCGCCGGAATTGCTGCTTGAGCGAGAGCAGCATGGTAATGACGATGGCTGCAGCTACCGGCGCAAACACATGGCCCTGGCCGATCATGATGCCCAGGACAGCGGTCACGATGAGCGAGATAGACGTGGTGGTTTCGAGTGAACTGCCCGCGGCGACTTTTCTCGAATTGTTGACCAGGCCGGTCAGGACGACTGCCGCAAGCCCGGTAATGGCATAGGGCAGGCCAAGCAGTCCACAGAGCATCCCCAGAACAGCGGTGAGGGCGAAGGTGCGTGTGCCGGCATCTTTGTGCGACCACTCCCGCTCGAAGCCAATGACCATCCCAACGCCGACGGAGACGGCGAGCTTGGTGGTGACTTCGACTGCTGGAAATTTGTCTATCATCATCGGGTGTACATGGCCGGCGTAATTCCTTCTGTGTCCAGGAGTGGACTGAAGCTAAAACCACACTGATGCTAAGAGTGGAACAGAAAAGGAGCGCCTGTGGCTGTCCTTTGACCTTCGCGCTCATTTCTGAACCCTGCATTTCTTATATCTGCGCGCACATTCAATACAACGAAAGCGTCGAGCTTCGTTTGCCCGGATATGTTCTCCTGAGAACGCAGCAAAAAGATGCGATACCTTCTCATCACCCATATACCATTCGCCCGTCGCGCCGACGCCTCCATCATGCTCGACCGCCTGTGGGCCGAAGACCTCCTCGGACTTGCCGGGGCGGTTGGCGCGCTGACGGTGGCTGCGCCCGAAGCCACCGAGCAGTCGATGCAGGCCTGGGGAGCCGGGTTCGGCTCTCTGAACGAGGCCAACGGTATCCGCTTTGTCGGATTGCCCCTGCGCAAAGGCCGTATCGACCTGCTGCACGGCCCGAAACTGCGCAGGATCCTTAAAGCCGCCGTCGCTGAAGCCGACCTTGTCCACACCTCGAACCTCTTCGAACCGAATACTGATCTCTACTACGGTCACGACCACGCGGTCAGCATTGGTAAGAAAACCCTTTTCGTGGTCGCCGAAGATTTTTACGACATGCTCGAGTGGGAGTGGATCCGGCCAGAGCGCGGTGTCTTCAAACACGAACGCAACCAGAGAACCCTGGAGCGGCTCGACCAGCATGTTCGCAAGCGTGTCCGCACCGCGTCGCTGACATTTCTGCACACGCCGGCTGCTGTCGCCCGTTACAGGAGCTACGCAGCCAACGCCGTCGCCATTCGGCAGCCTGTGCATGAACGCGAGGATGTCCTCTCTGCCGAGGCACTTGCGACACGAGCCGCTGAGCTCACCGCCGGTGCTCCGCTTCGTCTCGTCACAGCCTCGCGCATGCAGCCACTCAAGGGTCTGGACATGCTCATCCGAGCCGTCGCCATCCTTCGCGATCGCGGCACTCTCGTTCACGCCACACTTTATGGCAGCGGGCCGCAGCTTGAGAGCCTGCGCAAACTGGCCCAGACCCGAGGTGTGGTGGAGCTGGTCGGCCTTCCAGGCCCGGTTCAGCCCGCGTCAGAATTAAGAGCCAGACTTGCCGGCAACCACCTCTTCATGATGCCGCACCTGACCAGCGATTTCGGCCGAGCTTTCTTCGACGCGATGTCTGCTGCGCTGCCTGTAATTGCATTTCGCTCCATCGCCAGCCAGGATACTGTGCGCGACGGCATCGATGGACTGCTCGCATCGAACGCGGACCCCGAGTCGCTCGCTACGGCCATCACCCTGCTCGACCGAGACCGGCCTTTGCTGAACCAGATGGCTGAGGCTGCCCGGCTCCGCGCGACCGAAAACACCAAGTCGTTCTGGAACAGCTACCGGCTGCAAATGATCCAGGAAATCTTCGAGCGTTGAAGCGTCTTCGCGATCCAGTTAGTCGTAATACTCGAGGCCGAGGTGAGTGATCAGCTGCTCGCCCTTGATGTAGCGGAGAGTATTTTTCAGTTTCATCGACTGGATGAATAGATCGTGTTCCGGATAGAGTCCGGCCGCGGTCATCGGCGCCTTGAAGTAGAAGCTCAGCCACTCCTGGATGCCGAGATGCTTCAGCGCTGGCGTGCGTGCGGCGAGATCGAGAAACAGGACGAGATCAAGTGCGAGTGGCGCAGCGAGGATGGAATCGCGGCAAAGGAAATCGACTTTAATCTGCATCGGATACCCGAGCCAGCCGAAGATGTCGATATTGTCCCAGCCCTCTTTGTTATCGCCGCGCGGCGGGTAATAGTTGATGCGGACCTTGTGATAGAGATCGCGGTACAGGTCAGGGTAAAGCTCTGGTTGCAGAATAAAATCGAGCGCGCCGAGCTTCGACTCTTCCTTGGTCTTGAATGACTCGGGATCGTCGAGCACTTCGCCATCACGGTTACCCAGAATGTTGGTCGAGTACCAGCCCGCTACGCCAAGCATACGCGTCTTGAACGCTGGCGCGAGCACGGTCTTGATGAACGTCTGACCTGTCTTGAAATCCTTGCCGCAGATGGGAGCGCCCGTGGTTTTCGAAAGCTCCTGCAGGGCTGGAATGTCGACGGTGAGATTAGGTGCGCCATTCGCAAAGGGAATGCCTTCTTTGAGCGCCGCGTACGCGTAGATCTGCGAAGGTGCGATAGCAGGATCGTCGTCGACGAGGCCTTTTTCGAAAGCAGCAAGGGTCTGATGGCATGCCGCCTGCTCGAGGAAAATCTCAGTCGAACCGGCCCAGATCATCACCTGGCGATCGGTCTTCTGCTTGAACTGCTGGATGTCTTCCTGGATCTTGTTCGCGAGGTCGCACTTCGAGCGGCCCTGCTTCACATTGGTGCCGCTTAGGCGTTTCACGTAGTGCTGATCAAAGACAGCAGGCATGGGCTGGATGCCTTCAAGGAACGGCCTGATCTGTTCGAGGTGGTCGCGATCGAGCACGGCAGCAGTCTTCGCGGCCTGGTACATGTTGTCTTCGAAGATGTCCCAGCCGGTAAAGAGGATGTCGTCGAGGCTGGCGAGCGGAACGAAGTCCTTGATGAGCGGCGTGGTGTGATCAGTGCGCTTGCCCAGGCGGATGGTGCCCATCTGCGTGATGGAACCGATCGGTTTCGCGAATCCTCTGCGGACTGCTTCGACTCCGGCGATCAAGGTGGTGGCGACTGCCCCCATGCCGGGAATCATGACTCCTAATTTGCCGGTGGCCGGCGCAATTTCCTGCGGAGCGGCAGCTGCGTGGCTGCCGTCTTGCTGACTCGACATTGCTTGGCGTTCCATCCTTCTGTCTCTACTTTGTTGTGATCAAAACACAACTCTGCGCCTGCCTTGCGGGCATTGGCAAGCAGGTCCCAAGAGTTATTGTCTGCCAACAAAGTCCGTAACCGGTAAAGGTCAGGCTTGTACAGAATGGCAAAGCCGGAGTGGCATGGCTATGCCGGGACGGAATGACGATCGCGATTCTTCCAGTGTGTCCACACGAACCAGACGATGGCGATGAGCAGGACGACTTCGACGCCGAGATGGAAACGGTGGAAGATCACCTTGAACCGCGGATCCGTATCCCATCCCTGGCCAAGCTTCATACCCACGTACGCAAGGATGAAGCACCACGGCCAGGAACCGAGGAAGGTGTAAATGTGAAAACGTACCTGCGACATGCGGGCGATGCCTGCCGGCAGAGCAATGAAGGTACGGACAACCGGTAGTAGTCGTCCGACGAAAACAGTGATGGAACCGTATCTCTCGAAGAAGGCCGTCGTGCGGTCGAGATCGCGCGGGCTGAGCAGCACGTAGCGGCCAAAGCGCTCGACCATTGGACGGCCGCCGTAAGCTCCAATCCAGTACGCAATGACTGAGCCAAGGTTGCAGCCGATGGCGCCCGCAGTAGCGACGCCGATGAGGTTGAGTTTGCCGAGATGGACCAGGTAGCCGGCGAACGGCATGATGATTTCCGAAGGCAGCGGAATACAGGCCGACTCGATTCCCATCAGCAGGGCGACGCCGATGTAACCGGTGGCTGAAATGACGGCAATGATGAAGCCGGCGAGAAGTCCGATGATCTTTTCTGACATGCGCCTGCAGTATACCGTCTGGCGCAAACGCTATCTGCTCGAGAGGCCACTGTTTGCTACCATCGAGAGGCAGAGGAGTTTTCCTGAAATGGCTGAAACGATTACGATCCCCGCCCCGACTTCCCTTTCTCCGACCACCAGTGAGGCTCCGCACAACAAGCCCGCCGCAGAACCCGAAGTCATCCGTCAGACCATCGGCTTCAGCTTCTTTAAAGTGATGCCGGAGTGGCGGCGTCTTCCCAAGGAAGAGCGCACAGCACACAAACAGGCCTTTGCCGAGGTCTTGCGCAAGTGGAACCAGCCAGGACGGCTGTTGTCGCTGACTTATTCGACCGTTGGTCTGCGACCGGATTGCGATATGTGCCTGTGGCGTATCTGCTACTCGCCGGAAGACCTGAGCGAGATGATGGGCGAGCTCATGGGGACACCGCTGGGCGGCTACCTCGAAATTGCCCATAACTACATCTCGATGACCAAGCGCTCGCCCTACCTGATCGGTCACGAGCATGAAGGTCAGCATGATTCGAAGTGTTCGATCCGTCCCGGCGGCCAGAAATATATCTTCGTCTACCCGTTCTGGAAGACGCGCTCCTGGTACCTGTTGCCGATGGAAGAACGGCAGCGTCTGATGCGCGAACACATTCGGATCGGCCACCTGTTTCCGCGCGTGAAACTGAATACCACCTACTCCTTCGGCCTCGATGATCAGGAATTCGTCGTCGCTTTCGAAAGCAACTTCCCCTCTGATTTTCTCGATCTTGTCCAGCAGCTGCGTGAAACAGAGATCAGCGCCTACACGCTGAAAGACACGCCCATCTTTACCGGCATCCGCCTCAGCCCCGAAGACACCCTCAACCGCCTCGGGTGATCTGCCATCAAGGCTGGCGCAGCTTTGCCACTTATTCTTCCGTTGGAAGGATGTTCTTGTTACAGGTTGAGTGTTGGGGATGACTACGAAGGCTCCGGAAATTAACAAGAAGGCTGTCGTCACTGCGGTAAAGAAGAAGGGTGCACGACAGCCGAAGGTCGATGTTCGACCCGAGCGCATTGCCGCTATTCTCGATGGGCTGCGCAAGGCACATCCGAATGCGGAATGCGCGCTCATCCACAAGAGCCCGTGGGAGCTTGTAGTGGCAACGATTCTCTCTGCACAATGCACAGATGTGCGTGTGAACCTGGTGACGCCCGAACTCTTCAAACATTTTCCAACTCCGGAGAGTTTTGCGGAAGCGTCACTGACTGCGATTGAAGAAGACATTCGCACGACTGGCTTCTTTCGGAACAAGGCAAAGTCGATCTCAGGCGCGGCGAAGCTGCTGGTCTCAAAGTTCGGCAGCAAAGTTCCTGAGACCATGGATGAGCTGCTGGAACTCCCCGGCGTCGCGCGCAAAACCGCGAATGTCGTGCTGGGCGTGGCCTTCAAAAAGGCTGAAGGGATTGTCGTCGACACCCACGTACTGCGGCTTTCGAAAAGATTGCAGTTGACAGTTGCGACTGATCCGAAGAAGGTCGAGCAGGACCTGGTAAAGGTCATTCCACGCGATCGCTGGATCGACTTTTCGCATGAATTGATCCTGCACGGACGGCAGACCTGCATTGCCCGCAAGCCGCGCTGTGCCGAATGTATTCTCGAGCCCGTCTGTAATTCTTCTGACAAGACATTTACGACCCACTAGACCCCTCTTTTGTTCCCCGCATCCTCTTGTCAACCCGCCCGAAGTAGAGGGATCTGCATCTGGATCAATCCAACGAATCGCGCTCACGTATTAAACCGCGCGCAATAAGGGCTAAGTACACTTGCCTGAATCAGCCGTTCGGAAAGAGTGCACGACAGCAGCGACCAGGCCGTCGATGGTGGCGGTGGAGGATTCCACATCTGCGTGCCAGCCCTCCGCTTCGAGTGCCTGCGTAGTGATCGGGCCTATAGAGATTTGTTTTATCGTGGATTGCACGTTTACCTTGGCCATTTCTGCCAGAGCAGCAAGGTTCTGGACCGATGACGCGCTGGTAAACGTGATCGCATCTACCCCCGCCTGCAGAGCCTCTCGCAGGGCTTCGACCGATTGCGTCGGGATGATGGTCTGGTAAGCCTCGGCGATGGTGACGGAGAAGCCGTCTGCGCGTAAGCCATAGTGTAAAAGAT
>CAXTNK010000004.1:75378-87913 GCA_964245665.1 uncultured Acidobacteriaceae bacterium
GAAAGCGTCTCCAGGCGAAGGGCGATAACTTCCACGGCGTTTGCGCTGGTGAGCACCAGCCAATCGTAACAGCCAAGGTTCGTCAACGCGGCGTCAAGCGATTGGTACGAATCAGGCGGCACAACCTCAATCGTAGGGATGGCGATGACATCAGCGCCGAGTGCTTCGAGCGCGGCTTGTAATTTACTGCTTTGCCCGCGGGGCCGGGTGACAAGGATGCGTCTGCCCTCGAGCGGACGATCCTGCGTCATGCGCGGACGCCCTGTTCGGCCAGCAGTTCACGGGCGCCAAGGGATAGCAGTTTTTCGGCGATCAAGTGTCCCAGTTCGCGTGCTTCGCTTCCCTCTTCCTGTGCCCGCAGGATAAGCCCGCCATCGGGCCGCGCGACGCAGGCCGATATTTGCCATTGGTCCGCATCACGGCGGCAGAAGACGCCGATCGGTACCTGGCAGCCACCGCCCAGCGCGGCGAGTGCTGTGCGTTCGGCAGTGACGGCAGCACAGGTATCGGCGTGGTTCAAATGCTCGAGAATTTTACGGGTCGCAGCATCGTCAGCCCGGCACTCGATGGCGAGCGCGCCCTGACCAGGCGCGGGGCAGAGCAGATTTTCAGCAAAGCGCTCACGAATCCATTCCGTGCGGCCGAGGCGATCGAGACCTGCAGCAGCGACGACGATCGCTTCCACCTGACCCTGGTCCAGTTTGCGCAGACGCGTGTCCACATTGCCGCGAAATTCGACGTACTCAAGGTCGGGGCGGTGCGCTTTCAATTGGGCCTGGCGACGAACACTGCTGGTACCGATGCGTGCCCCGGATGGCAGTTCGGCCAAGGAGTGATATTGCGTCGAAACTAAAGCATCACTCGGGTCCACTCGCAGCGGGATGGCGCCGAGAACGAAGGGCGAGGCCAGTTCCGTAGGCATGTCCTTCAGACTGTGCACGGCAAGATCGACCCGGCCTTCAAGGAGCGCGTCTTCAATCTCCTGCGTGAACATGCCCTTGGTACCGACCTTCGCGAAGGCGACCTGTTGCAGACGATCGCCGGTAGTCTGAATCAGCTCGATTTCAACTTCATGGCCGAGGGCGCGAAGTGCATCAGCGATATGGTCAGACTGCCAGCGGGCAAGTTGGGAACCGCGCGAACCGATGCGGATCAATCGCCGCTCTCCCGCCGGATCAACGGCGTGTCGAGGAAATATTCGCCTACCGTCACAGGTACCTTGTCGGTGAAGTCGTCATCGAGCAGATCTACGCCGTAAGCCTCTTCAGAGGCCGCGGCTATCTTGATAGGCACCGCGGCGACAATCTGATTGCGGACCACTGGCATGGCCGTCGTATCCACTTCGAAGATGTCGCAGATGTTCTTGATGGCAGCAGCATCGCCTTCGCGTGCAGCAGCTTTCAAGGCATGGACCGTCTGGTGGAGATACTTGTTCATCAGCCCGCGTGTCAGTGCTTCGACTGCGGTCTTCTGTTCAGTCGTGAGCGATTGCAGCTTGGCCTGCATGCGACGCGTCTCACTCTGCCGCGTACTCTCAAAGCTTTTCTGCATTTCAACAATGGCGGGAACAACGTCAAGCGTGCGCAGGCTGACCTGGAAGCGATCGACCTCCTGCTGAATAATCCGCTCAGCCTTTTCAGCCTCTTTTCCGCGGGTCGCGAGGTGGCTTGCGGCGACCGATTGCAGATCGTCAATGTCGTAAAGAAAGACGCCGTCGAGTCGATTGACGCCCGGATCGACATCGCGGGGCACGGCTATGTCGACGAAGAAGATGGGGCGGCCGCGACGCTTCTGCAGCATCTTCTGCGCCTGCTCGCGGCGGAAGATCGGCTCTGAAGAACCGGTCGACGTGATGATGATGTCCGCCTTATCCGCATGAGCGTATAGGTCTTCAAAGCGAATGGGATGGCCGCCATAACGCTGCGCGAGATTGACGGCGCGTTCGAAGGTACGGTTGGCCACGAGAATAGGAGCGGCCCCGTTCTGCAGCAGGTGACGCGCCGCCAGTTCACTCATCTTGCCGGCGCCGACCAGCAGCACCTGCCTGCCCTCGAGCGAGCCGAAAATGCGCTTGGCCAGTTCCACGGCAGTCGATGCAATCGAGACGGACGAACTTCCGATCAAAGTCTCCGTGCGTATTTTCTTGGCGACGACGAGCGCCATGCGCAGCAGTTTATCGAGCGACGCATGCACCGCACCAACTGACTGGGCGACGGCGAACGATTCCTTCACCTGGCCGAGGATCTGCGGCTCTCCGACGATCATCGAATCGAGACTGGCGGCTACGCGGAAAAGGTGCTGCACCGCATCGCGCTCGCGGTAGGTGTACATATGCGGATGCAGTATCTGCGCGTCGACTGCGAAGTGGCTTTGCAGGAACTCGAGCAGATCCGGCTCCCGCTCTTCGTGCAGCGTCACGAATTCGACCCGGTTGCAGGTGGACAGCACCATGCACTCCTGCATACCGGGCGCGCGTAGCAGTTGCCGCGTCACCTCCGGCAGCGCGTCAGGTGCAATGGCCAGACGTTCGCGGATTTCGACAGGAGCAGTCTTGTGGTTGATTCCCCAGAGCATAATTTTCATGGGCCGGGAAACCTGTGGACCGAGCTGAACAGGTTCGCAATCCAGACACTCACGACGACGACGAACGCGAAGCTTGACACGTAGACAGCGCGGCGTCCACGCAGGCCTACGTTATGACGCATGAAGAGCATGAAGACATACAGCACCCACATGGCAAACGAGAGCAGCACCTTGGGGTCAAGAAAGTAGGCGGCGCCGACACTCTGCTGCGCGATGAAGCAGCCGGCCAGCAGACCGAGCGTCATGCAATGGAAGCCGATGGTGAGACTGCGGTTGGAGATGCTGTCCATCACAGCTAGTGGCGGCAGCCATGCGAGAAAGCCGGCGCCCGATTTGTTTTTAAGCCGCTGCTCCTGCATCAGGTAGAAAAAGCTGCTGAGCAGGCTGAAAACCAGAGCGACATACGCGGCGAGCAGCCCGCCGACGTGAATAAACAGCCAGCCGGAACGGATCATCGGCGAGTTGAACGTAGCGTGATCGGGTCCGACTACCGGCGTAATGAGGAGTAGTAGAGCGAGCGGCAGCGCAAAGATGCCGAAGCTTGTCGCGCGATAGGTGAAGACGACCAGCAGGTACGCGGCGACCATCAGGATGGAGAGAACGGACTCGACTTCATGCATGCCGACCGGCATCCAGTGACGGGCGGCGGAGAGCATTTCGACAATGGCGACGAAATGGAAAAAGAAGCCACCCAGTGTCGCAGGCAGGGCGATGCGCTGCAGCCGCGGTCTTCGATAAAGCACCGCAGGCAGCGTGGTTGCGCAGGCTGCGCAATAGAAGATCGCCGCGACTCTAAGCCAGAGAAGATGCATCGGTTCCGCCAAATCTCAAGTATATCGATGCCGTGCCGCAAAGCACAGCGTCAGCGATAGTCCTTTGAAGCAGATGGGGAAAGCTTTCGGCTTTCATTCGGTGGAGGCGAAGAAAACACCAAAAGGATTTCGATCAATTCAGGTCGACCGGAACGCGTTAAGCTCCATCTGTTGTCTGCGATCTATCGTTCTCAATAAAGAGCGGTAAGTGATCTAAAGGTAGCATTGCACGTCAGTGACGCAGAATAGACTATCGAACAGGTGGTGAGCAGTTGCGCGGACGCATTCTTCAATCCGGCTACGTGTGGATGGCCCTGCTGCTGTCCTTGACTGCTGGCGCGGCCACCATCCCGGCGCCCGCACCATCCAGGCTCATTGTCATCGGTTTCATGGGAGGACGTGTAGGCGCTGATAACCTGGTGCATCGCGAGGCGCTGATTGCGCGGGATATGCAGCAGCAGCATCCGCTCACCCTCGATGCCACCATCTTCGCTAATCACGACGGCGACCACGCCCTCCGTAGGGTGTTGCGCGAACTGGATGCCGACGGCGATGGACGGTTGAGCGACACGGAAAAGCAGGCGGCGCGGATCGTGATTTTCGGGCATAGCTGGGGTGCATCCGAGACGGTAAACCTGGCGAATCGGCTCAATGAGCTCGGTATCCCGGTATTGTTGACGGTGCAGGTCGATAGTGTGCAGAAGCAGAACGAGAATGATGGGCGGATCCCTGCAAATGTGCACGAGGCGATCAATTTCTACCAGACTGAGGGAGTGCTGCATGGGCGGACGCACATCGAAGCAGCCGACCCTGCGCAAACAAGTATTCTCGGCAATTTCGAGTCTAGCTACCGAGACAAGCCAGTCTCGTGCGCTGGGTATCCATGGTTTGCGCGGGCGTTCATGCGTCCGCATATCGAGATTGAGAATGATCCAAAGGTATGGTCGACGATTGAAGCGCTCATCCTGACCAAGCTGCCGCAAGCGCAGACATCACAGGTGGCGCAGTCGGGCCACTGAGCGCATCAGCTGCGGAATACGCTTCTAACGTGAAGCGGCTCTTCGATTCAGTGAAGCCGGGGGCGGCAGGTGCTCAGTCTCGCGATTCGCCATGTGCTGGATGACGACGGTCTGCGGACTCAGTTCAGAGAGGGATGCTTTTTCCACCTCGGCCTGCTTGTTGAACTCCAGTTTCCAGCTGACACTGTTTGAGGTCAGACTTGGCGACTACGCTATCTGATTCGGTTGGGGTAGCCGGCACGCCACCCGCAACTGCGACGTAAAGCGCCGCATAGTTGATCCATACAGATTGTTGGTCAGCAGTCCGATCCCGCGCTCACTCTTCACCCGGCGGTACTCAACGCAATGAACCGCCTTTGGGATTGACGGCTCAAGAGTTCACGGGTCCCTAACGGCCTTCAGGCACAAGAAAAGGGCAGCTTGAAAGCTGCCCTTTTCGCTGGGAACTACTACGGCCTTAGTGAGCCGTGGTGTGGTGAACCGGGCGACGGGTCGGTGCAGCTGCCTTCGGTGTTCCATCCTTGAGGATGATCATCGGTGGCTGCTGCGTGTAGGAATCGAAGGTTCCATCCAGCGTGATGTCCGAGCCAACAACAGGAATCGTCTTCAGCGGCTCCTTCATGTTGATCGTCAGATCAGCCTTGTTCGCAGCCTTGTTGTCCTCGGTGACGGCAATCTGTACCGAATCCGCTGTGGCCTGGATGACCTTGCCTGGAATTTCGACGGATTTGCCGTCATTCAACACTGCCCAGACCTTGGCCGCGTCTTCCTGGCTGCCGTTGAACAGAATGAATTCCTTATCAGCGAGGCTCAGCGTCTTCAAATCCGGCGTGGAAACAACCGCCTGATGGGCCTGATCAGCTGGTGAAGGCGGTGGCGGAGCAGCAACCGGCTTGTAGCTATCCGGCGGATTGACAGAGGTCTGTACCTGCTGCTGGATAGCGTCGAAACCATCCATACCGCCGTGATACTTCTTGTAGAAATATTCGGCGGCCTTTTCGATCTGCGGCTGCGCCTGCGCCGGAGCGAAGTGGGCTGCGCGGGTCAGATACCAGACGGCGTTTGGATAATCGGGCGGCGTCTGCTGGGTGTACGCCAGGCCGAGCAGGTAGGTGTCATTGAGCGCTGGACCAGAGGTGGTCGCATTCGGGTCGGGGTAGGAAGCTAGCTCCTTTTTGAAGGCATCGATCGCGCCCGGATAATCTTTCTTGTTCTCGTCATCAAGAGCGATGGCGCTTTCGAAGATGGGCGTGGTTGCCGTCTTCAACTTCTGATAATCGGCGTCAGAGAGATCAGCGCTTTTGGGAGCAGCGAGGCCGGTCTGGGCCTGTTGCGCTGCCTTGTCCAGAATGGGTTGAGCATCGGTCGGGGCCGTTTTCTGGGCCGCCTGGCTCTTCTCGATGTATACGGACAGGGCGAGGGCGCGCAGATTATTCGGGTCAATTGCAAGCAGGCGATTCGCAGCGTCAAGAGTCTTGTTCAGATCAGTTGCCTGGTAGATATTCATCAACTGTACGAGCAGATCTTTCTTGACGATCGTATTCGGATATTTCGTCAGGAAGGCTTCGTACGCAGCGGCCTTGGCAGCCGGTGTCGATTGACTGTTGGCGTTGGTGTAATCGTTGTACTCAGCGGGATCCTTGATCGTGAGCTGGCCGGACTGATCTGCGGGGGCGGCGGCAGCAGCCTGCGCAGATGCCGTGGGGACGGCCAGAAAAGCGCCGGCGCCTATAGCGCTAGTGGCGGCAGCAGCCAACAAGGAAGCAATAACGACCTTCTTCATTCAACGCTCCTAAACGAGAGAAACTTGATTTGGTAGTGCGGACAAGCAGCGAAGGGCCTGCGCCATCCGATGATATGTCCTGTTTGACCGAGGCAGTTCGCTTTTTGGCTGACCGTGCATCGTTGCTGCGTTTGTATTGCAGTGTGGCTGGATTATAGAAAGCAGTGACGCCATGTGCAAGTAATGCTGAAAACGATTACGTCCGCCTACAGTACGCTCGGTTCCATTCTTCTGCAGACTAGATGCAAACCGCTGAGGATGTGTTACCTCCATCATGCCACGATCCGCATCAAAGCCGGCCCATCGCATCACACTACTTCTTACGGGCAGTTAAAGAGGAAGATAATTCAATGAGCGAGATGAAGACAGAACTGCAGGGACAGGTGGCTGTTGTGACAGGCGCAGCGCGCGGCATAGGCGCGGCTATTGCGGAAAAGCTCGCCACCATGGGCGCGCATATCATTCTCACCGCGCGAGACGAAGCGGCGCTCAATGCAGTGAAGACGAAGATCGAGGAAGCAGGCGGCAGCGCGACAGCTGCGCCCTGCGACCTGACGGACGAGGCCGCGATCGTGAGGCTTGGCGAAACGGTGCGCACGCAGACGGGCCGCTGCGACATCCTGGTGAACTGCGCTGGCCTCGCGACCGCCGGCACTCCCCTGCACCAACTGGCGCCTGAGGACTGGGACGCGATGATGGACGTGAATCTGAAAGCGCCTTACCTGCTGATCCGTGCGTTTGCGCCGCTGATGATTACCGCAAGTTACGGCCACATCGTGAATATCTCCTCGCTTGCCGGCAAAAATCCCCTGCCGAATGGTGCTGCTTACTCGGCTTCGAAGTGGGCGCTCAATGGGCTGACCTACTCCGTCGCAGAAGAACTGCGGCAGTACAACATCCGTGTATCGGTAGTCGCGCCCGGCTCGGTGAACACGCATTTTGGCGGAGTCGATGCGAGCCCGGACAAAGCGGCGAGGAAAATACAGCCTTCAGACGTAGCCCGCATCGTCGCCATGCTTGTGACCCAGGAACCTCAATCCTTCGTGAGCGAAGTTCTGCTTCGGCCGACAATGAAGCCCTGAGCAGGCATTCAGGTACGACACTGTTCCGAAAAAGGAACACTTTCTACTACTAAATGAGTTTCCGACGGCTTATCCACAATATCTGGTGGTGGGCATGTTGACCTTGGATAGACTGGTCACTACAGTTCTGCTCAAGGTGAGGTGTGCGTGCTCAAGCTGAAGAAAATCCAGATTCTTGGCTTTAAATCCTTTTGCGACCGGACTGAAGTGACGGTAGCTGGACAAGGACTCGCCGTCGTGGTCGGCCCGAATGGCTGCGGCAAATCGAACATCCTGGATGCGGTGAGCTGGGTGCTGGGCGAGCAATCTGCCAAGTCCCTGCGCGGCACCAAGATGGAAGACGTCATCTTCGCCGGCACACGCGAACGCAAAGCCCTCGGCATGGCAGAAGTGTCGCTCACCCTGATCGATCCCGATGCGTACACCGAAGGCCCGCTGCTGGGTGATCCATCTGACAATGCGACGCACGACTCGGTTGCAAGCGCACTTGACTGGGACGAGAACAAGACACGCGAGCAGCGATCCGCCGAAACGGAAGAGATTATTGCCGAGGCACAGCCGAATCCTTCCGACGGCGACGAACTTGAAGAAGAAGATGCCACGTCCGAAGTTGCCCCACAGCCAGAAGCAAGCGCACCGGCAGGCACAGCAGCCGGCACTGTGACGCTCAAAATTCGCCGCCGTAAATTTCAACGCAATGCGACGCGGACAGGCGAGATCGTCATCACGCGTCGGCTTTTCCGCACCGGCGAAAGCGAATACCTGCTGAATGGCAAACTCTGCCGCCTTCGCGACATTCAGGACATCTTCATGGGTACGGGCCTCGGCCCGGAGAGCTACGCGATCATCGAGCAAGAGCGCATCGGCCAGCTGCTGAGCTCGAAGCCCTACGATCGACGCGCCATCATCGAAGAGGCCGCCGGCATCACGCGCTTCAAGACGAAGAAGCGGCTCGCTGAACTGCGGCTGGAACAGGCGAAGCAGAATCTTTCGCGCGTCGATGACATTTTTGACGAAGTCGCCCGGCAGATGAATTCGCTCAAGCGGCAGGCTGCGAAGGCCGAGCGTTACGCAGCCGTGCGCGATGAACTTCGCGAGAAGCTGCAGGTGGTCCTCAAGAACAAGCTCGACCAGATGGACAAAGAGCAGGGCGCACTGAAGGCCGAGATGGAAGTGCTGGGCCGGCAGATCGAAGAAGACGCAGCGCAGGTCGCATCCCTGGAAGAAGCTCATGCGGCAACGGTCGCGCGTGGTTATCAACTGGATGCGAGCGCAAAGGAAGCGGGCGCGCGCGGCAACCAGGCAGCGGTGGAACTCGAGCGTGCCCATGCGCGCATTCAGTCAAATGAAGATCGCATTCATGACCTGTCAGCGCGGGCGGCGGCAGCTTCAGCTGAACTGGAGCAGGTGAAGCTGCAGATCGAAAGCCTGGCGACAGAACGCGAACAGAACCGGCAGTTTCTCGAGAACGCAGCACAGGAGGCAGCGGCTTTCCGCGAACGTTCGAACGCCGAGAACCAGCAGGCCCGCGAGGCAGCACAAGCCGTACAGGCTGCGGAACAGCGGCTCGAAGCAGAGCGCCGCCGCGTGATGCAACTGGTCTCGCAGGCGAACAATGCCCGCAGCCAGACAGCGCAGGCAGAAGAGTCGCTGGCCTCACTCGATCGTGAGCGGGCTCGTCTGGAAAATGAGATGGCCACCTCCAAGCGCGATCTCGAAGCACTCGGGGCTGAGCGCGGTCAGGCATCTCTCCAGTTCGAATCCGTCACCGATTCCCTGAAACGCCTCGAAGCAGAGATCGGTGCATTGCGTGCCGACATCGAGACGAAACGGCGCGAGGAGACAGAGTCGCGGCGACAGGGCGATCGTCTACGCGGAGAACGGGCGAGCATTGCCGGTCGCAGGAATTCGCTCGAGGGACTTCTCAAGGAGCATAGTTATTCGACTGACACCGTGCGCAAACTCTTCAGTCAGACGAGCGGGCAGGCCAAACTCGATGCAATCGGCACGCTGGCTGATTTTCTCGAAGTCAACGGCGAGTACGAGAGTGTGGTCGATGAGTTTCTGCGCGATGAGTTGAACTACATCGTCGTTAAGAGCTGGGACGCGGCAGATGAAGGGATGCGCCTGCTCCGGACCGGCGTGGATGGACGTGCGACGTTTCTTGTTCACGGTGGAGACAATGCCGCTACTCCCGCTGAGGCGATGCAGGCGAACGGAAGCCTGGCACAGCTTGAAGGTGTGGTGCCGCTGAAAGATTGCATCCGCGTATTGAACGGCTTCGGAAATTCGCTCGAAGGCATTCTGCCCAAGCTGCGCGATGGCTTTGTCGCGCCTGATGCAGAGACTGCGCGATCACTGGCATTGACGCACTCGCAGGGATTCTTCCTGACTAAATCGGGCGAGTGTTTTCATAACGTAACCGTCACTGGTGGTAAACCACGTGCCGAAGGGCCGCTCGCTTTGAAGCGCGAACTGCGTGAAGCTCAGCAGAAACTTGAAGCAGTCGAAAAAGAGCTTGGACAGGCAGACATGCAGGCACAGACCTTGCAGCGCCAGATCAATGAGACGACGAAGCTGCTTGAAGTAAAAAGCGAAGAACGTCGCGCAGCAGAGCGCGAAAGTGCTCACCAGGGCGCGGCACTCCGGCAGATGGAAGCAGAAGTACGTCGTTTGGAACAGCGCATGCAGAACTGGATGCTCGAAGGCGAGCGCAACAAGGATGCGCGTGCATCCCGCGAGAACCAGATAGCGCAGCGTCGCGATGAAACCCAGCGCTATGAACAGGAGCATCGCGAAGCAGAACAGAAACAGAATGAATCCCAGCAGGAGGTCGATGCAAAACGCCAGGCACGCGAAGAACGCCAGCAGGCTGCGGCACTGGTGATTGCAGAACTTGCTGGATTGGAAGAGCGTAAGCGCGGAGCTGAGACTTCATTCGCCCGCATCGATCGCGTCTACGCGGATCTGGGACGCAGGCATGCGCATCTCGAGCAGCAGATTGCTGCGTCCACTGCTGAAGAAGCACAACGCAGGCGTGAGAATGAAGACCTTGCCGTGCAGCGGGAGACACTGACGACGCAGCGTGATTCCGCGCTCGAAGAAACAGCACGCTGGACTGAAGAGGCGAAGGTTCTGCGCGCTGGACTGCATGAAAGCGAGCAGCAGCTGAAAGAGATTCGCGCCACCCTTGAAGGCCGCAGAGATGCCAGGAGTACTCGAGGCGCTCGTTCGGCAAAACTTGCGGCAGACCTCGAGCATCTTGAAGGCGCGTGTCTCAATGACCTGGGTGTCGAAGCCGATGTCCTGCGCGAACGCATGGATGTAGCTGTTCTCGATGCGGAACAGCTGGCGGTTGAGGATGAAGCCTGCCGCGGCTTCAAGTCGAAGATGGAAGCGATGGGCCCGGTCAACATGATGGCGCTCGATGAGTTCAAGGAAGCTTCGGAGCGCCATGGCTTTCTTGAGACACAGCGTAAGGACCTGCTTGATTCCATCGAGAATACACAGTCATCCATCCGCGAGATCGATGGCATCACGCGTACGAAGTTCGAAGAAGCCTTCGCGCGCATCAATGAGAACTTTTCGCAGACGTTCACGAAACTCTTCAATGGCGGCCAGGCATTCATGCGGCTTACGGATGAAGAGAATGTCGCCGAAAGCGGCATCGACATTGTCGCTTCGCCGCCCGGCAAAAAGCTCCAGAACGTTCTGCTGCTCTCGGGCGGAGAGAAGGCTTTGACTGCCCTGTCATTGCTCGTCGGCATTTTTAAATTTCAGCCAAGTCCTTTCTGCGTGCTGGACGAAGTGGATGCTCCGCTCGATGAAACCAATGTCGGGCGACTCGCAGAGTTGCTGAAGGGGATGGCTGTTGATACGCAGTTCGTGATGGTCACTCACTCCAAGCGGATGATGACTGCAGCCGATATGATCTACGGCGTCACCATGCAGGAACCAGGTGTGTCGAAGATTGTTTCTGTGCGCATGGGCAACAACGTCGAGCGCACACCGGCCAGGGCAACAGAGCGACGTAGCGAGCAGAATACTGAGCACATGGTAATGGCTTAGTCTTCTGCGTTTGCTGCAGTGTTGCACGGGCGAACGAACCACCGGTCCTTCGACTTCGCCCAGGATGATACGTCTCTGATTTCGCTATGAAGATTGCACCGCAGACTGAATGGGTATAACCCACATCTCAAAGGCAAGGATGTTGGGCACCCGGTTTCGGAAGTTGCGACATCGTGAGTTGGCTCCCATAGCACGGGGAAAGCCCAAAATGCCAGCGTTGCAGCCAGATATTTCGTCCGTTGACAAAGTGGCCGGGAGTCTCGAAAATCGAACTCACGCACTACGGAAGGCCTTCCCCTTTGCCAACACTTCTCCAGACAGAATTTCCGACGCTGACGCTGCACGCGCGCGGAAAAGTTCGCGACCTCTACGTTATCGGCGGTGACCTGCTGCTGGTCGCGACAGACCGCATCTCGGCCTTCGACCACGTACTCGGTTCGGGCATTCCGGACAAGGGCGCGATCCTAACGCAGATGTCCGTCTTCTGGTTTGATTTTTTAAGAGATGTTGTGCGCAACCATTTGATCTCAACTAACGTCGATGACTATCCAGAGGCACTGCTGCCGTACGCAGAATCACTTCGCAGCCGCTCGATGTTCGTGAAACGCGCCCACATGTTCCCGGTGGAATGTGTCGTGCGCGGTTACATTTCGGGTTCAGGCTGGAAGGACTACCAGGCGACTGGCGGGGTTTGCGGCATTCCGCTGCCGAAGGGTCTGCGTGAATCAGACAAACTTCCCGAGCCACTGTTTACACCAGCGTCGAAGAGCCAGGGCGGCGAGCATGATGAAAATGTTTCGTTCGCGCAGGTGATCGAACAGGTCGGGCAGGAGCATGCAGAAAAGCTTCGCGACCTGAGCCTGCAGATTTATTCCAGGGCCTCCGCACATGCGGCATCAAGCGGGCTGATCCTGGCGGATACGAAGTTCGAGTTTGGTGTTGTCGATGGTGAGATCGTGCTTGCAGACGAAGTGCTGACGCCGGATTCTTCCCGCTACTGGCCAGCAGATCAATATAAACCGGGAGGTTCGCAGCCATCTTTCGATAAGCAGTTTGTGCGTGACTATCTTGAAGAGATTCACTGGAACAAGCAGGCGCCTGCACCATCGTTGCCAAAGAGCGTGGTCGACAAGACACGCGGCAAATACCTGGAGGCATTGCGGCTGATTACAGGCAAGGAACTGGATG
>CAXTNK010000004.1:87923-94626 GCA_964245665.1 uncultured Acidobacteriaceae bacterium
GGGCATTTCGGATGACCATTGCTACACTGACGATCATCGATTGGCTGATTATCGCAATTTTCGTCATCTCGTTTGTAACAGCAGCGCTGAACGGTTTTTTTGTAGAGGTATTTTCGATAGTTGGTTTAGTTGCCGGCCTGGTGATTGCAGGTTTGTATTACATGAGGCTGGTGCCATGGCTGTTGCGCCTGGTGCATTCCATGCCTGCGGCAGAAGCAGCATCATTTGTGCTTGTCGTTGTAGGGGTGCTGATCGTGGCCGGCATCCTGGGCAGGACCATTCGCTTCTTACTGCGCAAGGTCGGACTAGGTTGGGCAGACCGTTTACTCGGCCTTGTATTCGGAGCGGTGAAGGGGTGTTTTCTGGCAACGGTACTGGCAATGACACTTACGGCATTCTTTCCCGCAATGCCCTGGGTAGCGCATTCTCAACTGCTTCCCTACTTCGTGGGTGCAGCGCACCAGGGTTCGGATATCGTACCGGGACCGTTGGGCGAACGCATCCGGCACGGCGTCAGGGTGTATCAGAAGACATCTCCCGAAAGTAGTGCCGGGGATGGTATCGTCACGTTTTAAGTTTGCTGTTCTAATGATCGACTGAACCTAAGCCACCATTGATTTTTACCAGGGACGCAGTTCAACAAGAGAAAGAGGGACGAGTGAAGCGCGAATTGGAAAGCCTGGTCACGCAGATGCATACCGGTGGTATCACCTATAGCGAGGCTGTCCGCGAGTTTAAGAAGCGATTCATTCTGGAAGTGCTCACCAATCACCGCGGCAACCAGTGCAAGGCCGCAAAGGAACTGGGTATGCACCGCAACACCCTGAGCCGCACCCTTGAAGAACTGGGAATCGATCTGATGCAGACGCGCATGAGCCTGAAACGGCCTTCGCGCAGCGCTCGTCCCGCGCAAGTGGAACAGAAGCAGGCCGGCCAGTCTTCGTGAAGGCGGCCGCGACGGTAGAACATCGCGTCATTTCGACTGCGTCTACAAAACCCTGGGACGCCTTCGACGTGTACCTGTTCGACATAGACGGAACCCTGTTGCGAGCCATGGGCGGCGTCCATAATGACGCTTTCGCCGACAGCGTCCACCAGGTGATAGCGCGTGACATATCGCTGGACCGAGTTGTGCTGCACGGCAATACGGATACCCGCATCCTGGCGCAGGCATTTGAACACGCCGGTATCGAGCGCGCCGAATGGGAATCCCATCGCCAACTGATCCTTGATCGCATGTGCGAAGTCGTCGAAGCTGGTCGCGCGCGAATTGACATCCTGATGATGCCCGGCATTCCTGAAGCCCTCGCGTTCCTGCAGCGAAGAGGAAAGACGCTGGGCGTGGCGACCGGTAACCTGGAGCGCATCGGCTGGCTGAAGGTAGAGCTTGCCGGTCTTCGCGATTACTTTACTTTTGGCGGTTTCAGTGACAGCTTCGAAGACCGCGGCGCGTTGATCGGCGCTGCCGCTGCGCGAGGACGCGAGATCGCCGGGCCAGGAAGTTCAGTCTGCGTCGTCGGCGATACGCCATCAGACATCGCCGCTGCCCGGGCCAACGGTCTGCCCGTCATCGCCGTAGCGACCGGCGCGTATTCGCTCGAAGAACTGCTGCAGCACCAGCCTGATGTTGCCACCACCAGTATGCACGCACTGCTCGAAAGTTCGGCCTCCGCAAAACAGAGCCTCTGAGGCCGTACACTATTTGTTGTGGTGACCCAGAAAAAGCTCCGGCGACAGGCGACTTTTGTACTGCATGCGGCGCTCTTCGCAGCAGGGGCCGGAACACTCGGCGCGCAGCAGACGCCGGTGCCCTCTGCCGCCGCACCTGCGCAACCTGCACCCGCGACGCAGCAAGCACCTCCAGAACGCCATTCGGCCAGTGTGAAGGAAAAACATGAAGCCGAGAAGGTCTACCTCGCGGGCGCGCGTGCTGTAGAAAAGAGGGACCTTGAAGCAGCGCTCGAGAACTTTCGCAAAGCCGAATTGCTCGATCCCGCGAATCAGGATTACGTCACCGCCGCACAAATCGCAACCGCCAACCTGGTGACCCAGCTGATTGGGGAGTCGGACCGGGCCCAGACCTTGAACCGTCCTGAAGAAGCACGCGCGAAGCTGATGGAAGCTTCGAGTCTTGCGCCGGATAACCCGTCGGTCCTACAGCATCTCGACCCCAGCAAGGGGATGGAGGCGCTGCGTGAGGATGATCCGGAAAGCGTGCAGCTGGCGCCAATTGTTACTCTGCGGCCGGCGAACGGCCGCCACTCCTTCCACATGCATGGCACAGGTCAGGAGATCCTGAAACAGGTTCTGAGCGCCTACGGGGTAACGCCGACCATCGATCCTTCGGTCGAGGCGAAGCGGACCAGCTTCGATGGCGATGACGTGACCTACCAGGAAGCCGCGCGCATGCTGCAGATGGCGACAAACAGTTTCTTTGTACCGCTCGATCCGGTACGTGTGCTGGTTGCGAAAGACACGAAACAGAACCGCGACCAGTTCATGCGTGAGGTGCTCGAAACGGTTTATCTGCCTGGTCTGTCGGCTGCGGAAATGACAGACATGGGTGCCCTGGCACGAAACCTTTTCGATGCACAGCAATCGACGGTGCAGCAGGGGACGAACACTCTTACCGTGCGCGCCCCACAACTGAAGCTGTCGGCGTTGAACCGCACCCTGGCAGACCTGCTGGACGGTCGCAGTCAGATCGATCTCGAAATCCGGCTGATTGAAATCGATACGTCGCGCACACGGAACATCGGGGTACAGGCGCCGCAGCAGTTTACGGCGTTCAACGTGGACAGTGAGTTGAACAGCGTCATCAATGGCAACTCCAGCCTGGTGCAGCAGATTGTATCTAGCGGCCTGGCGCCGGCCGGTGACCTGGCGGCGATTGCAGCAGTACTGATTGCATCAGGGCAAGTGAGCAGTTCGATCCTGACCCAGGCATTCGCGACCTTCGGAAGCGGCCTGACCCTGACCGGCGTCACACTGCCGGGCGTCACGGCAAATCTGGCGCTGAATGCAAGCAACACGCACATGCTGGAGGATGTCCATTTGCGCCTGCAGGACCAGGACAAAGGGACGCTCAAGATCGGCGAAAAATATCCTATCCAGACGTCCAGTTATTCCGGGCTGACTGGTAGCTCGGTGAGTATTCCGGGCGTCTCGACCGCGGGGCTTTCAAGCGAACTGGCGGCCCTGGGATTGAGCGGCGCAAGTGCGACCCAGCAGCCAATACCACAGGTGCAGTATCAGGACATCGGGCTGGATATTGATATTACGCCGCGCGTGCTGCGCTCAAATGACGTCAGTCTCAATTTCGATATGAAGCTGCAGGCGCTGGCGGGCAGCACGCTGAACAATATTCCGGAGCTGACGAACCGGCAGTTCACCATGACCACTACGGCAAAGGCAGGTCAGAGCGCAGTCTTCTTCAGCGACCTTACCAAACAGGAATCGACTGCCGTGAGTGGTGTGCCAGGCGTGAGCGACCTGCCAGGCTTTGGACAGACTACGGATCAGAATCGAAATGTTTCGACAGGCACGTTGCTAGTGATCATTACGCCGCGTATCCTGCGGCGGGAGCACACGGAAATGGCGGGGCCTGCGATCGTTCTGCCCCGCCACGAATAGTTCATTTTAAGGCTACTGAACCGGCACGCCATCCAGCTGCGCCTGGTAGGAAACGATCTGCTTGAGCAGGTCATAGGGGATGCCGCCGACCGGCAATCCCCTGCCATTGACGTAGATGGTGGGCGTCTGTGTAATGCCAAGATCGTGGGCCAGTTGCGTGGATGCATCCACGGCGGCCTTGGTCTCGGGAAGATCAGCGCAGGCGGCAATTTTGGTCGGATCCTGCCCTGCTGCCGTTGCTGAAGCCTTCAGTGCATCGGCCGCGCCCTCAGGCGTGAGCTTGAGCTGGTTGGTAAAAATGTCATCCGCAAACTTAAAGAAGGCCTGGTTGCCGCCAGCCTTGGCTACACATACGCCATATTCAGCTGCCTTTTCCGCCTGCGGATGGATGGAAGCAAGCGGGTAGTTTTCATAGACAAAGTGTGCGCTGGGGAAGTCTTTCAGCAGTTTGTCGACCGTGGGCTGCGCGTCTTTGCAATGCGGGCACTGGAAGTCAGAAAACTCGACAATCTCGAGATTTTTCTCGGTCGCGCCTTTTGATGGACCATTCGCGCGGGACTGCAGGGTTTTGCGCGCGTCAGCGAAAGGCTCTGCGCCAAAGGGCAGCACCTGTTCGCCGGCAATCAGGTGGTTGCCGTCGGGCGTAACGAAGAAGGAAAGACTTTGCGGCTGCTGCTGCGCTGCTCCCTTCTCTTCGAAAAGGACAACAACGCGGGTCAGTCCGTCGACCGGCGTTTTCAGGATACCCTGCACCTGCCATAGACGATTTGCGTCGTATCCCCATGAAGATTTCAGGAAAGCGTTGACGGTGTCGGCGGTAGGCGAAGTTGCAGTGAAGTTGGCGCGATCGATGAGCGGGAAAGCTGGAGGAGGCGGCACCGGCTTCGGCGCCTCTGGCGCAGTAGTCTGCCCGGCAGGTGCAGCCGACTGCGCTGCAGGGGCCGTGTGCGTTGTGCCTGAAGTTGTGCCCGAAGCGGCCTGGCCGAAGAGCGGTGTGAGCGGTAACAGGATGCCGAATGTCGCTAGAGCCAGGGATGAACGAAGTTGCATGAATTTCCTTTCGAGTATGTATCTTTTAGACCTGAACCTTGACGGCTATGGGAAACCTGCGGCCCATTCCGAAGGATTTGGGAGTCACTTTCAATACCGGCGCTGCCTGCTGTCGTTTGTACTCGCTGCGCTCCACCAGTTTTACAACTGACCGGACCAGTTCAAGCGCGATGCCGCTTTCCTGCGCAATGGCCTCCGGCGTTTCATAACGCTCGACATAAGCTTCGATGATCGGGTCGAGGACATCATAGGGGGGCAGCGAGTCTGTGTCGACCTGGCCGGGCCGAAGCTCGGCTGATGGCGGCTTGTCGATAATTGCCTGGGGGATTACTTCCCTTTCGCGGTTCACATAATGACAGAGCCGGTAGACGTTGGTTTTCACCACGTCGCCGATGACCGCGAGTGCGCCGACCATGTCGCCATAGAGGGTACAGTAGCCGGTTGCCATCTCGGATTTGTTGCCAGTGGTCAGAACCAGTGCGCCGAGTTTGTTCGAGATGGCCATCAACAGCGCGCCGCGAATGCGTGACTGCAGATTTTCTTCCGTCGTGTCCGGCTCGTGGCCTTCGAAGAGCGGCGAAAGGGTCGATGTGTATTCGGAAAAGATGGAGCCGATCCTTAGCAATTCGTACCGGACCCCCAGGTTCGCTGCGAGGTGTTCGCTGTCCGCAATCGAGCCGGGGGACGAGTATGGACTGGGCATACCGACGGTCAGGACATTCTCTTTGCCAAGCGCATCGACCGCAATGGTCGCGACCAGGGCGGAATCGATGCCGCCGCTCAGACCGATGACTGCTTTCGAAAAACCGCACTTGCAAACGTAATCTCTCACGCCGATCACGAGGGCGTTATAGGCGCCTGCATCCAGCCCGGGAAAGGTCGCATGTATCTCCGGTTGCAGGGTTTGTGTGTCGACAAGCAGCAGGTCTTCGTCGAACGAGCGCGCCTGGCCAACCAGTTCTCCCTGCGCATTGAGGGCGAGACTGGTGCCGTCGAAGATCAGGCTGTCATTGCCCCCGACCTGGTTCACCATGAGGACTGGCTTCTTATGCCGACGGGCGATAGCAGCCAGCATGGATTCGCGGGTACGACGCTTGCCGCGCCAATAGGGCGACGCAGAGATATTCAGGATGAGACTTGCGCCTTTGCCCATCATCTCGTCGACGGGGTCAACTGCGTAGCGGCGCGTCTCCCAGAAAGCTTTGTCATTCCACGCATCCTCGCAGATGGTGATGGCCAGGCGTTCATTGCCGAAGTCAAATACCCTCTGCGCCTTCGCGGGCTCGAAATACCGCTGTTCGTCAAAGACGTCATAGAACGGCAGCAGCATCTTCTCCTGCCGGAAAACGATTGCGCCGCTAGTCATGAACAGGGCTATGTTCGCGACGTGTTTGCCGGTGCTGACGTGACTCGCCGCAACCGAACCGCAGAGGATAGCGATGCCCAATTTTTCCGTGGCTTCGGCAATCTGCTGCGCGGTTTCTTCCGCGCGGGCGATAAAGGAAGGTTTCTCGAGCAGATCGGCCGGTGGATATCCGCAGATTGAAAGCTCGGGAAACATGACCAGTTCGGCATGCTGGTCGGCTGCTTTCGACGCGAAGTCGAGAATCTCCTTTGCATTGCCGGAGAAATCACCGACCGTTGGGTTGATCTGGGCAAGAGCAATCTTCACACTTCAAGTGTAGTAGGACTGTGTCCGCGGCGGACGATAGTCGAACTAAAAAGTGAGTTGAAGCGATTTCTGAGTTTCGGGCGACCCTACTACGCGCCTGTTCCGCCCACAACGACTGCGAAGGTGCGAACCAGTATCTTGAAATCCAGCCAGAGGCTCCAGTTTTCGACGTAAGCGGTGTCGAGAGAGATATAGCTGTCGAACGATGGATCCTGCCGCGCCTGTACCTGCCAAAGGCCGGTGATGCCGGGGGTGACATCGAGTCGACGCAGATGGTTCAACTGGTATTTCTTGACCTCTTGGCAGACTGCGGCGAGGAGTTGGAGATCTGATATTTACTTGGCCGCT
>CAXTNK010000005.1:0-1670 GCA_964245665.1 uncultured Acidobacteriaceae bacterium
GGCGTCCACAGGTACTGCGCGGCCCACGCCCCGGGTTGACTGGACGGTAAGCGCCGTGGGACAACAGATGCCGTAAAGATGGTGCGCCGCAAAAGTCTTCAGATCGGCCGTGATGCCGGCACCGCTCGAAGGATCAAGTCCAGCGATGGTCAACACGACCTGGGGAGGGGTATCTGATTTTTTTGGATTCTGAGGTGTCTCAGACTGGATCAAGATATGTCTCCTTCTCATTCTGAGATTATCGCGTCCAATTGGCGGCGACTCTTTAACCCGGATTAAAAGCTTAAACCGTGTAATTTTGAAAATCGCATATTCGATAGCTGTTTACCATGAACGTGTTAGCTGACTTTCGAGACAATGTAAATATTTCATTGTTACAGATTCCCGATCGTGGAACTTCCGTAACACCGTACTTTTTCTTTGACTTACGCATCCAAGCGCTCGTAAACTACTTTTCGGAGAAACATGTACCCTATCGCAAGACATACGAATCGTTACCTACGAATTCCAACGGTGGCCGGCGCCATCGTGGTACTTGCGTGTATGGTTCACTTCCGCAATCTGGATCATCCGGTTGTACGACCCGCAGTTGTATCTACTGCCCCAGAGATGGTTGCGACCGCCAGACCCCGCCTGCATTGGTATCAATTCGGACGCGCCTCCTGGTATGGGCATGCTCTGCAGGGTATGGAGACAGCAAGCGGCGAAGCCTATGACATGAATGGCATGACATGCGCGCATCGCAGCCTTCCCCTCGGTGCACTGGTTCGCGTGACTAATCTGCACAACCACAAATCGATAGTCGTCCGCGTGAACGACCGTGGGCCGATCCCGGAAACGCGCGTAGTCGACCTGTCCTACGCTGCTGCTCATCTTCTTGGCTTCACGACCCATGGAACTGCCCCTGTTCGCATCGACGTTATCGCGATGAAGCCCAGCAAGGAACAGATTGCCCGGCTGACTTACCCGGAACTTCCCTCGATGGCTGAAGGACAGTAGCGGACAGTGTGTCAGGCGCCGCCGAGGCGAGTGCAAGCTTCAGACCGTTCGGTCTCGCGATACACTCGGCAGATGGAACCCTCCGACTACTCCGTCGCAACTCCATCTGGAGCCGACGACGAAATTTCACATCGAAATTCAGCAGCGGCTCAACTCATCGTAGCTCTTGATTTTCCCGGGGCAGGCGGTGCGCTGGCCTTCGTGGATCGCCTGGAGAACTCTGTCCGCTGGTTCAAGGTTGGCCTGGAACTGTACCTTGGCGCCGGCAATACGATTGTCGAAACACTCATACGGCGCGGGTTTTCCGTCTTCCTTGATCTGAAGCTGCATGACATCCCGAATACCGTCGCTGGCGCCGTTCGAAGTGCGGCCCGATCTGGCGCATCTATGCTGACCATCCACGCTGGCGGGGGCGCAGCCATGATCGAAGCAGCGACGAACGCTGCTGCCATGATCGACGCAGCGCCAAAGATCCTGGCCGTTACGGTGCTGACCAGTATTGACCAGCAGCAACTGAATGCAATTGGCGTACCCGGCACACCTGCACAACAGGTCGAGCGGCTTGCACGGGTCGCGATTGGCGCCGGCGCGGATGGGCTGGTTTGTTCGCCGGAAGAGTCCGGCCACCTGCGCCATTTACTTGGAGTGAAACCGCTGCTCGTGACACCTGG
>CAXTNK010000005.1:1680-5177 GCA_964245665.1 uncultured Acidobacteriaceae bacterium
GCGAACTACCTGGTCGTCGGCCGTCCGATTACACAGGCGCATAATCCCAGGCTTGCAGCAGAAAGTATTCTGCGCAGTATGGCTGCCGTGACTGGGTAAAGCTATCGCTTCTGACGCACAAAAGCCCAGCCATATTGGCCAGGCTTTTATGCGTTGAGGTGAAAACTACAACTTTTCAAAAAACTCGCATGCGGAGCAGGAGATGTACACTCCGCCGGGGACGCGGCGCTCGCGATCTTTTACGCGCTTGACGATGCGGGTTGGCTTGCTGCACTTGGGACAGTCGGTGCTCTTCGACGTGTCCATTACTTTCTTACGGTCACCGGTCTTGGCAATCTTGGCCATGGACGAACTTTCTCCTCTTCCTTCACAGGGGGCTGCAGACACACAACAAAGTTGCGATCCAAAGCTGAACCGCGGCCAGGCTCCTGTTGCAGAAATCGTTCGGGAGCTTTTTACGATCGGGATTAGACCAGAGAGATGATCCCCGCTCGTCTCTTCACCAGGAAAAGACTGAACATGGATACCTCAAGAAAGGTCCAGTGCTTCGCAAAATGCTCTAGGACGATGCAGAAAGGTAGATACAGGCCCGCTCCTGCGATTCTACATCAAGTGGGCAGGGCAAGCCGGCTGCCCCAAGTCTCACATCCGCAGACATTGGTTTCGGCTCTACGGCATAATCTGCTGTTCCGGCGGGCTGGGCAGCGGACTCGGTCTCACCGGATCTGTCGGATTATGCACCGGCTGCATGGGACCAGCGGGCGCTGCTTCGCCAGGCATGCGGAGCGTCGGAGCAGCCGTTGAGGGCCGTTCGCCATTGGCGGATGCAACCGTATCGCCGCCGATCGATCGGATGGGGCGCGGTATCAAATAGCCATCGGTCTCATCCTGACTGCGGATGACCGGCGTGCGTCCGACCGAGGCCGTCTCGATGCGAATTACATGGTCACCATTAAATCGGACGAACTGGACCGGCTTTGGCGCAGAGCCGTAGATCCATTCTTCATACGGCATCTGGCCATCTTTTTCGCGGACCTTCTGCTCCGGTGCGCCGATGGCATAAATGATCATCTTGCGGTTCATCCCGACTAGTGCCTGGTGGCTCAGGATAGCCTGCTTGAGTTTCGGCGGCAGCGTATCGGTGTATGCCTCGATCGGACTCTTGGTTTTGAAATCGATAACCGGCTGGATCAGGCCACGCAGGTCATCTGCCGACATGTCGGGTACGTACTTATCGAAGACCAGTGTAAGACGCGATCCGGTTGGTTCGAGAGGGTCGTCCTGAACGACCGGGTTTGTATAGCCTCCGCCAGCGCCTATCGACACATGCCGAAGATATTTATGCTTCCGTTCAGGTCCGCCATTCAGGTCGAAGACGATCTCTTTCGGCTTGATACGGATATCCGTGATGGCAACGCGCTCACCGGGCTTCGCGGAAGTCCCCTTGCGCACCAGGCCATCGTAATAGTCGCCGTTACCGATCTTCAGGTCGCCATTGGCATGCAGCATGATGCCAGGAGTGCCGAGGGGTAGCGGTCGCTTGGCGAAACCCTGCTCGGCGGCAAACGCAGTGATCAGACCCTGGCGCGATGCAGCCGTAAGCGGCTTGTCTTCAAGGTAGACAGTGGTGGGTTTGAAGTCCGGAATACCCTGCGGCTTTTCACGTCCGACAACGAACACCTGCGCATGCGCCGCAAGATTGAAAGAGGCGAAAGCCAGCATGGAGAAAGCGAGAAACGTTGAACCTAGCCAAGCAATCGTTCTCGTGCCGTAATGCGTATGCCCATGCATGGTGACCTCCGGGGGGATGGGGCAACTGATGTGCCGATATTGGGCCTTTTTCGGCTCTTAGGCAAGTGAAGTTTCGCTCGGATTCGTAACAATTTCGGCCAGTGAACAGAAATGGGAATCTGCCACCACAATGGGAACCCAGGCGGAGTGGGTGAAGATTATTCGCGTTCCCTCGGCATGTCGTCTGATAGAACAGCCTCCGAAGATGAGGGCAGTGACGGGTTCGAAGCAACGCCGCCTATCTGGACCAGCTTCGGTGCAGCCGGCTCGATCACCGGGCCCATTCCTTCTTCATGCTGACGCCTGGTGATGGCGTCGATGTCGACTGGAATCCCGGCTGCAACGATCTCCGGCGTCGCGTAACGGTAAGCGTAGTCCCGCGTGAGCCGCAGGAGCACAAAAATGGCCACGATCAAGACCAGCACGGTAAAGCCGGCAGCATCGGGCCCCCAGTCGCCGCCCGTGAACCATTCCCCTCCGCGCATCGAGCTCTGCACCACCGGCGTGTAGCGGGAGACGCCGCCAATTGGTAGTCCAAAGAGAAGCGAAGTAGCAGCATACCAGCCGAAGCGCAGCCCCCAGGGCAGCCAGAGTGCACGCGTCCGCAGGTACCCGACGGAGAGCAGCCAGCTGAAGAAGAAGGCGACCCAGACACTCGCACGCGGTGCGAACGGATCCCCGAACTGCAGCCCGGCGGCCAGAAGAGCGACCGCCAGCGTCGCGCCCGTCGGACCGAATGCGTCGATGAATCGCTGCAGAACGTAGCCGCGGAACATCAACTCTTCGCCGAGGGCCATGGCGAGAAGAACGACAATATCCATGAACAGCAGGAACCATTGCCGAGGAGCACCCCACAGCGTCGCGATCAGACCGCCGCCCAGCACCACCGGCAGGATCGCGACCACGAGCGTGCCCCAGCCCGTCGCGAGGCCCACGCCGAACTCACGCTGCCAGCCCGGACGCTGCTTGAACCCCAGCGCATAGAGCGGCCTGCCCTGGCTCTGACCGGCCTTGATATGCCCTGGTGTGACATGAAAGAGATAGCCGAAAAGCCCATAGCCGAGCAGCAGCAGGAAGAGCAGCATCAGGCGGCCGACCACATCGACCCAATCTGCCGGACTGAGCCCGGCGGCCGAGTGCATGGCGACTGCGTAGGCCAGGTAATAATAGGCGACGCCGATCGCGCCAAAGCAGAATGCACGAATTCGCTGAACGGCGGAAAGAGTCGTCATCGGGAAAAGAACCAGGCTGGGCGGACAAAGGATACGACCGGTTTAAGCATCAAGTGGTGTAGAACTGCGCAATATTGCGGAACTTTTTATACCGCTCAGCGACCAGTGTCTCTGGCGGCCTGGCGCCCAGGTCTTTGAGATGCGTTGTGAGTGCTTCATCGAGCAGCGCAGCCGCGCCAATCGCATCATTCTGTGCGCCACCTTCCGGTTCGGGTACAACTCCATCCAGGCAGCCAAGCCGCTCCACGTCAAAGGCTGTAGCCTTCAGAGCCTCCGCAGCCTGAGCGCGTTTGCCAGAGTCTCTCCACATGATGGAGGCGCAGGCTTCGGGCGAAATGACAGAATAGATTGCATTTTCGAGCATCAACACACGGTCCGCAACGGCCAGGGCAAGTGCTCCGCCTGAACCACCTTCTCCGGTAATGGTGGAGATGATCGGCACACGCAGGCGGGCCATTTCGCGCAGGTTACGTG
>CAXTNK010000005.1:5187-6407 GCA_964245665.1 uncultured Acidobacteriaceae bacterium
ATGGCTTCAGCCTGGCCCCGCTCCTCTGCGTCCAGCCCCGGGTTAGCGCCCATCAGGTCGATGAAGGTCAGTACCGGCCGCTTGAATTTCTCGGCCATCTTCATCGCCCGGAGCGCTTTGCGATAACCCTCGGGGTTCGGCATACCAAAATTGCGCCGCACCTTGTCCTTGGTGGATCGGCCCTTCTGGTTGCCGATCACCAGCACCTGCTGGTCGTGAAATTTAGCCATCGCGCAGAACATGGCGGGATCATCGCCAAATGAGCGGTCGCCATGCACCTCGCTGAGATCGGTGAAAAGCGTTTCGATGAAATTCATCGGATCAGGCCGCTGCGGATGCCGAGCCAGTTGTGTGCGCAGCCAGGCCAGTGGCGCAACTGCTGAAGCGGAAGCAGGAACGGGGCTTGTCGCCAGTTGCGGAGCATGTTCCCTGCCCTCTCGAGTGCCGGTTCGATCCTGTTCCTCTAGTTTCATTGCCTGTTCTGTCATTCGATCCCTGAACCCTGCGTCTGCCAGGCAGTTGTGTAATGACCCGGCTTCTTTGCCTGAACCTCAGGCGTCCTACCGATTGTATGGAAGCGGCGAGAGGAGGACAACTTAGGCTTGATCGTGCATCTTTTTCATATGCTTGAATTTCTGAAACTGAACAAACAGCATGAGTGCGGCAGCGAACGAGAGCAGCGCACAGAGGACCTTGATCCACCGGACAGCTGTGCCCGCGCTCGGCATCAAATAAAGCGACTGCGTCAGGAAGAGCAGGCCGCTATAGGCACAGACGAGGATGCGCTCCCAGCTTCTTACCGAGACTGCGACGCTGACGATGAGCGCAGCAAAAATAATCTCCAGCAGAATGTTGATGCCGATCACGGATCTGGACGACGCACCGGGAAACTGCAGCAGCAGGATAGACCCGTGGAGTGACCGCGGTTGTACGAGAGCCTTGATGGTGGAATAAGAGGCGAGCCCGGTCAGACCGATTGCCATCAGGGCAGCTGGCAGATTATCGACGAATCTGGGCCGGTTCGCGTCTGTCATCCATGACCTCAATCGTGGTGGTGAACTAGGGGAAGGGGTATTGAATCTCAAGCGGCTGTCGAGCGGAATTCCATCTGGTCCAGAGCAGCAGCCACAACAGCAGGAACGCGAAGGGGAAGCTGGTGCGGTAGGACCAGGTGAGCCAGCCGAGATCGAGCGACTTCTGATACAGCTGCCATAAGAACA
>CAXTNK010000005.1:6417-13357 GCA_964245665.1 uncultured Acidobacteriaceae bacterium
AAGAACAGCGTCTGAGCGGCACCCGTTCTCAATCCATTCACCAGGTCCGGCCAGCCGGTGATAAAACGACTGCGCCAGGTCAACGATCAAGATAGTCATAGCCGAGCCGAAGCGCACAACATCCAGCGAAAACGGGATCGCGGTAGGAAGCTTTTCCGTTTTCGGTATCCCCGCAGTGTACTTAAGAGCCGGCACAGGGTCACTCACCGCAAAGTACGTGGCCTGCTTTCTTCACTGGCGATCATGTTAATCAATCGCCTGCACTGCGCCGCGGCCGAGCAGCTGTTCCGCGCGCTCGATAAAGACGCGATCGGCTGCCACTGACAGGCCTTCGGGTTCGAGCATCACGGCGAACTCGCCACGCTGTTCCAGGTTGATCATCACTTTACCCGGCCCCGGCGCGGCATCGATCATGCCTCGTAATGAAATAAGTGTTTCGTTGGTCGAGCGATCGAGGGTCACCTTGATCCGCACATTGCCCGGCAGCTTTACCTTGACGTCTTCGAGCGCCGTGATCGACGACACGCAGAGTTTGTTGGCCGCATCTTCTTCGGCGCGCAGTTGACCCTTCACAATAACCGGCACTTCAATCTTGAGTGATTCCGCGAGCTTAGCAAAATCCTTCGGGAAGCAGATCAGGTCGATCTTACCGACGGTATCTTCGAGAGACGCCTGCGCGTACATTTCGCCGGATCGCTTCGATTTTGCGACCTTCAGATTCACGATCACGCCGGCAATCGCTACATCATTTTCGGGTTGCGACTGGCCACGCCGGGTAGGTGGCGGTGACGGCTTCATCTCGAGCGCTGTCGCTGTATCGAGCGCGCGGATGTTCTTGATCTTGTCTGCATACTTGTCCAGCGGATGGCCGGAGACGAAGAAGCCGAGAACTTCTTTTTCCGATTGCAGTCTCTGGTGCTCATCCCAGTCGGGAACATTCGGCAATGCATCCTGGTGGTCTGCATCGTGTCCATTTGCACTTGCGGGCGAGTCGTCAAAAATATTGCCGAGCATCGCGAAAAGTCCGTGCTGACCGGCGGCATGATCGCGCTGTGCTTTCTGTGCGCTGTCCATCGCTTTATCGACGCCGGCTATCAGGGCTGCACGCCGGCCCGCGTTGCCGGCAAACATGGAATCGAACGCACCGCTCTTGATGAGTGATTCGACCACGCGCTTGTTGAGCAGGCGCAGGTCTACTTTTTCGCAGAACTCATTCAACGACTGGAAGCCGCGCTGCTTCTCATACTGTAACTCCGTGCGTGCAGCGAGGATGGAATCGATGGCATTGCGACCGACGTTCTTAATGGCCGCAAGACCGAAGCGGATGGAGCCGGGCAACGGTGTGAAGTCTGCTCCCGACTGTTGAATATCCGGCGGCAGAACCTGGATATCAAGTTCGCGGCATTCCTTGATGTACTTGACGACATTTTCCGGCTTCGAAATCTCAGACGTCAACAGCGCCGCCATGAACTCGACCGGATAATGCGTCTTCAAATAAGCCGTGTGATACGCGAGCAATGCGTATGCCGCCGAATGCGACTTGTTGAAGCCATAACCGGCGAACTGCTCCATCAGGTCGAAGATGCGAACGATCTTGTCCTTAGGATGTTTGCGGCCATCCTGTCCGCTGGTCGCGCCGGTGACAAAGCGTTCGCGCTGCTTCGCCATCTCCTTCTCATCCTTCTTACCCATGGCGCGGCGCAACAGATCGGCTTCACCGAGCGAGTAGCCGGCAAGCACGTTCGCGATCTGCATCACCTGCTCCTGGTAGACGATGACGCCAAGCGTTTCTTTAAGCAGGCGCTCAAGTTCAGGCAGTTCGTACTCGACTTTGCGTCGGCCCCACTTGCGCTCGATGAAGTCATCAATCATGCCGCCCTGGATCGGACCGGGCCGATAGAGCGCGTTCAATGCTGTCAGGTCTTCGACGCAGGTCGGCTTGTAGCGGCGCAACACATCACGCATGCCGCCCGATTCAAACTGGAAGACGCCGGACGTCAGTGCACGATGAAAAATTTCTTCGTAGGTCTTCTGATCGTCAAGCGGGATGGTCTCCATATCGAGCTGGATATCGAGATTTTTCTTGATCAGCTTCAGGCAGTCATCGATGACCGTCAGAGTGGTGAGCCCAAGAAAATCCATCTTGAGCAGGCCCATCTTTTCGACTGCCTTCATGTCATAGGCAGTCACGATTTCTTCGTTCTTCGAGCGCACCAGCGGGACAAGTTCGGTCAATGGCTGCGGTGCAATCACGACACCGGCAGCATGTACACCTGCGCCGCGTACCAGGCCTTCAAGACGCTTCGCCGTGTCGATGAGTGAGCGGACACTCGGCTCGTTCTCGTACGCTGTCTGCAGCTGCTGCGATTCTGCAAGCGCTTTCTCAATCGTGATGCCGATGGTTGGCGGAATCAGTTTCGCAATGCGATCGACTTCGCCGTAGGGCATGTCGAGCGCGCGTCCGACATCTTTGATCGCGGCCTTGGCGGCCATGGTGTTGAAGGTGATGATCTGCGCGACCTGCTCGCGGCCATACTTGCGCTGCACGTACTCAATCACTTCGCCGCGACGGTTCATGCAGAAGTCGATATCGATATCCGGCATCGAAATACGCTCCGGATTCAGGAAGCGCTCGAAGAGCAGTTCATTCTGCAGCGGGTCGATATTCGTGATCTCCATCACGTAAGCGACGAGCGACCCGGCAGCAGACCCGCGGCCCGGCCCGACAGGAATATCATGCTCGCGCGCGTACTTGATGAAGTCCCAGACGATGAGAAAGTAGCCGGGGAACTTCATCGCCTTGATGCATTCAATCTCGCGCTCGAGCCGCTCCTGGTAATCAGTCAAGGTCTTGCGGAGCTGGCCGCGGTCCTGCAGATGCTTCACTGCCGTTTCCATGCGCTTGCGATAACCAGCGCGGCAGACTTCTTCGAAGTAGCTATCGATGGTGTGGCCAGGCGGCACGGCAAATTCAGGGAACGGGTTCGAGACCTTGTTCAGCTTGAGAGAGCAGCGTTCGGCGAACTGCATGGTGCGGCTGACTACTTCCGGATGATCGGAAAATAACCGCTCCATTTCATCCGCGGACTTCACATAAAACTGGTCTGTCTCGAATTTGAAACGCTTGTCATTATGGATGGAATCCGCAGTCTGCACGCAGAGCAGCACTTCATGGGCGTGATGATCGTCCTCGCATAAGTAGTGGCTGTCATTGGTCGCGACGAGCGGGATGCCGAGTTCCCTTTCCAGCTTGAACAGGTCAGCATGAATCTTCTTTTCAAGCGCGAGCCCTTGGTCCTGGATTTCGAGAAAGAAATTCCCTTTACCGAAAATGTCCTGGTACTGACCTGCAGTCCGCTTCGCCGCGTCGTAGTTATCCTTCATCAGGTTCTGCGACAACTCGCCCGCCAGGCAGCCGGAGAAACCGATCAATCCATTGGCATGCTTCGCGAGAAAATTCTTGCTGATACGCGGTTTGCGATAGAAGCCATGCAGCGCTGCTTCGGACGTGATGCGGACAAGGTTGCGATAACCCTCTTCATTCTCCGCCAGAACCAGCAGATGATTGTAATGGTCGCCACTCGGGTCAGCGCGGTGGTCGTCTTTCTGGCAGATGTAAAGCTCGCAGCCGAGAATGGGCTTGATGCCCTTCGACTTCGCCGCATCAAAAAAGTGTACTGCACCGTAAATATTGCCGTGGTCCGTGATGGCGACGGCCTTCTGGCCGATGCTGTCGACGTGCGCAACCAGTTTGTCGACGTCGCAGGCGCCATCCAAAAGCGAGTAATCAGTGTGCAGGTGAAGATGTGTGAATTCAGCCATGGGTATAGGTCTATTCTAGGCCGTCTATCCTACGAATGTGATGGCGAAGCGAAGGGGCAATGCTGTGCGTCGCATCGACGATCTGAGGAAAACCGGACACAAAACAAATCAAAACGCGTCTCATGTCTTTCGCAGGTCGTCCACATGTCATCAAAGAGTGCTGCTTCTCTTGAAAACTAATCCAAGGATCACGGTGAAGTCTTACTTCGTCACGCTTCTAGCCGCTGCAATGTTCACACTTCCGCCTGCTTCGATCTCCGCGCAAGCGCAGTCCCCTGCTGCGTCTGCTGCATCGACGCTGGTCGTACATGTCAATGGCATCCATAACAGTAGCGGCGTGATCCGCCTGCTGATTTTCAACGGCCAGGATGGCTGGCCGGATGTGCGGGACAAATCGTTCCGCCACGCGAGTCTGCCGGCAAATGGCAGTGCGGTCACGTTCACCATCCCGAATGTACCTGCAGGCAGCTACGCGATTTCGGTGCTGCATGACGAGAACGAAAACCATAAGCTCGATCGCGATCTTTTCGGGCGTCCCAGGGAAGGCATCGGCTTCGGCAACAATCCGAAGATCGGCTTCACCAAGCCGGGTCTGAAAGAATCGAGTGTGCAGGTTGCAGGTCGCACTGTCGAGACAACGGTCAACCTTCGTTATCCCTGATGCCGCTTGCCAATGGCAGGACCGCAGGGGCAAGATTATCTTGCCTGGTCAGCCGTATTCCGCAAGACAGGCAGTTCCGCAGCCAGGGCAGAAAGCTCTTGCACCTGGCCGGCTAGCTTGAGAGCCAGCGTTTTTACGTCGACGGGATAGCGGTCTTCGCTCGCCAGGTAGACAATGTTCGTCAGGCTTTGCAGAGGATTGTTGATCTGATACGTCGGCGTCTTCGACGCTCGCACTTTCAATGACCACGTTCAGGAACCGCTCACCTTATCCGACAATCAGTCCACCTTCAAGACGCTGAACTATTTCCTTCCGGTCAATCTGTCATATAGGTAACACCCATACAGATCCATCGTTCTTTTCTCGGCGTGTACTGGTAGCCATTGCTGACACTCTCATGTCTCTCCGGAATAGTCCTTGAAGTGGACGAACCGCTCATGCCGCCATGGGCCTCCAAGATACAGCCAAAGATCGAAGCCGACGGCCTGCACGGTCCGGGGACTGCACTGCGGTCGCAGGCTGTCCAGCAGGGCACGCGCCTGATCGCCGGTCACCTTGTTCTGTATGACCACATGGGGGCTGAAGCGCTGCCTGTCCTGCGGTATCAAGTACTCCTCCAGCGACGAAGCAAGACGACGGTGCACTTCGATCAGGACGTTCGACGCGAGCGTGTATGCGACCCCGCGCCCAAGTGAACGCAGGCCGGTAACATCCAGCGAAAACACAGGCTGATCGTCTGCCACTGTTTCGATGGATGCGAGCACATCGCGCGTTTCGGGGAGCTGATGAAACAGCGTAAGGTGCGCCGGGATCTGGTTGCGCTCCGGCGGGAAATGGGCCTGCCGCATCTTCTCGAAGAAGGCCTGGGAGCTTTCGTCGAGACGCAAAGTGAGGACGTAAGTCATAGCGTTAAAGAAAAGCTTATCGGCCGGTCTGGCCGGCTTTGAACTCCGTCCACTCCCCTGACTTCATGTCGCGCAGAATCGGCTTCTCCCAGGCATACTGCCGATGCGCCGCGAGAAATGGCCTGGCGAGAAAATCCTCGCCGCATGGATGACCGGCATGCACCAGCATGGTCATCTTCTCTGCCATATCAGACGTAGTCACCTTGCCCTGGACGGCGCCTCCGGGATCGAACGGCGTCCAGTCCCACTGGGGTACGCCTTTTTCGGCGACGTCCACGTGGCCGCACAAGCTGCGCGCGTCCGCCGTCTCTTTGCCGGTATAACTGTCTTTATGGTCGGCGAGATATTGCTCGGCCTTGGTCGCATCGATGCCGCCCTTGTCCTGCTTCATCAATTCTTCCCATCGTCTTTTACGAGCATTCGGGGAACTGGACATATCTTTCACATCGAAGGCCGGTGTCTCTTCCTTGATCAGCTTCGGGTCGCGAGGGAAATTCGAACTTACAAAGTAGCCGTCCTTACTGCGCCACAGCGGCGTGTTTTTCAGGCCGAGTTCGAGGTAAGCGATCTCGCCCGTATTGCGATCGCCGATGAGCCAGTCATTTGCGTATCCGCCATTGTTACCTTCTTCCATGATACTGACGTAGTCGTCGATGGAGCTGGCATACTGCAGGGCTTTGCGCGACCGGTCAAATTCCGCCTTACCATTCGAATCCCAGCCTTCAAACTGCGTGATCGTCGTCTCGGAGCTCATAATCCCGGCGCTGTTGATGCCAAAGTCGTCGCCACTCGTGATGAGGCCTGGCATGCCATCCATCAGGATGCGATTGCCGTGTTTCGGCTGGATATCAAAGGCTACCGTCCAGCGTGATCCTTCAGCATAGGACGACCAGTTGTTATGCGCGATGACAATCTTGCCGTCTTTCGTATAGCTGCCAGTCGCAATGAAGGCACTGCAGTTGCCGGGAGCCGCGACCTTTGCCGGCTTCGCGGCATGCGTTTTCTTGTCGAGCCAGGGAACGTAGTATTCGGAAAGTTCGATCGAGCCATTGATGGCGACGATGTCCCAGAGGTCGAGCTTGATGCCACGATCTTTAACGCCGTCGGCGATACCCTGCAGTTCATGCTGGTATTCCACGTCAAGATGGGGCCAGAGAATCGTTTCACCAGCCTCGCGGTAGAACTTCCAGTCACGGCCGGTACTGTGCGTGTCTTCAAGTTTAAGCACGTGGTAAACGTCAAGGATTTCCCTGGCGAGCAGGTAGCCATGCTGATAGCCGACCTGTTCCGGCGTGCCTTCCAGATGCACGAACGACCAGCCATTCTTATCGAAACGGTAACTCCCGGAGAGTAGAAGCGAATGCATGACCGTATCATGCGCGGCGGGCTCTGGCGAGGCCGAAAGCGCCGGGATCAGAAGACCGGCCGTCGCCAAACCTGCCAGCACAATTCTGGCCAGGAAAGCCCTGGAGACACGATGGAAAACAGTTCGCATGGCGCGGCACTCCTGAGAGCAAAAAAGGTGACTGCAGGTTGCAGTCACCTTATCACT
>CAXTNK010000005.1:13367-29978 GCA_964245665.1 uncultured Acidobacteriaceae bacterium
TCACTTCTCTCATGGTCCCCTTGTCCTGTATCAGCAGAGCAGAAGACGATCAGTGCTTCTTTTTAGCCGGGGCAGCTTTCTTCGCCGTTGCTTTGGCAGGCGCCGGCTTCTTTGCAGCAGCCTTCGCTGCAGGCTTGACCGCAGGTTTAGCAGCAGGCGTCTTTACAGGAGCCTTCTTGTTCGCGGCCTCTTTGGACTGCTTTGACACCGGCTTCTTCGCGGGCGGAGCGATCGTCTTCTTTGCCGGAGGAGAAGCCTTTGACTTGACCGCGGTCTTTGCAGGGCTCCCATGCGAAGCGTGCTTGTCTTCGGTTGAGGCATGCTTATCAGGGCTGGCCTTCGCCGCCTTCGCATGCTCTTGCTCTTCAACTTTGGGGGCAGGCTTGGCTGCAGACTTCGCTGGCGCAGCGACAGGCGCCGGGTCCGCTGCAGACGTCAAGGCCTTTTCTGCTTTTTTGCCCGCAACCTTTCCGGGTTTCTTTACCTTTGCAGGAGCAGGTGCATCGTCGTCGCTGTCATCGTCCGAATCTGCATCAAGTTCAGCATCGTCACCGTTCTTCGCCGCAGATTTCTTGTCGGCCTTCTTGGCAGCGCGGCCACGGCGAACTGTAACTGGCGGTGGCGGCGCCGGCGGAGAATATGGCTCTAGGAAGGCACGGATGTCTTCGTCGGTCTTCAGCTTGCCGTCAATGAGCGCGTAGAAATAACTCTCGAGCAGTTCGGCATAGGCCGGAAGCTCGGGAGTGATGCGCATCTCCTGCATAATGGCAGTCGGTACCTGGGTCTTCGCCTCGGGCCAGACGGAGAAGAAGTTTTTGTACTTGTTCTGGGTCGCAACGCCCTTCCCAGTCAGGCCTAACCAAAGTACCGCCGAAGGATTACTGGTCTGAAAGAGCTTCCAGGTTGCAGAAGGAGAGGATGCATCCCTGGCTGTGAGTCTGGCAGCGAACTCCTGCGCGTCCTTGTCGAGATTCTCCCACTGCTTGACGAAGCCCTGCCGAACGAACGTCGCTTTGAGCGCCGCAAGGTCATTCGGCTTCATCTTCGCGGTCAGCAGTTCCATCGCAGCTGAGGAGGCATCCGGGTTCACACCCTGCATCTGCAGACGCGTGAGCACCTCGTGCATTTGTTCCAGGCCGGATAGATCAGCACACGAAGCTGTCCAGGCCGGGAAAAGCTCTTTCATCCAGCCCTGCGCTTCGAGTTCTTTTAAGGTCGCCAGAGGATTTTCCTCGTGGCCGATCTCTTCCAGTTCGTAGCCCCTGTCGTATTCGGACAGTTGCTGCATCATGCCTTCATCCTTGGCATTCTGCAGACGGGTAGCTGTCTTTTCATCCATGACCCACTGCAGGCGGTGGATCAGGCGAGCGGCGCGCAGCATGCGGACCGGCGACTCGAGAAAACCATAGTTGCTGACCAGGCGCAGAGTGCGGGTCTCAATGTCGGCTACGCCATTCAGAGGATCCATGAGCAGGCCGTAGGACATGTCATTCAAAGACAGAGCCATCGCATTGGCGGTAAAGTCGCGCCGGCGAAGGTCGTCCAGAATGGTGTCCCAGAAATATTCCGGCTTGCCGGGCTTGGGATATTCTTCGCGCCGGGCGCTGGAAATCTCAACGCGGACATTGCCGGGAAACTCCAGGAAAAGGGTGCGGCTCGGAGCATGTTCGCCCCAATAGACTGCGCCGGCTTCGGTCAATGGAATCTTAAGGTCAAGAGCACTTCCCTGAACCGTTAGATCAAGATCCCGCACAGGCGAGCCGGTGGTAAGGTCGCGTACAGCGCCGCCCGTCAGAAAAACGGTGACGGAAGCGTCGCGGGTAGCATCGCGGATGATGCGAATGGCTTCACGCTGCTGCGGGGAAAGGCGATTTTCCAGAAGGTAGATATAATCGGGCATTAGCGGCTAGGTCACCAGCTCATTCAGGGCAAGTGCAGCGTTTTGAATGAGTTACATGTCAAGATGTAACGCTTGCAAGTGTCAAAGGTATCACAGCAGGCAACTTTTTGGCTACCACTTTGCACAATTTACGCGACCATTGGTGACCTGCGCGTGCGACAATCGCTCCTGCTTCGCATGGCCAGCTCGCTCAAGAAAGTGATCCTTCGCAAATGGAACCAGGATTGGCTGGCCGGGTACCTGGCTCCTTCTGGTTTTGTGAAGGACGCTTCTGTCGACCTGCTCGACCTTGGCGGGAAAATTCAGGCCACCGCGACGGTGGACCTGAAGTGGATCTGCTTTGTCCGCGACTTCAATTCCGGTGAAATTGCCAACCCGGAGCGACTGCTGCGCAGGACCTTCGCAGGGCGTCCCCGGGCAGCTGGTGTGTGGATTCGATTGCGACTCACCGACCAGGATGAACTGGAAGGTCTCGCGGCCAATGACGCATCTCTGATCAATCCGGACGGGCTCTTCCTCATTCCGCCGGACACGCGCTCGAACACGCAGCGGATTTATCTCCCGGCGTCGTCGATCGATGCGCTGGAAGTGATCTCGGTAATTGGAAATTCGCAGAAACCGACCTCCCGAAAGCCGTCTACGGGGATCGAGAGCGATGCCCAGCCTGTCTTGTTTCCCAAGGCAGATGCCCATTGATACGCATCGGAACAAGTCTCCTACAATGGCTAGTATGAAGCTGCAGGATCTGGCAGAGAAACTCGGCGCACGCCTTGAGGGCGACCCCGATCTGGATATTCGTGGCGTCGCCGGCATTGAGCATGCTTCCTCAGGCCAGCTCGCCTTCGTCGCCAACCCCAAGTACACCACTTACGCGAAGACGACGCAGGCTTCGGCCGTGCTGGTAGCGCCTGACTTCCCTACTATCGCGGCTGCGACCCTGCGCATTGAAAACCCGTACCTGGCCTTCGCAAAGGCGATCGACTTCTTTTATCAGGCGCCGATCTACGCCCCTGGGGTTCATTCCACGGCTGTTGTCGATCCGTCTGCGAAGATTGGAAAGAGTGTTCACATCGGCGCCTACTGCGTGATCAGTCCCGGCGTCGTCATTGGCGACAACGCGACAATTCTGCCGCATGTCGTGATCTACCCTGACGCCAGAATTGGCGACCGGTTCTTTGCGCACGCGCACGCCGTGGTTCGCGAGTCCTGCATCCTTGGCGACGACGTTTTGTTGCAGAACGGTGTAATTGTCGGCTGCGACGGCTTTGGATTTGCCAAGGATCAGGCAGGAAGCTGGCGGAAGATCACGCAATCGGGACCAGTAATTCTGGGTGACGGCGTGGAGGTGCAGGCGAACTCCTGTATTGATCGGGCGAGCGTCGGCCAGACGGTACTTGGGAACGGCGTCAAGATCGACAACCTGGTGCAGGTGGGCCACGGCTCAAACGTGGGCGATCATAGCCTGCTGTGTGCGCAGGTTGGCATGGCGGGATCGAGCAACCTGGGGAAGAATGTGATCCTTGCGGGACAGGTGGGCGTGGCCGGGCACTGTACGCTTGGGGATGGCGTCATCATTACGGCTCAGAGTGGTGTACATGGAGACATACCTGCAGGTAGCATCCTTAGCGGGTCACCGGCGTTCGATAATCGGCAATGGCTGCGGGCGACTTCGATTTTCAACCGGCTGCCGGAATTATTGAAGCAGTTCGAACGCAAGCCCAGGGCTTCGTACCCGACGCCGCCAGACAAAACCAGCAGTATGGCGGATTGATCTTCCCGTCATCTTAAGTAATATCCAAAGGTGGCACCTTACCGGCCACCCAGGGCATCGTAGGAAGTTCATGACTGAGAATGACGATCCATTGGTTACAGATGGGCAGGAACCGCCAATCCGCGTCCTGCTGCTGGATGACCATCCCGAAAACCTGATGCTTCGTGCCACGATCCTTCGCAAGAACGGCTATCTGACCGAGACGGCCGACTCTGTTGCCGAGGCAGAGAAACTTCTCGATCGCATCGATATCGCCGTGCTTGATTATCATCTCGGCGCCGGCCAGTTCGGCACGGAAGTCGCGTCCAAACTGCGCGACACGCATCCGGAAGTGCCGATTATCATCCTGTCTGCCACCCTCGAGCGGCGCTTCGGCGGCGTAGAGGACATGCATCTGCTGAAAGGCTACAGTTCCGTTGACGATCTGCTCGGGGCTCTTCGCTCTTTTGAGGCAAAACTACGTGGCAAGCCGGTGGTCGTCGATGCACGCGACTTTTTCTACTCCCGCATCAACATGGCGATTGGCGAAGATGTGGTGGTCGAGATCATGGATGCCGCAGGCAACTGGCTGTATGTGAATGAGACGAGCGCAAAGCTCCACGAGCGTCCGCGCGACTGGTTCCCCGGTCGCAACATGTTTGTCGAGATGCCTGACCTGGCGCCGGACTGGCGCGAGATCCTGAGCGAGGTAGCGACACGTCGCGAGACGTACATCGATCGCACGTTTCGTGGACTGTTGAACCTGCCGACTCGCGGTGAAGAGTGGGTGTGGAATGTACTGGCATTCCCGATCACGTTGCATAATAACCGGGTCGGTGTGGTGCTGACGGCCAGAATCCTCGAACGAAAGCCGGTCATTTGAAGCAGGCGCATTGCATACCGCAGACTTGCGGTCGACATTCACGGAATGCAGTCTCGATCCGTCGGAGCTTTTATCCGGCGGTCGCAGGGATTGCCATTCTGGCAACGATCACCGGTTGCCATTCGGCGTTTGTGCAGACGACCATTCTTAACCAGGGACCGACCGTGCGGACGGTGGAAATCGATTACCCGAGCCAGAGTTTTGGCACGGAGATCTTGAATACCAACCAGGCATTTCACTACCGCTTCAAGGTGCAGGGGTCGGGACAGGTGAAGCTGCTGTTCATGGATGATGCGCGGAAGATGCACACCGCCAAGGGACCAACATTGTCTGAAGGCGCCGAGGGGAATTTGTCCGTCACCATTACGCCGGCTGGTAATGTGAACTGGTCGCCGCTGATTGCTCCTGCGAACAAACCCTGACAACATGCCGGCGGCCGATTGCGTATCGCTCTTCAAAGAAAAAGGCCGGAAAGTCCGGCCTTTTTCTTTGCAATGGAACAGTCTGCTTTACTGAACGACAGACTTGAAGAGCGGCGACTGCAAGAGACTGGCAAACTGGCTGTCAGAAGTCGAGAAGTTGACCGTAAGCTTTCCTTGATCCGAATCGATCTTCGTCGCATCAATCGCGGTTTTCTCGGTGTCGGTGCCGCTCATCTTCTTATATAGTGCGGCCGCGCTCAGCAGTGACGCCATGGTGGCGGCAGAGAACGTATCCGGAGTCAGTACAGTCAGGTTGAACTTCACGCCATTCTGGAAGTCCATGGTGTACCAGGAGCTAAGCAACCGCTTCTTGACAGTGTCATAATCCCCGACCTGCGTTGCCTGGCCCATCAGCCCCTGCATCATCGTCTGCGTGCCACCCTGGTCGAGGATGCTCCAGATCGGCTCCCGATCGACGGAGTTCATCATGTCCAGCATCTCATTGTTGTTCAACAGACTTGGTGCGAGACCGTCGCGTGCGCTCAGGGCATCTTTCAATGCTGATGTCTGACCGAAGACCATGGTGGTGGCGCTTAGAAAAACCACCTGCATCCCGGAGTTACCCATGGGATAGATTTTGTTGTCGCGGACCATCAATGGCTTGATCTTCTTCTTCTTGAAGTTTGCCATGATGTCGTCGAGCGCATACTGGCCCTGCGCTACGCCGATGATACGGGGCATTTTGCCGGAATTCGGATAACGGAAATTGGCGAACGCGAGCGACTCGACATCATCATTCTCGTTCAGGCCGGAACTCTTCAGTGCATCCTCGAGACCCTTCAACTCCGGCGGCATGATCTGCTTTTTCAGCTGCATGGCAGCAGTTGAATTCTGCATCGCCCGGTAATCGACGGCAACCAGCTGCTGCACATCCTTCGGAATGACGCCGCGCGCATCGCCATCGAGCTGGGCGGCCATTGCCGGCAGGGTAAGCAGTGCTATTGCAGCTCCCGTCGCCAGACGGGCCAGTACTTGATCAAATCGCTTCAAAGTTAATCCTCACTTCACGTGTTTCATTTACTTCGCTTGCAGGCTGAAGGGCGGCAGACCTGTTCCGACTCTTTTATCTTACGCTTTTGAGGGGGCGTGTAGATTTCACTTTCGGGTGAGTATCGCCTCGCGTACACCTGCAAAAACCTGTTAAGTTGGCAACCAACACAGATCTCCGTTAGCTCGTTAGACGTGTGTAGCCGGCCATTGGAGTGGATTTTCAAGACGCCTCTCCAATATTTTTTCAGACGGATCAAAGCCGTGAAGGTGCTGCACCCATGGGCTTTCCGGATTAAAAGCTGCTTCCGGGATCAACCCGATCAGTTCCGCGCCAGCCGGCTTCACCTTGAACGGCAGGGCTTTGCGCTCGATCGCCGCGAATACCTCGGCAATCGAGGTAACGCGAAAATCCGTGATGTTCATGGAGACCTGCGCGCGCCCCTGCACCAATGCGCCCATCGCTTTGACGCCTTTCAATCCGCCGGTGGCATCACGAATCTCACGCGCAATCGCACGCGCGGCGGAGACGTCCGGTTTGTCGAGATAGACATTCCACGCAATAAGGAACTTGCGGGCGCCGACTGCACTGGCGCCAGCGGTGGGGTGCAGGTCGGGTCCGCCAACATCGGGCCGTCGCGCGACTTCTTTGCGCGCTGCATCGCGCAGACCTTCGAACTGGCCGCGCCGCACATCTTCCAGGTTGAACCGGTCGGGCCGCGCTGCGGCAAATTCGTAAAAATAAATCGGGATACCATGACGGCGCCAGATCTCGGCGCCAGCCTGCCGGGCGAACATGGCGCATTGCTCCAACGACACACCGCTGACTGGCACGAACGGAATGACGTCGGCCGCCCCGATTCGCGGATGCACGCCTGACTGGCGCGTAAGATCGATCAACTCGGAAGCGCGGCCGGCAGCGCGAACAGCTGCTTCAATCACCGCAGATGGCGTGCCGGCAATGGTGACGACGGAGCGATTGTGATCCGGATCAAGCGACCAGTCGAGTAACTGCACACCATCGACGCGCATGGCAGAAACAATGGCCAGCACCTTTCGCTCATCCATTCCCTCTGAGAAGTTTGGAACGCATTCGATCACCGCGCTGCCGTTGTTCACATTTTGACCGCTGCTCATGGTCGCACTACCTTCCAGCTACCAGCGATGCTACTTCCACCACGTGTACCCGATCGTGAACTGGACACTTGCATTCACGCCAGGATTTGAATCCCCGAGGCTGGCGCTTGAAATATGCACGGCATTGGCCTGCACGGTCAAGGACTGATGCGGCTTGATGAAGTAATGCGCACCGATGCCAAACTGCGGTGTGAAGTTGAAGACACTCGTGCCCTGGTGGCCCGGGGTCTGATACGGACCGACAGGCGGAAACTTATGGTTCGTCCAGATAAGGCCGCCGGCACCCTGGATAAACGGCACAATCTTCGTCTGGCGTCCGCTGCCGGTGAAGTTCCAGCGGAGGATGATCGGCGTCACACTGACGCCGTTATAGTTGCCGCCGGTGGGGTAGAGATTGGTGCAGTCGATGTGGCCGGGAACTCCATAGCAGTTCGCGCGCATGAATTTTGGCGTCCGGCCCTGCCACCACGGCATGATGTCGCCAGCGTATTCGAACTGGCCGCGCAGAAGGCCCGAGAGATGAGGATCGGTGATGACCTTGCCGACATGGAATCCGACGCTCAGAATCGTATCCGTATTACGATCACCAGTGCCCACACCTCCATTGAAGAACGGCCCGTACTCCCACGCATCGCCAGCCAGTACATTCATCGCATCCGGCTTCAGGACTGTCGATGATGTCGCTGATGCTGTCGCGGCAGGACTTTCGCTGGCGGAAGAGGAAACCAGTGAAGACCCGGCCTGTAAAGACGCTTGTTCCTGAGCGACGACTGACGCGGGGGCAAGAAAACACGAAACTGCGGTGCTCAAAAGAAGGGTTCTCTTACGAAACATGATGCTCCTGCAGATCAGATTCAAAAACAGAGCGAGCGACTGTCCAATTCTCGCAGCAAAAAGAAAGCCGCCAGTCCAGGCGGCTCTCAACTACCTTGTAGGATGTGCGCGACCAACGGAAGCATGCCTTCGCGCCAAAGGCGCATACGCCCGTACGGCCAGTACCTAGTGGGCTACTTCTTCCATCTGGGATGCGTCCATATCGAAGTTCGAGTAGACGTTCTGGACGTCGTCATGATCTTCGAGTGCTTCGAGCAGACGGATCATTGAATTTGCGGCTGCGCCTTCGAGCTTGGTGTAGGTTGAGGCGATCATCGTGACCTCGGCCATTTCGGTTTCAATGCCGGCTTTGACGACTGCTTCGCGGACATTTTCAAAGGCGGCAGGCTCAGTCAGAATTTCCCAGCTTTCGCCTTCGTCGTTCAGGTCGTCGCCACCGTTCTCAAGGACGATGCCCATCAACTTGTCTTCGTCCGCGGCATTCTTCGGAACAGCAATAACACCCTTCTTGCTGAACATGAAGCGGACCGAATTGGTTTCGCCCAGGTTCCCGCCGTTTTTGGCCAGGGTGTGGCGAATTTCACTCACTGCGCTATTACGGTTGTCGGTCGTGACTTCGATGATCAACGCGACTCCGTGCGGTCCATAGCCTTCGAAGGTAATTTCTTCATAGAGAGCGCCGGGCAGTTCGCCTGTACCGCGCTGAATGGCGCGTTTGATATTGTCCTGCGGCATGTTTTCCGCCTTGCCGGCAGCAATCGCGGAACGCAGACGGGGATTGCCATCGGGATCGCCGCCACCCTGACGGGCAGCCATGGTGATTTCTTTAATCAGTCGGGTAAAGATCTTCCCGCGCTTGGCGTCGAGTGCGCCCTTCTTGTGCTTGATTGTCGCCCATTTTGAGTGGCCGGACATGATGACCTCTGGTGCTTTTCGGAATGAGATGTGTAAAAGTCGACGCGTAAGCGAGCCGGTCGAAAGGACCCGAACTGCCTTCGCAACACCCTAATATAGCACTGCACCCGGTGGACGGGTTGGACAGGCGAAGGTCGCTGCGGGAGCGCCACTTTTCAGTCGATCGCGAATGTCGCCGTAAGGTATTTGCCCCGGGGCCGACATTTCGACACCCGGGGTCGAACGGTGACGAGTTAGAGCGACGAGAGCCGCTGGTTGAGAAATCCCTCTCCACGATTGGACTTGAAACGAAAAGAATTACGCTGCGCAGCAACCCGGAACGATCCGGTTCCTGATCTGGCCCTCGTTCACAGGAAGCGACAGCGCCTCAATGGCTGCCGGCTTCTGAACTGCGGTGGCCGAGAGCTTCGCTACCTTCATGTTCATTCCGTGCGACGGTGCGCCGCAGGCCATGCAGGTCACCGATTTCGCCGTAATTATTTCGCCGCAGCAGGTGCAGAAAGCCGCCATGTCTTTGGTCCTCCATTTTGTGTTGCTTGATCCTTCGATGAAGCAGCGACGTGAAAGATTCGTCGATTGGCTGTGGATGCGTGCCAGGGCGATTCGTTTCTCGTGAGCCTTTCTTTCATCGAGCAGTCTGCGAGCCGGAAGCCTCGATCGGCTTCATGGCGTCGCCTGGCTTGATTGCGCTCTATATTGCAGCAGAGATTGCTTCGCCGGCTGCATCCCGCTGACTGAACCAGTAGAAACAGGCGAGATAGATCAGCGACAACGCAGCGACGGCCCAGGTGGCGGAACGCAGCCAGAAAATAGTGCCGATCACCCCAAGGTGCGGATAACGCGGATGAACCAGGAAGTGGTTGATCCACAAGGCAAAGTTGTGTCCGATCGGGACCATCGCCAGGACAGACAGGACGGCAACAACCTGCCCCCGCCGACCGCCCGACTTTGCGAGGGCAGCAGCGGCGGGAAAAATCAGTATCAGCAGGCCCAGGTCGTAATCCCGGTGATACACAGGCAGCATCGAGATCAGGAGAATCGAAGCCAGGGCAAGATAATCATTGTTGCGCGAAGGACGAGAACGCAGAAAGGCGATCAGCCATGCAAGCAGCAGGACCGCGCCGATCGCATAAGCCGCTGGTATATAAAAGCGCGGCTCATCCCGGATAAAGCTGATGAGACTTTGCAGGCCAATGACATTGTCGGAGATATGATTAAACGGCCCCGGATCGTTTGTGGCCCCGACCTGGGAAAGAACTTGAATATTCGTTTGCATCTCGCTCAGCCAGTGTGCGGAAGCGTTCATTGTGCTCGTCCAGATGAATCCTGGAAGGCAGACGATGACCGCAGTAAAGAGAACGCGCCATGCCTGTTTCCGGTGCGTTCTCGATAGCAGAAAGAAGAGCCAGAGCAAACCAGCTACATGCGGTTTAAAGGCGAGCGCCACCGACAGGCAGAGTACCCCGACAAACTGAAAGCGCTTTTCCAGAAAGCACCACACAGTGATAGCGCAAAGTCCGCTGATCAATTGCGCCGGCTGCGCGAGCATGAAAGCCATCGTACTGCCGAGCAGCAGAAGACCGACTCCAGACGCAGTCATAATCGGGGCGTCGCGCATGGCGAGGCTGGCGATGAGCCATACGCCAAGCAGGAAACACCCGGTGCTGAGGCATAGCCATAAACGGTCGGCAGTCTGCCAGCGAAACAAGGTAAATGGCGTCATCAAGGCAAGTGCAGAGGGCGGATAGACAGGTTCATGCGGACGAAACGCGGGGATGTCCTTGCCCGGTTCACCACCGCCATCTATATAGGCCTGGTAGACATCATCAGACTTGTAAGCATCACAGCCGTGCGTCATGCAGCGGGCACAGCCGAACAGCGTTTTGAAATCGAGGGAGCGAAGGAGCGTCCGCTCATCGTGGATGCCGCGCCAGATATACACAGCACTGCAGATCATTAGGATGATGATGGCAACTTTAGGGCGGCGAGGCATTTGCCCCATCGGCTTCTCCTGCAACATGGCAGCAGACTAACAGGCGCGGTCATCTGTCCGAACGGATTCATTGCTTCGCAGAGTTTGTTGATTAGGCACGGGAACCGAAATGCTCTAGCCTAGAGGTATGAAATTTGGCGTTCTCGTATTTCCCGGATCGAACTGCGACCACGACACGTATCACGTCATCTCTGAGGTCGCGCAACAGCCCGTTACTTTTCTGTGGCATGAATCGCAGGATCTCGAAAACTGCGATGCCATCCTTGTTCCCGGCGGCTTCGCTTATGGCGACTATCTGCGTACCGGCGCCATCGCGCATTTCGCGCCGGTGATGCAGTCAGTGAAAAAGTTCGCAGCTGGCGGCGGCCTGGTGATGGGCATCTGCAACGGGTTCCAGATTTTATGCGAATCCGGCTTACTGCCCGGTGCATTGATGCGCAACGCCGGCTTGAAATATATCTGCAAACAGGTCCACCTGCGGGTAGAAACCGAACAGACGCCCTTCACCCAGGGCCTGCAGGCCGGGCAGGTCCTGAAGATTCCCATCGGCCACATGGAAGGCAATTATTTCTGCGACGATGCAGTCCTGCAGCAACTCGAACGCGAGCGCCGCATCGTCTTTCGCTATGCGACACCGGAAGGCGAAGTGACGGCGGGCGCGAATCCGAATGGATCGCTGGCCAATATTGCCGGCGTCGTCAGCGAGGGTCGCAATGTTCTTGGCATGATGCCTCATCCCGATCGATCGAGCGAAGAACTGCTTGGTTCGGCGGACGGACTGCAGATCTTCCAATCTATCGTCAGCACCCTGGCCCCTAAGTAACAACGGCCTGATGGAGAGCGGTTCACGCGCACATGATCGATATTCATCATCACCTGCTGTTCGATCTGGACGATGGCTCAAGATCGCTCGAGATGTCTGTCGAAATGGCAGCCATGGCAGTCGACGATGGCATCACGCATATCGTGTGTACGCCGCATGCCAACGAGCGCTTCCCTTACCAGCCTGAGCTGATTCGCGAACGGCTGAGTACGGTCGAAGAAGTGCTGATCGCAAAAGGAATTGGCCCGCTGGCGCTCGGCATCGGCTGCGACTTTCACCTGATGTACGAGAATGTCGAAGATGCTTTGCATCGCCCGACCCGCTACACCATCAATCAGAAAAACTATCTCCTGGTCGAGTTTCCTGATTTCTCAATTTCACCAAACACCAACGAGACGCTCTACAATCTCCGGCTGTCCGGCATGACACCGATCATCACGCATCCAGAGCGCAATCCTATCCTTTCAAAGCAACCCGAACGCATGGGCGAATGGCTGTCGACCGGTTCACTGGTGCAGATCACGGCAGGCTCGTTACATGGTCGCTTCGGACAGACAGCGCAGAAGACCTGCCACTGGCTGTTAGAGCGAAACTGGGTCCACTTCGTCGCGACGGACGCGCACAACCTGACGTCGCGTCCTCCACAAATGCGGGCTGCTTACGATGCGGTTGCTGAAAAGTATGGCGAGGAGACAGCGCAGCGGCTGTGTGTCACGAATCCTCTTGCAGTCTTCGACGGCAGGCCATTGCCGGATCAGCCAGAGCTGCTGGATACAGGGAAAGAGCTGGACTCGCTTCACTCCTCCGCCAGCAGGAAAAACAACAAGCCAGGTTTTTTCGGCCGTCTCTTTTCCAGGTGATCAGCCAGGTGTCATGCGGCTGAGTAAAGACCGGAGCGGAAATGCCTGCGGCCTTGATCGTTGCAGTTGAATTACTCGAGTTCGAACGTCAATTCATCAACAAAGCACCAGTACCAGTCCTCGCCCGGCTCGAGTGAGCGCATGATCGGATGCTTCGTCGCGTGATAGTGCTTCGTCGCATGCTTGCCAACTGAAGAATCACAGCAGCCGACGTGGCCACAGTGCGTACACAGGCGCAGATGGACCCACTTCTGGCCAATCTTCAGGCATTCTTCACAGCCATGGGTCTTTGGTTGAACGTTTTCTATCGTATCGAGATGCGAGCAGGTATCGGCCATCGAAGTAACTCCTCTCTGCGATAGATGCGCACATACACCCGGATGCCGCAAGGCTTCTCAGATTACTGACCGGCCGCCCAGGCCATGCCATCACTGCCCTTGCCGGTATCGATCTTTCGTTTCACCGTCCAGTTCGTCAGATCGATCTCATCCACTTCGCCGGCGCTCATGCACGACACATAAGCAGTGTTGCCGCCGGGCTGAATGACGACCACCTGTGGAGACGCAGCCACGTCCACGGTATGGGCGACCTGCATCGTTTTCAGATCAACCACCGCGACCTTGTTGACATCGGGCAGAGTGACAAAGAGCCAGTGACCATCACTACTTGGCGCACTGCCATAGCCGATGCCAGGTAGTGGAATCCGCGCCTTGACCTTGCGGCTGGCAGTATCAACGACGGCGAGTTCCGGCTTCTTCTGGTTAGAAGTAAACACCATCGAGTCATCCCTCGACACAGAGATGCGCTGGATCTCCGCACCCACCGGAATGACAGTCAACAATTTGCGACTCTTGATATCGAGTACAGAGACTGTTCCAGATCGGACATTAGCCGTATACCCCAGCCTTCCATCGTGCGAAAGCGCGAGCATGTGCGATTCGGCTTCGCCCGTTGGAATCGTTCCCACAACCCTGGGCGCTTTCGGATCCGGGTTGACAACCGCGATCGCATGGTCGAGTTCGTTTGTCACGTAGAGCATGCCATCCGTGCCGAATACCGGCAGGTGGGGGCGGACAGGGTGGCCGAAATCAAGGTTGCCGACAATTGCGCGCGTCGCCAGATCCATCACCACCATGTTGCGTCCGTCCGTGCCGGGCTTGCCGACTCCGGAGTCGCCGTAGATCGGCACATAGGCGTATCGCCCGTCAGGCGAGACTGCCACCTCATGACCGGTGTCTTTGGCAGGTGAGTTTTCAGGGATATTTGCAGTGACCGTCGCGCTGGCGGGGTCGACCAGGGCCAGGCTCTTCGAACTTTTTACAATCACTACCAGCATTCCTTCAACACTCCTCTGCGCGTGGGACGCGGGCAAAACGAGACCCAGCATCAACATCCCCAAACACGTGCATGCAAACTTCACGATCGCCTCTCTCTGAACATCCCAATCACAGTAACTCACTGGACTGAAATATGGATAGAGGCGTCGCGAAGTACATCCAACCTGGTTGAGGATAAGGAAGCTTTACAGTCCAAGGCCGCCATCGACTGCGAGTATCTGACCGGTAATGAAACGCGGAGCGGTCACGAAGAACATAAGGGCAGCGGCAACATCGAGCGCAGTCCCGTTGCGCTTCATCGGCGTCTTCGCTGCAAATTGCTCATAGTCGGCACCCACTTCGCCATTCACAATCATCCCGGGCGCAATGCAGTTCACGCTGATGTGCGGAGCCCAAGCCTTGGCCATCGTCTGCGTCAACATGTGCAGTGCAGCCTTCGACGTACAGTAGTGGCCATGCGTGGCCCAGGGATGCATGCCGCCAAGAGAGCCAATATTGACGATGCGGCCTTCCACTGTCTTCAGCGACTCAAACGCCGCCTGCGCTACCAGGAACGGGCCACGCGTGTTGGTCTCGAACATCGCATTCCAGGCCTCGGGCGTGATGGATTCGAGTGAAGCCGTCTCGAACGATCCGGCATTGTTGACCAGCAGGTCGAGCCGGCCAAATTCATGCACCACTTTATTGACAGCATTCGTGACCGACCCGGGTAGACGTACGTCGCACTCGATCGCCAGGGCTCGGACACCGAAATCTGCCAGTTCCGTCGCTGTATTGCGTGCTTCTGCTTCCGAACCGCGATAGGTAATCGCGACATTCACTCCGGATTGCGCCAGGCTCAGAGCCAGTTGACGGCCAATCCTCTTCGCCGCGCCGGTAACCAGCGCAGACTTCCCCTTCAGACTTTCCATGCCCCTCTTGCCCGCGGTCTTTCTATGATTGCCGGTGCCGTGAATTGCCCGTGCTATGAATTGTCTGCGCTATGAATTGCCTTTGACGGTTCCGTGCGCGTGTGCCAGCCGGCGCTACTGTGGCGGCGCGGCCGTCTGCTCGGAATCGCCGCCTTGGGTCGGGGGTTGCGCATTGCCGCTCTTACTTGGTTTGTTCTCGGCCTTTGCCTGCCCGCTCTGGTCGCCGCCGGTTCCATTCGACTTGTAAATCGAATATTGTTCGCCCGGTCGCTTCAAACGTACAGTAATTTCCTTTGCCGGCGCATCGACGTCATAGTCATTGCCAAAGGTCTGAAAACCCGGCGCAATGATCTGCAGGCGCAGCACATAGCCAACGGGGATGATGTCAATGGCGACCTTGCCATCTTCGTCCGTCTTCACTTCCATCGCGCCCTCATCCTTGGTGCCCTTGAGCGGATGCATGACCACCGCTGCATTGCGCACCGGCTTGCCATTGGTATCCCGGACTACCGTTACATGGATCTCGCTGGTCTCGGGTGGCGGCGTGTATTTGCGACCACGCGATTCCTGTGCCCCTAGTGCCCCAATAAAGGCTGCCCCGACTGCTATACCGAATCCCCAATGACGCTTCATTTCAAACATTGCCATCCCGCTACTCCCGTTCCCTGCCATTCTACGTTCTCTGCGCAATGGAACGCATCTGCACCCGCACAGGTGGCTTCCTAAGTACTGCGACGGGTGCTTACTGCACATTCCACTATGTGCTTACTGCACAGTCCACTATGAATGATGAGTGAATGTCACTCATATTTCGCAGCTCAGGCCTTGACAAGGCGACCTGCACATCTCTATGGTTAGCAGTTGAGAGGCTACTCTGCTAACAGACCTCCTGCTGGCCGAGTCCTCGAAACCTCAGACAATACGATTTTGCATATAACACCTGCGAGGTCCACCCCTCGCCTGTAAGGAGAAGCAAACAATGGCAACTGCAACCGCATCCGCAGCGACCACGTTCACACCGCTCCACGACCGCATCTTGGTCCGCCGCATTGAAGAAGGCGAAACCGTACGTGGCGGCATCATCATCCCCGACACCGCCAAGGAAAAGCCCCAGGAAGGCGAAGTCATCTCTGTAGGCAAAGGCAAATCGAACGACGAGGGCAAGGTATTCCCTCTCGACGTGAAGGCCGGCGACCGCATCCTATTCGGCAAGTGGGGCGGCACCGAGATCAAGATTGATGGCGAAGAGTTCCTGATGATGAAGGAAGACGAAGTCCTCGGCATCCTTCACAAGAAGTAGATCGCTTCCCTTCCGACCTGGCATTCGTATAAGAATCGTCATCTCGACCGAAGCGCAGTGAAGTGGAGAGAATTGGTTTTCTCCAGGTAAGACAAAGACTTGAGTAATTAAGTAATTAACCCGGTTCACCCCGGCTTGTTAGGAGATACAAATCATGGCAAAGCAAATTCTGCACGGTGAAGATTCCCGCCAGGCCATTCTGCGCGGCGTCAATACGCTCGCCGATGCCGTCAAGGTCACACTTGGCCCCAAAGGCCGCAACGTTGTTATTGAAAAGAAGTTCGGTTCACCGACCATCACCAAGGACGGCGTCACTGTCGCCAAGGAAATCGAGCTTGCGAACGCACTCGAGAACATGGGCGCGCAGATGGTCCGCGAAGTAGCTTCGAAGACCTCGGACGTAGCCGGCGACGGCACCACGACCGCGACTGTTCTGGCCCAGGCTATTTATCGTGAAGGGGTCAAGACTGTTGCAGCCGGCGCGAATCCAATGGCACTC
>CAXTNK010000005.1:29988-32195 GCA_964245665.1 uncultured Acidobacteriaceae bacterium
GGCGCTCAAGCGCGGCATCGACAAGGCTGTTGAAGCCATCGTCGGCAAGCGTGATGAGAATGGCGTCGTAACCGGCGGCGCACTCAGCCGCTTCTCGAAGCCTGTTACCGGCGATATGATCGCGCAGGTCGGCACCATCTCTGCGAACTCGGATCACACCATCGGCACCATTATTGCCGAGGCGATGAAGAAGGTTGGCAAGGACGGCGTCATCACTGTTGAAGAATCGAAGACTCTCGAAACACAGCTTGAAGTTGTCGAAGGCATGCAGTTCGATCGCGGCTACCTCTCGCCTTACTTCGTGACTGATCCTGATCGTATGGAAGCTTCGGTTGAAGATCCCTATATCCTGATCCACGAGAAGAAGATCTCTACCATGAAGGACCTGCTGCCGCTACTCGAGCAGGTTGCCCGCAATGCCAAGCCCCTCGTCATCATTGCTGAAGATGTAGACGGCGAAGCGCTCGCGACCCTGGTTGTGAACAAGCTGCGTGGCACGTTGAATGTCGCGGCTGTCAAGGCTCCTGGCTTCGGCGATCGCCGCAAGGCCATGCTCGAAGACATCGCGAAGCTGACTGGCGGCAAGGCGATCACGGAAGACCTCGGCATCAAGCTCGAGAATGTGAAGCTTGAGGACCTGGGCCGTGCGAAGCGCGTCACCATCGACAAGGACAACACGACCATCGTTGAAGGCAAGGGCGAAGCTCATGTCATCGAAGGCCGCGTGAAGGAAATCCGCAACCAGATTGAAAAGACCACCTCTGACTATGATCGTGAGAAGCTCCAGGAGCGTCTTGCGAAGCTGGTTGGCGGTGTCGCCGTCATCAAGGTCGGTGCTGCTACCGAAACCGAGATGAAGGAAAAGAAGGCCCGCGTTGAAGACGCTATGCATGCAACCCGCGCTGCCGTGGAAGAAGGCATCGTCCCGGGCGGCGGCGTTGCACTGCTGCGCTGCACCAAGGATGTGGAAGAGTTGATCAAGACCCTCCACGGTGATGAAAAGATCGGTGCACAGATCGTTCGCCGCGCCATCGAAGAGCCGCTTCGCCAGATCGTTGGCAATGCCGGTGTTGAAGGTGCGGTGATCGTCGGCAAGATCCACGAGAGCACGGATGACCACTACGGCTACAACGCCGGAACGGACAAGTTCGAAGATCTCGTTGCAGCCGGTGTTATCGATCCGACCAAGGTCACCCGCACTGCGCTGCAGAATGCAGCCTCGATCGCCGGCCTGATGCTGACGACCGAAGCGATGGTCTCGGAAATTCCCGAGCCCAAGCAGTCTGCCCCCGCAGGCGGCGGCCACGGCGGCGGCATGGAAGGCATGTACTAGGATTTGCCATCCAGGCAGACGCCTGCGGCAAAAGACTGGACCGGTAGTTTTGGTAAGACAAGAAAGCCCTCGCGCAAGCGGGGGCTTTTTGCTTGGCAAGCATGTGTGACTAGCGGAGTATCACAAATGGCCGCTGATAGTTCCGCGCTCTTCACTTAGCCGTGGTCTCCTCCCTACTTATGGCGGAATGCAGAAGACCAGCGCGGAATGTTACTCTCAACCTCCATGAGCCGGCCAACATTAGAAGAACTGGCAACCCTCTATCGCAGCATGGATGATGCGCAGCTCATCGAGTTGGCGCAAGAGTACGACCGTCTCACGGAAGTGGCACGGTCGGCGCTGCGTGCGGAGTTCGCGCTACGCAAGCTTGAGCCACCGGAGCTTCGCGAGCCGAGGCCGTATCTGGAAAGCCAGCAGCTTGCAGTGGTTGGTCGGTACCGCGATTTACCGCAGGCGCAGATGGCAAAGAGTCTGCTCGAATCAGCCGGAATCGCATGCTACCTGCGTGATGAGAACACGATTCGCATCGAATGGGGATGGTCGAACCTGATGGGCGGTATCCGGCTGCAGGTGCCAGTGGCCGATCAGGAGGCAGCCGAGGCCATCCTGGCCCAGCCGATCCCCGAATCGATTGCCATTGAAGGCGAGAGCGATTATCAGCAGCCCCAGTGTCCGCGCTGCAACTCGCTCGACATTCTGCATGAGAGCACGAGCCAGAAGGTTGGTGCAGCGTCTTGGCTGGTCCTCGGGTTTCCCATCGCCATTCGCAAAGATGGATGGAAGTGCCATACCTGCGGCGCTGTATGGAAGGACATTCCCGACGGAGATAAAGCTCTCTGATCGTCAACGCATGCAGGACCTTTGTTGATAATGG
>CAXTNK010000005.1:32252-32575 GCA_964245665.1 uncultured Acidobacteriaceae bacterium
AGGAGACTTCGTCATCTTCCTGATTGGCATGCGCATCAATCATTTCTTTCTGCTGCATAAGTGGATGCCTGTCGCTGCAGCGATGCCTCGCATGTTGAAGGAACTGGCGCAGCATAAGGAACTCGGCCTGTTGCATGCGTATCCCTGTCTCTCCGGGCGCACGCTGATGACCGTACAGTATTGGCGGTCGTTCGAGCACCTTCATGCTTACGCGCACATGAAGGATAAAGAGCATTTGCCGGCCTGGGCTGCATTCAATCGGCGAGTCGGCGGCAATGGCGCGGTGGGTATTTTCCATGAGACCTTCCTGGTGAAGGCTGGGG
>CAXTNK010000005.1:32585-72592 GCA_964245665.1 uncultured Acidobacteriaceae bacterium
ATATGAATCTGTCTAGGCTAATATGCCGCCATTTGGATTAGGCGTTGCGGGTCGTATCGCCCCGGCTGTCGGACGATCGGCTACGGCCAAGGCGCGACTGAAGCGGCCGGAAGATCCTGCTGATGCTCAGCCAGAAAGTGACCAGGCTAAAAAGGCTGCGCTATAAGTGGACTGGCACTCCCTCAACGGTTGAGACCGCGGTTCAGACGATGTGCCTGATGGCGGGACTGAATTCCTGCCCCTTCAACACGGTCCCGGTTTCCGCACTGAATTCCCGCAACTTCAATGTTGAATTCCAGTCCCGCAACATTGAATTCGCGCCCCGCATTCGCGCAATTGCTCAGGCTATTGCTAGTTGATCGTCAGCGTCAGCGTTGTGGTGTTGGTGATGTTCGCCGTACTGTCGGTGCCGGTCCGGGTCAGTGTGTAAGTACCCTGCGCTGCTTTCGCGATAGTGGTTGAGCTACTTCCTCCGCCGCCGCAACCATTCATAGCGAGTACGCCTGCTGTCATGAGCGACAGAACCAGCAGTGACCCTTGCCAGCGGCTTTTTCTGAATCTGCGCAGTGTGGCAAATGGCAGAAGCAGCAGGCCGATTAACGCTTCAGGATGGAAGCCGAAGCTGTTTCCGTGCTGACCGCTCAAGATAGAGGCGACGGCAACCGGGCGTCTGCCGGCAGTCGCGCAGGCTGTCTCTGTCGTGTTGATCGTAAGAGTAGAGGTAACAGCAGTTGTGCCGGTGACGCTTGCACTGCCGACGCTGAAGCATGTGTTGGTGAGCGAAGCCGGCCCGGTGACGGCATAGGCCACGGTGCCTGTGTATCCGCCCGCGGGCGTGACCGTAATGGTCGAAGTGCCACTGCTTCCCTGTGCTACGGTAACGTTCGTCGCGCTCAGGGTGAAGGCTTTCGTGGTGCTCGCTGCATTGATGGTCAGCGTACCCGTCGACGTGGCATCCGTGGTGTTACCTGAGTAGACGGCAATGATGGTGTGCGAACCGGCCGTGGTGAAAGTCGTCGAGAAAGAAGCCTGCGCGCTTGAGGCCGAGCCTGCATCTGTGCCAAGCATCACAGCCGTGCCGGAGTTTGTACCATCAACCGCGAACTGTACTGTGCCGGTCGGAGCAGTGCTGCCGGTACTGGGCGACACTGTCGCTGTAAATGTAACAGCCGTGCCGACAGTTATCGATGAGGTGGACGCGGTGAGATCAGTGGTGGTGCTGACGAGGGTTGGCGTCGGGGCGGCTGCGACAGAGAAGGCCGTCGCCAGTTCATTGGCATCGATCGAACCCAGACCAGTCACCTGGTCATAGCCGACTCCCGTGACATAGCCGATGCAGGGCGTCGCGACCGTGGGCGATGTGCCGGGCGGGCAATGGGCCGTGCCTGATTCGCAATCGGTCTTGCCGAGTGTGCAGGGTACCTCATTGTCGCCGACAGTTATGTCGTGAAACGCGGCAGGAGTTGAAGCGGCCAGGGCATAGAGCGAAGGGTTGATATTGCCTTGTCCTGATGATCCCAACTCCTGGTTGATAAGCGTCAGTATGCCTGAGAAGGTCGGAGCGCCGAAGGACGTGCCGCCGGCGACATTCGGTTCGTTTTGGCTGTCCAGAAAGCCGTTGGTGCAGCTTCCCTGCGAGCAGAAAAGATAGCCGTCGTGATCCGGCGAGGCGTTCAAGGCTACATCCGGAACATCGCGTGCGCCGTCGGCAGGAACGCCGGTGCCCGTCTGCCATGACGGCTTCGAGAAAAGAATGCTCTTGCCGCCGCCGCTGGCTGATAGACCGTTGGATGGCGTAGTGGTGTCGGTATCGTTCCACGCCATTTCCGGGATGTAGGAAACGGCCGAGCCATTGCTGCTGTTGTTGCTCGATCCCCAGTAGGTACCGGGCGACGAGACGTCACCCGAGAACTCGGTCCCGCCTACGCCGGTGACATAGGGAGAGGCGGCCGGTAGATCGACGGCAAGGCCATCCTGTGCGGAGGTCACTACTGAATTTGCACTGGCTGGCTCATCACAGTCGGCCGCGCCATTGTCGCCGGATGCCGCGACGATCGTCTGCCCCTGGGCATTCGCCTGTTCGAATGTGGATGTAAGCGTCGAGACGTCCGACGCGCTCCACTGGGCTTCGCATGCGCCATAACTGATACTGATGACAGGCGCCAGGTTATTGTCGACTGCGTACGTCAGCGCATCGAACACACTGTAATTCTGATCATTGCCGACATAGACGAAGTTAATGGAAGCAGCTTTGGCGATGGCGCCAGACCATTCAACGTCGAGGTCAGATTCTTCTTCATCTCCGTCTTTCGTTTCAACGGCTGTACCCGTGCCGGGCATGAGCGTCAGGGTTGGATCCTTGGCTGTGAGCCCGGCGGCAGCGCGAAACGCATCGACGTCAGGGGCCAGGATCTCACTCTGTCCGACAACAACGATGTTCTGGCCAGAGCCGGTATAGCCGGCGTTATACAGCGCCTTGACGTCATAGATGGTAGTGAGATCATCCGGCGCCAGGAAGTGCTCGCCGGTGTTGCTGTAGTTATAACGTGGTCGCAGACGTACGCGCGGGCGCGGCCGGAACTCTGCGAGATTGCGCACGCCGAACGTCACATTCGCGACCGCTGAGGGCAGAGCAATTTCGGAGGCGTTCGCCAGGCGCTCTACACCCTGGATCTGGTACCGATTGATGGTGGTCTGAAGAGCGGCCTCGACATGCGTCACGTCTCCGGAAAATGCGATATGCGTAGGCGACACGCTGCTCACAGTCAGACCCTGTGCACTCAACCACTGGTTCACGCGGTTTGTGTCTGCTGTGCTGAGGCCGAAGCGAGCCTCATATTGAGCAGGGGTGAGCCACTTGTGAAAACTCGGCGAACCAGGATTCGTCTGTGCGGCAAGGAGTGTTTTTAGGGCAGCCTGCTGCGCGTCCGTCGGCTTGAAGTAGAGAGTGACGCCGGTGAGCTTTGTTGCCGGGTCGGCATGGCCAAGCAGCGTGCCAGTCCGCACCAGCGGATGCAGCGTACCTTTGACTTGCGTGCGCTGGTTGCCGTCAATCGACGCGATGCGAGAAGCTGGTTGCTGCGAGAAGGCTGGACTGGTAAGGATCAAGACAGAAACAAAGAGAAACACAAACCACAAAGCTCGTTTGATGGACACCATACTTCCCCTACTGCAACGTTAGTTTTTCGAAAATCTTCCACGCTGTTGAGTTATCTGTTCCGCGCAGAGTGCACCGGACTAGTTATTAGGCTCGGGAGCCAGATCGCCATGCGGCCCGGGACCGTCAAATCGGCCATGCCTGCGCGGGTCTTCTGCCTGCAGCTTCTTCCACTGGTCCTGTGTCAGCACACGGCGCATTCCGAGCAGCATACGGGCATTGAACTTCTCCAGTTCGGCGCGAGCCTGCGCGACGCGATCGATCTGAGCGAGAATTTTGGTTTCATCCGGCTGGTCGGCAGAGAGTAATGGCTCCATATTCATTTCTTCTTTGCGCAGGGCGCCGAACATATCCGTCAACTTTGGCCGGTTCTCTTCGAAGATGGCTTCCATCTTTTTCTGCTGGTCATCGGTCAGCCCCAGGTCTTTCGCGAATGCAGGATTATTCCACCATCGCCCCGGCGGACCGAGGTGAAAGGCTCGCTCCATGGGCGGACGGCGACCCTCCATCGGCGGCGGTCCCATCTGGTTTCCGGATCCGTTCATCGGCAGACCGTCCTGTGCAAAGGAGACACCCGCTACAAGGCAGCACGACAGGGCGACCCCCTTGATGAGGCCGCAGAGATGCAGTGCATTAATCTCTCTGCGCACGATGCTTTTCCCCTGTCGTCGATGCCCCGCTACTGCTGGTACTGGTGGAAACTAGATGAGTCAGCGGCTCCATGGAAGAAGGAACATCGACAGACACTTCTTCATCCACCTGCTGCAACAGGGCGTCGTCGCTCATGGGTGCTGCAACGCGCGCAGCCTGTTGGGTGACCGTATGAGGGCGTCGATAGGCGACCGGCAATAGCGCAAGCAGAAACAGAATCGCTGCCATGGCCCATGCCCATGGGTGCATTGGTGTGTGGCGGGGAGCCAATGCCGGCACCTTCAACGGACGTGCAGCTAAGTTCTCGGCACTCCATGCAGTCGCAGATTCGCGAAAGAGTGCGACGCCGCGTTCCATCTGCTCGACTTCTGCAAAACATGACGAGCACTGCGCCAGGTGACGGACCATTTCCGGTGTACGCTGGCCTAGAACGTACTCCTCCTGGTCCCAGGTTGATAAGTGAGTCCATTTCATCTTGTTCTCTCCATCGCGCTGCGAACTGCTGTCAGCGCGCGGTGTAAATGACTCTTGACGGTCCCTACATTCATATTCATGGCTGTCGCGATTTCCGACAGTTCCAGTTCTTCGACAAAGCGCAGCAGAAAGACACTTCGCTGCTTACCGGAAAGCTTTTCAACTGTAACCCAGAGACCTTTCACCTGCTCTTTGATCAGCAGGTCAGCTTCCGGCGTCAATCCAGGCGAGCGTAGACGGTCGGCAATTTCGCCTGCATCGACAGAAGACTGTGCTGCTGCTTTCCAGAACTGCATCTTCTTTGACCGCACATGGTCGCGAATCAGATTTGTGGCAATGCGGGTCAGCCAGGTGGCGACACTACAGTCGCCTCGGAACTGACTGCGTGCATTGTGGGCGCGCAGCAGGCAATCATGCGTCAGGCTATCGGCCAGGTCCGGGTCTCGAAGAGACAGCAACGCGTAGCGATAAATACGGGCGCGGTACGTGACAAATAACACGTCCATATCCCCGAGTTCAGCTGCTGCTCGGTCTTGCACAGTTGAAAGCGGGCCGGCGTAAATAGAGCTCTCCATTCCGCTCCCATAGACGGGCATTGCTGCCCAGCGGTTTACAGACCACTCCAGTTTACGATCCAGCCCGCTCATGATACGGCGTCGCGCTGCCTGGGTCGGCTATTCCTGAGCAGGAGGAGGAGGTCCGTCCGGTCCGCCGTGCTCCCCATGAAAACCGTGTTCGAGCGCGGTGAACTTGGTCTTCTGGTCCGCTGTCAGGGTCGCGTAAAACTTGGCCTGGGCAAGAGCACGGGCAGACATCATTTCGCCGCTGATCTGACCGAAACTGGTGGCAGACTGTTCGATCGCGGCTGTGTCGTTTGACTTGATCGCGGCCTGGAGCGCCTGGTGAGTTGTCCGTTCGGTCGCGCGCAGTGTGCTTTCCGTAGTAGCAGCGGCGGTAAAGATCGAGGTCGCATCCGCTTCCTGCTGCGAGTTGAGGGTAAGCAGCGTGGTGTAGCGCGATACTTCGTGCTGTGCCATCTGCTCGGGCGTCGGAGGCGTGCGTTGCGCCTGCACCTGGAAGACTGGCAGCAGCGCAAGGCCTGCAATCAGTGAGATCGGATATTTCATTCTGGCTCCTTGAACGTGTAGGGTTTCGCGGAAAGAATCTTTAACTCCTGCGAGAGTTCCTTCCTGCTGCAATGGACGGAGCGTTGCCTGCATCGGGTTACGCCATGCCGCGATTGCGAACTTTTAACTTTCCGACTGTCACAGTGAAGGATCGTTCGCTATCCTCCACAGTCTGGCACCGTAACCGTTCTGTGAAGGATGCCGTCTGTCCGAGTACTGCGGAAGTCTTGCCAAAGTTGCCTACTCCGCTAACTAACTCATTTCGACGAACGCAGGAGATTTCTTGACGTTAGCCGACGCACCTTCCTCCATTCAAATCTTGCCCTCGCAACCGCAGCGCGTTTGCAGCACGCAGCGCATGCCATCGGTTTTCTTCCGGACGGCGAAGTCTGCCGCCTGTCGCCTGAACAGGAGCAAGGTCCGTATTACGTTGCGGACGAATTGCTTCGCTCGAACATAGTCGAAGGGCGTCCCGGGGTTCCGCTTGCCTTGCGCATTGCCGTGCTGGATGCGCGCACCATACCGGGCAGATCTTCTTTCCGGAAGATCTGGCAATCACCTTGATGGAGCAGTCGCCCTATACCCGACACAAGATCCATCGCACCACACAGGCGGAGGACGGCGTGTTCGGCGGCCAGCAGGGCAGACTTTCCATCGCGACCATGAAATCACTGACTACCGGCGATCACCAGTCCGGCTTTGCCGCGGAGATCATCGCCAGCGTCGACCCAACCGCGACGCCTGGACCTGCGCGGCGCATGCGCGGCCTGGCAGGCGATCGCGGTGGAAGCGGCCAGATAATCCGCCTCCTCCACCAGAAACCATCCTCAACTGAACTGTTGGCCCGACACAGCAGATGTCCGCTATTGGACGATCAGTCCGGTGCTGGACGATGATTTACATTGGCCTGCGGCATAAGTTGTTTAGAATGAATCGCGGAATGCAGGGTGGGATGGCGCGCAAGCTGCACTTACCTGCAGAGTATGGATATCGCCCGCCCGGACATTAAGCGCAAGAAGAGTCGCCAACGCTGGATCGTTGCCGTTGTCGCTGTCGTTGTCGTCACTGCTGCAGCCTATGCTGTTTCGCGCCTGAAGCCGGCTGCCCCGTCGGTCGAACGCAGCACCATCTGGACAGACACGGTCAAGCGCGGTTCATTCACTCGCAACGTTCGTGGCATTGGCACGCTGGTACCGCGCGAAGACGGCATCCAGCTGATCCCGGCGCAGACCGAGGCGACCATCGTCCGCATCCGCGTGTTGCCTGGCGCCAAGGTGCAGCCCGACACCATCATCATGGACCTGACGGACCCTACGCTCGCACAGGAACTGCTTTCCGCGCAGCTCGACCTGAAAAGCGCGGAGGTCGAATATCACAACATCCAGGCAAGATTGCAGAGCGACCTGATGACGCAACGGGCCGGCGCCGCAACGGTCACGGCAGATGACGATCAGGCGCAGAAGCAGGCGCAGACAGATAAGGCCCTCTACAATCTGGGCGTTATCAGCGGGCTGACATACAGTGCCTCGCAGGGCAAGGCAGATGAACTGAAGACTCGCTCGGGGATTGAATCGGAACGCCTGACGGTCAACCAGAAAGCCGTCGCCACCCAGCTTGAAGTGCAGCAGACGCTGGTAGAAAAATATCGCGCTGTGCTGGCACTGAAACAGCGCCAGCAGGATGCACTCAACGTCCGCGCCGGCATCACAGGCGTGCTGAGCGAAGTGCCACACCAGGTGGGCGAACACGTACTGCCCGGCGCGACGCTTGCGACAGTAGTTCAGCCCGACCGCCTGAAGGCTGCGCTGAAGATTGCCGAGACACAGGCGCGCGATATCAACATCGGCCAGGCCGCAAGTATCGACACGCATAACGGCATCATCCCGGGCAAGGTGACCAGAATCGATCCCGCTGTATTGAACGGAACGGTCACTGTTGACGTAGATCTAATTGGCGCGCTTCCCTTGGGGGCACGGCCGGACCTCAGCGTGGACGGAACCATTGATCTGGATCACCTGGAAAACGTGCTGTACGTCAGCCGCCCGGCGTTCGGCAATGAAAACAGCACGATCAGCCTGTTCAAGCTCACGCCGGATGGCAACGGCGCGGTGCGCGTGCAGGTCAAAGTGGGCCGCGCCTCCGTAAATGCCATTCAGGTACTCGGCGGATTGAATGAAGGCGACACAGTCATTCTTTCGGATATGTCCCGGTGGGACGCAGTCGATCGCATTCGACTCGACTGAATTCAGTGCCTTACGAACCAGATTTAGATGACAACTTATGTACTGCTAAACAGGAAAGGCGCAACGAGATGAAGAATGGAACCGGGCAGGACAGCCTTATTCAGATCGAGGCTATGACCAAGGTCTTCTATACAGATGAAATTGAGACGCACGCACTCGCGGGCGTTCATCTCTCGATTCACCGCGGCGACTATATTGCCATGTCCGGACCTTCGGGCTGCGGCAAGTCGACGCTCTTATCAATCATTGGACTGCTCGATACGCCGACTGGCGGAACGTACCAGCTGAATGGCAAGCCGGTCGAGAACCTGAGCTTCGCGGAGCGCTCGCGTATCCGCAACCAGGAGATCGGGTTCATCTTTCAGAGCTTCAACCTCATCGGCGACCTGACTGTCTATGAGAATGTTGAACTGCCCTTGACCTATCGCTCCGGGATGCCGGCAGCGGAGCGCAGGACACGCGTCCAGCAATCGCTCGAGCGCGTCGGCATGGCGCATCGCATGAAGCACTATCCTTCGCAACTCTCAGGCGGCCAACAGCAGCGTGTCGCTGTGGCGCGCGCGCTCGCAGGTTCGCCGTCGATCCTGCTGGCGGACGAACCGACCGGCAACCTTGATTCAAAGAATGGTGAAGCCGTGATGGACCTGCTGAAGCAGCTGCATGACGAGGGGTCGACCATCTGCATGGTGACGCATGATCCGCGTTTCGCAGCGCACGCAGAACGCCAGGTGAACCTGTTTGACGGCAAGGTTGTGAGTGAGGACGAACTGAAACGCAAACTGGCAGAAGTAAGCGTCTAGTAGTTCGTTACAACGCAGGTAAGCGTCAGGAGATGGAATGCAGACAATCTGGCAGGATGTTCAATACGCATTGCGGCAGCTGCGCCGTGCGCCGGGTTTCACGCTGACTGCCATCCTGACGCTGGCGCTCGGCATTGGTGCGACGACGGCAATCTTCACGCTGGTCTACCAGGTCATCCTGCGTTCGCTCCCGGTCGAGCATCCAGAGCAGCTTTACAAGGTCGGCTCCAGGATCGAACAAGGTGTAGACAGCAGCCTGGAGGATGACTGGTGGGTTTTTTCTGATGACCTGTACAAGTACCTGCGCGATCACACCCCGGGTACCGCGGGCATGGCGGCGGTGCAATCGAACAGTGATAATTTAAGCGCGCGTCGGCCAAACGATAATGGCCTGGCGCAATCATTACAGTCCAAGTTTGTCTCCGGTAACTACTTTTCAGTTCTTGGTGTCAGGCCGTTCGCCGGTCGCATGCTGGGACCGGACGACGATCGTAATGGCGCGGCCCCGGCTGCGGTCATCAGTTACCCGCTGTGGCAGACGAAATTCGCCGCCGCTCCGGGCATCGTGGGCAGCACGCTCATGCTGAGTGGTCATCCGGTGACCGTCGTTGGCATCGCAGCTAAAGGGTTTTATGGCGAGCGAAACACGCCAGATCCCGCTGGCCTGTGGCTGCCGCTGGCTACAGAACCGATGTTTGATCCAGATCGTCCAATGCTGAACTTTTCGTCCGAGCATTGGCTTGATTTGCTGGTGCGCGTGCCTGATCCATCCCAGGTTTCGGCTGTGCAGAATGCAATCCGAGGAGAACTGCACCAGTGGAACAGCGCCCATCGTGACTTCTCCAAGGGTGCGACAGACAAAGACCTGGCGCGACAGACGACCGAACTGGTGTCGGCCCGCGGCGGGATCAACAATTTGCGCAAGCGCTACGGAAGCGGCCTGCAACTGTTACAGTTTGTTGCCGGCTTTGTTCTGCTGATTGCCTGTGCGAACCTCGCGAACCTTATGCTGGTGCGTGGCATGGCGCGACAGCAGGAGCTGGCCGTGCGCAGTGCACTCGGTGCACCGCGCGCACGACTGGTACGGCAGATGCTGGTTGAAGCGATCCTGCTCTCTGTCAGCGGAGGAGTCGCGGCCCTCATCGTCGCGTACGCAGGCACGCATGCCATCCTCACGCTTACGATGCGTGGTGCCGAGGCAAGTCCGCTGTCTGCCTCGCCATCGCTCCCTGTGCTAGGCTTCGCTTTGCTTGTTTCGCTTCTTACGGGCATAGTCTTTGGCATTGCGCCGGCATGGATGGCTTCTCGATCCAGTCCCGTCACAGCATTGCGAGGCGCCAACCGCAGTACCAGCGACGCGAGTGCGATACCGCAGAAGATCCTTGTGATTCTGCAGGCGTCACTCTCACTGGCACTGCTCAGCACAGCGGGACTGCTCATCACAAGCCTGCGCAACCTGGAGCACCAGGATTTTCATTTCGAAACACAGGGCCGACTGCTGTTAGCGATTGACTTGCATGCGGCCAGCTACCAGCCAGGCCAGCTTGCCGCCCTCTATCAACAGATCGACGATCGATTCGCGCGCGTGCCGGGGGTCCAAAGCTTTGCTTACACAACATACGGACCGATGTCCGGTGCCAGCTGGAACACCGGCGTCTCTATGCCGGGCATTCCTGCTGACACAAGTGGCGATAGGATATCTTCCCTTGATCTGGTCAGTCCGCATTTCTTCGAAGCCATAGGAACGCCAGTGCTACTGGGACGATCGTTGAACCAGCAGGACACAGCAACCAGCCAGCAGGTCGCAGTGGTGAACAAGGCATTTGTGGATCGCTTCTTTCCTGGAAAACAGCCGATGGGCGAGCACTTCGGACCTGATCCGAGATTCGCAAGTGTGTTTGAGATCGTCGGCGTGGTGGACAACACAAAATTCGGAGACCCGTCCGAACCTGCAAAGCCGATGTTCTTTACACCAATTTCACAGAGTGTTGCTTACTCCGAACAAAAAGACATTGCTGAAGAGGCGTTCAACCACTATGCAGGAGACATTATCGTGCGTTATCACGGCGACCTGGCATCTGTCAGCGATGCTCTACGACAAACTTTGAAATCGATCAATCCTGACATTCCAATCCTGAACATGCGTTCGTACCAGGATGAACTTGGCAACAACTTCCTGCAGGAAGAACTCGTCGTCCGGCTCACCTCCATCTTCGGCATGCTCGCGCTGGTGCTGGCGTCGATCGGACTGTATGGCGTGACGGCCTATTCGGTCGCTCGTCGCACAAGCGAGATCGGCATCCGCATGGCGCTGGGCGCAAGCCGTGGCAGCGTGTTGAAAATGATCATCGAAAACGCGCTCACACAGGCCGGCATTGGCCTCGCGATCGGCCTGCCGCTCGCTTATTTCGGTGGAAGCCTGTTGCGCCACACCCTCTATCAGACCAGCGCATTTCAACCCCTGGTGCTGCTGGTTGTGATTGCACTTCTGCTGCTATCGGCGACTGCCGCGGCACTGATCCCGGCGCGTCGGGCAGCTTCGATAGATCCGATGAAAGCGCTTCGCACCGAGTAGTAGCGCGGCGCGATTCAAGGACTCGACTTAAGGAGTAATAATGCAGATATTGTTACCTAATCTGGATAGCGATCTCCGCTACGCACTGCGTCAGCTGCGACATTCTCCGGGCTTCGCATTCACGGCCATTCTGACTCTCGCTCTCGGCATCGGTGCAACGATCGGTGTCTACACGCTGGTCGATGCCATCCTTCTGCGGCCGCTGCCCTACAGCAATCCCGCCAGCATTTTCGTTCTTGATAACAAAGACAGTTTCATCAGCTATGGAAATCTTCTTCAGATCACCGAACGCTCGCAAGGTCGCATCGACACAGCCGCTGTTCTGACCATGTGGAATGCCAAGCTGGAAGCAAACGGTCGTCGCACCCCCTCTACGATCGTAGAAACGTCAGCCAATCTTCCCTCCTTCCTCAGCGTCCAACCGTTGATAGGACGCAGCTTCCGTGGCAACGAAAATGATCCAGGCAAGAGCGATGTTATGCTCCTCAGCTATCGTGCGTGGCAGAAGATCTTCGCTGCCGATCCGAACGCCCTTGGCAAGAGTGTGAGTATAAACGGCGGTAAAACATACACGGTGATTGGCGTCATGCCACCCACCTTCGCTCTACCGATGGATGACAATTTGCAAGTCTGGACGCCGAGAGCAATCCCGCCGGCGGGCCGCACCCAGGTAGTCGCCACCGAAGATGACGCGATGTTTGTCCAGCAAGCCTTTGTGCGTCCCGCGCCTGGCGTCACGACAGCACAAATGTCCGCAGGGCTCACGTCTATTCAGAGTCAGATTGCTTCCGAGAATCCTGCCGGTGAAGTAGCTGAATCCTTCAGTGGCATCCTCTATCTTCAATCGATCAATCAAGGTTCGCGGAGGCCATTGCTACTCCTGCTTGGCCTGGGCGCATCCTTCTGGCTGCTCGCATCGTTGAACGTCGTCAGCCTGCTCATCGCCCGCGCCACCGCGAGAGAGCGGGAGTTCGCCATACGCAGCGCACTGGGGGCCAGCCGCGGACGTCTCCTTCGCCAATCGATGATCGAGAGCCTCGTCCTAAGCACCGCCGGCAGCCTTCTCGGAATGGCACTCGCGACAACTGCCATCAAGCTTCTATGGCACGCCATCACGCGTAGTCTGCCCCTCACGGAACGCGTTCACGTCGAAGCCCACGTAGTGGTTGCGCTGACCGGCATCACCATCTTCACCGGCCTCATCGTCGGGATATTGCCCGCATTCCGCGCCGGAGGAGCCAGGCCCCAGAACGGCCTTCGCGGGGGCACGATGGCTCTCCCGCGCGCAGATCAGCACCGTCTGCGTTCCACTCTCATCGCTGCTCAACTTATGATTACGGTAGTACTCCTCGCAGGTGCAGGCCTCTTCCTGCGCACAGTGATCGCACTGCGCAGTGTCCCGCTCGGATTCTCCGAGCAGAACGTGCTTACAGGCGGAATCATGCACCCCATAGGCCTCGCGGTGATCAGCAAGAAGGGCGATGCGGGCATGGTACAGCGCGTCTACATGCCGCTCCTTGAAAAGCTCAACCACATGCCGGGCGTCAAGTCGGCAACGCTCAGTTCCGTGCTGCCTATGCGTTCTGATTTTCAGATTACGCTCGATGGCGAAATCGATGGAAAGAAGAGCCTCGGCGGCCGCAAATACTCGGTTCTCGGTCGCGCAGCCTCTGCCGGTCTTACTAAAACCTTCGGTCTCCCGATTCTTCGCGGCCGCTACTTTTCTGATGATGACACTGCATCGTCCACTCCTGTCGTCGTCATCAACAAGGCTTTCGCCGACACCTATCTTCCCAACACCGATCCTCTCAACCACACTTTCGGGCTAGGCATGGAGAGCACCGGCAAAGACAAATTTTCAGCCATGCACATCATCGGAATCATCGGCGATGTGAAGCAAGGATCGGTAGATGAGGCGACGAAGCCGGAGGTCTATCTCTGCCTCGCGCAAATCACTCCCGGCCATCCCATGTATCAACCCATAACCACGTTCATGCAGGTGGGCATCCGCGCCCGCATCCCGGCACAACTGCTGCGCAAACAGTTCGAGTCCGCTCTTGAACACATCGATCCTGATGCTCAGACCATCAATGTCAAAACTGTTCATGAAGCCGTAGAAGATTCCTTCGGCACGCAGACTCTCATGGCGCACCTGCTCGAAGGCTTCTCCTCGATTGCGCTGCTGATCGCGCTCGTTGGTCTTTACGGAACAGTAGCCTTTTCTGTAGCGCAGCGCGCTCGCGAATTTGGGGTCCGTCTTGCATTCGGCGCATCCAGGGAAAGCATCCGTCTGCTCGTCATCGAGAAGGCGATGTTGCCCGTTATGGTTGGACTCATTGCCGGCGACATCGTCCTCTGGTTCACGACGCGCCTCATCCGCAGCTATCTCTTCGGGACCTCTCCACACGATTCAGCAACATTCGCCATCGCCTCGTGCCTGCTCATCACCACAGGATTCATCGCTGCACTGATCCCGGCGCGGCGGGCTGCTTTCATTAATCCGATGCAGGCCCTTCGCACCGAGTAAACATCACCAGAAAGTTCAAAGAATGAAGATGCAGACACCCTGGCCCAATCCTTATCAATCCGATCCCCACTACATAAACCTGCTCGACGCGAATACAACCTTCGCTGGCAGTGCCGCCTACAACGTGCAGTGCGCCGGCACTGGCGTCGGTAACAGCGTTGGCGCGGGCAACTCCGTTAAACAAAGCTGGTTCTCGGAAGTATCGGACAACTGTTTCGATAGCCCCGAGGTCCGGGTGCCGATCGCCGACCAGCGAGAGTTGCAGGGATACAGCAGTCCTGAGGAACGTGCGGATCACAGTACCTGGGGGGTTGGCCGCCTCACGCGCGGCATCACGAATGCGCAAGCGGAGAACGATCTGAATGCAATCGGAAGCGCTTGTACCGGCGATACAAAGATGATGACTCGCTGGCTTTCGTCTGTCGCAACTACTGCGCGAAGAGTAGGCTCCCTTCTCTCAAGTGGCGAACGAACGACGACTTATGAAGGATAAAAAGAATGATTGACTTAAAGAAAATCGAACGCAGCTACAAGACTGGTGCCGCACACACCTGGGTACTTCGTCATGTCGATCTGACCATCCACGAGGGCGACTTCGTCACCATCATGGGTCCTTCGGGTGCGGGCAAATCATCGCTGCTGAATGTCCTGGCACTGCTCGATGATGAGTGGAAGGGCGAGTACTGGTTTGAGGGTAAAGCAGTTCACACTCTCAATCGCAAGCAGCGTGCTGATCTCTCGCGCAGGCGCACTGGCATGGTGTTTCAGAGCTACCACCTGCTCGATGATCTAACAGTTGCGGAAAATATCGACCTGCCGCTCTCCTATAAAAACCTGCCGAAATCGGAACGGCAGGCGATGGTCGCCGACATCCTCGATAGCTTTTCGATTGTTGCCAAGAAAGATCTTTATCCCAGCCAGCTTTCCGGAGGACAACAACAGCTTGTCGGCATAGCGCGAGCAGTTGTGCATAAGCCTTCTCTGTTGCTGGCGGACGAGCCAACGGGAAACCTGCATTCGGCCCAGGCAACCGAGATCATGGAACTATTTCAAACCTTGAACCAGCAGGGCACGACAATTGTGCAGGTCACGCACTCGGAGGTGAACGCCTCCTATGGCAACCGCTTGATCGAACTTCGCGACGGATGGATGACCGGCAACACTGTGCTCGTTCCTCGCGCCTTATCCACGGCTGCCGCTGTCCCGGCATCGGAGGTACGTACTTCGTGAATTATCTACTCCTGCGCCGCGTCGCAGCCATCGCTCTAGCCTCGATCTTCCCTGCAGTCGCACTCGCACAAACTGGGTCGGCATTGCGGCTGGATATTCCCCACTCGAGCAATCCTTTTCATGCCTATGCGCCCACGGAGGTCCCGACAGCGAACCTTGCCAACTCCGCGCGAATCGATCAGCACATGCGCGACGGCAAACTGTACCTATCGCTTAATGACGCGATCGAACTCGCGCTTGAAAACAATCTCGACATTGCTATTGCACGTTATAACCTCCCAATTGCCGAAGCGGATATTGAGCGCACCAAGGCCGGCGGCGTCTTCCGCGGTGTCAACACTGGCGTGGTGCAGAACACGCCGGGTGGTGGTGTCGGCGGCCTTGGATCGGGCGCACCGGGGGCTGGTGCGGGCGGCACAACTGGTGGCGCAGGCGGTGCCGGCAGTGGTGCATCGGGCCTCGTCTCTTCCACGCTCGGTACCGGTACGGCCGTGTCATCATACGATCCCATTATTACGGGCAATGCCAGCCTGGAGCATTACACCGAGCCACTCTCGAACGAACAGCTATACGGTGTGCCCTCGCTGCAACTGAATACCTTTTCAACGAACATCGAATACCAGCAGGCCTTTACGACTGGTACGACAATCTCCTTCTTGCTCGAAAACGAACGCCTGGCCGAGAACAGTCCCTTCAACGTGACCAACCCGACGTTAAATGCGTACTATCGCTTCACCGTTACACAGCCTTTACTGGCGGGCTTTGGATTCGGACCAAACCTGCGCTACCTGCGCATCGCACGCAATGATCGCAAGATCTCGGACATTGCCTTCAAAGATCAGATTATTGTCACCATAACGCAAATCGCCGATATGTACTGGGACCTGGTCAATGCCTACCAGGACGAGCAGGTAAAAGAGCGTTCACGACAGTTTGCGAAAGAGACGCTGGACAGTGATCGTCAGCAACTCGCACTGCAGGCCATCCCGGCGCTTGATGTAACCAAAGCCGAAGGTGAACTGGCGACACGCGATGGAGATCTGACGATTGCGAAAACTACTCTCCAGCTGCAGGAGTCGCTCATCAAGAATGCGCTCACAAAGAATCTCGATGATCCTACGCTTGAAGAGATGCCGGTTATCCCAACAGAAAAAGTCAATACGATGGAAACGATCACGACGCAGCCGGTTGCTGAGTTAACAGCCCAGGCGCTGACCGATCGTACCGAATTGACGGAGTCAACCGTCGATCTTCAGAACCGCGATATCAGCCGAAAGGCTGCGCGCAATGCTGTCCTGCCAACAGTGGATCTGGAAGGCTATTACGGCGGCACAGGCCTGGCTGGGCCGGATAATGCTGCGTCGCACCTGACCTCAACGTCGCCCATCGGCGTCGGTGGATCATTCAATACAGCCTTCAATAATTCTTCGCCGGATTACCTGGTAGGCCTGGCTGTCAACATCCCCATCCGCAACCGCCAGGCAAAGTCTGACCAGTACCGGTCTGAACTGGAGTATCGGCAATCGGAGCTGCGCATCCAGCAATTGAAGAAGCAGATCCGTATCGAGGTCCGTAATGCGCAGTACGCACTCGAGCAGAGCAGCGCCCACGTGAAGGCGGCACAGGAATCGCGCGACCTGGCGCAGAAGACCTTCGATATCAGTAAACAGGAGCAGAAACTGGGCGCCGGTTCAAACCTGCAAACGCTCACTGCTGAACGCGACCTGGCTCTCGCAGAGTCAACGCTCGCAGCGTCTGAAACGACCTTCGAGAAATCGCGTGTCGAGTTAGCGCGCGCAACCGGCACCACTCTCGATACCTATAATGTTTCTATTGAAGATGCGAAGAGTGGTGGCATTGCATCTTCACGGCCGGCCGCTGGGTCGAATGCCCCTTAGGATGGCAACTTCTCATCGCGGAATAAAGGTTTCTGACCGATGGGTAAGCCGTCTGTCTGAAAATGGATGAGCGACACAGTCAGGAAGCTGATCTAATCAAGAGAACAAAATGGCACACGCCAACACTACCATCGAAGTGCCCGCACAGGCCAAGCCTCTACCTGCCCGATTGCTGCTTGCGGATGACCAGGCGCACATCCTCGAAGCCCTGCAGTTATTGCTCAAGCCGCAAGGCTATCTGCTGCACTCAGTCCGCTCACCGGCAGAAGCACTGACGGAGCTCGCCTGCGAGACCTTTGACGCGGTGTTGATCGACCTCAACTATTCGCGTGATACGACCTCCGGCGCCGAAGGCCTCGACCTGCTGCGAAGAATACTTTCAATGGATAGCCAGATGCCGGTGGTCGTCATGACAGCGTGGGGCAATATTGATCTGGCCGTCGAAGCGATACGGCTCGGTGCGCGTGACTTCATTCAGAAGCCCTGGGAAAATGCGCGACTGCTCACTATCCTTAAAACTCAGGTCGAACTCGGCCAGGCACTACGCCGCTCGCAGATGCTGGAGGCGGAAAATCTTCTGCTGCGGGCAAAGAACCGTCCAGAATTTATTGCTACTGCACCCTCCATGCATCCGCTGCTCGATGCGATCTCGCGTATCGGGCCGTCAGATGCAAATGTTCTGATCACGGGCGAGCATGGTTCGGGCAAAGAGGTTGTGGCGCAAACGCTGCACGCTATTTCGGCACGCGCACAACAAAGCCTGGTTGAGGTGAATACGGGCGCGTTGCCCGACGGCACCTTTGAAAGCGAATTGTTCGGCCATGTTCGCGGAGCATTTACGGACGCGCGCACGGACCGCGTCGGACGCTTCGAACTGGCAGACCGCGGCACGCTTTTTCTGGATGAAATTGCAAATGTGCCGATCCGCCAGCAGGCGAAGCTGCTGCGCGTTTTGGAGACCGGCCAGCTCGAGCGCGTGGGGTCTTCCAAGAGCACCCGCGTGGATGTGCGCGTCCTCTCCGCGACGAATGCTAACCTGCAGCGCGAAGTCGCTGAGGGACGTTTTCGCGAGGACCTGCTCTTCCGATTGAACACGGTAGAACTGCGCATCCCTGCGCTGCGCGATCGTCGCGAAGACATTCCGCTCCTCGCGGCGCACTTCCTTGCCCATCATGCCAATCGCTATCGCCGGCAGATCCAGGGCTTGTCTCCCGAAGCACTCAAGACCGTGCTGCAACACGGCTGGCCAGGGAATGTACGTGAGCTTGATCACACCATGGAACGCGCTGTTCTGATGGCGCGGGGCACGCACATTGAGGTATCTGACCTTGGTCTGCAGGCTGCCCGCAGCGCGCCCGGGGGGATCGACGAACTGAGCCTCGATGCCGTCGAAGCCATCCTGGTGCGCAAAGCACTCGCCCGCGTAAACGGCAATATCACGCAGGCGGCCGAGCTGCTGGGATTGAGCCGCGGTGCGCTCTATCGTCGCCTGGAAAAACATGGCATTGCCACCTAGACGGCGGCTGCCGCTCGGCCGTACAAGTCGCCGTGTCGGTTACGATAGGCGATTGCGCCTGCTTTTCTGGTTATTTTCCCTGCCGGTCTTTGCCTGCGCAGTCATGCTGCTGATGTGGTCCCATGCAACTACCTCCACCTGGATCCTCGCGCTGCTGGCGACACTGGTCGGGTGGGCAATTCTGCAGGCGTGGCTCATCGAACAGATCCTGCGGCCCCTGCAGACACTGTCAAACGTGGTCGCTGCACTGCGTGAAGAGGATTATTCCTTTCGGGCCCGCGGTGCCCGACGCGGTGACTCGCTCGGCGACCTGGCGCTCGAAATCAATGCGCTCGCAAGTGACCTCCAAGCCGAGCGCCTATCATCACTCGACTCCGCTGCCTTGGTACGACGCGTTCTTGAGGCGATCGATGCACCCGTGCTCGCCTTCGACGAACAGAATATTCTTCGCCTGCTCAATGCCGCCGCAGTTGAATCGCTGCGCCTCAGCCCGAAGCATTCACCCGCTCAGTCCGCAGAGGCACTTGGCCTGATGACGCTGCTCACTTTGCCTGATGAACAGGTGACGACGCTCGGCAGCGAAGCGAATCCTGTGCAGTGGATGGTGCGCCGCACGGCCTTTCGCCAGAACGGCATACCACATACACTCGTGCTGCTCTCGGATGTGAGCCTTGCATTGCGGCAGGAAGAACGCCAGGCATGGCAGCGCTTGATTCGCGTCCTTGGTCACGAAATCAATAACTCGCTTACACCAATCAAGTCGATAGCCGGTTCACTGCGCCTGATGGTCCAAGCTAATTCTCCAAGCGAAGATTTTGAGCGTCCACTTGAAGTAATCGAGCAGAGAGCGGAATCTCTGAATCATTTCCTGGCGGCGTACCGCAAACTGGCACAGCTTCCTACGCCGCAGCGCACTTCTTTTGCCCTTGCGACTTTTCTCGAACAGCTGGTGCCGCTGGAGACCAGGCTGCCAGTGCAACTAGCTGCAGGACCAGAAATAACTTTGCATGCAGATAAAGACCAGTTGGGACAGGCCATCATAAACCTGCTGCGCAATGGTGCCGAAGCAGCGCTCGAAAACAATACCAGGCCCCCGTGCATTTCACTTTCATGGAGCATTGATCATCGGCATGCGAGGGCGGAAGCAGTGCTCCGCATTCGCGACTCTGGTCTTGGCGTAGCGAATCCATCTAATCTTTTCGTCCCCTTCTACACAACGAAGGAAAGCGGAACAGGCATCGGACTGGCTCTTGTTAAAACCATCATCGAGGCGCATCAAGGAAGTATTACGCTGGCCAATCACCCTGAAGGTGGCGCACAGGCCGAGGTACGCATACCTATCTAGATCTCAGGAGAGAACTGCTTGTGCGCACCAAGGTTGAGACGCTTATCAAGGACACACAACGAAGCGATTACCAGAGCTATAGCTGTTAGATCTACGCCCGGGCCTCGCGTTTGTCATAGACTGGAGGCGCTGTGTCTGCGCTCCTGGTCCAAGCCGTCTTGCTGACAACTGCTGCGTTCCTGTCAGCGGCAACACTCAAGGCCCAGGACGTCTCCGCGAACCTGAAACAGGCTGATGGGGATTATCGTGCTGGTGTCGCTGCTCTTTCCAGTAACAACCTGTCGCTTGCTCGCCATGATTTCGAGCAAGTAGTGCGCCTCGCTCCACAAGCAGAACAAGGCTACAGTGCGCTGGGTGCTGTTCTGGTCCGTATGGGCGAGACAGAAAAAGGCATACGCAATCTGCAGCGGGCACTTACCCTCAAACCCTCTGATAACAGTGCTGAATTGAATCTCGCTCTGGCGTATACGCAAAGCGGCGCCAACGAAAAGGCGCTGCCGCTCTTCGGCAAGCTTGATGGTGCGGCCAAAGCGAGCGGCCATGGCCTCCCTTCTTATGTACTTGCTGCGTATGCCCGAGCGTTGGCTTCGACCCAGCCCGATGCAGCCATTGCCAGGATGCGTGCTGCGATGGCTAGCGAGCCCACAAACGCCCAATGGCGCGACGAACTCGGCTCGCTCTATGCGCAAAAGCATCAATGGCCGCAAGCCGAAACTAGCTTCCGCGAAGCCATTCAACTCAATCCTCAGCTAGCCGCTGCCCATTTTCACCTGGGCATCGCTCTGGAGACTGAGCATAACTCCAATGCACTCGATGAACTCAAATTAGCCTCACAACTCGCGCCTGCAGATGAACAGATAGCTATCGAAACCGGCAAAGCCTTTGTCTCGTCCGATCAGGCGCCCGCGGCCATCAGTCTATTTGAACACGTGCTCTCAATACATCCCGATTCGCTTCCAGCTGCCTATCAATTGGCTCTCACGCTGCAGCTTACTGGCGACTCCCAATCAGCAATTCCCTTGTTCGAGAAGGTGGTCACAGCCGAGCCGAAAAATGCTGACGCTCTTACCAACCTTGGCATGGCTTACATGCAGCAGCAACGAGCGAAAGATGCGGTTGCGCCTCTTCAGAAGGCGATCATCATCGCACCTGCCATGGTGACCGCGCATCAGGATCTCGCCGCAGCCTACATTCAGCTTAACCAGATCGGTGATGGGATTGAACAGCTGCATGCAGCGCTCGCGCTGGCTCCGAACCTGCCGGCACTGCATTACAACCTGGGTCTCGCATTCAAGATGCAGGATGACGCCACATCTGCAATGCCGGAGCTTGAAGCAGCAGAAAAACTGAATCCCGAAGGACACGAGGCGCCTTATGTCCTTGGTGTGCTGTATATGCAGACAGCGCGATACGAAGAGGCAGCCCGCGAGCTACATCGGTCGCTGCAACTACAACCCCTGAACGGGGATGGCTGGGCGATCCTGGGCAGCGTCTATGCGAAACTCGACAAACTGAACGACGCATCAGCAGCTCTGCAGAAAGCCATCGCGCAGAGCCCGGATCAGCCTGATCCGCACTTGACACTTGCGACCGTGCTGGCAAAGCAGGGCAAGACTCAAGAGGCCACCGCCGAGCGCAAGCGCGCCGGCGAACTCATGCGCAGCAATATGAATCGCCAACGTGCCGAGGTAGCGACCAACTCTGCAAATGGTCTGTTGCAGAGCGGAAAGGTTGACGACGCGATCGCTCAGTTCAAGGAGGCGCTTAGCTATGATTCGCAATACTCAGCCGCACACGCTGGACTTGCTTCCGCATTCGATCGTAAAGGGGACCCGTTCGCCGCAGCTGCCGAGCGACAGAAGGCAACAAGCCTGTCGGAAAAATCGGAGCCTTAGAACTTCGCAGCGGAAAACTCCATGACTTCGAAGTAGCACGGAACTTTGTATACAGGCTCTATCAAAATTCGTTATAGTCGCGGCAGTTGCAAGTTTACCAGCCGGGAAGACGCACTCGCTCAATCCGCAGGTAGGTGATTTCCGAACCGGACGTGAAGCGTCAGTAAATGGCGCATGAACCATGAAGATCCTCTTGCGATACCTGACGACTGTGTGTCTTTTATTGCTGGGCTTTTCTGTCTTCGCATGGAAGACGACCCGCGGCGCCGACGATCCAACAGCCCTGGAAGCTGCGCATAGAAAAGCCTATGCGGACACGATCCGGCAGACCTACAGCTATCCATTCGAAAAAGGCAACATCTCCCTGCCCGGCAATGCTGCCGTCGTCGGCAATGATTTTCTTGAGCCCGGCGCATTTCCTGATGCGGCCTACTGCGGCCACTGCCACCAGGAGGCTTACCATCAATGGCGACAGTCGCTGCATTCCAATTCCTTCCGAACCCCCTTCTATCGCACCAGCGTCAATCTTCTGCTCGCAACGAAGGGCATACAGTTTGCCCGCCACTGTGACAGCTGCCATAACCCGGTGGGCATTCTTGCTGGCGCCCTCGATCAGAACTCCACGATGGATCGCTCCTTCGACAGGGATGGACTTACCTGCATGACCTGTCACTCCATCCAGAGCGTAACCCCTACTCTTGGCAATGGCAGTTACGTGTTGGGTGTACCGGCCGTCATCGTCGATGAAGCAGGCAACCGGATTCCCGGTAAGGTGTCTGATGCCGAGATACTCGCCCATACCGATCGTCACTCAAAAGCAGTGATGCAGGACATCTATAAAACGCCGGAGATGTGTTCCGCCTGTCACAAGGCCAACCTGCCTCCCATGCTGAATGGGTATAAGTGGATCCGCGCCTTCACCACTTATGACGAATGGCAGGGCTCGAAGTTTTCTCAGCGGAACCCACTTACTTTCTATTCTGCGGACTTCACCAGCTGTCAGGGCTGCCATATGAATCGGACAGCGATCACCCTGCCAGACTACGGCGCCAAAGAGGGAAAGCTGGCTTCGCATCGTTGGCTTGCCGGTAACACTGCGGTTCCGTTCTATTATGGTTTCGATGAACAACTCAGCAAGACCATGGAATTTTTGAAGAGCGGCAAATTTCTCAATGTTGACCTGTTCGCGCTTCGTGAAGCGGGGTCTGGTCAGCCGCTCCTCCCACTGGGGTCGTCGCCGTTTAACATCAAGCCGGCCTCTACCTTGGAGGCCTATGTCGTTATCCAGAACAAAAACATCGGTCATTCGCTGGTCCCGGAGGTTCGTGATCTATATGAAGCATGGGTACAGTTCACGGTGAAGGATCAGACTGGCAATGACATCTACAAGAGCGGATTTCTTAGGCCCGACCTGACGCTTGATCCAGGAGCTCACAGCTTCACCAATCGCCCTGTGAATGTTATTGGAGACTTTGTCGATAACCACCAGGTATGGACGATTCACTCTGTCGCCTACGACAATTCTATCCAGGCAGGCCGCTCTGCTCTCGTACGCTATCGCTTCCAGCTACCGGCGCAACTGACTGGTAGCTTTTCCGTCACGGCCGCAGTCGAGTACCGGCATCTCCGGCAGACTTATCTCAACAATGTCCTGGGAAAGGATCACGCAGCGTATCCCGTCGTCGAACTCGCATCGCGTTCCCGGACCATTGTGATCGGCAACAATCCTGCTACTGCCCTACTTCCGTCTGACAATCCCGATTGGATGCGCTGGAATAATCTAGGCATAGGTTTCCTTGATCAGCAACAATATGACGAAGCTATTCATGCTTTCGAACAGGTAGCTTTACTTAGACCCGACTACAAAGATGCCTATACGAATCTCGGCCTGACGTATATCGAGTGGGAAAAGTACGATGAAGCCCGTCCCCTCTTAGAGAAAGCTCTTAGTCTTCACGCTGATGACGCGCGCGCACTTTACTACATGGCGCTGGTAGAAAGAAGGCAACGTCACTCGGAGGCTGAACTTGCAGACCTGCAGAAAGTTGTGGAGCAGTTTCCGCAATCGCGAGATGCCCGGCGCGAACTCGGTATTTCTTACTACCAGCAGCATCGCGCCGACGAGGCCATCGAACAATTCAAAGCACTGCAGGCTATCGATCCGGATGACCTTGCTGCACATTACAACCTTTCAGTACTGTACCGGCGAAAAGGCATGAAGGAGCAGGCTGCAATTGAGTCAAAGCTTTATACAATCAAGCGAGTCGATCCGGGTGCACCTACCTATTCGCTGGATTATCTGCGTAAGCATCCTGAAATCTCCAACGAGAGTGTTCCATGGCATATTCATGCTGAATCGACCATCAGCACGGCAGCGGTCGCCAAATAATCGTAGAGTGGGGCGAGTAAATTGAATCGTCGGAAGTTCATTCACTCGTTGAGTCGAACAGCGCTGGTTTTGCCATTCGCGGATATCGTTGCGTACGCGCAGCAGGCTCCTGCTCCACCGCAAAAACCGATAGGCCCTACCGAACGCAACTACGACGCGAAACCCGCACCACCTCCATCAGGACCTAAATCTCCAATTGAAGGCACTCCGCTCGGCCTCAGCTTTGTCGACGTGCAGAAGCAGGCTGGGCTCGAGATCAAAACTATTTATGGCGGTGAATTCAAGAATAAGTATTTACTCGAAACCACAGGGTGCGGACTAGCGTTCTACGATTATGACGACGATGGATGGGTCGACCTTTTCCTGGTCAACGGATGGCGGCTTGAAGGTTTTCCCGCGGGTCAGGAGCCGCACTGCCATCTTTTTAAAAACAACCGTGACGGTACCTTTACCGACGTAACTATCGGTTCTGGTCTCGAGCATAAAACTGGCTGGGGTCAGGCCTGCTGCGTCGGTGATTTCGACAATGATGGCCATGACGATCTATTCGTTACTTATTACGGGCAAAATGCTCTGTATCGGAACCTGGGCAACGGCAAATTCATCGATGTCACACAGCAGGCAGGGCTCATCCAGCCTGGACCCAAGATACGATGGAACTCTGGGTGCACTTTCGTCGACTACAACCGCGATGGACATCTGGATCTATTTGTAGCTAATTATGTCGACTTCGATCTGAAGACAGCCCCGCTTCCAGAAGACGGCCCGTGTACTTACAAGGGTATCCTCGTTGCTTGTGGACCACCAGGCTTGCCGGGGGGTAGAAATATCCTTTACCACAACAATGGGGACGGTACATTTACCGATGTCAGTGAGAAGTCCGGCATGTGGACAGCCGTCGGAACGTATGGTCTAAGTGTTGCAGCTGCAGATCTGGACAATGATGGCTGGCCCGACATCTATGTCGCGAATGACTCAGCGCCGGCAACGCTCTACCTGAACCAGAAAGATGGCACCTTCCGTGATATCGCAATAGAGGCAGGCGCTGCTCTGTCAGCAGAAGCGAAACCGCAGGCAGGCATGGGTGTTTCGATCGGCGACTACAATCGCGACGGCACCTTTGACGTAGTCAAGACTAACTTCGCGGGCGACACTGATTCCCTCTACACCAACCTAGGTGACGCCACTTTCGAGGACCGCACCTATCCCGGCGGCCTCGGTGTGAACACAAGATTACTCGGCTGGGGCGTCGGTTTCTTCGACATGGACAACGATGGCTGGCTGGATATCCTGATGTCCAACGGCCACGTATATCCCGAAGTCGATAAATCAAAGACGGATCTTAAATATGCTGAGCATAAGTATCTCTATCGCAACTTACGCAATGGTCGTTTTGAGGAGGTGACGCAACAGGGTGGTCCCGGCATCCTGGAAAATGCCCCCGCACGAGGCTGCGCTTTCGGCGACTTCAACAACGACGGTAATATGGATATCGCGGTTAACTGTATGAATGCGGTTCCGCAGTTGCTGCGTTGCGACTCAACCCTCCATCGCAACTGGGTCAAGATAAAGCTTGTGGGCGTGAAAGCCAACCGCACCGGGATCGGCAGCCGAGTGGTCGTAGTCGCGAAGAACAATCCAGACGATCCAAAGCCGCTGGTGCAAATGGAAGAATTGAGGAGCGGCGGTAGCTATTATTCGCAGAATGATCTGCGCCTGCATTTTGGTCTGGACCGTGCCAGCAAAATAGATTCTGTGGAAATCCGCTGGTTGAGCGGGCAAGTCGACGAGCTTAAGGATCTTGACGTGAATCGCTTGTATGTTATTCAAGAGGGCGGGAAGATTCTTAAGGCTGATGTCCTGAAACCTGCCCCAGCGAAGGTCTAGCTTCGTGCGCATAATCCTTACCGTCTTAGTTCCGTTGACAATTCCGATGATAGCTTCCGCCTCTTCACAGTGTCCTTGGCTGACTCCGGGCAGTGCAGCAGTAATCCTAGGCGGAGAGGTAACCAGCGTCGTACAGGGAGCCGACCAAAGTGCAGGATCATGTCACTTTACGAGACGGCAGAACGCCGCCACTTATCAACTTGGTATTTACGTTGCGCAACAGGGTCTCTTGGCCTGTCCACCTGCAAGCGAAAAGTTGGTCGGCATCGGCACTGGAGCAGTTCAGTGCAACGTGACACATTCGTCTACCGACTTCACCGAACAAATAGATGGGCAAGTGAGAGATGTGCGCTTCACAGCGATCCTTGCAACGAAAGGTATCAAGCTCACGACCGCGCAGCGGCAATCGCAAAGTGAAGCCCTCCGCCGGGCAGCAGAGCAAATCGCAGGGAACCTTTTCTGAACGAAGGCCAGAACCAGCCAACAACATGAAACCCACGCGACCGCGACCGCGTGAATCCAGACTAAAATGATCAAAGATTAATTCACTCAGCAGTACTTAGGCTGATTGGCATCAATTCTTTTTACTCCGAGATATAGGCCATGCGCTCCTTCAGAAGCTATGTGACCCGACCATTATTCCTGGTACTGGCAGCTACCTTTCTACTGCCTGCTACACCGATCTCTGCAGTAAACGATGGCTATCAATGGCAGGTGCAACAAGCGGTACACCGATTGCAAGAGTGGTATCAACCAGCCACAGGCTTGTGGGCCACCACAGGCTGGTGGAATAGTGCAAACGCACTCACTGCCGTCATCGACTATTCCCACGCAACGAAAACCAGCCAGTACGAATCGGTCCTTGCTGACAGCTTTGCCCAGCATAAATTTGCTGGCTTCCTGAACGACTACTATGATGACGAGGGCTGGTGGGCCTTGGCATGGATAGACGCTTACGACCTAACCCATAAAGCAGAATACCTTCAGATGGCAGGTTCTATCTTCGATAACATGGCCGGCGGATGGGATCAAACATGCAATGGCGGTATCTGGTGGAGTAAGGAGCGGAAATACAAGAATGCGATCGCGAATGAACTCTTCCTTGACGTAGCTGCTCACCTTGCAAATCGTACGCCAGACGCCAAGTTAAAAGCCAGGTATCTAGACTGGGCCAATCGTGAATGGGAATGGTTTGCCAGGTCTACGATGATTTCCTCCGATCATCAGATCAACGATGGGTTAACATCGGCCTGCCAGAATAATCAGAAGACGGTCTGGAGCTATAACCAGGGTGTGATCCTAGGTGGGCTGGCCGAGTTATCCAGGCAGCCGCACAGGAAGAAGCTAGTATCTGCAGCCCGTCAGATAGCTGACGCCGCAATCTTTCACCTCGCCGATAATGACGGCGTACTGCACGACCCTTGTGAGCCGAAATGCAGCGCAGACAGCACGCAATTCAAGGGCATCTTTGTGCGTAACCTGGCGTTGCTCTACCAGCGGAAACATGCGCAGCGCTATCTTCACTTCTTCAGTGTGAATGCTGACAGTCTCCTGGCGAAAGCATCCAATGCTGATGAAAGCTTCGGTGTCGTGTGGTCTGGGCCACCGTTCCCGGCAGACGCATCTACACAGAGTTCCGCTCTCGACGCTTTGAATGCGGCGCTTGCTACACATGCGCGGATCCATGGTTCCTAAGCGACGGCCTTTTTAAGCCTGTGATGCGTGGCGACTCCTTCCCTCTTAAAGCAGACCAAATTCCCATTTCTGCGCTGAACTTACGCAGTCGAGCGGCGCGCTGTCGAAGACGCTCTTCAACGAGCGGGCTGCACTTGCAACAACACGAGAGCATTCGGCGTCAGACTTAATTCCAGGCTTCCATCGTGCAGACGGCTCTCCTCCGCAGCAGGTAGTGCCGTCTCGAGGTTCAGACGCTCGACCTGTGCCGGGGTAGGGTCGACTGGCTTTCCCATCTCGGCATATTTCGGCAGCACATTGCCATGCTTCGTGTCCACACGCTGTATAAGTACCCGCGCATCTGCAGGAACGCCGGCAAAGTTGAGAATCATTTTGTGCTCAGCGCCATGCTGATCAGGATCAACCAGGTTCCAGGCAGCCAGCGTAATGCTGCCATCTACATTTTTAGTGACGATTACATTCTTCGAGTTATTCGCGATGCGTTGCTCTCCTAACTGGTGTAGTAGTGCAAATGCATAATAACTGGGCTTGTTGATTCCACCCTTTGCCCTTAGACCAAACTCACCTTCAAACGGTTTCGGGATCGGGCCGCCTTCTTCAAACACATCAGAGAATGTCCAGAATGACATCATGTTTACATCGCCATCGCAGGCCCGCACAGTATTGGCAAGAGCCGGCCCTACAAAGATTGTGTCCCTTGATTCATTCATGCCCTGCACATTCCATTCCGTCCAGAAGAGCGGCAGGCCAGGCATGGGCGACGCCTTGATCTGTGCATGCACCTTTGCTATAGCCCGACAAACGCGATCATCCATCGGAACATTCTCGGTTGTATCCAGCATGTCTTCAGGCGAGTCATCGGCATAGCCATGCGTCGACACAAAATCTACCGGAACATGCTGGGCTGCGGCATAGGCCAGGAATTCAGGTACCCAGTGCGCAGCTGCAGTTGCAGGACCACCTACACGGAGCCGGGGATTGACAGCCTTCAGCGACTGCGCCGTATGTGCGTAGAGTTCAAAGTAACTCTTTTCGCGAGGGATGCCATTCCAGAAATCTATATTCGGTTCATTCCACACTTCAAAATACCATTGCGAGACTTCTTCAATACCGTAGCGATCAACCAGATGCTGCGCGAGGTGCTTCATCAACTCATCCCAGGCCTCGATGCTCTTGGGCGGAGATACATTCTGCTTGTACCAGAATGGATGAAGCGCATCCGGATTGAACGCCAGCTTTTTCGGCATGAAACTTATTTCGACCACCGGCTTCACGCCATTTTTGAGCAGCCCGTCGTAGATCTGATCGACGTAAGAAAAGTTGTATACAGGATTGCCATGCTCGTCCTCGTTATAGACGCCAACTTCGTCATGCAGAATTGCGTGGAAGCGTACATAGCGAAAATTCGTCACATGCTTTACCGCGCGGAGATCATCCCGATAGCTCTCGCGCAGCGACAGGATCGCGCGGCCCGAGCCGAACATCTCCTCCCAGAAATGTGGGAAAGGTGTCGACGGACCGCGCGCATCGATCACTACGTTCTCTGAGGGCGCTGACCGTTGAGCCTGAAGCGCTATAGGAACGATACTCATCGCGATTAGGACCACGAACCTGTTACGAGCGAAAAACAATGACGTGTCAAAGCTCATGCATTCTCCAAGTCTTTCAATTCGTCCTGCCGTATTAGACGAAGCATCAACTAAGGCCCCGCAGCCAATCCTATCGATGCTTCAGCGCTTCCAGTTCATCCAATGTGCGAGGCCAATCCTGACCGAGTAGTTGTGAGAGACTTCGATCGGCCAGCACTTTACCGTCGGTCTGACACCCGGCACAATAGTTCGTCTCGTTATCTGCATAGCGAATTCGCTGAATCGGTTGACCACATCGCGGACACGCCTTCCCGTATCGTCCATGGACCGCCATCTCTTCACGAAAGGCTGTCACTTTTTCTGGAAACACCTGGCGACTTTCCTCTTTCAGACGATCTATCCAAAGCATTAGTGTCTCGCGTGTGGCCGTGAAAAGTCTTCGCCATTCCTCAGGATTTAATTTATGTGTCAATGCAATTGGAGAGAGCTGTGCAGCATGCAGAATCTCGTCCGAGTAAGCATTCCCGATCCCGCTGAGTATCCGTGGGTCAGTCAGCGCGCGCTTCAGCGTTCGATTGTCGGCGATCAGCGTCGCGCGAAAGCTCTCGACGTCCGCGGTCAACGGATCGACTCCGCCAGGGTCCATAGAGGCTAGATCCGCTCCCCGAACAATGTGCAGCGAGGCACGTCGCTTGACCCCGGCTTCAGTCAATACCAAAGAGCCATTGGGAAAGTCGAATGCTGCAAGGTTCTGTTTCCCACCGAGCTTCACTCTTGTCTTTCGCCAGTGCAGCCGCCCCGCGATCATCAGGTGCAGGACGAGCCATAGGTCACCATCGAGACCGATGGCGATACGTTTGCCGATCCGCCGCAACTCCCGGACTTCTTTACCCTCGCATTCTGCAATCCTCGGCTGCGTCGTGCGCAGTAAAAAGACACTCGCAATTCTGACATGATCCAAAGTCTGGCCCACGATGCGTTCTTCAAGCGCGTGGAGGTAAGCAGCGATGTCTGGCAGCTCAGGCACGAGTAACAGCTTGCTCGCTTGCGCGACGTCATTGCAAGAGGTAAGCAATTTGATAGCTTTACCCCGTCAACCAAAATGTTAAGGTCCTCCCCGAACTGCGAGACATGCCGTCCGCGACCATCGATGAAGGACTGCAAAACACCCGTCATAATGCAGGTTTCTGCGACTCGATCTGGTTCCGTCCGTCCTGTTACCCTAGATAGGACAGATTGTTCGCTCCCTGAATCGCAGACTTTTCACGCTGCAGGGGTGACAAGCTTAAAGCAACATGACCGAGGATCCATGGCCGCCCTGATTGATGCAATCAATGTAAAACGCAAAATGACTTTCGAATTTGAAAACGCTCCGTATACATGCCTCGAGTCAGATATTTCCACTCCGACGGCGAGGGGCGGCCAGACATTGGTTCGTCTGCGTATGCGCAACATGCTCACGCGCGCTGTTTTCGATAAGACTTTCAAGGCAAGCGATAAGTTCAAGGAGCCCGACCTCGAAACTGTCGAAGCATCGTACCTCTACAGCGACGGCGATGGCTCCTATTTCCTCGACCAGCAGAGCTTTGAGACTATCAGCCTGAACGAAGATATGGTCGGCGACGCGCTTGGTCTCCTCATCGAAGGCACCATCATCCAGGTCGACAAATACAATGGCAATCCTATCGGCCTCCAGTTACCCATGCAGGTAGAGTTGGAAGTCACCTACACCGAGCCCGGCGTTCGCGGTGACACGGCAAGCGGCGCAGTCACCAAGCCGGCAAAGCTTGAAACGGGTATTGAAATTCGCGTGCCTTTCTTTGTGAAGGAAGGCGAAAAAATCAAGGTTAATACAGAGACACGGGAATTTGCCGGTCGCGTGTAATCGATCGCATAAAGCTGTCAATGCTGCATGCGGCGGGCTACACTCATCGATTCCGTGAACTTCTGTCGAAAACAGCAAACCACCACCTGGACTGTCGCACCAGTTCATCCCGCGAGTGCATACCAAGTGACTCAGGATCTTTCTATAGCTAACCGGAAGCAGCGAATACGCAGCAGCTGCCCGCATCGATGCTTGCCACTGCTATTGACGTGCACATTCTTGCCGCTGCTGTCCTTCGCTCAGGCCAATCCAACCGATAGCCGCAGCACACCAGACATATTGTTTCGCGAAGGCTATGCAGCCGTTCAGAACAATGATCTGAAGACCGCTGAAAAACGATTTGCCGATCTGGTCCAGATCTCTCCGCAGGTTGCCGTTGCGCACAGCGCATATGGCTCGGTGCTTTTATCGGAAGGTAAGCAGCTGGCCGCCATCCGCGAACTTGAAACAGCACGTCAGATCGACCCGGCAGAGACGACCTCTATCGTTAATCTTTCACGCGCTTACGAGCAGACCAGCCAGTTCGATAAAGCCATCAGTGTGTATAGCTCCGTGTTGAGCCAGCAGATCGTGCTGCCCGCGGAAGCCTACTTCGACTATGCGCGGCTGCTTACAAATGCGGGACGCCTGGACGAGGCTAAGGCTGAACTGACAAGCGCCGTCGCTGCGATTCCGTCAAACTCAACATTACAGGATGCGCTTGGCGTGATCTATGCACAGCAGCATGATCTGAGTAATGCCGACAAACAATTCACATTGGCAGCCAGTCTTGAACCATCCGCATTACTTCCTCATCTGCATTTGGGCGCTACGCTGCTGCTCGAGCAGAAAGCTCCCGAAGCAGTTAGAGAGCTTACGGTGGCGAACACCATCCAGCCCGATAACGCTGACGTCGAGGTTCAGTTGGGCAAGGCACTTTCTGCCGCCGGACAGGAGGCTGCGGCGCTCGAGTCACTGCGCCACGCAGTTCAACTCGCACCCACTTCAATCGATGCCAAATACCAGCTTGCCGTGGCACTGCAGAATCACGGCGACGTATTGAATGCGCTGCCCCTGTTTCAGGAAGTGGTGCAGGCTCGCCCAAAGGATTCCGATGCACTTACAAATCTGGGGCTGGCGTACCTTCAAACCGGCAAAGCCAAAGATGCACTCACTTATTATGATCGCGCCCTGCAGATTGACAACAAAGGCTGGATTCTACGAGAAGACATGGGAGTGGCTTACTTACAACAAAGCGACCTCGAACACGCGATGGAGCAATTTCGGGAAGGCCTTAAAATCGATCCAGATAACGCTCAGCTCCACTACGACCTAGGATTGGCTCTGAAGCTGAAGGATCGTGCGCCGGAGGCAATAACGGAATTGCAGCTTGCCGAAAAACAGGATGCGTCCCTGCCTGATCCTCCCTATACCATGGGCGTCCTGCTGATGCAGACGGGCCGCTTCCCTGAAGCCGTGGAGCAGCTCAGCAAAGCTACCGAACTGCGGCCTGACAATGGAGATGCATGGTCCGTGCTCGGCAGTGTCTATAAGTCGCTAGACGAGAAAGATCAGGCGATCAGCGCATTGCAAAGAGCCATCCAGCTCTCACCAGAGCAGCCCGGCAATCACATTAACCTGGCCGCGATTTATGCACAGCAGGGCCGGCATGACGACGCTGTCGCCGAACGCAAAATAGCTGCAGATCTAAGTCGGGCAGCCACCGGCAAGCAGCATTCAAACTTTTCATTAGAGACGGGCCGCAGCCTCCTGAAACAGGGCCATGTAGACGAAGCAGTCAAGCAGTTTCAGGATGCGATCGCCGCGGATCCCCAGTCTGCCGGCGCGCACCTTTCTCTGTCGGATGCTCTTACCCAACAGGGCAGGTCCGCCGACGCGGCCATTGAACGTCAGAAAGCAGCAAGCCTGCAGGCCGTTCACCCTTAAAGCTGCTTGCCAGCGGACACGGTCTGGTTGTGCGTGCAGCCAGCTATTCTCTATACTCAAGCAGCATCGCAGCACGCCGCGTTCGCCGATGCGAGGAGCTGCAATCCTTTGAGGTCGAGTCGTCGCAATTTTCTGCAATCGCTTTCGCGCACGGCACTCGTTCTTTCTTTGGAAGATGTTCTCAGCCTCGCACTCCCGAACAGATCTAATACAGCCACTGCACAAATGGGCGCGCGCCCTTCTTATAACATTGCGCCACAAGACCCGCCCAAAGCTCTTCCATCGCCTATTGCCGGAACACCTTTAGGCGTGAGCTTTATCGACGTAGCCAAACAATCTGGTCTGCATATAAAGACAATCTACGGCGGCGAGCATAAGAATAAGTATCTACTTGAAACCACTGGCTGCGGCGTCGCCTTCTACGACTACGATCAGGATGACTGGGTCGATATCTTCCTGGTAAACGGAACCCGCCTTGAAGGCTTCCCCAGAGGCCAGGAGCCCACTTGCCATCTTTTCAAGAACAACCGTGACGGAACCTTTACTGACGTAACAGTGAAGGCCGGGCTAGTGCGCAGTGGGTGGGGACAAGCCTGTTGCATAGGCGACTATAACAATGATGGCTGGGACGACTTATTCATTACCTACTACGGTCAAAACGCGCTTTACCATAATAATGGCAACGGCACATTCAATGACGTTACCCACAAGGCAGGATTGACGCAGTCAAAGCTTCGCTGGAATTCAGGATGCGCATTCGTCGATACCAACCGCAACGGCCATCTCGATTTATTCGTCGCGAATTACATTGATTTCGACATAGCCACCGCACCCCTTCCTGAAGCCGCGAGTTGCACCTACAAAGGCATCACCGTGGCCTGTGGCCCACCAGGTCTGCAGGGCGGTAAAAATATCCTGTACCGTAACAACGGCGACGGCACGTTCACCGACGTAAGCGAGAAGGCCGGGATACTCGATTCACTTGGCACTTATGGTCTGTCCGTCTGTGTAGCTGATCTGGATAATGATGGCTGGCCAGACATCTATGTCGCGAATGACTCGACTGCAGCAACCCTGTATCAGAATCAGAAAAATAGCACATTTAGAGACGTTGCCCTCGAGGCTGGAGTCGCTTACTCACCTGACGGCAAACCCCAAGCCGGCATGGGTGTTTCGATCGGCGACTATAACCACGACGGCTTGCTCGATATCGTCAAGACAAATTTCGCGGGTGATACGGATTCACTTTACATGAATATGGGCGACGGTTCGTTTGAGGACCGCACGTATCTTTCGGGTATTGGCATCAACACGCGCTACCTGGGATGGGCTTTTTTGATATGGACAATGACGGCTGGCTCGACATACTTGTCTCCAATGGCCACGTCTATCCTGAGGTGGACGGCACCGCAATCGATGCCGCCTATGCTGAGCATAAGTATCTCTACCGCAATCTGCGCAACGGACAATTCGAAGATGTAACAAAACTGGGAGGCCCTGGCATCAATGCTCCCGTGCCCGCACGAGGATGCGCCTTCGGGGACTTCAACAACGATGGCTGCATCGACGTCGTCGTAAACTGCGTTAACAGCCTGCCTCAGCTTCTTCGTTGTGATTCAACCACAAACCGCAACTGGATAAAGATCAAGGTAGTTGGCGCTAAGTCGAATCGCACAGGCATCGGGACGCGCATCGAGGTAAAGACTCTATCAACCGATGGCAAACCATTCACGCAGATAGATGAAGTTCGCAGCGGGGGCAGCTATTATTCTCAAAATGACTTGAGGATTCACTTCGGTCTGGATGCCGCGAAGAAAATTGAAGCAGTTACACTCCGATGGCCATCCGGCGCAGTCGATATACTCAAGGACCTCGAGGCAAATCACCTCTACGTCATCCAGGAGGGTGGTAAAGTTCTGCGCACCCTCGCAATAAATAGTCCAACTAAGCCGGGTAAGACCTAAGTCAATGCTAAAGATCTTGGCCGATAGCATTCATAAAAACCGTCTCGCACTTTTTCTGGTATTCACAACAACGTTGTTCGCTCAACAGAGGCCCTACCCCGCCAAAACCGAACATCCGGCACCAGCGTGGTTTGTCGATGTTGCATCGGGCGCCGGCATCACTGTCCGTAATGTCAATGGCGGCGTCGATTCGAAACGGTACATTATAGAGTCAACCGGTTCAGGCGCAGCAATCATCGACTACGATCGCGACGGCTGGCCGGATATTTTTCTAGTCAATGGTCAGCCATTGAAGCCGGATAAATCCATAGCGGCCCCGATGAGTCATCTTTTCCATAACAACCACGACGGCACCTTTACTGATGTCACTCTCAAATCCGGCCTGGTCACCACGGGCTGGGGCCAGGGCGCATGCGTGGGCGATTATGACAATGATGGCTATGACGATATTTATGTAACGGCTTACGGCAAGAACCATCTCTTTCACAATAATGCCAATGGCACGTTCACTGAAGTAAGCGAGACAGCGGGCGTTGCGGGTAGTGGTAAGGAATGGGGCACGGGCTGCGCCTTCGTGGATTACGATCGAGACGGCAAACTCGACCTGATGGTCGCCGACTACGTGCACTTCGACCTCGCAACGACGCCTGAACCCGGCCACGGCCCAGGTTGCACATGGAAGGGTGTACCGGTGATGTGTGGTCCGCGCGGCCTGGCAAGTGCGCCGAATATTCTGTATCACAATGTGGGCAACGGTAAGTTCAAAGATGTAAGTGAGTCCAGCGGCCTGGAAAAAACGAATGGCCATTACTGCTTTTCTGTCACCACCCTCGACTATGACAAGGATGGCTGGCCCGACTTATACGTAGCCTGCGATTCGACGCCGGCGATTCTCTACCACAACAATCACAATGGGACCTTCACCGATACTGCCGCTGAAGTCGGTGTTGCCTTCAATGAAGATGGCCGTGAGCAGGCGGGCATGGGTTCAACTGCAGCTGACTATGACGGCGACGGCAATATCGACTTGTTCAAGACAAACTTCTCCGACGATACTGCCACGCTCTATCACAACAATGGTGACGGAACTTACAACGACGAGACATTTGCTGCAGGCCTCGGCATCTATTCCGACTCGCTCGGCTGGGGAGCCATGTTTGCCGACGTCGACAATGATGGCTGGCCGGATCTGCTCGTCGTCAATGGCCACGTCTACCCGGAAGTAGATTCCGCCAAACTTGGCGCCACCTTCCGCGAACGCCGCTTCCTCTATCAGAATCTTGGCAACGGCTAGTTTCGCGACGTGTCAAAGTTGTCCGGCCCTGGACTACAGGAGCCGCTTTCCGGCCGCGGTCTTGCTCTAGCCGACCTATGGAACGATGGTCGACTCGAAGCCGTCATTAACAACCTCAGTGATCGGCCAATGCTTCTGGTGAACGAAGCGAAGAACAGCAATCACTGGCTATCTCTCCATCTGACAGGCGTCGAATCTAATCGTGATGCTATCGGTGCTCGGATTACATTGCACGGAGAAAAACGTAACTGGGTCGACGAGGTGCGCAGCGGCTCTAGCTATAATTCGTCGAGCAGCCTGGATTTGCATTTCGGCCTTGGCGCAGAACGGCGCCTCAAAAGTTTTGAGGTCCGCTGGCCAAATGGACAGAAAGAATTTTTTGACTCACCCTCCGCCGTGGATCAGAAAATAACACTCACAGAGGGCAAAGGACATCCGGCACCGTGAGCGCCTTTCCCCCTCCATCTACGAGCACAGGAGATAAGATGAAACCTAAGAAGTCGGCGCACCTGCTTTCGATCGCCGCTGTATTCATGCTCTTTACATCGGAGCGGTCAGCCTTAAGCCTAAGTGCAGTTCAGGTCGATCCTTCGCGGCAAACGACCAGTACTTCAGCAACACTGCCCGGGCACGACACCCTGCTTGAACCTTCTGATCTGCAATCTATCCTTCCACCCGCTGTCTATTTCAAAGGCCAGAGCGCTCCCCTGCAGATGCGCAACGCCACTGGCATTCATTTTAAGGATGGGGCTTATCTTTTCGCATCATTAGTCGACACTTCAGGCTATTCATCCGGCGTTCAGGAGAAGTACCAGGCTTACTTCGTCACGGAAGTACCGCTGCAGTTTGGCGACCACAAACTCAGCGCGGGAGCTTATGGTGTCGGCTTCATCGCGAATAACAGATTTCTGATAATGGACATCGGCGGCCACGATCTGTTTACTGTCGGCTCAACGCGTGATGAAGCAGTGCGTCATCCCACGCCGCTGAAAATTGTGCAGGCACCGGAAGCCGGCAGCTACCGTCTTTATGCCGGCAGAATGTATGTCAGCTTCGAAAGAAGCGAGTAGCACTGCGCTTCAGCAAAACAATCATTGGAGCAGGTAGCATTTAGAATCTTCAAAGTAAAAGGGGAGCCGAAGCTCCCCTTTTTTGGCTGTCATAACTCCCCGCTAGAACTGCAGGCGGAGCATGAAGGATAGCTGGCGTGGGCTACTGACTCCGACACCACCTGCACCGCCCGTGATGGTACCGGCGCTCTCGATGTTGTCATAGCTTGCATTGCCACCAGGATTAGCAGGGTTGATATGGTTGAACGCATTGAATGCGTCCACACGGAATTGAGCAAACAGACTTTCACGAATGGGGAAGTTCTTCTGAAGGGATAAGTCAGTGTTCCAGAAGTTCGGACCCCAGTTGCTGTTACGACCGGTTGTACCCAGAGTGTCGAGTGCCGGGCAGCTGAATCCTCCCGCCGGCGTCGCTGGATGGAAGGTATCGGTGGTTACGCCTGTCGCTGCGTCAGTTGAGGTAGAGGTGTATGCGCAGATCGAGTTGCCGCCCTGGTCGACAGAATTATAGAAGGTACGGCTGTGTGACACCGGATCAAACTTTCCGAGATGCGTCTGGAATGTCCCCGGATTGCCGACTGGGAAACAAGGCACGTTCGCCTGGCCGCCCTGGGGCACTGAGTCACCGCAGTTGTTGGTTGTAAGACTGAACGGCAGACCGCTCGACACATTGACCACTGGACTTATCTGCCAGCCGCCGATGACCTCGTTCAAATACCCTGGTGCCTTGGAGAAGAAGAAGGCATTGCGTCCGAAGGGCAACTGATAGACGCCGTATGCGACGACCTGCTGCTCACGGATCGAGTCATCACGACCCTTGGCTGCTGTTTTGTCCCAGGTTGCGTAGCCACTCTGGTAGTTGAAGCCGCGCTGCCATGCGTAGTTTGCGTTGAAGGACAGGCCATGCGTAATCTGCTTTGCCAGAGTAACTTGTAGTGCGTTGAAATGCGTATCCTGGTCATCGCCGTAGTAGCTGATTCCCTGATTCCACCCGCATTGACCTGGCTTCACATAACTTGGCGTGTGATAGTTCGGATCTGTGCAGGCTGGCAGCGAGCCGCCATAGTACCTGGTGAGATACGCAGTGTTCGCGGTACCGCCATTCGCTGAAATACCCGGATACAGCGTCTGACCGTTAAAGATTGCGGTCGACGGAACACTAGGATCCCAGTGCAGCGACTGACCAGTTACGCTATATTGCGCGGGTAACGTAATTGCCGATTCGCCCGGGTTTGTATTATTACCGTCGCCGGCGCTCAGTGAATGAGTACCCTTATTTCCTACATAAGCCAGAGTCATGGCAAGGGTGGGCGTGAGAGAACGTTGAACGCTCAGGTTCCAGGCATCCAGTGTCGGCAGCCGTAGACTATCAGGCCGGGCCTTTGGACTTACGCTATAGCCGGGAGCAGGTAGTAAACCATTCGCCGGAACAACGGTGGGAGCGAGAGTTGGCGGTCCCTGAGTCAGATTGAACAGAGCGCCAGTTGCTGCGTTTTGCGAAGCGTAAGTGGTCGCGTCACCCGGGAGAGAGATCTCCTGATTAGCAAGTACAGGCAGGTTCTGCGTGACGACGTGGCCGAAGATAGAACCAAACACGCCTAGATCAAAGCTGCGTCCGTAGCCAGCTCGGATCACAGTTTTCTCGTCAATCTGGTAAGCCACACCGACGCGTGGATTGTAGGCATTCGTGGGCATGCCCCAACCCATATTGCTGGGCACTTTGCCGTAACCAGCCACACTCAGGTATCCGGTATTCAGGTGCATCAGAGCTCCATTTCCTTTGCCGTTGACTGACTCAGGGAAATAGAACTCGTAGCGCAGTCCGTAATTGACCGTCAGCTTCTCAGTAGGACGCCACGTATCCTGCGCGTAAAAGAAGTCACGTTTTTGGAATTCCTTAGCATTCGTCGAAGTACTGACATACCGGCCGAAGTTCGACGGCTCGCCGAGCACATAGGAAGCAAGGCCGAGACCAGCGTTGCTGTTCAAACTCGTCGCCGTGTCGTTGAATGCGAAAAGTCCTGTCCGGTCTGTATCGCTGGGCACACGGAGGTTGCGTGCATAGCGTAGATCGGCGCCAACCTTTACAGAGTGGTTGCGGATGATCTTGGTCCAGTTGTTCACGACCTGGAACTGGTCTTCACGCTCAATCAACGGACAATTGCAGCGGTTGATATTGAGCCCTGCTCCCCATTCCGTTTCACCCGCGTTGCCGGGCTGCGTGATCTGAAAGCCAGGCAGTCCGGAAGTAATCGGGTCGCTGGTATTCAAATTTCCAAAGCCGAGCGTAGTTGCAGGAGTTGTGCCGGCGTCGAACTTCTGGTCGCCGATGTCATACCGGTAATAGCCGATACGGAAGTCGGTGAGCAGGGTTGAGCTGACGGCGATATCCGAACCCGCTGCCAGGCTGTCATTCGCACCTTTGGAGGTGCCGCCATAACCGCCAAGTCCGAAGCCCGGGCCGCCAGCAATACCAAACAGCGTTCCGCCGCTCAAGGTGTCGGTGAAGCGGCTGAAGCGTGCGAAGTTGTGGATCTTTTCAGAGTACTGGTAATCCACACGAGCGTCCCACTGGTCGCTGTTGAAGATGCCCGTACCACCCTGCGTATAGGTATCCAGCAAGCCATTGCCGTCCGTCTTATTAGGCGCGTAAGGGGCCAGCTCCTTCATGTAGTTGATCGCAGGCGCAGAAAGCTGACCCGCAGGAATGATGTTCCCGGGATAAGGTGTACCGTTCTGCTGATACGCAATTCCTGTGTTGGCGCCCGCTGTTCCCAGGTAATCGCTCAGGTTGCAGTTCCCGCCACTGGTGCAGGTCTTTTCCGCTAGCGTTGTCGGCACGAGGCTCGAAGCACTGGTTCCGACCCGCT
>CAXTNK010000005.1:72602-75163 GCA_964245665.1 uncultured Acidobacteriaceae bacterium
GAAGAAGAGTTTGTCGGTGATGATCTTGCCGCCAATCGAACCGCCAAACTGGTTCTTCAAGCCGGGAGGAATCGGGCTGCCGGGAAATTGCGTGTACGGGTCCTGCGCCAGGTTAGCTGTGCTGGTCCGGTAATCAAATAACGAACCATGAAAGCTGTTGGAACCCGACTTGGTCTGCGCCGTCACCACCGACGAAACTGCCTTGCCGAACTCTGCGTCAAAATTTTGCGTCGTGATCTTCGTTTCCGAAAGCGAGTCGATGTTTGGGTTGATCACGATAATGCCCAGTATCGGATCCTGGTTGTCGGTGCCGTCAAGCTGGAACGCGACGCCTCCAAAGGCCTGACCGTCCACCTGAATCTGGCGGCTGCCCTGGGGATTTTCGTCTGGAGCATGACTCCAACCAAGCAACTGCGCGCCCGGGAGAAGAAGCTGCAGGTTGGTGAAGTTTCGGTCACCGACCGGCAGGTCCTGTACGTCCTGCGTTGTAAACGTGGTCGACACATCCGCACGGTCCGTCTTCAATTCGGGAATGGTGTCGGCGTTCACGGTGACTGTCTGCGCGGAGCTGCCAGCCTTCAGGGACGCATCGATCTTTGGCGATTCGTCTGCATGGACCGGAATCGCGTCAGCCTCGTATCCTTGGAAGCCGGTCGCTGTCACTTTCAGGTTGTAGGTGTCAGGGATGAGGTGGTCGACCTTGTAGTCGCCGCTCGCGTTCGCAGTCACTGTAACGGTGGTGCCCTTCGCCACGTCGGTCACAGTAATCGTCGCGTTCGGCACTACGGCCCCGCTCTCATCGGTGACGGTTCCGTAAAGCGACCCATAAACCGCCTGGGCGTGAAGAGTACTGCTGGAAAGAAGCGCGCTACTTAACAACAGCCCCATCTTCCAGTTCTTGTTGAATTGCATTCTCTGGTCTCCCTGAATTTTACGGTTCTAACAACTGTTGCTGTCGGTACAACGAGTTGCTCCGCGAGAGGCTAGATTGCTTTGATCCAGCTCTGCCCGCGACATAAAACACATCCTGATATCGAACCGAAAGGTACAGGTGGCAAATAGCGAATGTCAACAAATTTTTATTTGCATTCACATGTCGCTTCGATAACATTTGCGGCTGTCGGATGAGTCGCCACTCAACCCTATGGTGGATACAACGGCCCTTCCGTAGATCGACACATAAAAGCGTGTATTTAATCGATTAAAGAGACTCAACTAGGCTTAAACGAGCTTTCCGAGCCTTGACGTTCTTCTCACCCTTAGGTCTTGTTCATCAGGTATCGAATGAAGTACCTTGGTGCACACCGCTGCAAATGTATAGACAGCTCTGACAGTTCTAGACCCTCGCTTTCGGCAATCCTGATGTTGCTATCCTCGTAGAAACGGAAAGACACTCATGGCTGCAGATCTACCTGCTCCGACCAGGATTCCCAAGCATCGGCAGGTATATGAGGAACTGTTTGCTGGCATCGAATCAGGCAAATATGGTCCGGGCGAACGACTGCCAAGTGAAGTCGAACTTGGCCGGCAATTCGACACGTCCCGCATCACCATTGCGAAGGCAGTCAACGAACTCCAGAAACAGGGGCTCATCTCTCGTCGCGCCGGATCTGGATCACACGTACTTCCCCGCTCTGCTGCGAAGGGTCTGGTCTTTGGCCTGCTGATTCCAGATCTGGGTCGTACCGAAATCTTTGAACCGATCTGCCAGGGCATGATGCGCCTGCCCGATGCCGCTGCTCACTCGCTTCTATGGAGTAACGCCATGAACACTGCAGCCGAACAGGAGCGCGAAGCCGAGCAGCTTTGTCATCGCTACATAGCGCAGAAGGTCGCCGGAGTCTTCTTCTCGCCCCTTGAGTTCACGGACCATAAGGATCTGATCAACCGCCGTATCGTCTCTGCACTGGAGAAGGCGGCTATCCCGTTGATCCTGCTCGACCGGCATGTAGCTCCCTATCCCGAACGTTCGGCCTTTGACCTGGTCGGGATCGATAATCAGCGCGCCGGTTTCATGATCACGGCACACCTTCTTCGTCTGAACTGCCGCCGAATCTGCTTTCTGGCTCGCGCCGGTTCTGCCTCCACCGTTGATGCCCGGGCTGCCGGATGGCGCGAAGCGCAGCATGCCTACGGCCTGGTCCCGCAGGCCGATCTGGAATGGCGCGGCGATCCCGAGGACCGTGATTTCATCGAGAAGATTCTTGACACCTCGAAGCCCGAAGCCTTTTTCTGCGCCAATGACATTACTGCCGCTCACCTCATGCAGACCCTTCTCGCCATCGGTGTCGTTGTGCCTGACGAACTCCGCATCGTCGGTGTCGACGACGTGAAATATGCCGCCCTGTTGCCTATCCCGCTCACCACCCAGCATCAGGATTGCGGCGATATCGGCGCTGCCGCCATGCTTGCAATGCTCAGCCGGATCGCCCACCCAAAGCTTCCCGCACGCGACATCCTGCTGCACACGAGGACCATCGTCCGCCAGTCCTGTGGCTCCCATCTCGGACCCATCAAGCATTAGCAGTTGCCGGGTCACAGAGTGGGTGTCTCAGGTCTCG
>CAXTNK010000005.1:75173-75689 GCA_964245665.1 uncultured Acidobacteriaceae bacterium
GCACCTGCGACCTCGGTTCTCAGAGCGGACAAAAACTGAACTCCCGTTCCCTCCGCAGCGTAAGTCATAATGTTGTCCGGGAGAAACACACATGCAAAGCCGCATCATCGGCACCACCATGCCGGTCCTCGAATTCCTGCTTGATCACAATGACGCCGTCGTATCCGAAGCTGGTGAACTTTCCTGGATGAGCGCATCCATCCAGATGACCACGCACACCCAGTTTGGCGGGGGCGGCGGCTTGATGGGCATGTTCAAACGCGTTGCCGGCGGCGGCAGTCTCTTCATGACGGAATATCGATCGGTCGGCGGCGTAGGTGAAATCGCCTTCGCGACCAAGGTGCCTGGCCACATTGTGCCGGTCGACGTCACACCGGGCCGCGAATACTTCGTCCATCGCCACGGCTTCCTCTGCTCTACGTCGCAGATCCAGATCGGTGTTGGCTTTCAGCAGTCACTCGGCGCCGGCATCTTTGGAGGCGATGGCTTTCTGCTGCAGCGCATCAGTGGCCAGGG
>CAXTNK010000005.1:75740-82008 GCA_964245665.1 uncultured Acidobacteriaceae bacterium
CTCATCCTCAAGGAACTTCGCCCCGGTGAGACTCTCCGTGTGCATCCCGGCCATGTAGGCGCCTTCGAAGCCTCGGTCTCGTTCCAGATCACCCGCATCCCCGGCATCCGCAACATGCTCTTCGGTGGAGACGGCATTTTTCTCGCAGCCCTCACCGGTCCCGGCAAGGTCTGGCTGCAGACGCTCCCCATCTCCCGCCTCGCCCACGAACTGCAGGAGTACCTGCCATCCGCCGGTCGCGAACAGGTGCAGGGCGGCGTAGTCGGCGGCCTCGTCGGCAGCATCCTCGAAGGAATGAAATAGATTTTGTGCTGAAATCCTGGCCACAAACCCGCGTGCATCAGGTCTCGCTTCTGAGACCTGGTCCGGCGTCACACCATTCGCAGGTTCGAGCCCTGATGTCCGGCAGCCTTGACGCTCAGAACACACGCTTCTATCGTAAGAAGTGAGTGGTTTCTCACACAAATCCTGGCAAGGACTGTTGACCGCAACCCGGTCCAGGCATCAACGGCTCTCATCTCATAAAGATCGTCGGCTTCGCCACTGATTTGCCTTCACGCGACACACACACTTCTAAGGAAAACCATGACTGACGCAGCCCCAGTTGTAAAAGAGACCAAGGCCCAGCGCCAGGAACGGCTCAAGCGCGAACTCAACCCATGGGAAGCCTTTGACCAGGTCCGAGCCTTCGCCCGTGAAGGCCGCCAGTCGGTGACACCGGAGTGGGCCGGCGCCTACTTCAAATGGTGGGGTATCTATACGCAGGGCGACGGTGCCGGCGCGCTTGGCGGCAAGGGCGGCGAAGGTGTCGCGACTGAATACTTCATGATGCGCATCGGCATTCCCAACGGCATCGTCAACGCAACGCAGCTGCGCGTCATAGCGGACATCACGAAGAAACACGCACGCAATCTCGCCGACATTACCGTCCGCCAGAACATCCAGCTTCACTGGCTTACGATCGAAGACATTCCAGAAGTCGTCCGCGCACTCGATGCAGTTGGCCTGTCACCGAAAGGCGCATGCGGCGATGTCGTCCGCAATGTCACCGGCTGCCCGCTCGCGGGTGTCGCGCATGACGAACTCATCGATTCGTCCGCGCTCGCCATCTCCGTCGCGCATGAGCTCACTGCCAATCCGGACTTCTACAACCTTCCGCGAAAATTCAAAATCTCCATCACCGGCTGCCCCGTCTGGTGCTCCTATCCCGAAATCAACGACATCGGCCTGACCCCGGTCAAGCGCAGCATCGACGGAAAGGATGAAGTCGGCTACTCTATCCGCGTCGGCGGCGGCCTTTCAAAAGAACCACATCTCGCCGTCAAGCTGCCCGCGTTTATTCAGCCAGCACAGGCGCAGGAGGTCATTCGCGCCGTCGCCGGACTTTTCCGCGATCAGCAGGGCCTGCGTGAAAGCCGCGACCGCGCCCGCCTCAAGTACTTATTCATCAAGGAAGGCTGGGACGCTGAAAAGTTCCTTGCCGAGATTGAAAATCGCATCGGTTACAAATTAGATCTGCCCGCCGACGAAGTCATCCCGGATGACATCCTGCGCGATCACGCCGGCATCAATCCCCAGCGAAATCCAGAGCTGCGCTACGTGGGCGCTTCGGTTCTTCGCGGCCGTCTCTCCGGCGATCAACTGGCAGCCATCGCGGACCTGTCAGAGAAATACGGCACCGGCGATCTCCGCTGCACCGTCATGCAGAATTTCATCATCGTGAATGTGCCGAAGAACCAGGCCACGGACCTCGCACGCGAACTCGAGGCCATCGATATCAAGGTCGTCGGCACACCGTTCTGGCGCGGCGCCATCGCCTGCACCGGCACCGAATTCTGCAAGCTGGCTATCACCGAAACCAAGGGGTTCACCCGCTGGCTGGTCGACGAAATGGAAGACCGTATGCCGGCCTTCGATCAGCAGTTCAAGCTGCATGTCACTGGCTGCCCCAACAGTTGCGGCCAGCACTGGATCGCCGACATCGGCCTCGAAGGCAAGAAGATCAAGCACGAGGGCAGGATGGTCGACGCCTTCTACTTCTGCGTCGGCGGCGCCGTTGGCCTGCACGCAACCGTCGCACGCCCCATCGGCTATCGATGCCCCGCCGACGAAGTCCCAGCATCTATCGAACGACTCTTGCGCGGCTACCTCGGCGATCGCAACGACGGCGAAAACCTTCGTGCCTGGTTTACGCGCCAGTCTGACGAAAACCTGCGCGCCCAGGCCGCCGGCGCACCCGTTGAGCCAGTCGAACGCGACAAACCCGAAGGCCGAGTACCCCACGGCGTAGGCGACTAGCGAACGTATTTCATGACGAGTCAGGCGCAGTAGGATGGGTCATCCTACTGCGAAGTCGCAGTACCTGCGTCCTCTCGATCAGCCACAAATACAGGCGCGCGATGTCTCGCTTCTGAGACATCGGTGTAAGCCACCCATTACCAGCTATGCAGAAAACCATCCCGCTCGGCAATCTCGATCGGCACGCCAAATAACTCTGACAACACCGAAGGCGTCAACAACTCCTCCCGCGCTGCATCCGCGAAAATCCTTCCATCGCGCATCAGGATCACCCTCCGCATCTCCGGCAGAATATCCGCGAGATGATGCGTCACCATCAATATCCCGGTCCCCCTCTGCGCCACGGTTCGGAGAACCTCGCGCAGTTCGCGCTGTGCCGCATGGTCGAGCGCATTTGATGGCTCATCGAGCAGCAGCATCTCCGGTTGATGCACCAGGGCACGCGCAATCATCACGCGCCGAAGTTCACCGGCAGACATTTCACCGACGAGTTTGGCCGACAAACGCTCCGATTGCAGCAGGCGCAAAGCATCAGTAGCTGTGCCGCGCATAGCGTCCGTCACAACCAGATAATCCCATAACTTGGCACTGCCGAAAAATCCGGTGATAACGGCATCAAGACCGCTGATCGCTGCGATTGATCGGCCTGGCAGGTCTGCTGACACTACCCCGAGATGCTTGCGCAGTTCAGATATCTCCCATCGCTCGCGACCAAAGATGCGAATGTACTTATCGTCATTTTCGAGAGGATACGTCTCGCATGTGATCGTCTTGATGAGCGTGGATTTGCCGCAGCCATTCGGCCCCAGTATCGCCACACTCTCGCCTACGGCGATCGTCAGTTCCACCTCGTGCAGCACGACGCGATCACCACGCGCTACGTCAATATTCTTCAGTGCAAGGAACGGTCCTGCTCCCGGTTCTTCGATTTTCACTCTGCCTCACGTCGTTTGTGTTTAATGTTTCTAGACTAACGGCTCTACTGCTGAATCTCTCCTCACTCATGAGAGCTTCTTTACGCCAACTTCTTGTAAAGTGAAGGTCATGGCCGATTCAACGCTCGTTCCCGTCCCCGCCATTCCCCAGGGCTTCCGTTTCTCTGCAGTCCGCGCCGGCATCAAGGCCAGCGGCCGTCTCGACCTTGCATGCGCCCTCGCAGACGAGCCTGTTGCCGCGGCCGCGATGTTCACCAGCAACCAGGTGGTCGCTGCGCCCATCATCATCGGACGCCAGCATATGCAGTCATCGAATGGCCGCGTCCGTGCAGTAATCGTGAATGCCGGCAATGCCAATTGCGCGACCGGTCAGGCTGGCCTCGATGCCTGTTCACAGGTCTGCAAAGACGCAGCTGTACAGTTCGGTTGCGACAGCGAGCAGATCATCCCATCCTCGACAGGCATCATCGGCGTGCTGCTTCCAGCCGACAAATTGATTACTGCACTCCCGGCACTCCATCAAGGCCTGGGCGCAACACCTGAACACTTCGCACAGTTCGCGACGGCGATCATGACCACCGACACACGGATGAAAGTGGCGCACGCTTCATGCACCATCGACGGCAAAACAGTACGTATTCTTGGCACGACCAAGGGCGCCGGCATGATCCAGCCCAAACTCGTTGCGCCCCATGCCACCATGCTCGCCTATCTCTTCACCGACGCAGCTATCGAACCCTCAGCCATGAACGACCTGCTGCACAATGCAGTAAACGCGAGCTTCAATCGCATCTCGATCGATGGCGATACCTCGACCAACGACACCGTCCTGCTCATGGCCAGTGGAAAGAGCAAAGAAAATCTCGCAGCACCGGATGCCATCGAGAGCTTTCAGCAGGCGCTCACAGAAGTCTGCACTTCACTCGCGAAGCAGATGGTCGCTGATGGCGAAGGCGTCGAGCATGTCGTCGAACTGGTTATCTCGGGCGCGCACACAGACGAAGACGCACTCCGGATTGCCCGCTCCATCGCCAACTCGCCGCTCGTCAAAACTGCGTGGGCCGGCACCGATCCGAACTGGGGACGCATTCTCGCTGCGACCGGCTATGCTGGCGCTCCCATTGATCCCACACGCATCAGTATTCATTTCACCGCGGGCGAAAACTCCCTCGAAATCTGCCGTGACGGCGGTCTCTCACCCTCGTTCAATGAAGCCGCGGCCCACGCCATCCTGCAACAGAAAGAGTTTTCCATTCATCTCGAACTGCACCTCGGATCAGGACAGTGCCGTTTCTGGACCGGCGATCTGACCGCCGAATACGTAAAAATTAACGCCGACTACTCCACGTAAAGCAGTATTGCTGCTGATCGATTTTTGAAGACAATGTCAGAAAGATCACAGCAGGATTCCTGCACTCAATCGCACACGAAAAAGTGCAGAACGCTGGAGCACGCGTCGACACTGCACGCGCGCATGATCCGGACTACAAATACACAAGGATTTACACACTCGATGTGTAAATCACTCCCCATTCCCAGTTGACGGGAACGCGCCGTACTGCGATGGTTGAAGACTTGCCACGAAGAGGTCTCTGAAACAATGGCGATGAAAAGAAACACGACAAACACGCGCAGGTATTCGCTGATCAGCGACCGGAAATTCCAGCAGATGTATGCAGCGATGGCCGCTCTGCGCACTCAAGCGAAACACAGGAGCGCGTCTCGAGGTGCCGAAGCATCCATTGTCGGAACCATCATCGATCTTCGCCCAGGTGACCTGGTGCTCGCGCCGACGCATCTTTTTCCTGAAGCGCTGCTTGTAGACGAGCGGCTGCAACTACTGCCTACCCGGCGCACGCAGTCCGCTGAAAACAGCATTCCCGTTGTTTCTTTGCCATCTGCATCTGCAGTGCTCACTGTTGCCGCTGGTGCTGCCCTGGGCCGTCACACGGCGGATGACGATAGCGTCGTCGTCGCCTTCGGCACCACGGCCACCGCGAACAGCGAAGCATGGCTTCAAGCACTACGCCTGGCCGGAAGATACAAGCTGCCCATCCTCTTTGTGCTACTTCCAGGCGACGAAAAAGAAGCAGCCTTCATCGGCAGTGAAGCCGCGTCTGCTGGTGTTATCCCCATATCGGTCGACACCGCTGATGTCGTTGCGATGTACCGAGTCGCCTTCGAATCTCTGGCACGCGCCCGCAGGCGGACCAGCACCGCACTTATCGTCAGCACGGCGTACAAGCTTGAAAACGGTAAGTCGCGCCGCGTCGAAGATCCATTAAAGAAGCTGGAAACCTACCTCAAAAACAAAGGCATCTGCACTAACGCTGGCTAGTTAAGAAGAAGTCCACCAAGAAGATTGGCATCCCGACCGAAGCGGAGGGACCTGCATTTTGCTTTCATGCATGCCCCAAACTGCTCCTATCGAACGACAGCATCCTTCGCAATCCGCATATCGCGACCGCTCATCTGCGCCGGCTGTGCAAGCCCCAGCATGCCAAGTATCGTCGGTGAAATATCGCGCAGCGATCCATCCTGCCGCAGGTTGTACTTGTTCGCATCTTCACTCACCAGGATGAACGGCACCGGGTTAGTGGTGTGCGATGTATGCGGGCCGCCGGCGCCAGGATCAGTCAGCATCTCCGCATTGCCATGGTCAGCCGTGATCAGCATCGACCCACCCTTATGCTTCAGTGTCTGGTAGAGCCGGCCGAGGCATGCATCGATCGTCTCAACACCCTTGATCGTCGGCTCAATCCTGCCCGAGTGTCCGACCATATCGGCATTCGCGAAGTTCACAACGACTAAGTCGAACGCCGTATCTTCAACTGCTTTGATCACAACGTCGGCGATTCCGTTCGCTGACATTTCCGGCGCAAGATCGTACGTCGCCACTTTCTGCGAAGCCACCAGCTGACGCTCTTCGCCGGGAAACTCTTTTTCGATGCCACCATTGAAAAAATACGTTACATGCGCATACTTCTCTGTCTCGGCTACGCGCAGGTTGCGCAGATTCGCCTGCGCCAGCAGGT
>CAXTNK010000005.1:82018-94528 GCA_964245665.1 uncultured Acidobacteriaceae bacterium
TCCATGGACTGCGGATGAATCACCAGCGGCAGCGTGAACTGCTTGTCATACTGCGTCATGCAGACGTAGAGCAGGTCCTTCGGTACTTCGCTGCGGGGGATCTCGGCATCCAGATCATCCGCGCCCGGCAGGTCGCGGCCATCGTCTTTCGTCAACCCGCTGTTGCGCGTCAGCACGCGCGTGATCTGCCGCGCGCGGTCCGCTCGATAATTAAAGTTGATGCAGACATCTTCATCCTGCAGGATCGTGACCGGCCTGCCGTCTGCCCCGGTAACGACAAACGGAATCACGAACTCATCCGTGATGCCGTTGTTGTAACACTCTTTCACCCGCGCCACGGCATCGCTATAAGCGCCGCCTTCCGCAACACCTTTCACCATCGCATCGAAGGTCTTCTTCTCGCGCTCCCAGCGACGATCGCGATCCATCGCGTAGTAACGACCGCTCACTGTCGCAAGCCGGCCGACACCGATTTCAGCCATCGCCTGCTGCACTTTTTCAAGATAGCCGGCGCCGCTCGTCGGCAGAGTATCGCGGCCATCCAGGAACGCGTGCACAAACACTTTCTCCACGCCCGCCAGCTTCGCTGCTTTCAGCAGCGCATGCAGATGAGCCTGTTGTGCATGAACTCCGCCATCGGAAACAAGTCCCAGCAAATGAAGCTGCCGTCCGCTCTCACGCACCCTGTGCATCGCCTTTAAGATCACCGGATCGGTATAGAAATCTCCATTGGCGATCATCGCGTCTATGCGCGTAATATCCATCTGCACGACGCGACCTGCGCCGATATTCAGATGGCCCACTTCACTGTTGCCCATCTGTCCGTCGGGCAGACCAACGAAATGGTCGGATGCCTGGATCAGGGTGTTCGGAAACTGCGCCAGCAACTTGTCATAATTCGGTTTGCGTGCCTGCGCAATCGCATTGGCATGGGTCTCCGCGCGATATCCCCACCCATCAAGGATGGTCAAAACCAAAGGTCGTTTCATGCAACTCCACTCGATCGAACGTACTGAAGCATCTCTCTTGGGAATTTTAAATTAAGAAGTGGCCAGGTCGTTTCAGCCGCCGAAGATGGCATGTGCTCCTCCATCTACCTCTGGCGCTTCTTCATCCTTCCTCCTGGCTTCAAGGCCACCCGGCACCTTGCCGTGATACAAGACTACCTGTCAGACCTCATCGTGCAGGGCCGCCTGCTGCTACCGCTTGTCCTCGCTCTGAGCACGCTCTACTACGTGGTAATCGAAGGCCCATGCATGGACCCGAAGTGGCCACAGACCTCCCGCGGCAAATTAAAAGCCGCCCCGGATGCCGGGACGGCTTGAGTCACATCTTTACTTCGCTTAATCGCTGAAATTGACCGACTCCGCACCCAGGAAGTTTGCCGTCTGTCCCAGTTCTTCTTCAATCCGCAGCAGCTGGTTGTACTTCGCGATACGATCTGTGCGTGACAGCGAGCCGGTCTTGATCTGTCCCACGCCCGTCGCCACTGCGAGGTCCGCAATGAACGTGTCTTCCGTCTCACCGCTGCGGTGAGACATGATCGACGTGTAGCCGTACCGCCGTCCAAGCTCGATGGCCTCGAAGGTCTCGGTAACGGTGCCAATCTGATTGACCTTGATCAGGATCGAATTAGCAATTCCTTCATGGATGCCGCGCTGCAAACGCTCAGTGTTGGTGACAAATAGATCATCTCCCACCAGCTGGATCTGCTCACCCAGAATCTCCGTCATGAAACGCCAGCCGGCCCAGTCATCCTCCGCCAGCCCGTCCTCGAGAGAGATGATTGGATACTGCCGTACCCAGCTCTCCCAGTAGCGCGCCATCTCTTCGCTCGACTTCTCGCTCTTGTCCGACTTCTTGAAAACGTACTTGCCCGTTTCCTTGTTGTAGAACTCACTTGCTGCCGGATCGAGCGCCAGTGCAACGTCATCACCGACCTTGTAGCCCGCTGCCTGGATCGCCTCGAGAATCACTTCGATCGCTTCTTCATTCGATTTCAGCGAAGGCGCAAACCCACCCTCGTCACCGACTGCTGTGCTGTATCCCTTTTTCTTCAACACGCCCTTGAGCGTGTGGAAAATCTCCGCACCCCAGCGCAATGCATCGGTAAAGCGCTCCGCGCCAATCGGCATGATCATGAATTCCTGGAAGTCGACATTGTTGTCCGCATGCGATCCGCCATTGATGATGTTCATCATCGGTGTCGGCAGAATGCATGCATTTGCGCCGCCAAGATACCGGTACAGCGGCATTTTCAGCGCCGCCGCAGAAGCCCGCGCGCATGCCATCGACACAGCGAGAATCGCATTCGCACCCAGCTTGCTCTTGTTCTCCGTGCCATCAAGCGCGTTCATCGTCGCGTCAATCAGTCGCTGATTGCTCGCGTCCATCCCTGACAGTTCGGGCGCCAGTACGCTCTCCACATTCTCGACTGCCTGCAATACGCCCTTGCCCAGGTAGTAGTCCTTGTCGCCATCACGCAGCTCAACTGCTTCATGCTCACCGGTCGATGCGCCACTCGGCACCGCCGCTCGTCCAATCGAGCCATCAGCCAGAACCACGTCTGCTTCTACCGTCGGGTTGCCGCGCGAATCAAGAATCTCCCGCGCACGAATCTGTGCAATCTCAGTCATGTCACTCCTTACAATGTGGTGCTCTAAACGATCCCTAAGTTGAGGACGGCGGTCGACGGCGATCTGGCCGCCGCCCACTCCGCCAATGCTGCTGATCAGCTCTGACAATTTGCTCCCTGGCGGACGTACACAGGACACTTACCCGCGCACACCGCAACCTCGTAAGTTTAACAAAGAAAAATGAATGGCTCGTGTCACTGGTCACTCAAACTCGTGCAAACCAATTCGCCCAACAGCACCTTAACCTTCGAGATACTCGCATCATTCCTGCCCATTTGTTGCCTGCACCCCTGGTTCTATCTGTTCTATTCTCATGAGGAAGGCGTTCTTAGATGGCCTTGGAGTACGCACGTATGAAGAACAAGCTTTGCATCACAGCCCTGCTTTCGTTCACGGCTCTCGCCGGAGCGCAGACCACCTCGCAAACAACCCAGGCCCCGGGCGCCACCGCAAAACCGGGCGCGTACGGCAATGCGTACCAGGGCGTCTCGCAGCCAGCGGATGAACAGATTGTCGCCAGCCCCGAAAACAACCTCCCTGCGAACTCGACCATTGCACCTGCCGCAATTCCAGCGCCGCCGCCTGCCCCCGTGTATCAGCCGGCAGCACACGCAGCACCTCGAAAGATCGACCCCAACGGCATCGTCGAAGTGCCCGTGGCTGATGACGCTGCTCCCAGCCGCCCTGTCGATGCGCCCGTCCTGCGCTCGCACATTTACAATCCCGACGCCGAGATCGTCACGTCCGTTCCGGAGTCGCCCAACACTCTCCCAGAAGGTACGCCTTTCCACGTCCGCCTGGTTGAGCAGCTTGCGGCCGATTCCATCACCCCCGGTACACCCTTCAGTGCGCAGCTCACGCGGGACGTCGTCCACATGGGTTCAGTCGTTATCCCGGCAGGATCCTACGTCCACGGTCGCGTGACCTATGTCAGCGCCGGCCGCAGAATTGGCGGCCAGTCCACCCTCCGTCTACGCCCTGAAGAAGTTGTTCTGCCCGACGGTACGCACTATCACTTCCACGGCGTTGTCACGCAGACCGCCGGTTCAGACACGAAGACCAACTCGGAAGGCGAAGTTGTCGCCAAGGGCCACCCCGTCCGCACAGCTTCAGAGTTCGGTATGACCACCGGCAGTGGCGCTATCGTCGGTGCTGTCGTTGGCGGACCAATCGGCGCAGGCGTAGGCGCGGGCATTGGAGCAGGCGTCATGACCGTGCACTGGCTGCGCGAAAAGAATGCAGCAGTCCTGCCTGCCGGGTCCAGCTTGACCTTCGGCCTGTCGACACCGATCGCGCTTACATCATCGCCCGTCACACCCGGCATGGCGAGCAATTCACAGCCGCAGACAGCCCCGCCGGTCTCGAGCTATGTCGAGCCCAAGGTCCAGAACTAGGCATTGCTATGCAAAAGGGCGAAACCCACTGAGGGTTTCGCCTTTTACTCTTGAGTGCACGTAGCCTCTAGGTCCACTACAGCATTTTGTCATCCGGCTGAAGCAGGGCGGCGTGACCTCAGCCTTGAGGGGTGGGACTTCTGTCCCGCCATAACTGCATCCCTCTCAATGCGGCTTCAGCCGCTGATTGAGCGCCGTTTACCCATGGATCAAGCCCGCCGCACAGACGGCACGCGTTCCAGCAACCTCTTCCATGTCTTCTGATTGCGCCGGAAACTCTTCTTCAGATCTTCGAGAATCCGCTCGAAATCCGCATGCTCCCTTAGCCGGTTCCACGCCGGATTCTTCGAGAACCACGGATAATTCTCATTTCCCAGGTAGATCGCCCGGCGCAGCCAGTGCAGTGCTTCGCTCTCATCTCCTTCAACAGCAAAATACGTGGCGAGCCGGTACGCCATCTCGCTGTCCGCCTCCGCAGCCGCAAGCGATTCTTCTTCGATCAGCGACTCGGCGCGCGCCCTCTGACCCACCTGCAAATAACAAGTCGCCAGTGTCGGAAATGCCAGCCGCATCCGTTCATCATCACGGATGACTTCTTCAAGAATCGCAATCGCCTTATCGAGGGCTCCCTCCCGCATATTCTGATACGCAAGCGACGTCCGCAGCAGGGGATGACGCGGTTCCAGCGTCAGCCCTTTTTTCAGTTCCTCATCCGCCAGCTCTAATTGTCCCTGGTACTGATACACACGCGCGCGATGGTTGTAAATGATCGCGGCATTCGAAGGATTCAACTGCAGCGACCGGTTAAACTGCTCCAGCGCTTCGTCGTACATACCATCCAGGCGCAGCGTCAGACCAGCCATCTGGTGCACGTTCCAGTCATTATCCGCCGTCTGCAAAAGGTTTTCGATGCCGTGGCGAGCACTCTCTTTTTCTCCGCGTGAAAGCAGCATGTACACGCGATAGAGATTCGCTTCGCCCGATCCCGGATCAATCTCCAGCGCCCGGTCAAAGGCCCTGCGCGCATTCATCAGGTGCATCTGGCCACCGAAACCGTGACGGATATATTGCAGATGCGCGATACCCAGTCCACTCCAGCCGAGAGCGAAATTCGGATCGCGATCGACCACGCTTTCAAACTTTTCCAGGGCCCTGTCCAGGTCCGCCCGTGCGCCCGTCCGCGATATGAAAGAGGACAACATGGCACGCGCCTGCAGGTACTGTTCTGATGACTGCTCCGCCATCGAGGCTGCGCGCGCCGCCCGTTCACTCGCCTGCGCTGGCTGCACCGTCAGCTTCTGGCCCATCCCCTGCAGCGTACTGAATACTTCGTTGGTAATCTCGGTCTGAACTGCCACCAGGTCAAGCGACGGTACACTGATGGCCCCACCCGTCCGCACACTCTGGCCCGGCACATCGAGCAGTTGCCAGTTCAGATCAAATCCTTGAGCTGAACGCAGAAAGTTCCCCGCGAGCACATACTGCACCATCAATTTCTGGCCGATCGCCAGCGGGTCCATCTGGTTGACCGGCGTTGCCAGCTGCATCAGTGAACTCGATGGCCGCACTACCAGCGATGGCATCCTGGCCAGCCGCGCTGCAATCGCATCCGCCAGCGCATAGCCATAGAGTGGCGTGATCTCCGTAGATCCAAAATTCGAAAACGGCAGCACCAGGATCGTGTTCTGCTTCGGGTGCGTCTCACCCGATTCGCGGAACCGTTCCGCCAGCATCGACAGCAAACCGCTTGTACGTTTCTCACGCTCCTGGAGCGGCATTCCGGCGGTCGAAGCCGCATCCGCCGGCAGCAGGCTGGTATCGAGATGCAGCGTCCGCATCGTCGTCTTCAACGCCTCTCGCACGTCTGCAGCCGTCGCATATCGCTCTGCCGGCGTCTTCTGCAGGCAGCGGAAAATCAGGCTCTGCAACTCATTCGGGATCTGCGGGTTCCCATTCAGAAGCGGCGGCGGATCAGCATACTGGATCGCCCGGATCGTCTGAAACTCTTCCGCATCCCGCCGGATAAACGGATGCCGACCACTCAGCAATTCATACAGGATCACGCCCAGCGCAAACAGATCGCTCTGCACGCTGCTGTGGCCGGTCACGAACTGTTCGGGCGCCATGTACGCGATGGTGCCGCCGCGGGCAGTATAAGTCGCGTGCACGGCCCCATCCTTGCGGCGGACCGGCTTCGCGGGGTCGAAACTCACTTCATCACGCGTGAGTCGGCGCGCCAGGCCGAAGTCCAGGATTTTCACCAGGCCCCCATCGGTCAGCATCACGTTCGCCGGTTTCAGGTCACGATGATAGATGCCCAGCACATGCGCGGCGTTCAAGCCGTCCGCAATCTGTATGCCGATCGAAAGCACCAGTGGCACGCTCGCCGGGCCTTCGGCAATTACGGCATCAAGCGGCTTGCCTGGAATATATTGCATGACGATGTAGGCTTCATCGCTCGACTCGCCTACCTCGTAAATGGCGCAGACATTCGGATGCTCGATCGCCGAAGCCAGCCGCGCCTCCCTCAGCACCGTCGTCCGCATCTGTTCGAGCGTCAGGCTGCCTTTCCGCAGCATTTTCAATACGACCGGCCTCATCAGCAGCGTGTCATTGGCGAGAAAAACTACGCCACTGCCACCCGCACCCAGTTTCCGGGTCATCTCGTAATGTTCCAAAAGCCGCGGCTTCATGGGCCTAGTCTACCGGTTGACCCGTCAGGAAGCGGTTAAGAGTGTCGCTTTACGTACACCTGGGCACGGATGAACTAACCTAAACCAACTGGACTTAGTCACCGCCGTCGAATGCAGGCGCCACAACGCTCAGGGCTGTCCATAGAGGTGAAGGCGTACGACATGCAGACCATTAACATTCACGAAGCAAAAACCCACCTCTCGCGTCTGGTCGAAGAAGCAGCGAAAGGGGAGCCCTTCATCATCGCCAAAGCGGGCAAGCCGATGGTCAAGGTGGTCCCGCTGGATCCCCCTGCTCCGAAGAAGGTACGTCGTCTCGGCTTTATGCAAGGAATGTACAACGTCCCCGATGACATAAAAGGTCCCTACAAAGACGAAATCGAAGAGATGTTCTATGGCAATCCGGGCAAGTTCGATAGGCAAACCAAGGAAGAGGATTGAGATAACGCCTCGATACCCACCTGATCATCTGGGCAGTCTTCAAGCCGGGAAGGTTATCGTCGAAGGCAGCCGCAGCAATCCGGGATCCGGAAAATGCAATCTACTTCAGTGTCGTCGTGCTCTGAGAGATTGCCATCAAGACAGCTCTCGGTCGGGCTGACTTCAACGTCGATCCTGGAAATTTTCGCAAACATCTTCTTAAGAACGACTTCACCGAAATGCAGATTCTAAGTGAGCATGCCTTCGTCGCAGCCGCACTGCCGCCGATCCATAAGGACCCCTTCGACCGCATGCTCATCGCGCAAGCCACGGTAGAGAACATATCTCTTCTGACAGCAGACGCAACCATCGCCAAATATCCCGGCCCGATCGTAAGGTCTAAGCGAGCATCAATGGCCGCGCGGCGTCTTCAACGGCCGCGTCGTTCCCTCGATCTGGCTCACTGCACTCTTCTGCGGCCGGCGTCCCAGTACAAACATCGTTACGCCAAACACAAACATCAACCCGCCCCAGATCAGGTTCAGATTGATACCCTGCGACATCGCATAGATCGCACTTCCCCGCGTGAACAGCCCGTACAGCGCCATAATGCCACCGGTGATCAGGAACATCAGCCCGAGCGGTATGCGTATATCCAGTCCCATCTCGTCTCTCCCCGTCCTACGCGAACACCAGGTTCAACAACACCGCCATCGCCAGTACAACAATCGCCAGCGTCGACGGCTTCTGCCACCAGGTAAGATGACCTTCCTTCGGCTTCTCTGTCAACGAATACACCAAGCCGACAAGCTCCTCTTCCCGGCGCGGCTTCGTCGCCAGGCTTACCGCGGACGCCACCACAAGATTCGCGCCAAACGCCCAGATGGCCGTCCAGAAATTCTGCGCCATCTCGCTCGGATAGGTATGCACAACCGAGATCCATCCGCCGTGAATGCCTGCTGCAGCATCCGCCGGCAGTGTCAACCCATGATGAATTACAGCCGCGGCCGTTCCACTTAACAACCCGACAAATGCCCCGTGCCCGGTCGACCGCTTCCAGAACATCCCCAGCAGAAATGTCGCAAACAACGGCGCATTTACAAAACTGAACACCAGCTGCAGCGCGTCCATAATGTTGTTGAACGAGGTCGCAAGATAAGCCGCGCCAATCGACAGTACAATGCCGCCAACCGTGGCCATCCTCCCCATCCACAGGTAGTGGGCATCGTTCGCGTCCTTGTTGATGTACGACTGGTACAGGTCATACGTCCAGACAGTATTGAACGCCGTCACATTACCCGCCATACCGGACATAAAACTTGCCAGCAGTGCCGTCAAGCCCAGGCCGAGAATGCCGGTCGGAAAGTAATGCAGCAGCATATTCGGAATCGCCAGGTCATAGTTCAGCACCGGCATTCCGTTTTTATCCGTCACAATTTTCCCGCTCACCGGATCGACTTTCGCCGGGATCAATCCGCGCCCGGCGTCCTGTGCCGCGATCGTCTGCGACGTTGCCGGGCCCGCGAAGTGCTGCGTCACCTTCGGAACGCTGATCGCGATGAGCCCCGGCAGGATCACAAGAAATGGAAAGAACATCTTCGGCACGGCAGCAATCAGCGGCACCCGCCGCGCCGACTCTTCCGAATCGGCGGCCATCGCGCGCTGGATCACCAGAAAATCCGTGCACCAGTAGCCGAAGCTCAGCACAAACCCCAGCCCCATGGTCAGCGAAAACCACTCGACGCCGAGCGGATTTGTGTGCGGACTCGAAAGCCCTCGCCACGAATGCGTATACGCCGGCCCCAGCGTCTGCTTGATCCCCTGCCATCCGCCGACATTGCGCAGACCGACGAACACCAGCGGCGCAAACCCGGCCACGATCAGGAAAAACTGGAGTACCTCGTTGTAGATCGCGCTCGTCAGTCCGCCAAGAAAGATATACCCCAGCACGATGACGGCCGACAGCAGGATCGACACATGAAAGATCCAGCTCAGCGGCAGCCCGAGCGTAAGGAAGATGCCGTCGAACAGGTGCAGGCTCTGGATCAACAGCGCCATCGCGTACATCGAGATGCCGGACGAAAACACCGTCATGATCGCGAACGACACCGCATTCACTGCCCGTGTCTTCTCATCAAAGCGCAGCCGCAGAAACTCCGGCACCGATCGGGCACGCGATCCGTAATAGAACGGCATCATGAAAATACCGACAAACACCATCGCCGGGATTGCGCCGATCCAGTAAAACTGGCTGGTGATGATGCCGTACTTGGCGCCAGAGGCGCCCATGCCAATCACTTCCTGCGCGCCAAGGTTCGCGGAAATAAACGCCAGTCCGCAGATCCACGCGGGAATGGAGCGGCCCGCCAGGAAAAAGTCATTGCTGGTGCGCATATATCGCTTCAGCGCAAAGCCGATCCCCAGCACAAAAGCAAAGTAGACCAGCATGATCAGCCAGTCAATGATGGTCAGGTGCACGATTTTCCTATTCTATGGCTCGCTCTGCCGATACCAGGCCGTGGCCATTTTGAGCAACGACCGGCCGGACACTTCGCCGGACTGCCTCACCACAAGGAATGTAACCGCTTTCTTCATCACTTGCCAATCTTGCCCACTGCGCGCTCCCCGCATATGCACCATTCCATCCTCACTGGTGAAGGCAGACGTTACCGTCCGGTGCCATCAGTTATCTACGAGTGCACAATATTTGGAGCTATACTTATCCAATAATGGAGCACAACTAACGAATGGCCCAAACCAGGCCCAGTACGGCAGCAGCTTATCCGGAGACGCGCTTTCCACCTCCGGTCCTGCCCGATCTCAAAAACACTGAAGAACGTCGTCGCCTTTCCCCAGCAGCAGGGCGCGCCTTCTTCAAAATCATTGAACACTGGCAGGTCCGCGACGAAGATGCCCGCGAACTTCTCGGCGGCATCTCGAATGGCAGCTACTACCAGCTCAAGCAGAAAGTCGGCAAACCCTTTGAGACCGACCGCCTGCTCCGCATCTCTTACCTCATCGGCATCTTCAAGGCTTTGAACATTCTCTATAGCCAGAAGCTCGCCGACCGCTGGATGCAACTGCCCAACACCAATCCCCTCTTCGCCGGCGCCACACCTCTCGCCTACATCCTCGCCGGCGGCGTCCCCGCCCTCGACACTGTCCGACGCCTCCTCGACGCCCGCCGCGGCGGGCATTAGCCATGCGGGCACACGCGCCTGTGGGCGCTGATGCTCCCGCTGGTCGCATGCATTCCGGATGTCCACTCGACCTTTGACTCCATTGAGATTCGTCACGTCGTCGCCCGCCGTTCTGACTCTCTGAATCTTGTCGACTTGTCATCCCCACCAAAGCATTCAGGATCCGAATTGAAGGATTATCATCCCGTCACAATCGTTTAAGGTGGCGGAATTTGCCTCGGAAAAGATTTGTCATCCCGACCAAGCGAAGCGAAGTGTAGGGACCTGCATCTTCTCAACCCAACCACAATCGCCGGACCAGTCTTTACCGGCGCAACGCGCGATTCGCCGTACGCGCAGTACCGCAGTACCGGAGTACCCGGACACGCAGTAGATCATTACAATAAACAAGATGGCAGATCAGCTTTATCTCAGTTTGTGGTTCCCTAACTTTCGCCTGGCCTCGATGCCCGCTGCAGTGGTTGCAGTGCTGAAGCAGTTCGCCAAGGCCGGCGGTTCCAGTACCGTGTCCGCAGCAGCGGCTTACCCGATCTCATGGAATGAAGCACCCGTTTTTCAGCGCATATTTGATGAAGAGGAAGAAGAAGTCGCAGTCCCCGAGAGCGCCGTGGCCGAAGCAACGGAAATGCTGCACGACGACTTCGCCTATGAATTCGAAGCTGAATGGGAATTGTGGAGTCCTGCGCGCGAGGGTGATCTCGACACCGTATGGACGCTCGAGCCCCACATGGTGCGGGTCACCGGCTTTGGTCCCGAGTTCGACGAAGGCTCGTATGAGCAGAACGGCCACATCCGCATCGATCTCGGCACCGACACTGTCTTCCTGCAGGATGAGGTGCATCTCGACGAAGAAGCTGCGGCGCATGTGCAGCAAAATGTGCAGCACCTGATCGATTTCACCAATGCAATCGAGCAGAACATTGGCATCTCCAGCCGTCTACTGTGGTCAGAAAGCGGCGAAAACCTTGCGCAGAAACTCATCGCCCGTCTGCAGCGGCTGAACTGAACCCTCGTCTCGGACAAGTACATTCATTGGATGAAGCCTGCGCCGCAGTCTTCACCCATCAACGTGATCCTGAACCAGCACAGGAAAGACCAGGCGCATTGAAACAGAGAAAGCTCCAGACCAAGCCGCAAACCCTGCCAGGGTCCGGCACCGGACGCCCGGTGCGCCTTCAATCGCAATACCATCCGGCCAGAACCATGGCCGTACTAGCCTGCTGCGCTGCTGCACTCATCATTCCAGCAGGCCACGGGCAGGCGTCAAAGCCGGCGACGCCGGTCATACCGCCCATCAACCTGCCGGGCATGGCTGACCGCAGCCCCCTCATCCTGAATCATCTCAACTCGGTCATCACCTGGTATAGAAACATCGGCAAGCAGGTTCCGACCGTCGGCATGCCGACCGACATCATCTACCAGAACAACGCCCGCGCCCTTGCCGCCCAGGTGGTACAGGCAGCCTTCCAGTCCGCGACTTCCGATGCACTGCTTCTCTCGAACACCGGTGCCACCACTGCCGATGCAAGCTCGCAGGATGTTACCAGGCTCGCCCCGCAGGTCGACGCACAGATCGCCCAAGTGAAAGCCCAGATCGATACTCTCGGCCCAGAGATTGCCTCGGCAAGCAGCAAAAACCTCGCCGGCCTGCAGGAACAGCGTGTGCGTTTAGAGGGCGACCTCGAACTGCTCAACGCAGAAGACTCAGCGGTCGATCAGCTGGTGAAATTCTCGAACAACGGCACTGGCACCGGCAGCAGCCACCTGCAGCAAAGCATCGCACAATTGCAGCGTACGGTTCCCGAAGCGACGACCGCTTCGCCATCGCTACCAGGCTCAAAAGCCGCGGTTTCGGCACCGACAGGAACGTCGCCGGCCCCATCGCCCGTCACCCAGGAATCAAGCGGCCTGATCAGCGAAGCCACCACCCTCTTCTCGCAGGCCAGCACGCTCCACCAGATTGACTTGCTGACGAAGCAGGCGTCCGATACGGAGGAGCTGGCGAAGAAACTGAAAGCACCCTTGCTGGCACAGATCCATCAGACACTGAGCCTGGCCGCCAGCTGGGCCGGCACCTCGCCGATTGCCACGTCGCCTGCAGCCACGCCTGGACCAGATAATTCCCAGCCCGCCGCCACGCCCGCCGCCCCCGCGCCTACCAAGCAGC
>CAXTNK010000006.1:0-3659 GCA_964245665.1 uncultured Acidobacteriaceae bacterium
ATCGTTCCCACGTTTACGTGCGGCTTTGACCGGTCAAACTTTTCCTTCGCCATCTCAATCCCCTTCTAAGCTGTGCTGCCTGTTATATGTGCTGACGCCCGACCCCAAGGACAACTCAGTAGTAGGCGTATACCTTCAGAAACTTCGCCCTTAGTTCCGGGGCGACCTGCTCAACCGAGTGCAGGTAAAACTCGCGAATCTGGCCCTGATCGCCAGCCTCCAACTGCTGGTAGGCAGCCGATGTGGTCTTGCCAAGCAGGCCGCGTGCCAGCACTGATTCAAATGACCGCGCGCGTAGACCGGCGCTGCCAATCTGCTTCAGAAACTTCGCTGCATGTGCCGGGGCAAACGCTTCTTCAATCGAACGCTTCACATCCAGAAACACTGTTTCGTTCTGGACGGGCATGACGGGCTGTTCAAACATCGGTGCCACTTGCTTTCCCTCTCAACCTGCTTGACGGGCACTGCTTATGGAGCGGGAGACGGGAATCGAACCCGCGACCAACAGCTTGGAAGGCTGTGACTCTACCACTGAGTTACTCCCGCCTGCCTTGAAACCTAGCTACAACAAATCTGGAGCTGATGATCGGGATTGAACCGACGACCTCTCCCTTACCAAGGGAGTGCTCTACCGACTGAGCTACATCAGCCTACAAACATCCTAGAGCATTTTCGGAAAACATGTGACCTGTCCTGCAGTATCAAAATTGGCTTTTTCTTGCAAAAAGACCAGCCGAAACCGCGATTCCGGTCGAAACCATTTCCGAAAAGCTTAACGCCAACTGCTTACTCCGCACTGCGGGAGGCGAGGAGAATCCGTAATACGAATCCACCCAGCACCAGCATAACTATCAACCGAGGCCGTCCCGGCTCCATCGTCTGCCAGGCCGCGCCTGCTAAAAGGGCCAGCAATCCGATGGAGATCACTGCTTTTTTCACTGCATATCTGACTTAGAACCAGAAGTCAGCCCCACAAAACTGGTGCACAGGGGAGGATTCGAACCTCCGTAGCTCCTCGGAGCGGCAGATTTACAGTCTGCTGCCATTAACCACTCGGCCACCTGTGCACAACTCAAACTTGCAACCATCCAAACCAGTCCTTCGGCCAGACTGCGGCTCCGGGCTATGCCCGTCGCGTCGTCAACAAACAGCCAGCAAGGGACGTCACCTAGAAAGAGGGGACCTTCTGGAATGAGAATCTTCGTAACACTGTCTCGCAGGGTTGATTGCCGGAGAAGACTGAACTCTGGAGCTGGCGAAGGGACTTGAACCCCCGACCCTCTGATTACAAATCAGATGCTCTACCAGCTGAGCTACGCCAGCCCGAAAACAGCCACTCAGGGCGACTCCCAGGCTCAGACCTGCACCTGAAAAGATCATCCACACGAGTCATGAGAGTAACACACGGAAAGGCGCTGAGCAACGTGATGCTCGTCCGGAGATTGCCCTGCGCAGGCAGCTTTGCAGCCGCCCATGGCTACGCAGACAAAGGCTTCGAAGCACGTCCTTATCCTTGCTAAAAGTTAGTGCGCCGGACGGGACTCGTGGCATGGGGTAATCCGCGAATCATTCGACCAGTCAGCACCTCTAATACAGCAGGAGAATTTCGAAATGCCGAAAGCAATCCGTTTTAATCAGACTGGTGGTCCGGAAGTACTCCACTTTGAAGAGATTCCCGATCGTCAACCACTGGTCGGCGAAGTCGCGCTGAAGGTCCAAGCTGTCGGCCTGAACCGCGCTGAGAGTATGTATTACCACGGTATCTACATGGAGAAGACCGATCCGCCATCGGGCCTTGGCTATGAAGCAGTGGGGATCGTCACCTCGGTCGGTCCTGAAGTTGATTCCTCTATTATCGGCAAGCGCTTTGGCACTATCCCCGGCTTTTCCATGAAGCAATATCCTGTCCTGGCTGAACATGCCGTCGTACCGGCAAGCGTACTTGCCGCGTTGCCAGACTCGATGCCGGCAGCCGAGGGCGCTGCGGTCTGGATGCAGTATTGCACTGCCTACGGCGCGCTCGTGCCCTTCGCCAAGGTTTCCGCCGGAGACTTCGTCATCATTACCGCAGCCAGTTCATCCGTTGGCCTTGCTGCTATCCAGATTGTGAAGCAGCAAGGTGGAACCTCTGTCGCCACCACCCGTACTTCAACCAAGAAGGAACGATTGCTCGCACTTGGCGCCGACCATGTGATCGTCACCGATGAAGAAGACCTGGTCGCCCGCGTGATGTCGATTACTGGCGGCAATGGAGCGCGTGTCGTCTTTGATCCTGTTGGGGGAGACTACATCAACACGCTCGGGCAGGCTACGGCGAGTGGCGGAACAATTTTTCTGTATGGCATGTTATCGGGCAAGGCGACGCCGTTTCCTTTGGCTACATTTGGCCGCAAGGTAGGTATGTTCGGCTACACCTTCGGCGAGCTTCGAAATACGCCCGACTGGGAAAAGATGAAGAAATACATCTTTGACCATTTGAGCGATGGCTCTTTCAAGCCGCACATAGCAAAAACCTTTCCATTTGCTCAAACTGTCGAGGCCTATAAGTATCTGGAGAGCAACGAGCAGATCGGCAAAGTCGTCATCACGCTCTGACTCGCTTCAGGCATTTGCGCTTCCCTGTGGGAACCATCGAAGCGGGTTAGCGGAATTGCAGTTGCCGGAGCGGATTCGTACATGCTTTCGAGGACCGGAAAAAATCGAGCGCGTTCCCCGCCTTCCCATTGAGAAGGCGCTCGATTGTTGGCAAACACTTCCCCACCTAGAACTGGAACTTCGCGGAGATCTGCACCTGCCTTGGCGTGTAGGTAATGTTGTTATTGGCGTTGCTGTAGGCGCCATAGTTCGACTGGTACTCCAGCGTATTGCCCGAGAACTGGTACGCGGTGCTGTTGATGGCTGTGTAGTTCACGTGGTTGAACATGTTGAAGCCATCACCGACCAGTTGCAGGTGGTATTTGTCCATGATCGTGAACTGCTTCTGCAGGCGCAGGTCAAACACCTCCGAGGCGCGCAGTTTCAGCGTATTACGCCCAATTTGCGGAAAGAAGCTGGGACTGACGCCGCTGCCATTCAGGCCGCTGAGAATGCCGGCTCCGTAGCTCGAAACCGTAGCAGAGTAGGGCAGACCATTCTGAATCTGCACCAGCGGATAGATGTCCCAGCCATTCAGCAGAGTCTGTTCCCAGCCCTTCGAAACGCCGGGAAGATCAATCAGCGCCCAGCCAACGAAGCGGTTCGGCACGTTGAAGCTGGAATTGCCGTAGCCGATCCGCTGACTGCCGTTCGGATCGTAGGCGTAGTTGGTGTCATAGAGTCCGGTCGTCGCCTCGTTCTGGTTGTAATCGAGTGCGTGCGACCAGGTGTAGTTCGCGTCGAAGGTGACGTACTTGTTGGCAGCATTCTTCACCTCTGCGACGACGGCGTTGTAGCTGGCATTGCCATTGCTCACCTGTTCATAAATTGCCGCACTTCCCGAGAGATAGCCGGTATAGGTCGGCACAGTCAGGGTTGCGTTTCCGAGAGGACCGTAGTTCCCGGTCGATGAAGGCGAAACAGTGAGTGTTTCGTTCGTCAGTCCGCCCAGGTTGGTCACGACGGTGCTTGGTAGCTGGCGCGAAAGACTGCCCAGGTAGCTGAGCGCGAACACAGTGTTCTTT
>CAXTNK010000006.1:3669-11198 GCA_964245665.1 uncultured Acidobacteriaceae bacterium
CAGAGAGAGATCGAACTCGTGCCCGGAGGGGTTCTGGTAGCCCTTGCTGAAGTAGCCGGCAGCAGTCGTTCCGGCCGTGCCTAGCGGCGTGCCGTTGAAGATGTTCGCAAATGTCGGCGCACCGGCATAGCCGGCTTTGTAGGTATACGTCACCTGGCCAGCCGTCGAGGCCGTGTTCTGGTACGTCGTCAGGATGTCGCCATTGAAGATGCGGCCGTAGTACAGACCGTAGCCGCCGCGCAGCACCGTCTGGCCGTGTCCATAAACGTCATACGAGAAGCCGACGCGCGGGCCGATGTTGTTGCCATCGTCCGGCTTGTTCGCCGTGCCCGGAACAGCCGGATTGTAGAGCGCCTTATAGGGGCCGGGGATCTGTTCGAAGTCATAGCGGACGCCCAGTTCCAGAGTAAGACGCGGCGACAGCTTCCAGTTGTCCTGGATGAAGACGCCGTAGTCCGTAGTCGCGAGGTCAAAGGCTGCCGGACCAAAGCCCTGGTTGAACGACGTGTAGCAGGGCTTTGTACCGATGCCTGTTGCCGTCACTGTGCCACTGCCTGAAGCCGAGCAGGTGCCGGATGGCTTGTTGAGATCAGAAAAATAGTTTGCGAGCGTCGATCCGGTCGTGTAGCTGTACGAGCCATTCTCTTCGTACAGATTGTTCTCAAGATCGTAATTATGGACGATGTCCTCACCGATCTTGATGGTGTGGTTGCCACGCAGCCACGTCACCGTGTCGGCTACCTGCCATTTCCGCTCATCGGGATACGCGACTCTCTGCAGGTAAGCCGGCGTGCCGAAGGAGAAACCGGTGGTACTGCTGAGCAGGCTCACGTTCGGCGGAAAACCATACTGATTGTGGGCAAACTGCTGTTCGTAGGTCGTCGGCTTCTGGCTGAATTCATCATCCAGTTCGCGGCCATACTGGTAGCGCACTTCATTCACGATGTTCGAAGTAAACGTTGTGTCGAGCCTGGCCAGGCCGTAGTCCAGCTTCACGAAATCATTGCCGAAGCTGGAGACGCCGTCTTCCACCGAGCTGCTGGTCTGAATGCCGGCAGGAGAATCCCAGCCTAACCGGTTGTACAGAAAGCTGACGTGGTTCTTGCCGTTGACCTGCCAGTCCAGCTTGGGCATATTGACGATCTGGTTGCCTTGCCGCGGCACGAAGCCGAGCAGCGCATTCAACTGGTCCAGGTCAGTATCGTAGAGCGCGGCGCCGGCAGAATAGTTCGCCAGCCCCAGGCGAAGGGTCAGCAGGCAGGCGCCCTGGTCGATAGCTGAAGCCTTGCCGAGGGCTGTCAGGCCTGCTGCCGTGCAGGTGGTACCGGCAGGCAAAGCAGCGTCCGGCGTCGCGAAGAATGTTCCGGGGGTATAGACGCGGGCGATGCCGGGGAAATTCCGTGCGTACTGGTCATAGGTGTAGAACCAGAACAGTCTGTCCTTGATGAGGGGACCGCCAGCGCCGAAGCCCCAGCGCTTGCGGACGTCCTTCGGATTGAACGGCTCAGATACGTACGTATTCGTACCCGGCTCCTGCACACTGAGCTTGGTGAATGGGTTGATGGCACCCCAGTCGTTGTCGCGGTCGAAGAAGTAGGCCTCGCCATGCAGCGCATTGCCGCCGCTCTTGGTCACCGAGTTGATGACGCCTCCAAGCGCCCGGCCGTACTCTGTTGAGTACACGCCGGAGTTCACCTGGAACTCCTGGATCGCGACCTGCGGCGTGGAGTAGCCTTCACGCGTCCGGCCTCGCTCTTCCGAGAAGAAGGCCTGGTTATCGTCGGCGCCATCAATCTCGACATTGTTCAGCAGCGGGCTGGTGCCGCGAATACTCAGGAGGCCAAAGCCGCTCGCGTCGGAGACCACGCCCGGCGTCAGTAATGCCTGGGTCGACCAGCGCAGACAATTCAAGGGCAGATTATCGATGGGCGCCTGCTGCAGGTTGGACGAAAAGTCGGGGTTTTCGAAGTTCAGCAGCGGAGCCCGGCCGGAAACCTCGACGACCTGGGTCGAGCCGCCGGCTGTCAGGTGCGGAAGAAGCTCGGTCTGCTGCCCGAGTGCGACCGTGACCGCCCTGGCCACGAAGGTCTCGAAGTTGGGTGCGGTAATGGTGACCGTGTAGGTGCCGGGCGCAAGCTGATCAGCCTTGAACGAGCCGCTGCCGTTGGCCGTGGTGTGGATCTCGGCATTCGTGTCGTCATTGTGCACGACGATGGTAGCGCTGGAAACGGCCGCGCCGCTCTGATCTTCGACCGTACCGCCGATCGCGCCTTCGGTGGTAGATTGCGCATGCAGGGGCAGGGTTATCGGTGAGAGAACACAACACCCGAGGAGCAGCGCGAGGGCGCTGGCTGTATTGAAACGTTGCTGCATCATGGTCTCCTGAAATTCGTCAACAGCACTGACGGCGCCTTGACGAAGTGCAGGCCACCCGGCCGGAATGTTACGACTACGCGCGATCTTCATAGGCTGATCGGAAGGAGTTCCGACCAACGCGAGCTCACTGCTTGTTACTTATTCTTCCATAGAACAGTTAACAACTGGTTAATGTCTTTCCGCCAGTTACTGGCTGTCTGCGCTGAGGTTTAGCTGGCACACCGGGGCAGATGAACCGTCTGCGCTATCATCAGGAATCCCGGGCAGACAGCTTTCGACAGCTTTCAGCCCGCGATCAAACCTTCATGCAGCGATCAACCCGGACCACACTCGTAATCGCGGCAGCAGTCGTTCTGGTGATTGTGCTGCTGGTTGTGCTGCGGCAGGAGGCGCCTCCTGAAGTTGCCCGGCTGCTGCCCGAATCGGACGCGCTCATCTACCTGAATCTGAAGCCGATCCGCGCTGCCACTCATTACGACAGGACACAGACGCCGCACGACCCCGCCTACCAGAAGTTCATCGACGCCACCGGTTTCGAGTTCGAACGCGACCTGGACGAAGCCGCTTTCGCCCTCCAGCACATGCCAAATCCCCTGGGGCCGAACGGTGCAGTGGCGTTCACCGAGGTCTTTTCCGGCCACTTCGACGGCAAGCGCCTTGCGGGGTATCTCAGGAGCATCAGCAGCGAACAGGAGAACTACGAGGGCCACACGATCTACGTTGTCCCGTCAGAGGGCCGTTCAGTGCGCGTCACCATGCTCAGCTATGACATGGTCGCAGCCTCCAATACGCCGACACCGGAGCAGATCCATTCCATCCTCGATCGCTACCGGACGGCAGCCCTGCCTTTCTCCGGATCGAGCCTGCTTTCTGATACTTACAGCCGCATCCCGGCTTTTTCGCTGGCCTGGGCCGTGACCAGAGTTGGTCCCGAGATCTGGAAAAATGGCGGCCCCAAGATCTTCGGTGTACGGATTCCGATCTCCACCGAAACAACCCTGATCGGGTCAGTTCGCTGGCTGGGCAGTGCGAAGCTGCGTGTTGACGAACTTGCCCCGAACCAGGCGGCAGCGGAAGCTTCGACGGCCACCGTTAACACATTCCTGGTACTGGCCAGAGGGGCGGCGAATAACCTGCCGGGCTTTGCGACCAATCCTGATCTGAAGGACCTGGTGAACTCCATGCAGGTGCAGCAGAACGGGAGCGAGGCTGTGCTGACGGCGACTCTGCCGGTGAACCTGTTGAAGTCGGTACTGAACACCCCGAATACCCTGAGCGGATCGGCGATGGGAAGCGCCGCAAAGAAATAGAGGGTTGGGTGAAAGAGGGTGTAGACTAGTCAAAGCAACTGGTCAGAATCGAGGGTACCCATGAGAGCTGTACAGTCGTCGGACGCAAAAGCCCGCCTTCCCGAGTATCTGGACGACGTAGAGCGCGGCGAGGTCATCGTGATTACGCGCCATGGCAAGCCTGTGGCGCACCTGGTACCCGCGCCCGATGTTGACCGGGAGCGTGTCCGGAGAGCGATCGAGGGGCTCAAGGCCCTGCGTAAGACTATCCAGCCCGTCTCGGTAGATGAACTTCTTTCGTGGCGTCACGAAGGGCACAAGTATTGACTTCCAGACGGGACACTTCGTTTGTCCTGGACGCATCCATCGCTGTTTGCTGGTGTCTGAAAGATGAGGCCGAACCAGTGGCAGATGCCGCGTTGGTCTGCATTGAGGGACGCGGCGCCGTAGTTCCTGCGCTCTTCTGGTTTGAATTACGGAATGTGCTTTTGATTGCAGAGCGGAAAGAGCGGATTACAGAGGCTCAGACTGCGCGGTCGCTCAGCTTCATCAAAGAGCTCAATATCAGGATTGATCGTGACCCGGTCGAAACCCTCACCATGAGCCTGGCCAGGCATCATAGAGTGACCGTTTATGATGCTGCCTATCTGGAACTGGCGGTGAGACAAGTGCTGCCTCTCGCAACACTGGATCGCGACTTGACCAGAGCCGCGCGGGCCGAGGGTGTTGCATTGATTGGCTAAGTTACAGCGTCGGATTTCTATCGCAATCAACATCCATCAACTTCGGTCGGGATGACAAAGTAGAGGGCTTGCCCTGGTTCCTGAGGAAAAGTCGGGCAGGAGCGACTAACCGGAGCGTGCCCTGGCGCGGAGCGCAGTCGCCTCGATGACAAATCGAGAAGCGCAGGTCCTTTGACTTCGCTGCGCTTCGCTCAGGATGACACTTCATTGCCGGGTTAGAGAATCGATCGAGGTTAGACGACCGAGCTTTCCAGCGTAGCTTCATTCGCCAGCTCGTGCGCTGCGATCGATACCGACTCCTCCAGAATATCCAGCGCGATCATGGCTTCATGGTCGTTGACGATCAGCGGCGGCGCCAGGCGGATCGACGTTTCGCCGCAGCCGAGGATCAGTAATCCGCGCTCGAAACATAGATCGACGATACGGTCGCGCAGCGGTCCGGCTACTTCGCGGGTCTTCTGATCGCGCACGATTTCGATGCCAATCATCAGCCCGCGGCCGCGGACGTCTCCAACAATGGCGTGCTGTAAAGGCCAGTTCTGCAGGCGGTCCAGCATCTTGTTGCCAACGATCGCGGCATTCTGCATGCCTTCGCGCTCGAGTACATCAAGCGTTGCGAGTGCTGCGGCGATAGCGACGGGATTGCCGCCAAAAGTCGAGGCATGCGAGCCGGGCTTCCAGTCCATAATCTCTGCGCGTGTCATGCAGATGCCGAGCGGCATACCGGACGCGATTCCCTTTGCTATACAGACAATGTCCGGCTCGACTTCGCTATGCTGCACCGCCCACCACTTGCCGGTACGGCCAGCGCCGGACTGCACTTCGTCGACTACCAGAAGAATGCCGTGACGGTCACAGATCCTGCGCAGCTCCTGCATGAATATCTTGGGAGCAACGACATAACCGCCTTCACCTTGGATGGGCTCGACAAAAATGGCCGCAACTTCTTCCGGAGCAAGCGTGCTTTTGAACAACTTGTCTTCGATGAAACGGGCACAGGCGAGCGCGAATGCATCTTCTGCCTGCGGACCGCCGCTACAGCCGCGATAGGCATAGGGGTAGCGAACGTGCGTCACGCCGGGCATGAGCGGCGAGAAGCGGCGGCGCTGCTGGGGTTTGGACGCAGTCAGCGACAGCGCTCCCATGGTCCGCCCGTGAAACGCTCCGTAGAACGCGATGATGTTCGGACGTCCCGTGTGATAGCGGGCGATCTTCAGCGCACACTCGACAGCTTCTGCGCCGGAATTGCCATAGTAGAAGCGGTGCGGGCCGGGCATGGGCGCGATGGCCGACAGACGTTTCGCCAGGGTCACCATGCTTTCGTAATAGAAATCCGTGCCGGACATATGAATCAGTTCGGCTGCCTGGTCCTGGATCGCCTTGACGATCTCGGGGTGGCAGTGGCCAGTGGAGTTGACGGCGATGCCGGCGGCGAAGTCGAGGAATTCATTACCGTCCACATCTTCAATCCGTACGCCGCGACCGCGCCTGGCGACCAGTGGATATGAGCGCGTGTAACTCGGCGACATCAATTGATCGTCAGCTTCGACAATCGCCCGTGCCTTGGGGCCCGGGAGGGGTCCATGCAGTTTGGGACCGTACTGCGCATACTCGGCGTTGCGCTGCGATCCAGCGATGGTTGACCTGGGGGAAGTTTCGGCGACAGTGGCGTCAGGGGCGATGGTGTTCGACATGAGATTTTCCCTTGGGTACGTTCTGTTTTCTGCGAGGGACAGGTACAGCAATTCTGTTCGTCGGTAAGGAGAGGTCAGCCTGCAGCACGGTGAGTCGGTTGGCCGCTCGTTGCAGTAGCCAGAAACCTGCGGGGCGGTTCAGCACGCCACAGAAGATAAAGACTAGTCCCCGGCGAAAAGACTCGGACGCGTTCGCATGGGCGCGAGGCCCCGGGGACGCGGTCGCGGGGCGAGCCAGCTGGTAATCCAGAAGGTCTGGCGGTCGCGGATTGGCTGATTCTTATGCACAGGGCTCGGTCCTTCGGCGAGCATAGCATGCGTGTCCGGCTACGGAGAAGCAGATTGTCTGGCTGGAATGGAAGGCTTTGTTCCAGAACGGACCAAACTCTGTGCACTCTGTTAGATAGCCGACAGACGCCGCTTCCATACACTCCATAGACTCGGCTCAAGTGCAATGCGGCTTGTGCGGTTTTGAACAGAAGTCCGCATTCTAATGTCTTCATCTTTGGCGGCAGGCACTTGCGCCAATGCAGAGCTTTATTCGAACTCAAGGTCGACCTAAAAATCTATAGGTGTGTAAGTGAATCTGATTTTAGCCGCCCTGCCTGAACAAGAGCGGCAACGTTTGGAACCACTTCTCCAGGCGACCCAATTCGTGCTCAGGGAGCCGATGATCGAGCCAGGCGAACCTATCCGGTATGTCTATTTCCCGATAGACCTGGTGGCCTCGACCGTCCATTCCATGACCGACGGGTCTACTGTTGAAACTGCTATTATCGGGCTCGAAGGGATGGTCGGCGTCCAGGCGTTTCTCCGGCAGACCGGTGCGAGCACCCATACCTTCGTCCAGGTGCCGGGCCAGGCCCTGCGCATGCGCATCGAGGCTTTCCAGAAAGAACTGCATGACTATCCCGCCTCTGTCTTCAGCGACATGGTTGCCAATTACGTCAACGTTTTCCTGACGTTCACGACGATTACGGCTGCCTGCAACCGGATACACCGGGTAGAACAGCGACTTTGCCGCTGGCTCAAGATGACTCATAACCGGGCTGCAGGCGATGTCTTTCCTGTTCGGCATGAGTTCCTGGCTTACATGCTTGGCGTCCATCGTCCCAGTGTTTCGATCGCGGCCAACATGCTTAAGAAGGCCGGCCTGATCCGCTACGACTACGGCAGGATGCACATCCTCGATACGAAGGGCCTGGAAGCCGGAGCCTGCGAATGCTACGGCATCATGGAAAAGCATATTGAAAACATCTATGGCAAACCGTTCAGGAAATAGCGGATGGCGGACAGCTTAAAAGCCGGTAGCGAGAGGCCGGGTAGCTAGAAAGCGGTAGCCAAGGAGCTGGTAGCTAGAAGCGCAGCTCATTACCCGCTCTTTCACGAACCGCTCTTTCACAAACCGCTTCTTCGCCACCCGCTTG
>CAXTNK010000006.1:11208-18968 GCA_964245665.1 uncultured Acidobacteriaceae bacterium
CTATCCTGTCCACGTGCTCTTCGCCGAGAACATCCACCGGGCCGAGTTCGTTCTCCTGCTGCTGCTGCTACTGGCTGCGGGATTTACGACGCTTGCCCGGCGCTTTCAGACGCCCTATCCAATCGTGCTCGTGATTGCCGGGCTGCTGCTGAGCTTTGTTCCGGGCCTGCCGCAGGTTTCGCTGAATCCCAGCGTCGTTCTGCTCATCCTGCTGCCGCCACTACTGTTTGCCGCCGCAGCGAACACTGCATGGCGAGATTTTCGCTTTCACCTTTTAATTATTGTGATGCTGTCCTTTGGGCGGTTATGTTTCACCGTCGTCGGCCTTGGCGCTTTCAGCAACTGGCTCCTGCCGGGCTTCGACTGGCGCATCGGTTTGGTCCTTGGCTCGGTCCTCTGCACGACAGACGCTATTGCTGCCACCTCCATTGCCTCGCGCGTCGGACTGCCCCGGCGCATTATCGATGTCCTCGAAGGCGAGAGCCTGGTGAATGATGCCAGCGGCCTGCTTGCCTTGGAATTTGCTGTCGCCCTGGTCACTACCGGCGAGAGACCAACGCTGGCGGCGGGTATTCTGCAGATCCTTTACCTGCTCGGTGGCGGTATCTTTGTAGGCCTGTTCGTCGCATGGATCGCGCAGTTCGCGCAGAAGCATGTAAGCGATGCGCCGGTTGAAATCACCATCAGCCTGGTCGTTCCGTATCTCGCCTATCTGGGCGCAGAAGAACTTCATGCGTCCGGTGCACTGGCGGTTGTGGTCTGCGGACTCTACATGGGCCGCGTCAATTCGGAGGTCTACACCACGCAGGCGCGCCTCGAAGGCATTGGCGTCTGGAACACGCTCGACTTCATCCTGAACGGCACAGTCTTCATCGTGATCGGACTACAGCTGCGGGCGATCCTCGCAGACATCCGCGACATGAGCCATACGCAGCTGATCCGCGATGCCGCAATCGTCAGCGTCGTGACCATTGCCCTGCGCCTGTTGTGGACCTACCCCGGAGCGGCCATTTCCTATACGATCCGACGGTACATCCTGAAGCAGAACATCAGCAGGCCATCTGGGAAAGCCGTGTTCATTATTGGCTGGACGGGGATGCGGGGCGTGCTCGCACTGGCCGCCGCCATCTCCCTGCCGCAGACGCTCGATAACGGCAAGCCGTTTCCGGAGCGCGAAGTCATCATTTTCCTGACATTCTGCGTCATCCTGGTGACGCTCGTTCTGCAGGGATTGACGCTGCCAATGCTGATCCGCAAACTCGGCCTAGCGCAGGAGGAGATGCAGCCTGCTGAAGAACTGGAAGCGCGGCGCATGATGCTGACCTCTGCGATTGCTTATCTTGAGAACCTCGAAAAGGTGGAGAGCAGGGAGCTGCTGAGCGTCCGCGATGATATCGCCCGTCATTATCAGCAGAGACTAAGTTCGTTGAACCAGGACAAATCCGTCGAAGGCATCTCGCTCTACAGGGAGATGAAGCACTCGCGCTGGCTGAACAGTGAACTGCGCCGGGTCGAGCGGGCCACGCTGCAGCAACTCTATGCGGATGACAAGATCAACGACTCGGTGCTGCGCGGACTGGAACGGGAACTGGATCTGCTCGACACCCGCTTCGCGCCCCGCGTATGAACCGGCGTGGCTCCGCCAGGAGGGATCTGCTATCCGGCCGAAGCGTAACGGAGTGGTGAGATTTGTACTCTTCCAACCGCCCCCGCTCGTGATGCTGATCTCCTGCAGCGGGCATTAGCGGCGCGATGATCGCCATCGGACTGATCTTCTGCCTCTCCGTTTACCTGACTCTGCATCGCGTCCAGGCTAGACCGGAACCACGGCTGTTGTTAACCAATAAGACTTGCCTAGCTCGACCGACGCAAGTGCCAGTACCTAATGCCGGCAACCCTTCCCACTCCGCAGTCTTCCCAGCTATAGTCAATAGCAGCCGAGTTTCAAAGGAGTTCCGCCCATGTTTGGTACTGCGTTCGCTGGGATCATCGCCATCGTTCTCACGTTTGTCGCCTGCATTTCGTGGGGCACCCGCTACCAGCCGCTCACACACACCTCCACCGAGAAGGACTAACGGCTACCCGGCAGGCCGCTGACATAATTCGCGGCCAATGCAGGAAGAGCAAGCGGGGTAGAGTCCGATCCTCATCACCCCGGAGCGTGCCTCACACTCGGCGGCGTGATGGCACAGCGACCGTCGACAAAGACCGCGTGGTGCATGTCGAAGACCTGAAGGATCTTCGCGGTCATCCGATCAACTGGAGACCCATCGGTAAGGATTTTTGGCGGAAGTCGACGACAGGCGCGCCTCTTTGCTATTCGTGACAGTCGTGGAGACAGTATCCGCGCAGCCGGCAGTTTTCCCGGGCGTCCGGTCAAGCGCGTCGCCTGGTACGAGAATCGCAAGTGGGTCGGCTAGTCCCTACTTGTGCTTATTGCAATCGTACTGGCGTCGATCAGTCGTTTCGCAAGACGCCTCCCACCTAGGCCTGGGATAAATACTTTATGTTGACAAACGGAGTCGTGGCGCTGGCGACTCTGCGAGCGTGTTTGCGGCGATGTTGGCCGTGCGACCTGGCGCAAGCCACCACGGGCCTCAAGAAAGTAAAGTTTTTGCTCGTCGGCCTGGCCTGCGTTGTACTCTGCTGGATCTCCATCCACTGGCACCTGATCGCCGGTCCGCGTGCAGGTTACCTAGCTGCCTTTGCCAAAAACATGCAGACGCTGAGACGATTCTGCCTCTTGGCGCGTATTTTATGTGTAAAGGTCTGGTGACCCATGACGATCGCTCTGCGTCGCACCGTTTTCCTCGCGCTGACTGTTCTCCTCCCTGCGATCCAGGGATTTACCCAGCAGCCCCCGCCGCAGATTCCGGCACCACAAACGGCCACGCCGCCTTCGAATGGCACGGCTCCCGGCGCCACCTACACCATCCAGCGGACTTCTCGGCTGGTGATCCTCGACACAGTGGTCGTCGACGCGGCCAACAAGCCTGTTTCTGAACTGAAGCGCGAAGATTTTTCGGTGCAGGAAGCAGGAGAACCGCAGAGCGTTCTCAACTTCGAGACGGCCGGCGCGCATACGCCTGATCCTTCGATTGATATCGAATCGACCGCCGACCTCGACCGCCTGGCGCAACGCGCGCCGGTCAATATCATCCTGCTCGATGAATTCAATACACGCTTTGAAGACATGGCTTTCGCCCGCTACTCGCTGAAAAAGTATCTTGAGAAGCAGCCGGGCCGTCTGCCCGAGCCGACCATCCTGATCGCGGTCAGCCTGCAGAACTTCACCGTACTGCGCGATTACACGCAGAACAAGGACGAACTGCTTTCCGCGCTCGATCATCATTTTGCCGTGCTGCCCTGGCAGCTGCGGCAGGGCGCGTGGGTGGGTGAGCGATATGCAACAGCATTCATTACGTTACGGCGTGTCGCCCAGGCAGTGGTCGGCCACTCCGGGCACAAGAACATGATCTGGATAGGCCGCGGCTTTCCTTCTTTTGACTTCACCCATGCACCCATCGATATGGAGAACCGGGTCAATAGTGCCGTTCAGGATTGCGTGAACAAACTGCGCGACGCGCGGATCACGCTGTATACCATCGATCCTGCCGGCGTGATGGTTGACCCCGGCGAATATGGCCGGGCCGCCGCGTTCAACGATCCCTTCGGCGGCAATTATGAATTCAATAAACTCGCCATGGCAACGGGCGGCCGCACACTTTATGGCCGCAATGATGTGAATGCCGAGATCGGCACTGCGATCCAGGACGGCGCTAACTTCTACACACTTACCTATCGACCGCCCAACACTTCCAATGACACGCAGAAATTTCGCAAGATCGTCGTGACAATTGACCGGCCCGGCTTGAAGGTCATCACGCGCGAGGGCTATTATCCGCAAGGTGGCCCGGGCAAAGTCGACCCCACGAACCCGTCACGGCGACTGGTCGGCGACCTGGTGGCAGCTGGCACCAGCGGCATGGTCTACGACGGCGTTGCCATCACGCTCGAACCCACGCCGGGCGATCCCAGTACCTACACCGTGCATGTTTTCGGCAAAGGCCTGAACTGGAGCCCGGCGACCGAAACCGAACCGCGCCATGCCGAGATGATCCTGTTCGTGACGACCTTCGATAAGAAGGGCAAAGAGTTGAAGCGGGATGGCAAGATCATCAAAGTCAGTGCCCCGACAACAGTCGCGCCGACCGGCCGCCTGGAGCGCGGAGTCAACCTGATTTACAAAGTCGATCACGATGCGAAAGCAGTCCGGGCCCGCTTCGTAGTGCGCGTCACATCGTCCGGCCGCATCGGTACCGTAGACGCAATGCTCGGCCAGTCGGGAACGAATATCCCGCCGAACCCTGCGCCGAATGCTACGCAAACTCCGTGATCCGGTTCCGATAGCCGTATGAAACAGTGCAGCGGCTGTGGTTGACAGACAACGGTCGCAGCCGTATGGTGATGGAAGTGACGATCTCCGCCATGAACGCATGCTGCCCCTGTTGCTGTCGCGACATGGGTGAGGTGTGCTGGTAGAGCGAAACCAAGTCAAACGAGTTCGAGACTTTCGCAATCCCAACCCACCCGCAGACACTGCCGAGGTGGGTTTTTAGTTTTCCGCGTATTTGAGTAACACAGAGCTTTGAAAGGATTGGATTCCATGAGCACAGCATCTGTCGTACCTTCCGTCGCTCCTGCCAGCCACGCTGGCGGCCGCATACCCCGCATCGGCGAAACGGCACCTGATTTCAGCGCCAAGAGCACGCATGGCGTCACTAAACTAAGCGACTACACCAGCAAGGGCAAGTACGTCCTGCTCTTCTCGCATCCATCCGACTTCACGCCTGTCTGCACCACCGAGTTCATCGAGTTTGCGCGCCGTGCTGATGACTTCGAGAAGCTCAACGTGCAGCTGATCGGTGTCTCCATTGACAGCATCTATTCGCACATTGCCTGGGTCCGCGATATCGAGGAGCACGCGAAGGTCAAGGTCACCTTCCCGGTGATCGCCGATCTCGACCAGAAGGTCTCGCAGCTCTACGGCCTGGTGCATGAAGCTGTATCGGACACAGCGACTGTCCGCGCCGTTTTCGCCATTGATCCGAAGGGCATCGTCCGCGCCCTGGTCTACTACCCGATGCAGTTAGGCCGCAACGTGGATGAACTCATCCGCATCTTCCAGGCCCTGCAGACGACGGATCAGAACTCCGTCTCGCTGCCTGCCAACTGGCAGCCGGGCGAGCCGGTGATTGTGCCTGCCCCGGCGACAGTCGACGCTGCGCATGATCGCACGAATGGCGGCGGCAAGGACCTCGACGTCTCGACCTGGTATTTGTCGAAGAAGACGCTGGCGCCTTCGAAGAATTAGCTATAGAGGTTGTATCGGAAGCCGGCGGTGCAACGCCGCCGGCCGCAGCACCCGTAGTCTGCTTAGTTATTTCGTAAGCAGAAGCGGACAGAAGCACCGGTGGCGAAGTGGCTAACGCGTTGGTCTGCAAAACCAATATTCGAGGGTTCAATTCCCTCCCGGTGCTCCAGCATTTTCCATCGAGGCAGACACGCTCCGCACAACGTTCTCTAAAGACTCTGATAATGTTCCCCACCCTAAGCATCTAGAGCAGATTAATGCCGCCATCGTTAGTCCTCGACATTTTCAGTTGTGCAGCAGCCCGCAAGCTGTAACCATGTAGCATGATTCAGGTCTTATTGCATCCGATTGATCAAATAAAGACCCTTCTTCACGATTCAACCTATGTTACGGGGATTGGCATAGCTATCGTATTCACTACAGCTCTAATCAACGTTGGGATCACAATCATCTTTACTTGAGAAACCTCAAGAGAACGAACTTTATCAATACGGTCACTCTTCACAAATCAGCTGGATCGGATCTCTTCGGGAAAGAATGTCCAGCTTCATTGCGACGGCCATAGCTCTCAACTGTGCCATGGAGACAGTTGACGTGGGGAAAAAACGGCCGAAGAAATGCGGATCGAGATGGATGTTCCCAGATATTCCATCTTTCTTCATCTCAACCCCGATAAAGAACCCGACAAAGAGATACAAATCTTAGTCATGGAGATTTGGGACGCCAAAAAAATAGATAAGGTTAAGCGCCTGAGAGATCTCACGACTTCGATAAGGAAAGCTTTGGCAAAGTCTTGCACTTGTGCTCCACGTCTTTTTTTGTCTGCGTCACCTTCTATTTAGGAATTCCGCGTCGCACCGTCATCCTGCAGCATCATCCTTGCATGGAAGATTCCCTTCGATCGACTTAAGCTACAAACGGAGACACTTCGCTTGACCACCCATCATGGCCGTAGCAATACGTGGATCCTTCTGCTGCTGGGCGCGCTTTGCGTCGTGACGCCGTTTGCGATCGATATGTATCTGCCTGCATTTGCGCAGGTGGCAGCAGAATTTCACAAGACGACTCCGGAGATTTCGCTTTCACTCTCGACTTACTTCGTAGGCTTTGCACTGGGACAGATTGCGTATGGACCGCTGCTCGATCGCTTCGGCAGAAAGCGGCCGCTGTATGTCGGTCTCGCGATTTACATCGTGTGCTCTCTGGGCTGCGCGAGCGCGCCGAACCTGCGGACACTGGTTGCGCTGCGTTTCCTCGAAGCCCTCGGCGGCTGCGTGGCGCAGGTCGGCGCCATCGCGATGGTGCGCGACTTCTTCCCGGTGAAAGAGAGCGCGAAGGTCTTCTCGCTGCTCTTCCTGATGATCGGCGTCTCTCCGCTGCTGGCGCCGACCATTGGTAGTTTCATCATGACCGGCCTCGGCTGGCGATGGATCTTTGCCACGCTCGCTATCATCGCATCCATCATTCTGGCGCTGACATTTTTCCTGCTGCCGGAAGGCCACCAGCCCGACCATTCCGTATCGCTGCGACCGAAGCCGATCCTGCTCGGCTTCTGGAACATTTTCAAAGACCCGCAGTTCCTGACTTACACGCTTGCCGGGGCATTCTCCTTTGCCGGCCTGTTCACCTATGTCGCCGGCTCGCCCATCATCTTCATGGACGGCTTCCACGTTACGACGCGTGCCTTCGGTATCATCTTCGCCGTGCTGGTAATGGGCTTCATCGGCGGCAACCAGTTGAATGTCGCGTTGCTGCGAAAGTATTCAAGTCAACAGATCTTTCTGACCGCACTGCTGCTGCAGGTAGCGATCGGCATCATCTTTTTTGCCGGGATGATGGGCCACCTGCTCGCGCTGCCGGCAACACTGGTGCTGTTTTTCGTTTTTCTATCGTGCATAGGACTGACCTATCCAAATGCTGCGGCGCTTGGTCTCGCTCCATTCTCACGCGATGCCGGACGTGCGTCGGCGCTGCTCGGTTTTCTGCAGACTGGCACAGGGGCGCTCATCTCGATGAGTATCGGATTGCTGGGAGCGAAAGCTGTGATCCCGCTACTGAGTGTGACGGCCATCATTGCACTGGCGATGCTGCTGATTGGCCGGCCATTGATCAAGGCACCGGTCGAGACAGAACCGAATGAGCCCATACTGATCCACTAAAAACTTCATCGTACCTCAGCAAAACTAACTCGTGCCGAAGCGACGCCTGACCATGTAGGCTCATAGAGTTTGCGGTGTTAAAAGCACGGAGCAAAGTAGCGAGGCCGATCCAATGTTGCGAATCATTTGTCAAACGACGCGTCGTTCTGTTTTCATGCTGGCTTTCCTGGTGGCTGGTGCTGGCTCCCTGTCTGCGCAGACGACTGCGCCCGCGTCTACTTCGGCCA
>CAXTNK010000006.1:18978-24011 GCA_964245665.1 uncultured Acidobacteriaceae bacterium
GCCCTTGTCAACGGTGCTCGGCGATGTGACTGCCATCAACGCGCTGCCTTCCGGTCTGGAGGCGCATGCCGGCGCTGCTGTCCTCCGCGTGGAAGCGATGCAGGACGACCTGCTGCGCGTGCGGGTGACTCCTGATGGCAAAATGCCAGAAGACGCAAGCTGGGCCGTGCTGCCAGAGCGACATGAGACACGCATCAGCGTCCATGCAAATGTCACGGATCACGAAGCCAGCTTCACCACCAGCGTATTGAAGGTGCGCATAGAACGCTCACCGATGCGGCTGGTCGTTGAAGACCTGCAGGGGCATGTCATCACTGAAGATGCGCCTGGCTACCCGGCGCAATTCCAGGGACTGCGCAATGCGCAGGGCGGTGAGTTCAAGGTCTGGAAGAAGCTGCGCGATGACGAACATTTTTTCGGGCTCGGCGATAAAACCGGCCCGCTCGATCGACGCGGCGAAGCATTCAACAACTGGAACACGGATGCCTTCGGCTTTCAGGAATCGACTGACCCGATTTATAAGACAATCCCTTTTTTCCTGGGCGAAAGCGGCGGCCGCTACTACGGTATTTTTCTCGACAACACCTGGCGCTCGACCTTCGACTTTGGCAGCGCTTCGCGTGAGATGTATTCCTTCGGATCGGAAGGCGGGCCGCTCGATTACTACATCTTCTATGGACCTGAACCGAAAAAAGTCATTGAGCGGTATGCATGGTTGACGGGACCATCGCCGCTGCCGCCGATGTGGTCGCTCGGCTTCCAGCAGAGCCGTTATAGCTACGCGCCGGCGACCCAGGTGCGCGAGATCGCGGACCATCTGCGCAAGGATAAAATTCCGTCCGACGTCATCTGGCTGGATATCGACTACCAGTACAGGAACCGTCCGTTTACAGTCGACCCGGTCGGCTTTCCGGACATGCCAAATCTAATTGCTGATCTAAAGGCTGAGCATTTCCACACCATCGCGATCACAGATCTGCATGTAGCCGATCAGCCGGGCCAGAATTATGCTCCCTATGACACAGGCAAAGCCGCGGATGCGTTCGTAAAAGCGCCGGACGGTCAGGATTTTGTCGGCATCGTATGGCCGGGCAGGAGTGTTTTTCCTGACTTCACGCACCAGGCCAGCCGCGAATGGTGGGGCACGAATTACAAGCAGTTTGTGGGCTACGGAATTGCCGGTTTCTGGAATGATATGAACGAGCCATCAGTCTTTGACGGCCCGGGAAAGACGATGCCGCTCGATACTTTGCATCGCGTGGATGGCACTGGTTTCGCGCCGCGCACGACGACGCATCGCGAGATCCATAACGTCTTCGGTATGCAGAACAGCCGTGCGACGTTTGAAGGCGTGTTGAAGCTCGATCCCAATAGTCGGCCGTTCGTGATGACGCGTGCTTCGTATGCGGGCGGCCAGCGCTACGCGGTCACGTGGACGGGGGATAACTCGAGTACGTGGAACCATCTCCGCATGACCACGCCGATGCTCGTGAACCTGGGGTTGAGCGGCTTTGCTTTTGCCGGTGCGGATGTGGGCGGATTTGCCGGTTCGCCGCAGCCTGAGCTGCTGACCAAGTGGCTCGAGGTAGCGGCATTTCATCCCATTGACCGCGATCATTCTTCGAAGGGTACGCTGCCGCAGGAGGTCTGGGTAAACGGGCCGGCAGCAGAAGCGGTGCGTCGGCACTTCATCGAGACGCGCTATCGATTGCTGCCGTATCTCTACACGACGGCCGAAGAGACTTCGCGGACCGGGCTGCCGATGATGCGGCCTCTCTTCCTCGAATTTCCAGAAGACGCGAAGGACGGCCATCCACTCGATCTCGATGCGTCGAATGAATTCCTGATGGGCCCGGATCTGCTGGTCGCGCAGGGAAATTATCCCGACATGGTCGATGAGTATCAGCCGCTGTTACCTGGCGAGGGATGGTTCAATTTCTGGACCGGGCAGAGGTTTCCGAAGAAGCCGTCCATGGAGGAAATTGCAGCCGTTGGCCCCATTTCACCGGATGGTTCGACACTGCAGTCGCCTGCGCTGGCAGAGTTGCGCAGGAAGCTTGAGGCGCTCAACGTGAAGCCGACACTGAATGATCTGCCGGTCTATGTACGTCCAGGCAGTATTCTGCCACTGCAGCCGCTGGTGCAGAGTACTGAAGAAAAGCCTGAAGGGCCGCTTGAATTGCGGGTGTATCCAGGCGCAGCAGGCGAAAAATGCTCTGGATCCATCTATGCAGATGACGGGCACTCCTTCCGCTACAAGCAGGGTGAGTATCTACGGCAAAAATTTACCTGCACGGTTACGGATAGCAGCGTGGCGGTGAGCATCAGTCCGCGGGAAGGCAGCTTTGCGCCATGGTGGAAGCAGGTTGAAATAGTCATTTACGGATGGAATGAATCGACGGCTACTGCGAAGCTGGGCGACACAACGGTGAAGTCGCGCGTTAACGCAGGCGAGCATACCGTGCGGGTGATCATTCCGGAAGAAGCAAGAGGGGCGGAGTTGAGTGTGTCGGCGCGCTAGTTGAGTGTCGGTTTGCAACAGGAACTAAAGCGTCAACAAGGGGCCGGAGCCGTCCGGGAAGAAGAGCCCGCTGGTTGCAGATGAGATGGTCTCGACGCGATTACGGCCGCGCGTCTTCGCCGCATAGAGCGCCTGGTCAGCGAGAGCAATCAGTGGCTTGATGCCGCGACTCTGCTCGTCAAGCCATGCGACGCCAAAAGAACAGGTAACGGGCAGGCCGATGCCCTCGCAATCGAAAAGCTCGTGGGCGATGGTGGCGCGGAGATTTTCCAGCCGATCGAGCGAACTTTCGGGTGTTAACCCCGGCATGATCAGCAGTAGTTCTTCGCCGCCATAGCGGCCTACGTAGTCAGTCGGGCGCGTGGCCTTTCGAAAGCGCCTGGCGCACTCGCGCAGGACTGCATCGCCAACCTGGTGACCGTAGGTGTCATTGATACGTTTGAAGTGGTCGAGGTCGGCGAGCACGATGGCAAGGGGGGTGTCTTTTTCGCTTGCGTACTGGATTTCATTCGCCAGAATTTCGAAGATAGCCGAGCGATTCAACAGGCCGGTCAGACCATCGCGGCTCGCCTGTTCGACCAGGGCTGTCCTGGCTTCGATCAGTTCTTTCTTCTCCATCTCCAGCTGGTAGGTACGTTCACGCACCAGTTCTTCGAGCTGCTGCTGCTGAGCGACCAGGGCTTTTACGCGCCACCATGAACCGAGACCGACGAGCGCGGCAACCGTGATGGCCAGTCCACAAAGGAACCAGGCGGTCCGCCACCATGGCGGAAGCAGGCGGAAATCGATGTAAACCGGCGAAGACTCCTGGTGCCGGCGCGCATCGACGGCCATAACGGCCAGACGATACTTGCCGGGTGGCAACGCAGCATATCGTATAGTCGGCTCGTCGGATTCCTGCCATTCATTCTCGAGGCCTTCGAGATGGTATCGATAATGCACCTGGCTCGCCCGCCCGGGATTGGAAACGCCAAGAGTCATGGCAAGCGCGCCACGCCGGTTCCAGGGAACTTTGGTGATGCCAGTAGTGCTGATCGGTTCGCGGCCCAGCTCGATCTTCGTGACCAGCAGGGCGATCGGTTCCTGGTGGAAGATGCGCTCCGGATGCAGGATGTGCGAAAGGCCGCCGCTGGTTCCGATCCAGACGGAACCGTCGGAGGATTCATGGAACGAATCACTGTCCGTGTCATTCCATACCAGGCCGTCATCCGTCGTCAGGCCAACCCACTGCGTGCCATTGAAGACATCTACGCCGCGGTCTGTGCCTGCCCAGAGCCATCCGCGATGGTCGAACGCCAGAATGTACACAGAGGGAGAGGCGACAGATGGCTCGGAGACCTGTTCGATCAGGAAAGCAACCGGGCCGCCCGGTGTTTGATCCACGCGCAGGTGGATCAGTGGACTTGCTTCGCCCTGCAGCCAGATGGTGCCGTCTCTCGCGACGGCTACGGGGCTGTTGTAGGGGATGGTAATGCCTTTGGGCAGGGTCACCGGTACAAAACCGTTGCCCGATCCACGCTTCAGCTGGAAGAGACCCTGATCACCGATGAAATACAGAAAGCCGTCAGGACCGACCTTGGCTTCCGAGAAGCCGCCGGGGGGAAATGCATGGCCATCGATAGTGGTCTTCAGGGTGGTGTAGCCGTCCTGTGGATCGAGGCGGGAAAGACCTTTTGTCGCCAGCAGCCAGATCGAGCCGGCAGGGTCCTGAAACAGGTTATACATGCCGGCCAGGCTTGAGGTTATCGTGCGGGTGCGGTGGGAGACCGGATCATAATCGATCACTGTCCCGGCTGCTGCCCGGCCAATCCAGATATGTCCGCGCGTATCCACCAGCAGCGCCTGCGACTGGCGCACCGGATGACGAGGGTCAAGTGGCTGCCATCGGTTCTTGCCGACCGGCAGGTGGCTGGCATCCAGTTCATTGGTGACCCACATGGTCTTCCGATGGTCTTCGTCCAGTCCCCACAGGGCGCCTGTCGGCAGGCCGTTGCGCGACGTCCAGTTCTCCCAGTTGTCATAGCCGAGCCAGCGTGCCAGGCCATGACCGCCGACTGCAAACCAGAAAGAACCCTGGCGATCAAACAGCAGTTCGTAGGCCGGATGGGGCAAAAGACCATTTTCCGTTCCGAAAACACGCCAGTCCTTACCGTCCCGTCGGGCAATGCCGTTGTTCACATTGGTCAGGATGCGTCCCTGCGGGTCTTCCGTGATGGAGGACTGGCGCATGTTGAGCGATTTACCGGTCAGCGAACCCTGTTCTGAAACGAAGCGAGCCGCTCCTTCCGGAAGCGACACGATGTACTTCGAACCTCTCGCCCAGAGATTTCCTGCGTGGTCGAGATGGATGGCGTCCCACTGATCATCAGGCACACCGTCGGATGGCCCCCAGACCTTCACCGTTCCATCGCGGGGTGAGATTTCGCACAGTTTGTTGGTGCAGGAGGCCCAGAGCCTGTCGTTGTCTGCGCTCGCGGCTTCTTTCGCGTCGGAGTTCGCCTGTGCGCCATAC
>CAXTNK010000006.1:24021-27271 GCA_964245665.1 uncultured Acidobacteriaceae bacterium
CCGGATGCTCTTCAATTTGTGCAGCAGAGAGCAGAGGGGTCTGCTTCCAGGCCACCCCGCCATCCGCGCTGGCAATGCGATAGAGGACTGAATCCGCGAGCAGGAAGACCTGGTTGCGCTGCGAGGCAAAGCTTGCGACAGCCGTAGTAACGTTCTTGCGACTACCATAGCGCGGTAACCCCAGGCGGTGCTGGCCATGCGCGTCAAGATAATTCAGTTCATGGTAGCTCGAGACCCACAGACGGTTTGTTGCATCCACATCCAGCGCCTTGATCGACGGCAGATCACGGTTCTCGAATGTCTGGACACGATTGATCCTGCCGCCATCAAACTTGTAGAGGCCGTTTTCCGTGCCCATCCACAGCAGGCCGCTGTGGTCCTGCAGCAGGCTGCTGATATTGGGATTCTGCAGACCCTCACTCTGCTGGTAGTTGCGGAAACTGTAGCTTTCTCCATGCGCTTTGGACAGGCAGGCGAGCAGCAGGATCACGGCAATCGCGGTGATGATCCCCTCGAGGAAATGGAGCACTGTCTCGCGATCGCTGCCCTGCCTGGCATTCAGGGAGACGCCAGCCGGGAGCGTCGCAGACACTGCACCAGGGCGTCCTTGCGGCACGCTCCCAGCACTCCCTGGCTGCAGCGTTTGCGCTTCGACTCCGGGATACGCAGTGCGGTCTGTCAACGCGTCGCCTCTGCCAACGGCATGCATGGAAATACTCATTTTTGTCCGGCGCATCCTTACAGTAGCTGGAAATGGCCGCGCAACACATTGGAACAATTGGGTATGGAGCCTAACGCAAGTGGGATTACCCATGGAAGCGACAGTTACCAAAGGAGCAGACCTTTCCGTTATGCCAGACTGCTTCTGCATCCGACGTTCTTCCCGCACCAGGCGCCTAAGCGTCATGTACCCTTGCACTGTATTTCGAATACAGGTCCGGGATCATGAATTTGACCCACTCGAGCGGCAGTAATATCTGCGTCTTCTGCGGCTCCGCCAAAGGGATCAGCCCAGACTACACTGAACAGGCTTCCATGCTAGGCAGAATTCTTGCCGAAAGTGGCTATGGGCTTGTTTACGGGGGTGCGCGCGTCGGCCTGATGGGCGCTGTCGCCGACGCAGCCCTGGCTGCCGGCGGCAATGTGACCGGTGTCATTCCACAGACGCTGGTCGATCGCGAAGTGGCGCACATAGGCCTGACGACCCTGCACGTCGTCGCGTCCATGCATGAACGCAAAGCGCTGATGGCAGAGCTTTCCAGCGCGTTTGTAGCACTGCCAGGCGGCTTCGGCACACTCGATGAGTTTTGCGAAGTCGTCACCTGGGCGCAGTTGGGGATGCACGGGAAACCCTGCATCCTGCTGAATACCCGCGGCTACTGGAACGGTTTCCTCAGGTTCCTCGAGGACGCTGCGACCCAGGGCTTCATCAGTGAGGCGAACGGTCCCCTGGTACAGGTGGCAGAAGAGATACCCGGTCTGCTCAAGCTGCTCGTTTAGACAGCCCTGAGCGCCGTGCATTCACCGCAGGTGCAGTGCCGGCGCAAAAATTCCCACGAGTAGATGCCGCTGGTATGACCGTCATTCCAGCCGAACGCAATAGCGTAACGGCCAGTGGGCGTCACAGTCACGGGGCGCGGCGGATCCTGGTAGAGCGGTAGCAGGTTCGCCGGGCTGGCTTTTGGCACACCTGGCTCGCGGCCATCTTTTTCGCGCTCTTCATGACAGGTGGCACATGGGCAGGCGTCGCGGAGCCAGCGGAAGTTCCACGAACTTTTGTGGCCGTCCTTCCACTCGATGTCCATGCCGGTGCCTTCTGTTTTGTTCACCTTGACGCGAGTCGGCTCAACGGCTTCTTTGGGTAGATCGCGATAGAGGGCGTCGTGCCTGCGCGCCTCATCTTCCCGGACGATGCGTATTCCTTCATGGCTCATGTCTGTTCTTAGGATAACTCCTGGCTGCACCGGCTCAGGATCACGCCTGCTTCCAGAAAAAGTAAGCTGACATGCCGAGACCGAGCAGGACGACACAGACGCGCATCGCCGCCGGGTTCAGCTTCTTCGAGTACCGCGCGCCGCAGTAGCCGCCGATCGCTGCTGTAAGCATCATCCACAGGCAGTCGCGCCAGATGACCTGCCGTCCCACGATGAAGGTGACGACCGCGATGCCATTTGCCATAGTCGTCGAAACAACTTTGAGCGCATTGATGTGCCGCACATTTTCGATGCCGAAGATGGCGAGCACGCTCATGATGAGAAAGCCCGCACCCGCGCCAAAGTAGCCGATGTACAGGCAGACGACGACGATGCCGATCCAGAGCGGCAGGAATGATGGATGGTCCAGATGTTTCGCACGGACGGCACGCGCCGCAATGCGTTTCGCGATGGGGCCGCTTGCGGCAAACAGCAGCGCGGCAACAAGCAACAGCCACGGTACTAATTTCATGAACGTTCCCTGGGCTGTATGCAGCAGGGTAATGGCGCCCGCCAATCCGCCGACCAGTGACGCCGAGATGACCGGGATCAATAGCCTGCGATTCATGCGAAGATCGTCACGATAGCCGGCGATCGACGTCAATTGTCCAGGCCAGAGCGCGACTGTGTTGGTCGCATTCGCCTGGACAGGCAGCACGCCTAATCCCAGTACCGCCGGGAATGAAAGAAACGAACCGCCGCCTGCGACAGCATTCAGATTGCCTGCGATGAATGCAGCCAGGTACAGCCAGAGATGTTGTGGAGAAAGCGCGGCTTGCATCATCTTTGATTGTATGGCGACTTCTGAATGAGCGTTGCGCGGTTCGCGTGCCGTGCAACAGCGAGAGAAAGATGCAGGTGCCTTCACTTCGCTGCTGTCGATCCCGAGCGAAGGAAACCAGCCACGGCCCGGGTGCAACAGGTTTCGATTTTGAGACCTGGGGTTTGCGCGTATCCAGACCGTCAGTCTACGCGGCAGATGAGGCACTTCAGGTATTCCGTCTCCGGAATCGACAACACATGCGGATGATCCGGCGAAGCGCCACGGCGTTCGAGCAGCTGCACTCTTCGGCCCGCGTCGACCGCAGCGGAGATGGTCACCTGCGTAAACTCCGCCAGCGGTACATGGTGCGAGCACGAGCAGGTCACGAGGATACCGCCGGGCCGCAGCATCTTCAACGCACGCAGCGTCATTTCCTTGTAACCACGCACAGCATTTTCAGCAGCGCGCTTGGTCTTGGCGAAGGCCGGCGGGTCGAGCACGATCGTATCGAACT
>CAXTNK010000006.1:27281-72122 GCA_964245665.1 uncultured Acidobacteriaceae bacterium
TTCTGCCGCTATCCGCCCAGTCGCGCAGCAGGTCGAAAGCATTGGCTTCGACCCAGTCCACTTCGCCGGTCAGTTTGTCTTGATTCGCTTCAAGATTGCGCTCAGCAATTTCAAGCGCAGCCCGCGAAACATCGACGCCCGTGACCTTGCTGCACTTGCGCGCGAGATGCAGCGCAAAGCCGCCCTGGTAGGTGCAGACGTCGAGTGCTTCGCCATGCGCATAGTGCTCGGCTGCGGCGTAGTTGCGGCTCTGATCGAGGAATGCACCAGTCTTCTGTCCTGCACTCGAATCGTAATGAAAGAGCAGTCCATTCATCTTGAACTGCGTTTGCAGCAGTGGCTGCTTTTGATCGCGGGCATACAACGGTTCGAGTGGCGGCGCGGCCAGCTGTTCGAGTTCGCGGATGCGCGGATCGGGCCGTTCGACGATCGTCTCCGGACTGAACACATCCCGCAGTACCTTGACGATGGTGTCGCGCGTATCCTGCCGGTCGAGTCCCTGCGCGAGCAGCTGTACGATGATCAGCTGATCGTATTTGTCGACGATGAGGCCCGGCAGCGAATCGCCTTCGCTGAAGACAAGGCGCTGTGCATTCGTATCTTCAGAAGTTACCGATAGCGCGACGCGCCGGGCAAAGGCCTCGTGCAGCCGCTGGGTCAGCAGAGCGAGCCACTGGTCGTGGTTGGTGAGCAGTTCATCCGTCACCAGGCGCAACGCGATCTGAGACGCCGCGGAGTAAAGCGCGGTGCCGAGCGGAATACCGCGGCCATCGACGACCGGCAGCAGGGTGGATCCGAGTTTGTTATCGGCTTCGGGAATCTGTACCTGTTCGATATCCGACGCGTAGACCCAGACATGGCCGCCACGGAGACGATCGGAAGCACGGCGCGCAATCACTGCACCCGGCCCCTTGAGGGTGAAGCTGCTGAAATCCTCAGGAGACTTCCTGGCTCGTGGCCGCTCGCCCGCGGCTCGTTCCGGCCGCGCGACGCGGGGGCGTTCTGCTATCACGCGCTCGACTTCAGGCCGCTCGGAAACTTCCCTCTCCGGGCGCGGCGTACGAGGTTCGGCGCGTGTATCGAGACGCGGACTTTCGGCGCGGCGTTCTCGCACGGGCGTGGCTGTGCCATCCAAACGGGGACGGGCCGGCCGTGCTGCGGCTGGACGTGCCGATGAAGGACGTCCCGGAGAAGGACGAGCGCTAGAAGGACGAGCGGCGAAGGGCCGGCCCGTGGCTGGTCTTCCGGCAGTCCGACCTGCAGACGCCCTCGCAGAAGATGGGCGCTCGCCGTCTCTTGAAGGTCGGTCCTGCGCAGCACGCGGCGGCCGCGCGCCGATCGAGCCGGGCGGACGGTTGTCGTAGGCGCGAACCGGCCGCGGCTTCTCGCGATAATCTCTTTTTTCTTCAGCAGCAGGCGCCGGTGCATCCGTGCGGGGTCGAGGACGCGAACTGTACGGCGACTCCGGACGGGCAGTACTGAATGGCCGTGGTCCGCGCGGAACATCACTACGGCCGCCCTTCCTGGCAGGACGGCTGGCACTCTCGCGCTCGCGGTGGCGCGGTTTTTTATCGTTAGGCATACATTTAGTGTTTCACAGGCACGACATTGCGCCGATAACCGATCAGCGCGGAATTGCCAACGTCACTCCAAGTTCGCACCTAAGCGAGTTCATCGACGCGCGTGGTAAGACTGTTTTCTGCCGACTGGATGCTGGATCCCGTTGCACTCGCACCTGTCAGCGATGGGACGCTGGCAGTGTACGTACCGTCAGACTCATCAACGCTTCCTGAATAGCTGGTGCCTTTGACGCTGGTGGTGTCGACCGCGGCCAGCGTCGCGTCGGATTGCGCACCCGCTGCGCTCCCTGCCGCAGGCGTCGACGAGGCATTCCCACTCTTCGAGGCAGGACTCACAACCGTAGAGGGCGTGGCCGTGGAGGTGGTCGGGCTCGCGCCAGCGGTCGCTGCGGATGACGATGCTGGAACGGCTTGCGGCCTGGCGGCAAGCGCGCGCGTCGGCGGTGGCGGCTGATTGAGTGCGGTTAAATTTACCTGTGTAGAGCTGATTGCGCTGATTCCCATGAAGAACCTCTGTCTGCGGGCTTTCCTGCCTCAGTACAGTTCATCGGCAGCCACGATGATCGACTTAATAGACAAAGTTGAGAGCGACACGTTACGTCGATAGCCGAGACGCGGCTGAGAAGGTTCCAAAGCGCATCGAGATCATTGAGAACAGAGAGCTTATTTTCCCGGCGACTTCGTCTTCGTCGTTGTGTCCACGGTATACAGCTGGCATCCGCTGTTCTGTTGCTTGAAATGGAAGAACGGATGAAAGAACAGCGCAGCGCGGGCGTCGCCTGATCCTTCCACCAGCTCGGTCAGCCAGATGCCGTCCGGTTGCGGCGCCTGCCGGACATGCAGCACGAAGCCCTTGTGCAGGTCGCCCACCAGGCCGCCGGCGACCTTCACATCTTTGGCCGTTTTGATGTCGAGGTCGAGCAGTTCGCCCGTCTCTTCATCAAGCGCCATGGTGCCGACAACGGCCTGCATGGCGCGGTCGGTCAGGTCTTTCGGTTTGGCGTTCGGATCGCCTTCAATATGGAAGAAAATTGTTGGCCGGTCATTGACTGTGGCGCGCCGTTCGCCACTTGTCTTGATCATGCGGAGGACTGACTCGACCTGCTTTTCGTTCTCATTGTCAGCCTTCACCAGCTGGCTCGGATCGCTGTACTTGGCCGCCTCTTTGCTCACGCGCTCGTCTTCCTTTTTCTCTGCCTTCGCATCGAGCGCTTTGCCGTCCTTGCTCAGGGTGCGGTCGATTTCATGGCCATTCACGAAGAACTGTTCTTCCTCCTTGCTGGTCTGGTCTTTTACTTTTCCTTTACTGTCGGTACGGACCACATCGCTATGCACCTTGCAGGAGTACCGCTCCTGCTGCTCTTCCAGCTTTTTCTGGTTAGCCAGGGCAAGTTTCAGCAACTGCTGGGCGTCCGGCAGCGGCTTAGCGGTTGTCGTTGCGGTTGCGGCAAGAAGGAGAAGGCTCAAGAACATCAGGGGGCTCCTGATGATCAGAATCGCACGTTCGCCTTCAGGATCAAAACGCAGCCCGGAGCTTTACGAATCCGCTGAAATGGCGATAAATCGGTGAGGTTTGAACTGGTCTTCAGCGTGCAACATATAATGGTGTATGGCAACGGCCCGCACGACAGCGCGGAAGGCTAACCTGGCACCACCTGCTGCGTCTCCCGCGATTCCTCCGGCGGCAACGACGGGTGAGGCTGCCACGCAAAGTCTCGGCGCCAGCCAGGGTGTGGCTGACGCGAAATTTCGCCGCCTGCTTGAAACGCTCAAAGCCAATCGCCCTACCGAAGATACCGACATCGTCCGCCGCGCATGGGAGTTCTGCCTGCTGCATCATGAAGGCCAGATGCGCGCATCCGGCGAGCCGTATGTACTGCATCCGCTCGAAGTAGCGCTGGTGCTGGCGGAGATGAAGCTCGATTCCACCGCGATTGCTGCAGGCCTGCTGCATGACGCAGTTGAAGATACCCCGGTGACGACTGCCGACATCACGCAGCAGTTTGGCGACCAGGTGGCGCACATTGTCGAAGGCGTCACGAAGATCGACAAGATCCAGTTCGCCAACAGTGAAGATCGCCAGGCGGAGAACGTCCGCAAGATGCTGCTGGCCATGGTCAGCGATGTACGGGTCGTGCTGATCAAGCTGGCCGATCGCCTGCATAATATGCGAACGCTGCAGCATCTGCGGCACGAACGCCAGCAGTCAATTGCGCGCGAGACACTTGATATCTACGCACCACTGGCGCATCGCCTCGGCATGGGAAAAGTGCGCGGCGAACTCGAAGACCTTGCCTTCCGGTATGTCGATTCATTCGGGTATGAACAGGTCCGCGATGCCGTCGACGCGAGGCGCACCGAGGGCGAGGAATTTCTCGCCGGCGTTGAACAGACGCTGAACGAAAAGCTGGCAGAGAACAACATCACGGCGCGGGTGCAGTGGCGGATCAAACGTCTCTACAGCATTCATCAGAAGCTGCAGTCGCAGAAGACCAGTGTTGACCAGGTTTTCGACCTGTTCGCGATTCGCGTCATCACGGCGACGGTCGGCGATTGCTATGCCGTCTTCGGGCTCATCCATTCGCTCTGGCGTCCTGTGCCTGGCCGCATCAAGGACTTTATCGCGATGCCCAGGCCGAATATGTATCAGTCACTGCACACAACAGTGATGGGTGAAGGCGGCCACCAGTTTGAAGTACAGATCCGCACAGAAGAAATGCATCGCATTGCGGAAGAAGGCATCGCGGCGCACTGGAAATACAAGGCTGGCCATGCGCCGGTAAATTCGAAGGACGAGCAGCGGCTCGCCTGGGTACGCCAGCTGGTCGAGTGGCAGCGGGAGATGACCGATCCCAACGAGTTCCTGTCGACACTGAAGATCGATCTTTATCCGGAAGAGGTCTACACGTTCACGCCGAAGGGTAAGGTCGTGGTGCTGCCGAGCGACGCCAGCCCAATCGATTTCGCGTACGCCATTCATAGCGAAGTGGGCCATAGCTGCATTGGCGCGAAAGTGAATGGCCGCATGGTGCAGTTGCGCACCAAGCTGAAGAATGGCGACATCGTCGAGGTCGTGACGCAGAGCGGCCACACGCCCAGCCGCGACTGGCTTACCTTCACCAAAAGCTCGCGTGCCCGTAACAAGATCAAGCACTGGCTCAATGAACACCAGCGTGAACGCGCTGTCGAGATCGGCAAGAAGCTGCTGGACCGTGAGGCACGCAAATACAAGATCCCGCTCTCGCGCCTCTCGGATGCAGACTACATCCGAGTCGCGGGCGAGTATGGCGTTGTGACCGCGTCAGACTTGATGGCGGCGGTTGGCTTCGGAAAATATTCGGCGCGGCAGGTACTCAACAAGCTGTCGCCCGGCTCGCTCACACCAGGTCTTGCCGAGGGCGACGGCGATTCGAGCGTTGACACGAAGCTCGGTGGCATGTCGGAAGCAGTACGCCGCGTGCATCTGAATCCGCGATCGGATGCGCTTGAAGTTGAAGGCCAGGATGACCTGCTGGTCTACCGCGCACGCTGTTGTAACCCGATACGTGGTGAAGAAATCGTCGGGTATGTGACGCGTGGGAAGGGCGTCGCTGTTCACGCCCGCCGATGTCCAAATGTGCAGAACCTTCTCTATGAATCTGACCGGCGCATCTCGGTCGAGTGGGCGCCTTCAGCCGACGAAGTGAATGGCAAGCGCATGACCTACCCGGTAAAAGTGATCATCTACTGTGACGATAGAGCCGGTATGCTGAAAGAGCTGACTGCGGTCATAAGTGATGACGGAACTAATATACGCGGCGTCGATTCGAAGGCTGGCAATGGTGCTGAAGCTATCGTCGAGTTTGTGCTTGAAGCAGAAGACGTCCGGCACCTCACGCGCATTGTGACATCGCTGCGGCGCGTGACCGGCGTTCGCGATGTACAGCGCGCGTTGAAGGTCTGAACAACCGCATGCCGCACGTGCTGCCCAATATCTACGTCGTCATTGTCCTGTTCAACCAGAGATGCGCAGATAGTCCGGCTGTGCTTGCCTTTGCCGAGTTGCTCGCAATACATGCCGAGCTTGCGAGCAATTTTCGCGTGCTCCTGTATGACAACTCGCCTGAACCGCAAGCGGTCCCGCCAACATACGAGTATCGTCACGATCCAACGAACGAAGGACTGGCCGGAGCTTACAACTACGCACTTGAACGAGCGTCAGCCGAGCGATGTGCATGGTTGCTGTTACTGGACCAGGACACGCAGGTTACGCTCGCATACCTTGACGAAGTCGTGACACTTACACGAAAGCTTGCCGACGATGTAAGGATTTCAGCGATAGTTCCCAAGCTTCGTAGTGACAAAGGGATCAAGTCGCCGACACTCGATTTCCTCGACTGGCTGCGTCGCCAGGTGCAGTTCCCGCGCCGACGCGCTTTGTTTGCAACTGCCGAGACGTATGGGCTGCAGGAAGAACAATTCTCTGCCTTCAACTCTGCGTCTGTGCTGCGGGTAAAGCCGCTGCAAGAGATCCGCGGGTTTCCGAAAGCATTCTGGCTCGACTTCCTGGATGTCGCTGTCTTCAACGCGCTCCACGCAAGCGGCACGCGGCTCTTCGTGATGCGCGCGATGCTGCTGCACGAACTGTCGCTGGATACTAAGCGCTTTTACGAGAGGGACGGCTCGCTGGCTCGCTATCAGAATTTTCTTGGTGCGATGGTCCGCTTCGTGCGCGGCTATGGCACGACGCGCGATCTGTGGTTCATACGGTTCTGGTTATTCAAAAATGCAATCGTCCTGCTGCGTACATCGAAGGACCGGCGTTTCAGCATGGCTAGCCTCAGGCAGGCATTTTTGCTGCGCGAGTGACGCGAATACGAGGCAGATTGCGCCGTCCGTCCATAAGGAACCAGATGACAAATTATCCATAAAAAGCTTCAGGATGATTGTTCCAATCGTCCTGCGACTGTGGAGACAATGTGACGCCCGCCGTCCCCGATACGCTCAGAATATATGCAGCCCGAGCTAACTGCGTCTTGCCCCTCTGTCATTCGTCTATCCAGGCTGGACTTTCTTTTTTGTTCGAAGACCGGTTCTCCCTATGTGCGTCCAGCCTGGTTGAACGGAGGAGCTTCGCATTGGTGAGTCGTCTTGTTTCTTACTGCTCTTCTCTAAGATTCAAAGCGAGTTAGACCGCGACAGCTGTGTTAATATCACTCCAACTCATGTACGGCATGTTCGCAATCTCGCGCTGTTGTTGTCCCTGTCGATAGGACACGCTTGAACCGTCATCTCCCCGACGAGATGCGCTTATACGTGAGTTAGCTCTCCAAAATCTAAATCTCGAAACGGCCGCGTAGTAATACGGCTGGACGATATGTTGCAGTCAGCGAATCGTCTCGTCCTCTCCCAGGATCCGTAGCCGATCGCCTGTGCTCTAACTTCGTCCGGCTAATTGATGCACTTATGAGGAGGCAGTAATGCAAGGAAATAGAAACGGCAGGTGGGTACTTTCTCTGCTTGCCCTGTTGCTGTTCATGGTTGTGCCGTCATTCGGGCAGACCTTTCGTGGCGACATCAATGGTGCCATCACCGATCCTTCAGGTGCCGTTGTTCCCGGCGCCAGGGTTACTGCGACTGAAACGTCAACTTCCGCCGCGCAAGTCGCAGTTTCCTCCGGCGCAGGCGAGTTTTCTTTCAATAATCTTCCCGTCGGCACTTATACAGTCAAGATCGAGGCGAGTAACTTCCAGACCACGGAAGTGAATGGCGTACAGGTATTAGCGGGCAAGATTTATACGCTGCCGGTCAAGCTGGCGCTTGCACAACAAGCCTCCACCGTGCAGGTGTCCGCGAATGCTCTTTCGCTCGACACGACGACTACGACGCAGACTACGACACTGGACGGCAAATCGCTGCAGGATACGCCTCTCAACGGCCGGGATTTCACGCAGCTTCTTGGTTCCTCGGTGTCATTTTCCGGTTACAACAATTCCGGCTCGGTCAACGGTACGCGCAGCAACCAGATCAACTACACCATCAACGGCACGGACAACAACGACCTCTACCTGAACGCGGACGCAGTGAACCAGGGCGGCATCAGCGGCATTGCCGGCGTGGTATATCCCATTGACGCGCTGGACGAGTACTCGCTGCAGACGGCGGGCAACAGTGAGTCGGGCCGCAGCCCCGGTGGAAACCTGAACGTCACCACCAAGTCCGGCTCCAACCAGTTCCATGGCGATGCTTACTACTACAACCGCAATGAGGCGCTGGCCGTGACCTCGCCGTTTGTCGCGCCCGGAACACCGTCACAGCCGCTGCGCAATCAGAATTATGGCGCATCGGTAGGCGGTCCCATCTGGCGCGACCACACTTTCCTCTTTCTCCTTTACGAAGAACAGAAGTTTGTCATCGGTGAAGCCAACACTGTCACCGAACCTTCGCCGGCTTACCAGGCGCTGGCGCTTAAGGAACTTAACAAGTATGGGGTCGCGCCCAGCCGGGTCTCAACCGCTATTCTGAACACGCTATGGGATCCAACTGCTATCGCCAACTTACCTGGAACACCATTGAACTACTCCAGCAGCGCGCCCCAGAGCGGCTATAGCCATAACGTCGTAGCTCATCTCGATCAGAACTTCAGCGACCGCAGCCACCTCTCGGCCATCTGGTATTTCGGACAAGGCTACGCCGTCGCACCTGATTGCGTGTTCGTCTGCTCCTACCTGCCGGAATATTTCCAGACGGTTCCCTCGCACATCCAGAACTACAACACGGTCTGGAATTACAGCGTGCGGCCCAACCTGAGCAACCAGCTTGCCGCTGGCGCCAACTTCTTTACCCAGGGATTTTCCGATGCAAACCACAGCCAGAATCCTCTGATCGATGCCGGCCTCAACACGGGCTCTGCGCAGCCCGGCTCGCCGCAGATCGCTATCAACGGCTTTGACTCGATCGGCATCACGCCCACCTCGGGCCGTAATGATATATCCGGGCAGATCTCGGACACGCTCTCCTGGACAGCAGGCAAGCACCAGGTACGCCTCGGAGCAGAATATCGCCGGGCCTACATTGACCTTTATTACAACTTCGGCGGTCGCGGCGCTTTCAACTTCGGCACTGGTCCGACCCAGCTCGGGCCGTGGGCAGGCGACACCACTGTCACCGATTCGAACGTCCTGAACCTGGCCGATTTTCTGGCCGGCTACGCGTACACGTCGAACATCAATCTCGGCACACAGGAGCGCTTCATCTATACGCATACCGGCTCGGTATTCGCGGAAGATTCCTGGCAGGTGAACCAGAAGTTGAACGTCAATCTCGGCCTGCGTTATGACTACCAGCAGCCCTTCTATACCAACAATCCGAATCTTTCCATCTTCGACCCGAACAGTGCGACCGGACTGGTGGTGCCGGGGAGTGGGTCCGGCACACCTGACTACATCTACAACAGCAACAAGCTCAACTTCTCGCCGCGGGTTGGACTGGCTTACCAGTTGAATCCCGGCGCGGTCGTCCGTGCAAATTTCGGGCTCTACTTTGACCAGCCTGCCGGCCAGGCGTTCTTCGGTAACATCGGCATTCCCAATGGCGGTGCAGGCGGCGTCAACAACAACCCGGCCGGCAGCCAGCCCAACGAGTCGATCGTTCTTAACACGCCGACAGCAACACCCATCTGGACCTACGACCAGCCAACGCCTATTTTCACGCCGAGCCTGGGTCAGCCGGTGGGCAGCAATATTGTGTCGATCTACTCAGTTACGCGCAACTTCAAGACGCCTTACGCCGAACTCTTCGGCCTGAACGTCGAGCAGAGCCTGGGTAAGTCGTGGATCATGAATATCGGCTACCAGGGCACCGTTAGCCGGCACAATCTGGTCCTGCAGGATATCAACCAGAACGCACTGGGAGGCGACCAGAACAACTCGACCGTTACGGTAGGCAACAACACGTTTCCCTATCAGCAGTCCACGCGTCCCTACTTCTCGAAGTTTCCCAACCTGGGCATCATCAACCAGATCAACTCTGCGGCGACGTCGAGCTACAACGCACTGCAGGCTACGCTGCGCAGCAGTTCGTGGCATGGCCTTACCACCCAGTTCGCCTATGCCTGGAGTCACAATCTGGACGACTCCAGCGTATTCAACACCATTCCGCAGAATTCGCATAACCTGGCCGGTGATTATGGCAACGCTAACAATGACATCCGCAATCACTTCTCTGCCTATCTCACCTACGCAATCCCTGGCTTCGCGCATGGACCGCAGGCTTTGACGCACGGCTGGGAAGTCAACAGTATCCTCAAGTTCCAGGATGGCCAGCCGGTTAACGTGCTGACCGGCCAGGACAACAGCGGTACAGCCGAAGGCGAGGACCGAGCCAACATCGTGGGGGCGCCCCTTACGGGTAGTGAGACGGTGCAGAATCACTCTTTCGCGCAATACCTGAACCAGGGCAGCTTCACAGTGCCGGCCGCTGCAACGTACGGCAACCTGGGCCGCAACCAGGTCACCGGACCCGGCTTTGGCAATGTGGATCTGTCACTCATCAAGAACACGCCTCTCTACAAGGAACGTGTGACGGCTCAGTTCCGCGTGGAGATGTTCAACGTCCTTAACCGTACCAACCTGGCACAGCCGAATGCCAACCTCGGCAGCGGTACTTCTTTTGGCACCAGCACGTCGACCATCGGCGTCGAGTATGGTGCACCCGGCATCGGCTCGGGCGAACCCTACAACACGCAGCTTGCCCTGAAGATTCTTTTCTAGCCAGCATGCTTCACTCAAAAAAGGCCGCTCATGCTCTCGCATGAGCGGCCTTTTTTAGGCGTGGTGACTGCTAGGTGTACAACAGTTTTCCGTCAGGCTAAGTAACTGATTAATCTGCATTTCTTTGATCGGGAACAGCCCAGCGAAATAGACTAGCAGGACGAATGGTTTCTTCCCGTAAGTCCAAGCTGCTCCAGGGGTCGGCTTCGAACCTGGTACGCATGCTGCTGTCCATGATGGTCTCGCTGCTGCTGCCGCGCTTCCTGGTGCACCGCATGACTCCCGCGGAGTACAGTGCGTGGTTCCTGATTCTGCAGCTCAGCGCGTATGTGACTTACCTCGACTTTGGTGTACAGACGGCCATTGGCAAATTCGTAGCGGAGTACGACGCAGTGGGCGATCGCAAGGCCGCGCGAGCGATGGTGAGCAGCGCTTTCTCCCTGCTTTCCATTGCATCAATGGCCGGCTGCATTCTCGTGGTGGTGCTCACTTGTCGTGTGCCGCAACTCTTCCACCAGATGCCCTCGTTCCTGTTTCACGACGTGCGCGTGGGCCTGATGTGCATCGGGCTGTCGGCCTGTTTCATGCTGCCCTTCTCCGTCTTCATGACGATGTTCACGGGCCTGCAGCAGTATGGCTTTCCTACCCTGTTCATCAGCGCCAGCCGGATTCTCTCCGCACTGTGCCTGGTCGCCGTGGTGCTGGTGCATGGCAGCATTCTTGAGATGGCATGGACCATGGCCATCTTCAATGTGGCCACGGCCATCGCACAGGTCGCGGGATGGAAGTTCTACGCCAGCGATCGCGTGCCTTTTTCGTTTTTCTACTTCGATCGCAGCTGTATGAAGAAACTGGCCGAGTACTGCGGCGTCCTGTCGATATGGTCCATATGCACCCTGTTGATCACCGGTCTCGACACTACCATCGTCGGCCACTTTGATTTTGGCAACACCGGCTACTACGCCATGGCCGGCTCGGCGACCAACTTCATGCTGATGCTTGCCGGCAATATGATCAGCCCGCTACTTCCCGCAATTGCATCGCTCCAGACGGAACGCACGCCGGGACAGATGGGCGAGCTGCTGGTGCGTGCTACCCGGCTTGGGGCAACGGTACTGCTGATTCTCGCCTTGCCCCTGTTGGTTGGTGGGTACCCGTTGCTCACGCTCTGGCTCGGCTCGGCCTATGCAGGGAAAAGTGTTTTGTTCCTGGAAATAATGGTGATCGGGAACGTCTTCCGACAGATTACTTTCCCGTATGCGCTCTTCATCGTCGCGACCGGCAAGCAGCGCTATGCTACCGTGGCGCCGGTGGTGGAGTCGGTCCTCAACGTCATCCTCAGCGTATTGCTGGCGCGTCGCTACGGAGCCATCGGGGTTGCAACCGGCACGCTCATCGCGGCCTTTGTTGGGGTCACCGCGCACGTGCTCATCAGCATGCCATCCACACAATCGACGATCGCTGTTGATCGACTGCGGCTCCTCACGCAGGGAATCCTGCGACCGGCATGCAGCATTGTGCCCACGCTGCTCATCCTTCCCTTCTGGCATCGCCACAGCCTGTTGCCGGTCAACCCTGCGCTGCTCACGCTATGGATGACGACTACACTGGCCCTGCTCTGGCGGGTGGGCCTGAATAGCAGCGAGCGCATGCAGATTCAGCAGCAGGTGCAGACGCGCTTCGGCAGATTGCTGCACCAGGACGCCTGAAGTCGGAATACTCCTATGGACACAGCCATTTCGCAGCCAGCCATTACTGTCGTGATTGTTCTGTACGAGAAATCGGCGCAGGCGAGCGAAGCCTTCAGTTCGCTGTGCAATATTCTGGACGACCAGCCCGCTTGGCGCGAGCGTTTCGAAATACTTCTCTATGACAACTCGCCTCTGGCTGCGACAAACGGCGACGCCATGCCCCGCGCTCGCTACATACACGATGCAGGGAACGGCGGATTGAGCGCCGCCTACAACTATGCACTAAAGCAGGCAAAGACGAATGCGAGCGAGTGGCTGCTGCTGCTCGACCAGGACACGACCCTTACGGATGAGTATGTAAAAGCATTGCTCGAGGCAGCCGCATCCGAAGCGGACCATCGTGAAACCGGCGCAATCGTGCCCCTGCTCGAGCTGGATAACACCATCTACTCTCCCGAAGAAAACTTCTTCTACCACCTGCGCCACCAGTTCCCGGAGATGCTCTACTACCGCGCATCCCCTGACATGCACGGCCTTCAGCCTCGTCCTTTGAACGCCTACAATTCGGGGGCGCTGATGCGGGTATGCGCGATCGATGCGATCGGCGGATTTCCGAAAGACTTCCGCGTGGATTACCTGGACCACGCTGTTTTTCACCTCCTGCATCGCGCTGGTTATCGTCTATATGTGCTGAACGTCAAACTGCAGCAGAAACTGTCACATATTGATCTTGGCTCTGTTTCGCTGGCCCGTCACACCAGCGTGTTGCAGGCGCAGACACTGTTTATTGCGCAACATGGAACGCTGCTCGACGGGTTACTCTTCCGTGTCTGGCTGCTGCGGAGGAGCCGTCAATATCGGGCACTGTGCCGCAATCCCGAAGTATGGAAAGGCATGGTGCGACAGGCCGTGGGCCGCCCTGCAACTGCCGCGATCGCATGGCTGCTGGATCGGCGTCGATGAAGCGATTTCTGTCGCACCTTCCCATTGCTAGACTGAAGGTCTTCGCCCATGCCTAACGTCCCTTCACCGATTGAACGCGATGCAGCCGCGCAGACCATCTCGGTCGCACTGTGCACCTACAACGGCGAGCGCTTTCTCGGCGGCCAGCTCGCCAGTATTGCGCGTCAGACACGGCTTCCGGATCAGCTGGTGCTCTGCGATGACGGGTCGACCGACTCCACGATAGCCATGGTGGAAGCTTTCGCGCGTACCGTTCCGTTTCGCGTGGATATCTATCGCAACCCGGTCAATCTCGGTTCAACGAAGAATTTCGAACAGGCCATCCTGGCCTGCACCGGCGACCTGGTCGCGCTGTCTGACCAGGATGATCTCTGGCATCCCGACCGTCTGCGGCGTTCGGAAGAAGAACTGAACTGGCATCCCGAGGCTGGACTTGTGTTCACCGATGGCGAGGTGATTGACGACAACGGCGAAAAAATCGGCGTGCGTCTGTGGGAAAATTTTGAACTCGTCGGCATGCGTAAAGAAGAGCTGCGCGGCGGAAATTATATTCCCATGACACGCAAACGTTTTGTGACGGGCGCAACCGTCATGTTCCGTGCGAGCTATCGAAAATATTGTTTTCCGGTTGGCGATCGATGGGTGCACGATGGCTGGATGGCCGCCCTGATCGGGTCGATGGCATCGATCCGCATGATCGACGAACAGCTTATTTTTTACCGCCGTCACAGTTCGCAGCAGATTGGCCTCGGGCCCGGCCGCGCCAAGGCGGCAAACCGGATGACGATCGACCTGATGGCGAAGCAGCATTGGTCGACCTTCATCCGCTTTGTCGATGATCTGGCTCAGGTCTGCAACGCGGTCGATCGGCTATCGATCGATCCGCAGCTGAAGGAACAAGGCACCTACCGCGATTTCAGACGTCAGCATGACTTCCTCGCCATGCGCCTGGCTTTGCCCGAGTCTCGGCTGGCTCGTCTGCCCATCATCCTCGGGCACATCCCCGATTACTTTGTCTGCGCGATGGGATTTCTGAGTGTCGCGAAAGACTTGCTGCTGCCGAAGCCTCCGGGGATCGAGTGCTGGACGCCGGACGTCTGATGCTCGTGTCGATGGATTACCATGATTGCGATGCCTCATACCAAGACCGCCATTCATAGTGATCACGCTCCCGCCGCCATCGGCCCCTATTCGCAAGCTGTAAAGGTCGGCGAATTCATCTACACCTCCGGCCAGGTGGCGCTCGACCCCACCACCGGCCAGCTGGCGGGAACGACAGCCGCCGATCAGACTGTCCGCGTGTTCGAGAACCTGAAGGCGGTGCTGACAGCCGCCGGGAGTGACCTGTCGAAGGTCTTCAAGACCGTGGTTTTCCTGAAAAGCATGAACGATTTCGCCGCCATGAACGAGGTCTACGCTCAGTACCTGGCGCCGTCTGGCACGGTGCCGCCGTCGCGGTCAACCGTTGAAGTCGCCCGACTGCCGAAAGATGCGCTCGTGGAAATTGAAGTGATAGCTTACGCCTGAAAGCGTCGTCCGCTGTCGAACCACATCTAATCAATTGCGAGGTGGACATAATGCCCGAAACCAAGACGGAAAAGATCCAGAAAACTGACGCTGAGTGGCGCGCCCAGTTAACGCCCGAACAGTATTACGTGACGCGACAGAAGGGCACGGAGCCAGCTTTCTCCGGCGCACTCTACCAGAACCATGCCGATGGCTACTACCATTGCGTCGCCTGCGGCGCCCAGCTGTTCAAGTCGGATGCGAAGTTCGAATCCGGAAGCGGCTGGCCCAGCTTCTACGTGCCGACCGCGGAAGACGCCGTCGAAACGCATGAAGACAACAGCTATGGCATGCGCCGGATCGAGGTAGACTGCGCACGATGTGGCAGCCACCTTGGTCACGTTTTCCCCGACGGCCCAAAACCAACCGGCCTGCGGTATTGCATTAACTCGGCATCGCTCGACTTCAAGCCGAAGAGCTAGTCAGGAAGAAGACACAACAAAAGCCCCGCCTGCTCACATCGAGCAGGCGGGGCTTTGCACTTTCTGAACTAATAAGCCGAGACTAGGCCTTAACGACTTTACCGGACTTGATGCAGCTGGTGCACACGCGAATCCGCTTGTTGCTGCCATTCTCCAGCTTGGCCTTGACCGGGCGAAGATTGACGTTCCAGCGGCGACGCGTGACGTTGTGCGCGTGCGAAATATTGTTACCGAATTGCGGACCTTTGCCGCAGAGATTGCATACCTGTGCCATCGATTGCTCCAGAAATCCTGAACTTTTCCGCCTGCATACGGTACCTAATCCATTGGCGGATGAGGAAACTCAACGTGCCGCTTGATGCACCAGAAGGAGAACAGACGCTCAAGGCGCCGCTCTGCCTGACTGCGGAGATTTAAGTGTAGCCGATCAGGCGTGAATTCGGCAAGAATTCGAGCTTCACTTCAGCAGGCAGCGACCTGGTCGATGAGCGTGTCAAGACTCATGCCAACCTCCCGCAGCGCCTCCCTGTCACCTTCAAGACGGCTGATCATCAGCGCCCCTTCCAACGCGGCAATCATGGTATTGGCTAACCGCCGCGGTTCAGTTCCGAGCTTGATCTCTCCATCGCGTATGCCATCTTCAACGATCCCGCATAGACGGGACCTCCAATCCTTCAGGCCCCCAAATGCGAGTTGCCGCAACGCAGGATTGCCATCATCGCTGTCGATGGCCGTATTCATCAGCGGACAGCCACCGGGCACGGCTGACGGCGCCTCTACAAACCGCTGGACCAGGTAGTGTAGTTTGGCGACCGAACCCTCAATGTGGCCCAGGTCCTGCGTGCGCAGACGGACGGACTGGCTGAGCGCAAACTTGAAAGCCTCGACTGCCAGCTCTTCCTTGCTCGCAAAATGCCGGTACACGCCGCCTTTCTCCAGCCCGGCCGCTTCCATCACCTCCTGCATCGAGGCGCCAGCGAAGCCCTGACGGTTGAAGATGGGGGCGGCGTTTGCGATGATCCGCCGGCGGGTGCGCTCCCCATTGCTCACTTCCGTACGTGTATCCACAGCATTCTCCTGAAACTCCGAATCCTGCGCCTCTTCTCTGAATCAGATGCAGAAAGCGACCATTCAGTCTTTTTTTACCATAAGGGAGGTTTCAGCTGCCGTCCGCAACCGCATCTCCCGCTCAGCATACGAAGGCACTCCCCGTCATCAACCCGTGGGTCGTTGCCCTCACGGTGACGATCGCGACGTTCATGGAACTGCTCGATACCTCCATTGCCAACGTTTCGCTGCCCTACATTGCCGGTGGGCTGGGACGGTCGTTTGATGAAGTGACCTGGATCCTGACGACCTATCTTGTCGCCAACGCGGTTGTGCTGCCGATGTCGGCGTGGCTGTCGCGCGTCTTTGGCCGCAAGAACTATTACATGGCCTGCGTCGCGCTCTTCACCATTACATCGTTTCTCTGCGGAGTTGCTCCTACACTCGGCATCATGTTGCTGGCACGTGTCCTGCAGGGCATCGGCGGCGGCGGCCTGGCGCCGGTCGAGCAGGCAATCCTGGTCGACACGTTTCCGCCTGCGAAACGCGCGTCGGCCTTTGCTCTCTACACCGTCGCGATTGTTACGGCGCCGGCCATCGGCCCGGTGCTCGGGGGATGGATCACCGACAATTACAACTGGCGATGGGTCTTCCTGATCAATATTCCTGTCGGCCTGTTGTCGTTGTTTCTTACCAGCCGCTTCGTGCACGATCCACCGGCGTTTACCGAGGAGCGAAAGACTGTCCGCGTGAACGGCAAGCTGCGCATCGATGGCATTGGGATCGCGCTCATCGGCCTCGGCTCAGCCGCGCTTGAAGTGCTGCTCGATCGCGGCCAGATTGATGACTGGTTCGGCTCGCGCTTCATCATCGCCATGTTCGTCATCGGCCTCGGCTGCCTCACTGCAGCAGTTTTCTGGGAACTGCACCAGAAAGATCCAGTCATCGATTTCCGCATGTTGAAGGTACGCAACTTCGCCATCGCAAACATCTTCTACTTCGTCTTTGGATTTGGCCTGTTCGGCTCGACCACGATGATCCCGCAGCTGCTGCAGTCGCTCTATGGATACCGCGCCATCGATGCGGGGCTGGTGCTCGGCCCGGGTGCGCTGGTCATCACATTTCTCGCGCCCGTCGGCGCACAACTGGTGCAGAGGAAAATTATTCAGCCGCGCATCCTGCTCTTCGGCGCAGTGATGGTCGTCGGCATTTCATTCATCCACTACAGCCGCTTCAACCTGCAGACGGATTATTCGCACTACGCACTGGCCCGCGCGCTGCAGGGGCTCGGCTATGGCTTCTTCTTTGTGCCGCTTTCCGTGATCGCGTATTCGCAACTTTCACCGGCGCAGAACAACAAGGCTTCTTCGCTGACCAACTTTTTCCGCAACTGGGGCGGCAGCTTCGGGATCTCCTTCGCCACCACGATGGCCGAGCGCCGCACCGATTTTCACCAGTCTGTTGTAGGCGGAAATCTGACTCCAAGTTCACACAAATTCCAGGATGCCATCAGGCAGACCGCAATTTACCTGCAGCAGCATGGCTTCTCGCATGCCGATGCTATGAGCGCAGCCTATGCACGCTACTACAGCGAACTCGGGGCGCAGACGCACCTGCTCGGCTTTATGGATTGCTTCTTCATCATGGGCGTCGTCACGCTCATCGCCGCACCGATTACGCTGCTGACGACGTCCTTCAAACTCGGTGGCAAGCCATCCGCGAATCACTGACGTTCATCGCCCTGCGAACAACCTGGAGGGAATGCTTCACTGCATCAAGCAACCAGCCTTAGGCACGCTGAGGTACAAAGCGGCCGCATCCTAGCCCTCAGGAGAATTCAAATGTCTGCATCCGAATATGAACAACAGCCCGCGCTCGGCATTCCGAAATCAACAGGTATTTCGCTCGGCGCCCTCATTGGCTTCAGCACGATTGCGTTCGTCATTGTTCTTGTCGTCCTGAGCAAAGAGAAGCACGTATTGTTGTAAGGCGGGACAGCCTGAAGGCCTGGCTGGATCAAGCACCGAACGGGTCGTCCAGAGATTTACTCGGACCGGTGAACAACTTCGCGCCGTCTGCGGTGATGTACATATCGTCTTCGAGGCGCAGTCCGAACTCGCCGCGGATATAGATGCCTGGCTCATCGGAGAAGGTCATATGCTCAGCAATCGGCAGAGTATTGCCCTGCACCAGGTAAGGCCATTCGTGACCGTCCATACCGATGCCGTGGCCGAGGCGGTGGGTGAAGTGCGCATAGCCCGGGCCGAAGCCGGCATCTGTGATAACCCTGCGCGCCGCAGCGTCCACTGCTTCACAAGGCACGCCGGGACGGGCAGTCGCAAGCGCGGCAGCCTGCGCACGATGCACAATGTCGAAGACTTTCACCATCTTGTCGGACGGTTTGCCATAGACAAAGGCGCGCGTGATGTCCGACTCGTAGCCTTCGACCGTGCAACCATCATCGATCAGCACCATCGCGCCTTCTCGGATGGTCTGTGGCTTGATGGAGCCATGCGGCAGCGCGGAATATTCTCCGGTCTCGCAGCTCGCTTCACCGACGAAGCCGACGCGCGCATAGCCGGCCGAGATCAACGCAGAAAAGTCATGCGTCGACATGCCGGGATGACCGCTGCGCCACGCCGCTTCATACACCTGCAGCGTCACGTTGTTGGCGAACTGCATAAGCGCAAGTTCTGCCGGTGACTTGATACTGCGACAACCCGCAGTGACAGGCCGCGCGTTTACAAGCGTTGCATGGATCAGTGCGCGAGCCACGCCATCGGTAAAGACATACGGCATCGTTTCTTCCATGCCAATGGTGCCGGTGGTAATCGCCAGCTGCTTGAGGCCGGCCGCAACCTGCTCGTAGGGACTCTCATTTTCCTGCCACGTATACAGCCGCGTATTCGCCATCGAGGGAACCAGTGACAGCCGCTCCTGCAGACGCTCTTCTTCAAATGCCGGGCAGACGCCGAATGGTTCACCCTTGACCGGAATCACCAGCAGCATCATGCGTTCACTATTGCCCCAGCGAACGCCAGTGAAGTAATTCAGCGTGGTGCCACCGGCCATGCAGATGGCGGCAAAGTGGTGCTCTCCCATCAGTTCGCGGGCGCGTGAGATGCGGGCTTCGCGTTCAGTGCTGGTAATGGGTACGGCCTCGGAACGGCGATCATGCAGCGCGGCAATCGCGGCTGGAAGATTCGCACTTCCTGATTCGCTTTGCTGTGCACGCGCAGAGAGAGCGATGGAAGGCGTCAGCGCAACGGGCACAGCGCTGACAAGAAAACGGCGTCTGGTAGTCGTCATATTGAAGGCATCATAAACTGCGTTGGAAAAGCAGGTGGCCTGGATACGATAGACTGCCGCCATGGCCGAACGGCAGATTGCGCACACCACGACTTCCTCTTCGGTTGAAGACGGCAACACCAAGCAATTTGGCGCGCCGTGGATCATGTTCTGGGTCGGGCTCGCCGTGCGCATCCTGTACATGACGCTGGCACGCACCTTTCACATCCGCGCCTACGACGACCACTTTACCTTTGGCTGGGAGATGGGCCGCATCGCCCGCGCGCTCAACACCGGCTACGGCTATGCCGATCCATTTACCGGCCACACCGGACCGACGGCATGGACGGGGCCGCTCTATCCACTGCTGCTCGCCGGCATCTTCAAAATTTTCGGTGTCTACACGGTCAGCGCCGCGTGGGTCGCGCTGGCAATGAACTGCATCTTCTCCGCGCTCACTACACGGCCTACGTGGGAGATTGCCGCACGCTGCTTCAATCCCAAGGTCGCGAAATGGGCAGCGTGGCTCTGGGCGCTCTATCCCGCGGCCATGCAGTACGCCGTCCGCTGGGTGTGGGAGATGAACATCACCGTCCTGCTGTTTACCTTCATGCTGGTAGTCGCGCTCCGTCTGCGCAATGTTGGCGAAAGTCCTGCGCCTTTGGAAAGTAAGTCACCGGACTGGAAGCTGTGGGCAATCTTTGGCGTCACCTGGGCATTAATCGCGCTGAGCAATCCGTCGGTCGCGATCTTTCTTCCGGTTTGCGGCATCTGGCTGCTGCTCAAAGACACGCGTGCGGCCGGCTTTTTTATCGGCCAGCGGATTGGCGGTGCGACCCTGGCCGGTGTCCTTTTCCTCGCCTGCATCTCGCCGTGGATAGTGCGCAACTGGCTGGCCTTTCACCAGTTCGTACCGATGCGCGGCAACTTCGGCGCTGAACTGTATCTCGGCAATGGTCCGGGCGCGAATGGCTTTCTGATGGAGTACAACCACCCCGAACAGTCGACGGTCCAGCTGCGGCTGTACAAGCAGATGGGCGAGTTGCCGTATGCGAAGATGCGCGGTGATAAGGCCAAGGCCATCATTCACAGCGATCCTGGTTTGTTCATCAGGAACTCGGCCAAGCGGGCTTACTTTTTCTGGGCCGGCGTGCCGCATCCTTCAGACGACGCCTGGTACGTAGAGGTCGGCCGTAACTTCAACTATGACCTGATCAGCGCTGCTGGCCTGTTGGGACTGGCGCTCGCGTTTCGCCAGAGAGTGCCGGGCGCAGTGCTGTTTGGATGGATCTTCCTGCTACTGCCGCTGATCTACTATTTCGTCACTGTGCATGCCCGTTTCCGGCACCCCTTCGAACCGCTGATCACCATCCTGGCCGTGAACCTGTTTCAATCTGCGGAGCCGCGCAGAACAAATCGTCAAGCTTGAAGGAGTGTTGCTGCATCGTAGATTTTCGATATTGCAATGGCAGTCAAAATTCTCATCCTGGTTGAGAATCAGCGTCCGCGACGATTAAGCGCCAATTGCTTTACGGGACCGGCGGCCCAGCCGTTTCTTACCCGCCTCATTCTGGATACCATGCGCGGTGACGATGGAAAGAATAAGCCCGGGATAGCGCGCCTCCATCTCGGCACAGCGTGACACATTGCGCATCTCCACTCCATGACGTTCGCCGCGGACCAGTCCAGCCTCGCGCAGGATGCGCATATGTTGCGACAGGGTGGACTTCGGAACCGGTTTACCCAGCATGCCAACGAGCATGGTGCAGTTCTGCGGACACTCCTGGGCAATCACCTCCGCAAAGAGTGCGACTCGCACAGGATCAGCCAGCGCATGCAGGATTGTCTCCACTGGAACATCTTCGATGGCGGGATGGAAGAGCGGCTTCATGAATCTGTTTTCTCATAGTAGCCTGTCGCGCTATTAAACGAAGCCTGACCCTGCCAATAGTTCAATAATTCGGAACCTCTGCATCATTGTCGTATGCCATCGCATCTTCAACCTAGGTCAGCGGTGTACGTCCATAGCCGCTGTTGCGAGGAGATAGAATGGGAAAGCTTGAAGGAAAGATCGCCGTGCTTACGGCGGCCACGAGCGGGATGGCTCTGGCCACCGCGAAGCTGTTTGTCGAAGAAGGTGCGTACGTTTTCATTACTGGCCGGCGTCAGGAGATTCTGAACAAAGCAGTGAAGGAAATCGGGCACAATGTCACCGGCGTGCAGGGTGATGCTTCTAAACTCGAAGATCTTGATCGCCTTTTCGCAACAGTGAAACGCGAAAAAGGGTCGATCGACGTGCTTTTCGCCAGCGCTGGCCGTGGAGAATTCGCCACCATCGACCAGGTAACCGAACAGCACTTCGACGACACGTTCGATCTGAACGTGCGCGGCACGCTGTTTACCGTACAGAAGGCACTGAAGCTCTTCAACGATAACGGTTCAATCATTCTGAATGGATCGATTGCAGGTGTGAAGGGTTTCCCTGCTTTTGGCGTGTATGCCGCAAGCAAAGCCTCGGTGCGCTCATTTGCGCGCACATGGCTCAACGAGTTGAAGGACCGCAGGATACGCGTGAACGTCATCAGCCCCGGACCGATCGACACGGAAATCCTCAAGCCGCTGGGTGAAGAGGCCAAGAAACAGTTCACCGCACTCATCCCACGAGGTGAGATCGGGAGACCTGAAGAAATTGCGACGACAGCGCTTTTTCTGGCTTCGAGCGATTCGAGCTTCGTAAACGGTGTTGAATTATTTGTAGATGGCGGATTGGTGTCAATTTAACGCTTCTGCCACGGGTCTAGCTGGAGGAGTGGCCGTCCATAAACCACTCCTCGCCTCCAAGATCGGTAAGCTTTCGGTATCGATCAACGCAACAATTGACCAAACGCCGCCTCCCGGTTAGACTACGAAGAGTCTGGCGATCCTGCCTGCCCGTCTTTTACCTTGCAAAAGGTTATGACCGGTTGGCCGACCCGGCCGCTCACCTCCGAGGATAAAGCAGCAGAGGTTGGAGTGGTCTGGCGAGGTAACTGCAAGTGCCTGGTATGTTTCTGGCCACACAGATTTGAAGGAATTGCACTCTCAATGCCGCCCCATGCTGCAAGATCGGGCCTGCGACGAGAATGCTGGAGGTTCTATGTACGCCGTCATCCGTACCGGTGGTAAGCAGTATAAAGTCACTCCTGGCGAAGTGGTCCGTATCGAGAAGGCGCCCGCCGGCGACAACAATGTGATCGAGTTCAACGATGTCCTGGCTTTCTCAAGCGACACAGACGGGATCACCAAACCCTCTGCAGCCAAGGTGACTGCGACAGTGGTTGAAGAAGGCCGTGGCGACAAGATACTGGTCTTCCATTACAAGCGGAAGAAGCAGTACAAGAAGCTGCAGGGTCATCGGCAGGCATACACAGCTGTGCGCATCAACGAGATTGAAGTTAATGGCTTCACCTACCGTGAAGAAGCCAAGTAGAAGAATTCAAGTAACGGAACGCCCGGAGCCTGCTCCGACATTTCTATTTCCGGAGCTCTGCTCCAGTTGAGGTTTTACGATGGCACATAAAAAAGGACTAGGCAGTTCCAAGAACGGGCGTGATTCCAACGCGCAGCGCCTTGGCGTGAAGATTTTCGCCGGCCAGGTAGTGACTGGTGGCTCCATCATTGTTCGTCAGCGTGGGACACCGATCAAGGCTGGCTTGAACGTCGGCCGCGGCAAGGATGACACTCTCTTTGCCAAGATCTCCGGCAAGGTGCAGTTCATCGACCGCGGACGTACCGGCCGCTTCGTGGCCGTCGAGCCGCTACCGCACCAAGAAGTCGCCGCAGACTAGTCGCAGAATTTTCGAGATACGGGAAAGGCCAGAGAGCTCGCTCTCTGGCCTTTTGTCTTGATTGGCGTGAACTTGTTCTGGTACTCAGCGTGACCTAGTGAAGGTTGACGGAATTGCGGGAGAGTACGCGGTCGACTGTTCTCTCGACTTCATCGAGAAAGAACGGTTTCGGTGCCGGCGTCATCACGACCTGGCCGCTGCTGTGGCCAATAGCCATAGCGATCTCGTTCCAACGCAGCAGTTGTGAGGTAGCCGGGATCATCAGGGTCCTGCGGGCTGGTTCGTGGAGATAGAAGTAAACAGTCCAGAGCAGGAAGGCACAGAGCGAGCCCACTTCACCAAAAAGATTCAGGGTGGAGACCATGGGAGTGCCGAACCGTGTCATGGCCGACATCACGAAATCTGTAGCGGCGAGCATGCCCAGACCGAGACCAATGCCAAAGACGTGGCTCTGATAAGAGAGTCCCAACTTATGGACGGAGAGCGCGAGGAACGTCAGCATGCACAACTCAAGAATACTGGTGCAGCGCATCAGTTCGATCATCGCCAGTGGAATGGCGCGCATGCTGATCCCATAGGGGTGCAAAGCAGACGTTATAACAATGATCGTAGAAGTGACAGCAATCCAGCTGAAAAGTATTCTGCCGACCTTTTTCAGTCCGGGCAACGGCTCCATGACGTGATCGAATATCTGGCGCATGACGAAATACAGCGTCGCACTGCCCACCAGGAAGCTGAGCCAATAAACAGAAAAGTAAGCGTCGTACATGAAGCTGGGTGAAAACAGATGTACTCGCATCAGGGTCAGCAGCATCACGTCAGAGAAAACCTTGAAAGCCAGGTACACCCTCATCGCCGCAAACTGACGCCGCAGCGCTGGATGCCGGAAAAACGCGGTTAAAGCAACCGTGTTGATAACGCAACCGACAATACTGGCGTCCGAGATGATGTGCGAAAGATTCAAGCGGGGCTGCCTTCTAGATTCAGAGTTTAGCGTGAAACACACAGACCGCTCAAACTACTCTGTTGAAGCAGTAACCCGCAGTAATCCGGGCAGGTTACTTCCAGATACCGCAGCCACCAGAGTTAAGAGGACACGTGGGCATGGGGCAGAGTGACGGGACGACCTGGTTGCCCTGCGAGATCTTCTTCGAATATGCGCCTGCTGCAATACCAGTAACTGCGAGGGTAAGGGCTAAGGTGCGGATGGCGAGCTTCATGGGATGTTACCTCCGGGGTCAATCAAGCAGGTTTCTTACCGCTGACTGATGGTTTGAGTATATTCACGCCACTTGCTAAGTCCATTGAATACAATGAGATTACGATATATAAACCTTTTAATGACCCAAAAGTAACCATCCACCCCGACAAAGTACTAGACGGGGTACGCAAGTTTAGCCGCGCAGCAGCCTGGCAGTTGTTTGAACACCGCCCAGGTTACATCTTCCTGAGGCAGCTTCCTGCGTGACAACACTCTCTTCAAGTAGCCGTCCGTGCTATACTTAAATGGATTTGATACGGCCATAACCTCGTTCTTTATCAATAGCTTAGCCTGAAACCAAGGCCCTGAAGAATGACGGATGCTGCCCTGTATTGACGGAGTTCTATGTCGACAAGAGAAACCCCCGCTGCACTCGTTGAAGTGCCGGCTGCCGCAGCCGTGAAGAATACGTACACCGGCGAAAACATCACCATCCTTGAAGGTCTCGAAGCTGTCCGTCTGCGCCCTGCCATGTATATCGGCTCGACCGGCGAACAGGGATTGCATCACCTGGTCTATGAGGTGGTCGACAACTCGGTCGATGAGGCGCTCGCAGGCCATGCGACGCGCGTCGAGGTAACGATCCACATCGACAACTCAATTACCGTGACAGACGACGGCCGCGGCATTCCTGTCGATGACATGACGCTGCCGACTGGCGAGCGCATGCCTGCGGTACAGGTTGTGCTCACCAAGCTGCATGCCGGCGGCAAGTTCGATGCCTCGAACTACAAGGTCTCGGGCGGCCTGCATGGTGTCGGCGTTTCGTGCGTCAACGCGCTCAGCCAGGAATTCGGCGTCGAGATCTGGCGCGATGGTCACACCTATGAACAGGACTATTCGAAGGGTCTGCCCGTCTCCAAGCTGCGCCAGACCGGTACCAGCAAGCGGCGCGGCACGAAGATCCATTTTCTTCCCGATCGCAGCATCTTCACCGTGAGCGAGTTCAATTACGACACGCTGGCCCAGCGGCTCCGGCAGCTGGCCTTCCTGAACAAGGGTCTCGAGATCTGGCTGACGGACGAGCGTACGACCGATGCGAAGACGGGCGAGGCCAAGCGCACCGAGTTCAAATACGTCGGCGGGATTGCGGAATTTATCAAGCACCTGAACAAGGGCAAGATCGTGCTGCATGAAAAGCCGATCTACATGGAAGCGACGCGCGACAAGATCGAGATCGATATCGCGCTGCAGTACAACGACAGTTATTCCGACACCATCTTCAGTTTTGCCAACAACATCAACACGGTCGATGGCGGTACACACCTGTCCGGCTTCCGGGCGGCGCTGACACGCACCATCAACTCGGCAGGCCAGTCTCTCGGCCTCTTCAAGGACGTCAAAGAGAATCTTTCCGGCGACGATGTGAAGGAGGGCCTGGTCGCAGTCGTGAGCGTTAAGCTCTCGCAGCCGCAGTTTGAAGGCCAGACCAAGGGCAAGCTCAATTCCGACATCGCCGGCATCGTGCAGGCCTTCGTGAACGAGCGTCTTGGCGCTTTCCTCGAGCAGAACCCGCCGATTGCTCGCAAGATCATCAACAAAGCGATCGAAGCCTCGCGCGCGCGGGAAGCAGCCCGCAAGGCCCGCGACCTGACCCGCCGCAAGGGTGCGCTCGATGGCGGCGGACTGCCCGGTAAACTGGCCGACTGCAGTGAACGCCAGCCGGACCGCTGCGAACTCTACCTGGTCGAGGGCGAATCCGCCGGCGGCACGGCCAAGCAGGGCCGTGACCGGCGGTTCCAGGCCATCCTGCCGCTGAAGGGCAAGATCCTCAACGTCGAAAAGGCCCGCTACGACAAGATGCTGGGCCATGAAGAAATTCGCGCCATGATCACGGCACTCGGCTGCGGCATCGGCAAAGACGATTTTGATCCGACCAAGATCCGTTACGGCAAGATCATCCTGATGACGGATGCTGACGTCGACGGTTCGCACATCCGCACCCTGCTGCTGACGTTCTTCTTCCGCCACATGCAGGAGCTGATCCGTCGCGGCAACGTGTATATTGCGCAACCGCCGCTGTATCGTATCAAGAAGGGCCGCTTCGAGCAGTACATCAAGGATGACGCCGAGTTCGTGAAAGTGATGGTGAAGCGCGCAGCCGACGGCACGGATATCAGCTACGGTCCGGACAAGACGAAGCTGGACGGGCCGGCCCGCACGCGTTTCATGGGCCACCTGAGTGAATATCTCGGTTACTACGACAAGGTAGACAAGCGCCTGCGCAATGAGCAGGTCACGACTTCCCTTGCCCGGCTGGAGCTCGTCAAGCGGTCCGATTTTGAAGCGCCCGCGACCCGCGCAGAAACGGCCGAAGGCGAATTGCAGGTGTTCTCAGGGACGCCGCCGGCGAAACTGCAAAAACTCTATACCGAGCTGCAGGGCATGGCGAAGCAGTACCAGTTCAAGGCAGTGAACCCGCCGTCGTACGAAGAGGAACACCAGACGTGGATGGTCAGCTACCAGGACGCGCAGGGCTCCGTCCGGCGCATCGACTGGACGCTCGCCTCGTCTCCCGAATACCGGCAGATGATGTCGAAGTTCGTCCAGATCAAGGACCAGCTGGTTGCGCCGTTCGTCATCGAACCCGCAGTGAAAGGCAAGGCTGCGCAGGACGAAGAAGCAGAAGCAGCGGCCGCGGCTGGCGAGGCTTCAGGGGAAGAAGGTGGAACTGGCTCTGACACCGAGACCGGCTCTGCCCTGACCGAAAAAGCGCAGAAGAAAGCGCCGCGCGGTATGCAGGAACCAGTCGTCAAGCAGACGGCGCGTGAGTTGTTCGACTACATCATCGAGCAGGGCAGGCGTGAGTACCAGGTGCAGCGTTACAAGGGCTTGGGCGAGATGACTGCTTCGCAACTTTGGGAGACGACGATGGATCCCGAGAAGCGGACGCTGCTGTCAGTGAAACTCGAAGACCTGGCCGAAACCGAGACCATTTTCTCGACACTGATGGGCGAAGATGTCGAAGCACGCCGCAAGTTCATCGAAGAAAATGCGCTCGACGTGAAGAACCTCGATATCTAGAGCCAGCGTCAGCCAGCCGATTGCAGTTGACTGCCCACCTGATACCTATCATGACAGGTATCAGGTGGTGTCTGGGAGATGTGAGCATGCCGACAGCAGAAAAGGCGCGCGTTTTCATGACCGGCCGTAGCCAGGCCGTGCGCATTCCAGCGGAGTATCGCTTTACCAGCGATGAAGTCTATATCCGTCGGGATCCGCATACCGGGGACGTGATCCTTTCGCAGGTCCCGAAGAGCTGGGAAGAGATTTATGCGGCCCTCGATGCTGCTGACTTCCCTGATGATTTTCTTGCAGATCGTAACCAGGGGTATCCTCCAGAACGTGAAGAGTGGTGAGCCAGCTTTGCATGCTGGACACCAACATCGTCAGCTACATCATTAAAGGCAATTCGCCGGCCACTCGCGCAAGAAATGCGGCGCTGCTTCCTCATGAATCTCGATGCATCTCCGCGATCACAGAAGGCGAGCTTTACTTCGGCTTGGCCAAGCAGCCAAGCGCCGCGCGCGATGCCTCGCTGCGTATTTTTCTATCCAGCCTCAGCGTGCTTCCCTGGGGAAGGGATGAGGCGCGCACCTACGGGCATCTGCGGGCGAAGCAGCAAGCGGCAGGAAAGCGGCTCGAAACGATGGACCTGCTAATCGCCGCGCATGCCATCGCCGTCGGCGCTATCCTGGTGACCAACGATACCACCTTCTCACGACTCGAAGCGGTGCTGCCCGTAGTCAACTGGGCAACCGATCTCTAGAGCACTTCCTCACAGCTTCGGGTGCAGATTCTCAAAGCCCGCGGCCTGCTGATATGCGCGGGCGAAGGCACACAGCTTCGCGTCCTGATAATGGCCGCTAAGAAACGTCAGGCTGACCGGCGTGCCAGGTCCTCCTATCGAATCGTCATCGCCACTGTCCGTCGGTGGAGGAACCGGCGCATCGCTTCCTCGCAAACCATTCGGCAGAATGACCGCGGGGTGGCCGGTAAGATTGGTAGCAATTAGCTGCTCGCCAAACGTCGGCGCGACGATTACATCCACATCCGCAAAGAGCTTCGTCCATGCCGCGATAGCAAGCGTGCGTGCGCGGTTCGCCTGGATATATTCGACCGCCGGATAGAAGCGCGAAATTCGAAACAGGTTGGGCCAGTCGTCAGCGCCCTGCTCAGTCAACAGCTTGTCGCGGCCTGAAATCGTCAGATCATCGAAGGCAGCTGCACCTTCAGCAGTCAGCAGTGCGGTCATGGCGCCATAGGGAAACTTCGGCAACTCGACCGGCGTAAGCGTCACGCCCATGGCAAGCAGTTTGTCGAGTGCCGCGGTATCGTAGCGGCGATCATACTCGCGGCGGGCGCGGCCCTGCGCCCTCTCCTGCTGCTCTTTTTCGCGCTGCTTTTTTTCAGCATCCGTCTCGGTGGCGGGAGCTTTCACGGCCTCCTCGTCGGACGCTTTACCGGGCTCGAACTCTTCCTTGAAATAGCCAATCCGTAATTGTTTCCAATCAAGCTCTGCGTTCCAGTTGAAGGCTGCATCGCGGGTCGCAAGGTCGCGCTGGTCCGGGCCATAGATCGCCGACATGACGATGGCGCAATCTTCAACCGCGCGGCAGATCGGCCCCAGCTTGTCCATGGACCAGCTCAGCGCCATCGCCCCGGTACGCGGCACGAATCCAAACGTCGGCCGCAGTGCTGTTGTGCCGCAGCGGGTGGAAGGCGACGACAAAGAACCGAGCGTCTCGGAACCAATCGCAAACGCCACGCATCCAGCCGCAGTTGCGGAAGCGGACCCGGCTGATGACCCACTCGAACCCTGCGTCGGGTTCCAGGGATTGCGCGTGCGTCCGCCAAACCACTTGTCGCCCATGGCCAGCGCGCCCAGCGTGGTCTTTGCAACCAGGACAGCACCGGCTTCATCAAGCCGCTTCACGACCGTCGCATCTTCATCGAACTGTTGATGCTCAAAGCCGCCCGCGCCCCACGTAGTGGGATAGCCCTTTACTGCCAGCAGGTCCTTCGCACCCCAGGGTAGTCCATGGAGCGGTCCGCGATATTTGCCGGCAGCAATCTCCCGATCGGCGTCTCGAGCATGAGACATCGCGCGTTCTTCTGTGAGCGTGATAACGCAATGCAACGTCGGATCATAGCGCTTCAGGCGCGTGAGATACATCTCGGTCAATGCGACGGACGAGACCTTCTTCGTGCGCACATATTCGGCCAGTTCCCGTACACTGAGGAACGCCAGATCTTCGAGGTTCGACGGAGCCGACCTGATCGCCGGCGCCTTGCTGATATGCATTGGCTTGCGTTCCGTGTTGACAACGGCACCCGGTGCAAGCGGGTCGAAAATCAGAGCTGGCGCGACGGAGTTCGGCATATTCAGGGCGCGAATCGCCTCGTAGCCTGCCCGCTGCTGGGTCAGCCCTTCAAGCATCGCCGACTTCTGTTCCGGCGTGATGATGACGCCAGCCAGTTCGGCAGCCTGGTCGATCATCTCCGGCGTGATCTTCGCCACTTCCGGCTTCTTCTCCGCGCCCGGAGTTGAGGTCTGGATCGGAGAAGCATGGCCCTGCGCAGCCAGCGTGTACAGCGCTCCCGGAAAGAGCGGCGAAAGGATACCGAGGCGGCTGCACGTTGTCAGGAAGAAGCGGCGATCTAAGGTCAATTTGGAAAATCCTCTGGAGAAGAATGCCCAGTATACGGGCCGCTTAAGAATCGTCTAGCATCGCGGTATGGCGCTGCTGGAAGTGGCTGGGCTTTCGAAGAGTTACGCTGACCGCGGTGGCGTCTGGAAGAAGGCCGAGGAGCACCTCGTAGTCGAGCAGGTTTCGTTTACGATCGAGCGCGGCGAAGCACTGGGCCTGGTTGGCGAGTCGGGGTCAGGCAAGAGTACTGTCGCGCGTATGGTCCTCGGGCTCATCCCGCCGACGGCCGGCACTGTCACCTTCGATGGTCAGTCCGTCACCAGCGCTTCCGCACATACCATGCGCACGCTGCGCCGCCGCATGCAGCCTGTCTTTCAGGATCCTTACGCAGCACTCAACCCATGGATGCGTGTGCTCGACATCATCACCGAACCGTTCGTCATTCACAAAGAGGAAGGCGCGGGCAATACGGCTGCGAGCCTGCACGCGCGTGCGTCAGAACTGCTGCGACAGGTGGGGCTGGACGAGTCGGCGCTCGGTCGCTATCCGCATGAGTTTTCGGGAGGCCAGCGGCAGCGCATCAACATTGCGCGTGCGCTTGCCCTGAGGCCGGAACTGCTCATTCTTGACGAGCCGGTATCGGCGCTCGATGTCAGTGTCGGCGCGCAGGTGGTCAACCTGCTGCGTGATCTGCAGCGTGAATTCAAGTTGAGCTACCTGTTCATCACGCATTCGATGCCGCTGGTTCGGTATCTCGCAGACCGCATTGCGGTGATGAGTGGGGGCAAGCTGGTTGAGGTTGGCGAAGCAGTAGCGATCTGCCGTGCGCCACAGAATGCTTATACCCAGAAGCTGCTGGCTGCCACGCCGGAGTTGCCGGTGATCGTGGGGTAGTGTACGGCTTCAGCGCAGCGAAGGGGAAGCAGATCTCTCCACTACGCTGCGCTTCGGTCGAGATGACAGATCAGGACTGCGAATCGGTCGGCAGCACAAGTCCGTCAGGAGCAGGCAGAGACTAATCCTGCGGAGCGATGGCGTAATACCCTTTGCGCGTCTGGATCTTCAATGTATCGCCCTGCACCTTGCAGCTCACTTCCAGCTTACGATACGACCCATCCAGCTTCGTATTTGTCGGCGTGTAGCTGGCGATGTACTGGGTGCGCAGTTCATCCTCGATTTGCGCAAAGGCATCTTCCATCTTTTTGCCATTGTTGCCGACGTCGATCATCCGGCCGCCGGTCGATTCGGCCAGCTGCCGCATGACCATGTCGCCGCGATACATGCCGCCCATGCTGCGTCCGTAGAAAGGCCGGTCGGCGATCAGCAGCACGTAAACCATCACATTCGATTTTTGGGCTGACTCGATCGCGTCCTGCAGCTTGTGGTTACTGCCCTGGTCTTCGCCGTCTGTCAGCAGGATCATCGCCTTGCGGCCGTTCTCCGCAGACATCTTTTCTCGCGCTGCCAGGTACACCGCGTCATAGAGCACCGTCCCCTTAGGACCGCCCGGCACATTTACGGGCCCCTGTCCGATACCCGGTCCGCCATACCCGCCGCCGCCGACATTGATCTGCGCCTTTTCCATGTCGCGGCTCAACTGGTTCGCGTTGTTGGTGTAGTCCGAGAGCAGATTCGTATCGACATCAAAGTTGATCAGGAAAGCTTCGTCCTTTGATCGCAGCACGCGGTGCAGGAACTGTGAGCCGGTCTGCTGCTCCATCTGGAGAACATTCTGCTGGCTGCCGCTGGTGTCGAGCAGAATGCCCAGCGTGAGCGGCTGGTCATCGACGCGGGTGAAATTCTTGAGCGTCTGCGGCGTCTTGTCTTCGGCGACCCCGCAATCCTGCTTGGTCAGGTTCGGCACCAGCACGCCGTGCTTGTCGCGGGCATCAAAAAACAGGCTCACCAGGTTGACGTTCACCTTCAATGTCGACACGGGATTGTCGTCCATGCCGGCATTCGGGTCGCCCGGAGGTCCCTGGGGAGCGCTGTCCGGCGACGGAGCATCCTGCGCAAACGCACGGGGGGCTGACACAACAAGAATGCAGGCAAAAGCCAGAAGGGGCAACAGGCGAAGATTCAAACGTGAAAACGTGCGCAGCATAGATGTATAGACGTCCCGGCGGCCGCGAAAGCTACAGCGCGTGCAGCGGAGCAGTCAGGGGCTTGTCAGAGGGTCAAACGGGTCTCAACATGGGTCATCTGTTACTCTGACAATACTTTCCGGACGGTCATCCCGGCACTTTTCTCGGCCTAGCATCTATAGTAGAGCAGGTTCGAGCCGGTTGAGGCTCGACCGCGATTCGATGTTCATGTAGTTTCGGGGGTTGGTAGTGAGGCAAGCAGTATTGGCATTGGCAATGGCGTCCGCAATTTTGGCGGCGGGCGGGCAAAATCAGCAGGGTAGCGTTCCTGACGCCCCGGCACCGCAGCAGAATATCCCCAGTGCTCCCGTACCGCAGGCTCCACCGTCTACCGACAGCATTTCAGGACTGGCCAGCCAGGCCGCACGCGGCAAGGCGACCTCTTCCGGCAGCGACGACACTACTGCGCCGCCCGATACTGCTCCCGCGGCACCCGCGCAGAGCAACGCTCCCAATGAGGATGGCCCACCGCAGGCTGAGCCTCCCTATTCGCCCAAGACTCCCGAGGAAGCGCAGAACTTCCTCATCCACGTACCAGTCAACTACGTGCAGATCCCGGTGCTGGTGCTCGACAAGAATCATGGCGAAGTCCCCGGACTCCAGTCACGCGACTTCCGCATTTACGAAAACGGCGAGCGTCAGCACATCACTTTCTTCAGTGCCGATCCGGTGCCGTTGTCCGTAGCGTTTGTCATTGACCAGAGCCTGCCGCGCGACGTGATGAGCGCCGTGAACAACTCGCTCAATGCCATCGTCGGCGCACTGACGCCGCAGGATGAAGTAGCCGTCTTTACCTACGCTGATGGTGTTACTGAGCAGACCACTTTCACGCAAGCTACCGGCGACCGCCTGCCTGCCGTTCTCAGCCGCGCCAAGCGTGCCGGCGAAGATATGGGTACGCCACAGGATATGGGCGGACCGTTCGGCAGAGGACCGACCATCAACGATGTAGAAGTCGATCCCAACCTGGCCCCCCAACGTACCAACAACGGCATGATCATTCTGCCAAAAGAAATCCATACGCTGAATGACGCGATCCTGGCCGCCGGCCAGTCCCTGCAGCGTGCTAAAAAGGGCCGCCGGCGGGTGGTTTATGTCATCAGCGACGGTAAGGAAGCCCGCTCCAAGGCGCATCTATCAGAGGTCGTCCGGTTTCTACAGACCAACCAGGAATCGGTCTACGCCACAGTTGTCGGCGAGTCCGCACTGCCAATCGAAGGCTACATCGATAAGTTCCACATCCCGCTGCTGTCGTATGACAATATCCTGCCGCGCTATACGGGTGCGACCGGTGGTGAACTGGCGCATGAGCTTTCAAGCTCGGGTATGCAGCGGTCTTTTGGCCACATCTTCGACCAGGTACGCACCCAGTACACGCTCGGATACAACACGCATCTCCAGGTATTGGACAGCCGCTACCGCAGGTGGGTCGTCCATGTGGAACGTCCGGGCCTGGACGTGATCGCACCTCCTGGCTACTATCCGACTGCGACCGCTCTGCAGCGATGAGAGTCGAAGAACACCAGTGCGCGTGATTCAAATCTCAGGGCTGTTTCCTGATCGAAAAGCCCTGTAAGAAAGTGCGTTAGAACACCAACCTGTTCTTCTCCTCCAGTGCAGCAATCGCCCTGGCCTCGGCAGCATGCTGGGGCTCGAGCGATTTTCTCGGCGGCGTTACAGCGAGGCGTATCTCGCCGTATCTGGCAGTGGCCATTGCACACGCCATCAGTTTGTCGGTCATTCTGCTGGTCATCGTTGGTTTTGGCTATCACGCGCCTGCGCATACTCTGCGGATCCTCGGGTTAGTTGGCGGGCTCTTCGGTGGCGGCGGCCTGATGCTCTTTTACCAGGCACTCTCGACTGGCAGCATGGGCATCACCGCGGCTGCAGCGGGCGTCCTGACTGCAGCAGTTCCCATGCTCTATGGATTGCATTCTGAAGGCCTGCCGACCATTCACCAGTTGATCGGATTCGCGCTCGCCGTTGTCGCCATCTGGATGATTGCATCTGCTCCGGGCCGCGTGAACATGAGGAATCTCTGGCTGGGCTGTATTTCCGGCGTCTGTTTCGGCATCTACTTTGTACTGCTGAAGCTTGCCAGCTCCGGCGGCCCGGCGGCCAATATCCCTTGGGCCATGGCCATGTCGCGCGTCACCAGTACTTCACTGGCTCTGGTCTTTTGTCTCGGGGCTGCGCTCAGGGCAAGAAACGACTCCACGGTCAATCGCTGGGGGGGACGCACGATCGCGCTGGCCGCCGCTGTCGGCATCCTCGATACCGGCGGCAATATGTTCTACATGTTCGCTACACGTCTGGGCAGGATGGACGTCGCCGCCGTGCTCTCGTCTCTCTACCCTGCTGCGACTATCCTGCTCGCGGCGTGGCTGCTGAAGGAACGCACAACGCGTACACAGACCATCGGCATGGTGCTCGCGATCGGCGCCGTCGCGTTGATCGCGGATTAGACCATTCAGCAAGCGATTCACTCCATTCGCCCTCGGGCCTGCTATCGTCTGAGACATACATGTCTTCAACGATGGCGATCGACAGAACCTGCACCATCGTCGTGCCCTGCTACAACGAAGCCGTGCGCCTGCAGCCTGCCCGTTTCACCGAATTCCTGGCGCGGGATGAACACATCAATTTCCTGCTGGTGAATGATGGCAGCGGCGACGACACGCTGGCGGTTCTGCGCCATCTCGAGGTGCAGCATCCTGAGCGCATCCATGTACTCGACCAGCAGCCGAACCAGGGCAAGGCAGCGGCCGTTCGCAATGGCCTGCTCACGGCGATGACACGCGGCGACAGTGCGTATGTCGGCTTCTGGGACGCAGACCTGGCGACTCCGCTCTACGTCATCCCGCAGCTGCTCGACAAGATGCTCGAAGACCCGCATCTTGAAATGGTCTTCGGCTCGCGCGTCCGGCTGCTCGGCCATGCCATTCACCGGAAACCGGTTCGCCATTATCTAGGCCGCATCTTTGCGACTGTAGTCTCGACGTTGCTGCGCATGCCGATCTATGACACGCAGTGCGGCGCCAAGCTCTTCCGGATCACGCCGCAATTCCGGCAGATTCTCGAAGTACCGTTTCAGTCGCGATGGATCTTCGATGTCGAAATCATCGCCCGCTTCCTCGCTATTCATCATCGCGATACGGCCTACGTCTGCAGCGTGATCTACGAAAAAGCGCTGCCGGTTTGGGAAGATGTCGACGGGTCAAAGGTCGGGCCACTCGATTTTTTCAAAGCCTTCTACGAACTCATGCGGATTGAAAAAGCCTACCTACGCACCCCGAAGAATTGAGACCAAGAGGCTGCCGTGTACATTCCCAAAGCGAATGAAGAGACCCGCATTCCCGTCATGCACGACTTCATCCGGGCGCAGTCCTTTGCATCGCTCATCACCATGGGCGTTACATCCGGAGCATCAGGCCTCGTCGCCACGCATCTGCCGATGGTGCTCGAAGTGGAGCCCGGCAGTGATTCTCTCGGCACCCTGAAAGCACACGTAGCCCGCGGCAATACGCAATGGCGTGATTTCACGCCGTCCATTGATGCGCTCGCTATCTTCGCCGGGCCGCATCACTACATTTCAGCCTCCTGGTACCCCGATGCGCACGAAACCGGGGCCGAGGTCCCGACCTGGAACTACGCTGTTGTGCACGCTTATGGACCACTCCGGGCGATTGAAGATCCGAACTGGCTGCTGGCTCATCTGCAAAGCCTGACCAATCAGCATGAGTCAGGATTTCCGAATGCATGGGACCTGTCTGACGCGCCCGACGGATACATTGCGCAGCAGATGCGCGGCGTCGTCGGCCTGGAAATGCCGATCCGCCGGCTCGAGGGCAAATGGAAGGCGAGCCAGAACCGCAACGAACGCGACCGCGAGGCCGTGGTGCAGGGTCTCTCTACGCTGAACACACCCGAAAGCCTGGAGATGAAGCGGATGGTCGAAGAACGTCGTCCGGAAAGGCGCGAGCTTCGAGACAAGAAATAGACGCACCATGCTAGCCTGTTTCGCAAGCTGCCTTTGTTCTGAAACCGTCGAGGTTCCTGGTTTGCCGTCGTCTTCGCGTCTCCGCTGCATCGCCAGTTTCCTGCTCGTGCTCGCCTCGCTGGCCACAGCGCTGCCGGCCCATGCCCGTGTGGATCCGCCGCATCCGCTGCTCGATCCGCATCATGTCGATGGCTCGTCTGTAGGTGGCCCGCTCGATCTTTCTTCAACCTGGCTGGTCAAGCAGGGCGACGATCCTAGCTATGCGAATCCGCAACTGGACGACAGTAAGTGGACAGTGATCTCGGTCAGAAGGCCGCTGAACGCGCAAGGACTGAAGAATGTAGACGCCATCTGGTATCGCACGCATGTCCATCTTCCGCCGGACAGGCATGATCTCGAATTGCTTTTGCGGAACTTCGAGGGCAGCGAGCAGTTCTATGTGAACGGGAAGCTCATTGGTTCATTTGGCAAGTTTGCCGGCGCCGGAAAGCGCTGGTATGACAATACGGATGTCCTGCTCCCGATCTCCGATGACCTGATCCGCGCAGGCAATGTGACGATTTCCATCCGAGCCAGGATCGGCAAAGACGCAAGATTCGGAGCCGTCACCGGTGGGCTTAATGACAATACCCTCCTGCTGCTGGGCACGAGCAATGACCTTGCCGGCGTCCGATCCCTGCGCAATTTCCGCAACTACACTTCGAGCGTTACCAACCTGACTCTCGGACTTCTGATCGCGCTGGTTGCTTTGTCGCTGGCCCTTACCCTGCGCTCCGAACGCGAATACCTCGCGCTCTTTCTGTATGCCGCGGCCCAGGTGATAGAGGGATCCATCACTCTCTGGCGCGATCTCACGAACACGCCCAGTTCGCCCTTCTTTCTGATTGTGGGTGGCATCCTCACGACTATTTACCTGATTGCGCTTCTCGAATTTGTGCGCATCGTGCTGGTATTGAGACGCACGCGGCTGCTCGTCATCTATTACGGCCTGCTTGGGTTTGTCCTGATTGTCATTTTTCAGTCAATCAACATCGGTCTGTTCGAAAGCCCTACCGGTTACTCCAATGGCTTCATCGCAGGCGCCAACATTTTCGCCGTTATCGTCCTGATGCCCGCCGGGATGGGTCCGCCATTGCTGGCCATCTGGACCTGGTGGAGGCGGCGCAGCACAGACGCGCTGCTCCTGTTTATTCCGCTCATACTGCAGGATGCGGTTGAGTACACCGACAAGTTCTACACCGTACTGTACTTCCTGGGATTGCGCCACCAGGAGTTTGACGGCATGGCGCCAATCCAGGCTCTTTACGTCGCCTGGGGGGAGATCGCTGACTTCATCGCTGCCATCACACTGCTGCTCTTCATCGTTCTGCGTACCTTGCGCATCGCGCGCGCCAAGGCCGCAGCTGCATCTGAAATTGCCGCGGCCCAGACCGTACAGCAGGTCCTGCTTGCCCGCTCATCGCAGCCAACACCCGGCTTCGATGTCGAAAGTGTTTACCGGCCAGCGAGCGAAGTCGGCGGCGACTTCTTCCTGGTCTCGCCCGGTCCCGACGGCTCGCTGGTGGCTATCGTTGGCGATGTCTCTGGAAAAGGCCTGATCGCCGCCATGCGTGTTTCGATGATTCTCGGCGTGCTGCGCCGTGAAGAATCGAGGGAGCCGGCTACCGTTCTGCGTGGCTTGAATGAAGCACTGCTGCTGCCGGTTACTGATTCCAAATCTGCACCAGGATTTACTACCGCCTGCTGCATCCGCCTGGAACACTCCGGCCAGTACAGCATCGCAAACGCCGGCCACATTGCGCCCTACATCGATGGCGCCGAAATACCGACCGCCGCAGCACTGCCGCTTGGTCTTGCCGGCGACCAGGAGTATGAGGTCACGAACGGCCGGCTGAGTACCGGAAAGAAGCTCGTGCTGATGTCAGATGGTGTCGTCGAGGCGCGTTCGTCTTCCGGCGAACTTTACGGCTTTGATCGCACAGCATTGTTGACGCTTCGGCCTGCGGACGAGATTGCTGAAACCGCCGCGCAGTTCGGCCAGGAAGACGACATCACAGTCCTGACCATCGCCTGCTGTGTCTGACAGTTCCAGGCCTGTGAGCTCACGCGCAAAAAAGCCGCACGTGCATGCGGCTTCTTTCGTTATAGGGACACTGACTCCGGTTGCGTCGAAACGCAGTCCGGCAGCAGATCCTGCTATTTTACTTCAGGTGTCGGCGTGGGCTTCGGTGTCACAGAAACATTCGCGGCATCTTCATTCTTGACTGCGTCCGGCGATCCCTTGATGCCGTCTTTGAAGCCGCGCAGGCCTTCGCCCAGACCCTTACCTAATCCGGGCAACTTGCTCGGTCCAAAAATAATAAGCGCAATCGCGAGAACAACAAGTAGATGTGTCGGTTGTAGAAGTTCACCCATAATCAAATCCTCCCGGCTTCAGCTGTCAAAGCGAAACCCGGATTCTCATCCGTGGGTTCCATTGTCGCACAAAGGCCTGTCTGTAAGATGTACGGAATGCTGGCCGCGGCGGATGCAGGCGGAAGAATGATTCCCATTTTGAACCGGACCCTCATTTTTGAGGACCGGACGACATTCGAGCAGGTCTAAAGCTGTCACATACCCTACTGAACTGCTGCCTTTGCGCCGAGCCTCTGCTGAATCAATGCCAGAAATGCCGTGAGACTCTCCGATTCGCCCATCGTCAGCCGCCGATACACCTTCATCAGGGGGTAAAGACGCGATCCTGCGATCTCGAGCGTCGGGACTGCTGCCACGGCTTCGGGATACTGCGTCAGCGACCATTCGCCACCCCACTGACGGCGCAGTACCTCACCAAAATAACCGCCCCAGGTACGAGTCTGGTATTCCAGATCGGCAGCGGCCTGCCCTTCGAGCAGCGCTTCCAGCTTGTCGACCGAGGCGAGCGAAAAATCCAGCTTCACCCGGTGATCAGCTGCCGCGATTCTTACTGCTTCCGCCGCGTAGGCCACAATCATCGCATCGAGCGACTCGAACTGCGTCTCCGCCAGCTTTTCTTTCTGACTCTTCACCTGATGCACTCCTGACTTTCAGAGTACAGTCTTGCGCGGCATGCGCGAAATTGGCCGGTGGCAATTTAGGTTTACAGCATAAATCGATTCATGCATCCTGAGCTACAAGCGGAGAAGATCCGATGCGGACAGCTATCCTGCTGAACACGGACGAACGAAGCGAACAACTACGCTATGTGACCACGCACTTCAAGGATTTGCAGGGCCTGCGGCTCGCAGGCATGTGGGCTGCACTCCTGATCCTGAGCGGCACAGGGCCGTCACTTCATCGTCTCCCGCCCGGACGACGTGTAATAGTGGCACTGGCAATCCTGCTGCCCGGTCTTTCTTGGCTCATCTGGAGCAACCGCTGGTACACACGCCGGTACGGGTTTGTAAAGAAGCCGGAGCCGGCCATCTCTTCGGGATTCACCTCCATCCTGCATCCCGGACCGCAACCCCGCGGAGACCGAGACCATAGCGGCGTTTTGTTCAGGTATTTTCTGGCCGCCATGGTCATCGTGCCGCAATTTTTTCAACGATTTGATGGACAATCCGCGAGCCAGACATTCCCGCTGCTCCTGATGATTTTTGTTCTGCCCAGATGTCTCTATGCGACGAATGGCAACGCCCTGATCGGTGTGCGGCGGATTCTTTCCATCGCGGCTTCCGTCATCGCCTGCGCGATGTATCTCAGTTTTCTGTTGATACGATCGGGAAAGTGGTTCGACCTGGCAGGCGTATACGCAGTCCTGCTGCTCCTCGATCTCTACGATCACTGGCTTCTTACCCGCCTGCTCAGCGGTGTACCGGCGGAGCAATCCCATGAATAACGGAGAAGCGCGTCTTCCGGAGATCGATCGTATCGTGCATGAGCCGGCCCGGCTGGCTGTCCTGACAGTGCTGGCAGCCTGCGAACGCGCTGACTTCCTCTTCCTGGAACGCGCGACCGGATTGACACGCGGCAATCTGTCAGTACAACTGGCGCGCCTGGAAGAAGCCGGCCTGATTGAAGTCTGGAAGACGATCGAGCGCAAGCGGACACTCACGACGGCAGCATTGACCGTTCAAGGCCGCAGCACGCTCGATTCCTACTGGGAAGCGATGGAAATCCTGCGTGCGAGCGCGAAGAGCCGGTCCAACGAGTCGTCAGAAACAACCGTTCCAGAGACTTTCAATCCATGCAAACTGGCACCCAATCCCGTCTGAAGATTCGTCACCGAAAGCCCTGCAGACATGCACGCTGGCTGGCAGCCATGTATCTTTGAAAGGAGCCTGGTATTCAGGCGATCGAAGATGGAAAAGTCTGCAGCTCCTGGAAAGCTCCCGGTCTGCAGCGAAGTGGAGGCACGTAGTTTGCTGCTGAAGGAAAAGTCAAGCATTACCGCGGTCCGCAAGATCGCGTCCGTAGCCTTTCTGGCCACCGCCGTTACCATTCTGGCGCTTGCATCTGCACCCCAAAACGCGCTGGCGCCAACGTCAACCGCAATCTCACTCTCGCTGACGTTCGTTACGACAATAAATATGACATCTACGGCGGCATCGGCTACCAGCATGTCAATACCGGCCCCAGCCTGATCGAAGGTGCGCAGCTCGGCGGCTTTGACATCCAGGGTACGCGCTGGCTGACTTCACGCCTTGGCGTCACGGCAAGTGGGCGCGGCTATTATGGCACCATTGGCGTCCATGTAAATCCCTATGGCATCAAGGGGCCGTTCATCATGGAACACTATGGCCTGGGCGGCGTCTCCTACCGCGTGAAGTCCGGCCATCCAGCGTCGCTAACTGCCCACGGCCTTTTCGGTGGCGCTTATGGGGATTTCAACAGTGCACTTGGCACCCTGCCGCCTCCCGGAAGCGGACCGGTTCCGCCTGCCGCGCTTGGCCTGTTCAACAATGGTGCGACCTTTGCCATGGCACTCGGAGGCTCGATTGACCTGAACCGTTCCCCCCAGCTCGCCTTTCGTATCTCGCCCGACTACGTTTACACCCGCTTTGGCGGTTATACACAGAATGAACTGGGTATCTCGGTCGGCATCGTCTATCGCCTCAAATTCCCCAAGGGCGCATTCAAGCCGCGCTCCCAGTAAATCAATCAGCAGAATCAGGCAAAGCCCACCGGTGCTTGTGGGCTTTTTCATGGAACGTGCAGTGATACCTCACGGCCACCTTTCGAGACACTATCCCGGTCGATATGTAACAAACAGCGCTTCGCTCATGAGCGCAAGTCTCACATTCTCTTCATGAATTCCCACGAAAGTCATAGCGGGTTAGTTTAGAATTTCGGCAGACCTGAGTCGTGCCTCTCCGCGCCGGCCGGGCAATTCCAGGCCCCGATATCAGGCGCTACTGTTCTTCATTGCCTGGCAACGGGCCTTCGCGGCCCATTTTGGCGCTGTGCAAAATCCAAAACGGAGTTCACATCTTGACATGTAAACATCTGGCCACTCCTTTGCCGGAGAGCCACTTCCCCGCTTCCACACGCAGCCAGGGTCTCGCTTCCCTGCTCTGCCTGTCCCTACTCGGATTCGGCATCCTGTCGACGCCGAGCGCCGCCCGCGCCGCTGACAACGCGACCCCGGACACCCTGGTATTCGCCAACGGTGACAGCATCAAGGGGAAGCTCGTCGGCGCTACCAATACCGGCGTCACCTTCCACAGCGACATGGCTGGCGACCTTACCATTACGTGGGACAAGATCAAGACCATCGATGCAATGGAGAAGTTCGCCATCATCAAGAATGGGCAGAAAGTCAGCCGCAAAACGCCGCCAGCCAACGTTCCTGAGGGCACAGTCGCAATCAGCGACAAGAATATAAATGTCACGACGCCGACCGGCACCACTACTGTTTCAACCAGCGACACGGCTGCCCTGGTTGACGCGCCGAGCTTCGAGAAGACCGTCTATCACGAGCCAGGGTTCGCCCAGGGCTATACTGGCGCATTCACACTTGGCATTTCAGAAGTGCAGGCTACCCAGACGGCCAATACCTTTAATGGCGCGCTGACCCTGGTGCGTACCGTACCGAATGCCGCATGGATTTCGCCACGCAACAAGACGATCCTCGACGCATCTGCTATCTACGGATTGCAGACGCAAAAGGCTAATCCTTCGCTCGGCACCACCTACAGCAGCGTGAAGACTGACATCATTCACGGTGACCTGGAACGCGACGAGTATCTCTCGACCCGTTTCTACTATCTCGGCTACGCCAGCACCGACCACAACTACTCACAGGGCCTGGCGCTGCAGTACATCTTCGGCGGCGGATTCGGTTACACCGTGCTCAAGTCCGCCAGGCAGGAACTGGATGTGAAGACCGATCTGCACTACGAACGGCAGGAGTTTACGCCATCGCTCGCGCCGGTCGCTTCGACCCCGGACAATAACCTGATCGGTATGGACTTTGCCGAGATGTACATGCGTAAATTGCCACATGGCCTGGCTCTGAATGAAACCGGCGTCGTTACGCCTGCATTCAACAGTGCCTCGACCAGTGCTGCCTATCCAGACCCGGGACGGCCATTCTCGGCGGATTTTACTGCTGCCCTGATCTTCCCGGTCTACAAAAACCTGGGCTTCAATACCGGGGTCATCGACAACTACCTGACGAACCCGGCCCCAGGTTTCGATAACAATTCGTTTCAGTTCACCATCGGCGCGACCTATACCTTCAAATAGGCTACGGGATGCTGCGAAAACAAACGGCGCAGACAATGTCTGTGCCGTTTCTTTTTGCTGGCTTGACACGAACAAGGGTGCTCCGGGTCTCGCTCTTGAGACCGGGGTCCAGACTTACGCCCGCTGCAACAAGGAAGCCTGATTTGTTTGAAGCAAGGCGATCCGATCCAGGATCCCATCCCACAAAGCAAGCCGTGCCATCAGGGCAGATTCTGCTGCATCGGTTGCTTCGCGCCAGCGTTGCTGGTCTTCTCCGCATAGCGAAGAAACCATGCGCAACGCCATGGGCCCGTGCTCTTCCCCATCCACTTCAATATGTCGTTCCAGATACCAGACGAAGAGTGCAAGCCGCCCTGCGAGTTCGCGGTCCAGGTCTCGCACAAACCCTCGAAACATATCCGGAATCAGGTCTTCACGCCCGAAGGTAAATGCGGCGGCGACTTTATGTAACTGCGACTGACCATTTTCGATCAGCGCAAATGTCTGCTCGATAAAGACGCGCGCCACATCAGGAGCATGGGCAATGGCACTCTTTACCGCGATGCCCTGGCGCACTGCCTGGAGCACCTGCATCATCGGCCGCGTATCGGCATTGCAGGCGTGCATTGCTTCGAGATACAGCTCGAAGTGGCTCATGGCCCGGCCTTCGTAAACATCGCTCTCTTCGCCGAGCACGATCTCGTTGATGAGCCGGCGTGTCTCCCCATTCTCAGTCGGCACCCACAGAAGATCAACGCAGGTGAGGCCGCGCTGGAGCGTCTTCAAGAGGGACATAAAATCCCATACGGCAAAAACGTGCGCTTCCATGAAGATGTGCAGCGCTTCAAGCGATTGGATCGAACCATACAGCGGATGACTCGCAAGCCGTACGCGCAGTGGTGCAATCCGGTGTTCCAACGTAGAGAGATAATGAGAATTCTGTCCCGTAGCCATGCCATTACAAGCTTAGCGGACTTGGGCACCGCCTGGTACGAGAAGGGTCATGGAGTCGACGAAGGTTGGGGCTGTTTTTCACTTGCTCAATGCGATAAAAAGCCCCGCTTTCGCGAGGCTTTTCAGCGTTTGTGCCGGAGGCACGTTCGTCAGTACGGCCGGTACTAGACCAAGTCGAGGCCGGCAAAGAAAAAGCCGATTTCGAATGCAGCGGTGTCTTCGGCGTCGGAGCCGTGGATAGCATTCTCTTCAATCGAGCCGGCAAACTTCTTTCGGATGGTGCCGTCTTCCGCATTCGAGGGATTGGTCGCGCCCATCAGTTTGCGCAGGTCGGCAATGGCGTTTTCCTTTTCCAGCACCAGCGCGATGATGGAGCCGGAAGACATGAACGTGGTGAGCGAATCAAAGAACGGGCGTGCACTATGCACATGGTAAAAACCCTCGGCCTGCTTCTTAGATAGTGAAAGCTTCTTGATACCGGCGACTTTGAAACCGGCCTTTTCCAACTCCGAGAGAATGGCGAGGGCAAAACCCTTGCGCACTGCGTCTGGCTTGATAATGCTGAACGTACGTTGCGACATATTTCTCCTGAATAATTCTTTTGTCCAGTTTACCTGTTGCGTATGCTGCGAGCGCGGATGGTTCTTTACACTGCCAAGAAAATGCAGATCCCTCGACTACACTTCCCTCCGGTCGGGATGACAAGATGTGGTGGCGCGTCGACCGGAGTGTGAGGATAAGGCGCCGTGCTACGCAGCGACTTAACCATGCCACGAGCCCATGCGAATACAGGAATTCCATCCCCCCTCTGCCAACGGAAGGATAAGCGGCAAGGTCGCAGTCGCCTGCATGGCAAATGCTAGAAGGGTGATTTGGTGCGCATGAGGGCGATGTCCATCATCATGTAGCCGCGGCGCTTCATGTGGACGCCATCGCTCTCCAAATTGGGATGGCCATCGAGCGCGGCGTAATAATTCACCAGCTTCAGGTTGCGGTCAGCGGCGAGTTGA
>CAXTNK010000006.1:72132-72789 GCA_964245665.1 uncultured Acidobacteriaceae bacterium
CGTTCAGCACGTCGACGGCGGCAGAGTAAGCGCCATCCTCGAGATAAATCGGCGGAATTTCAGATAGAACAGGCTCGATCTTCGCTGCCTGGGCCAGGTCAACCATCTTGCCGAGATTTGCGATCGTCACCCGGGGATCAACGTGCAATAGCGTGTCGTTGGTACCACCAAGGATGAAGACCGTCGTATAGCCATGGCGGGGCACCTGGCGGGGAAAACGCTCCAGCATCTGCGCCGTCGTCTGGCCGTGGATGCCGAGGTTGACCGTCGGCAGCGTCCAGGCTTCGGTGAGGGAATCGCCCATAAATGCGTCGTGTGGATTGGCGTGCATACTGCCGCAACCAGCGAGAAGCCCCGTCGACAGCAGCGGGGCTCCAAGCAGTATCACAAGTCGGCGAAACGACGTCATGCAGTTTATGATGCACTGGCCCAGCAAAGCCGTTCATTACCGAAGTTAGGCTTTGCCGATGACCCGTGCCAGTGTTGCACCGATTTCAGCAGGCGACTGTACTACGTGAATCCCAGCCGCCGTCAACGCCTTCATCTTGTCCGCAGCTGTTCCCTGGCCGCCTGAAATGATGGCGCCTGCGTGGCCCATCCGGCGTCCCGGAGGAGCCGTCTGCCCCGCAATAAAGCCGACCACAGGCTTCTTCACAT